>DASSMM010000052.1:0-3834 GCA_035688825.1 Solirubrobacterales bacterium | reverse complement strand
GACCTGGCCGACGTCGGCGCCGACCTCCTCGCAGACGTTGGCGATCTCGTTGATGAAGGAGATCTTCGTCGCCAGGAAGGCGTTGGAGGCGAGCTTGATCATCTCGGCGCTGGCGACGTCGGTGCGGAGGATCTCGCCGCCGAGCGGCTTGTAGAGCGCTTCGACCGCGTCGGCCGCCGCCTCGTCGCCGGGGTCGGAGCCGACCACGACCCGGTCGGGGTGCATGAAGTCCTCGACCGCCGTCCCCTCCTTGAGGAACTCGGGGCAGGAGACGTAGGAGAGCTCGGGCATGTCGCGCCGGATCGACTGACCGGTCCCGGCCGGCACCGTGCTCTTCATGATCAGCACGTGGTCGCTGCCTTCGGGCAGCTCCTGGACGACCGCCCGCACCCGCGAGAGGTCGGCGTCGCCGGAGTAGGTCGGCGGGGTGTCGACGCAGACGAAGAGCAGCCGCGCCCCCTCCAGCAACTCGTTCATCTCGGTGGTGAAGGTGATCCGCTCGGCGTTGCGGCGCAGCAGGTCCTCGAGCCCCGGCTCGTGGATCGCCACCTCCCCGCGCGAGAGTGCCTCCACCTTCTCGGGCAGGATGTCGCGGGCGATGACCTGGTGGCCGAGCTCGGCGAAGCAGGCCGCCGTGACCAGCCCGACCCAGCCCACCCCGATGACGCCAACCGGCTCCAGCTGCTCACTCATGGCTGCCTCCTACCCTTTTTCTTCGGCTTTTTCTTCTTGATCAGAACGTCCGCCGAGCGCGCCATGCCGACCATCTGATCGTTCGTCAGGGTGCGCAGCAGGTCGTTGGAGATCCAATAGGTGTTGTCGCCGCGGTGCCAGGCGATCAACTTCACGTTTTCGTCGTCGAGGAAGATCTCGTATTCGCGCCCGTTGATCGTCTTGGTCAGGCCCGGATCTTCGAGGATCGGCGGGTCAGACCAGCCCCGGATCCCCTGCACGCCGAAGTAGTGATCGCCGTCGGCCTCTTCGTCGACGAGGACCATCCGGTAGGCGAGGTGGCGGCCTTCCTGTTCGTCCTTGAGGTGGTAGACCCAGGGGTCGACGACCTTTTCGTAGGGGTCGCTTTCGACGTAGCGGGTGCCGGGAGGAAGCCGCGTCGGGTAGTAGATCGGGAAGTTCCCGTGGGCGCGCCGGGCGGCGATCTTCGCCTCCGCTTCGCCGGCTTCGCGGGCGGGTTCCAGGCCGTCGCTGCCGGACTTGTCGATTTCGACCTTCGGCTTCTTGCGCTTCGGCTTCTTCTTGTGAGCGGTCGGGTTCGACTTCTTGCGCTGCTTCTTCGCCGCCCGCGCCTGCGCCCGGGCCTCCTTGACCGTCTCCCCGCCGAGGAATTCTTCGACCGCGCCTTCGATCGCCCCCTCCGACGCGTAGACGAAGCTGGGGCCGAGTTCGGCCGGGAAGTGGACCTCGTTGATCGTCGCGTTGCGCGCCGCCGCCAGCAGCTTCAGCACTTCCAGCAGGGTCTTGCCGTCGCTGATGTCGGAGGTCGTGTAGTCGGTGAAGGCCTCGATCAGGTCCCCCTGGTCGAGGACGATGTCCTTGACCGAGACCCGCGAGCGGGCGGCGCTGAGGAACTCCTGCTGGCGCGCCGAGCGGACGATGTCGGTGTCGGTGTGGCGGTAGCGCACGTAGTCGAGCGCCTGCTTGCCGCACATGAGCTGGTAGCCCGGGGTGACGTTGATTTCCGCGTACTGTTCGGACGGCGGCAGGCCGGCGTTCGAGTGGTAGTAGCGGCGGTCGACGTCGACGTACACGCAGCCGATCGCGTAGACGCCCTGCGCGAAGCCGAGGAAATCGATGTTCACAACATGGTTGATCGGCAACCCGGTCAGTTCCTTGACGACCCGCAGGGTCAGCTTGGTGCCGCCGTAGAAATAGGCTTCGTTGAACTTGCCGGTCCCGACGTCGGGGATTTCGACCTTGAGGTCGCGCGGGATCGACATCATCGAGATCAGCTGCTTCTCCGGATCGATGCGGATCAGCATCGTCGTGTCGGAGCGGCCCTGGTCTTCGGCGAATTCGGCCCCGGCGCGTTTGTCGGAGCCGATCAGGAGGAAGTTCTCGGGGGCGCCGGAATCGGCGTCCGCCAGGAACCGGTTCAGCTTCTTCTGGATCTTGTTGTTCTGCGGCGCGATCGCTTCGGCGATGCTGTCGATGTAGAGGAGGATGCTGGTCGCCGTCGCCGCCGCGGAGATCGCGACGATCAGCACCGAGGCGAGGACGAAGCGCCACCAGAAGCGTTTCGGCTTCGGCGCCGCCTCCCCGTCGCCGCCCGGGGGCGGCTTCTTCGGCGACCACCCCTCTGCGTTCAGCGGCCCGTCGCTACTCATCGAGGCGGTCCGGAATCTCCCGCAGGAACGACTCGAGCGCCTGCCGGTAGGTCTCCAGCGAGGAGAGCGAGACCCACTCGGCCGGCCCGTGGTGACCCGCACCGATCGGGCCGAACTCGACCGCCGGCACGCCCACCCGCAGGAAGGAGACCGCGTCGGAGGCGCCGTCGCGGCCGACGCTCATCGGCTCGCCGTCGTGGTGCTCGCGGGCCGAGGAGCGCAGCGCCCGCACGTAGGCGGAGTCGCGGTCGACCGTGGCCGGCGGCCGGGTCAGCAGCGCTTTCGCCTCGCAGCCGGGGATCTCCCGCACTTCGGCGAGGATCGCCTCCGGATCCTGGCCGGGCAGGTAGCGGATGTCGACGTCGATCACGCATCGGTCGGGCACCTTGTTGAGAGCGTCGCCGCCGACGATCCTTCCCAGGTTGATCGAAGGGCGGTCGAACAGCTCCGAGCTGTGCCGGGCAAACGGTAGCGACTCGATACTGCGGAAAACGTCGATCGCGTTGAGGACGGCGTTGTCGCCGAGCCAGGGGGTGGCCCCGTGCGCCGCCGTTCCCCCCACCTCCAGCCGCAGCGCCAGCACGCCCTTGGCCTCGATCCCGATGTGGAGGTCGGTGGGCTCACCGGTGATCGCGAAGTCGCCGGTGAAGCCGGTGTCGACGAGGTGGTCGGAGCCGCGGTCGCTGTCTTCCTCGGACTCCTCGTCGCCGACGATGCCGAGACGGACCCGCACCCGGTCCTGGTCGCGCATCGCCGCGATCACCAGCAGCATCGCCGCGACCGCCCCCTTCATGTCGTAGGCCCCGCGCCCGATCAGCCGGTCGTTGGCGGTCTCGGGCACGAACTGCCCGGGGTGCCCGGGCACCACGTCGATGTGCCCGTGCAGAACCACGGTCGGGGCATCCGCGGGCCCTACCTCGGCCATCACCACCGGCAGGCCGCGCACCTCGTCGGCCCTCGTCTCGATCCCCCGAGCTTCCAGCCACCCCTGCACGAACCCCGCGGCCTCGGAGATCGCATCCGGCTCGCAGGTTTCGAAGCTGATCAGCCGCTTGGCGAGTACGAGGAGCTCGTCAGACATAACCGAGGGCGAGGGGCGCGCCCCTTACGCCCCGGCGATAGAGAGAAACGCTTCGGCCCGGTCCTTGTCTTTCTGCGCCCGGGCCCGCTCGGCGCTGCCCTCCTCGCTCTCGGAAAGGCGCCGTTCGGCGTCGGAGAGCTGCTCTTTGAGGGTGCCGCCGTCGAGATCCTCGGGCGGGATCGCCTCCTCGAGCAGGAGCCGGGCGGTGTTGCCGTAGACCTGCAGCCAGCCGTGGGCCTGCGCGTAACGTTTCGTCTCCGACTCGGAGATGTGGAGGCGGAGCTCGGTCGGCCGCAGCGCCGCGAGGACGGGCGCGTGGTTGGCGAGGATGCCGATTTCGCCGACCTCGGTCCGGGTCGAGACCTGGCGCGCTTCACCGCTCCAGACCTCGCCCTCCGGGGTCAGGACCTC
>DASSMM010000051.1:0-14514 GCA_035688825.1 Solirubrobacterales bacterium | reverse complement strand
CCCGTTCGCGGCTTTGCCCCAGGGCAAGCCCTGGTTCGTCGCACCACTTGCATGTGTTAAGCACGCCGCCAGCGTTCGTCCTGAGCCAGGATCAAACTCTCCGTGAAATGTACTTCTACAGAGAGCCTGTCATATCTCAGTTGGCCGCCGAGTACACAAGTACGGCGACCGACATGACGAGGTAAATCAAGACCATCCGGCACGCTGGCGCACCGAATGGGTCGGGCTGAACATTCCGCAGACCGTTGCTCGGGTCCGCGGAGATGCACGCTGCTCAGTTTTCAAAGACCGCTGCGCCTCCTACGGCGGGTCTCGCCGCTTGACGCTCGGGAGTCGCCTGAGGCAACTCCAGAAGGACGAAGGAGTATAGCGCTTGCAGGGCGGTTTGCCTAGGGGGTGGCCCTAAGCCGGCAGAAGCGCCGCTTGCCAACCTGCAGCACGCGCCCGTCAAGAGTATCGACCGCGAGGTCGAGAGGCTCCGCGGGCACCGGCTCGCCGTCGAGCTTGACCCCTCCCTGCTGGATCAGGCGCCGTCCCTCGCTGCTGCTGACCCCGAAGGCCCCGCGGATCAAGGCGGGCAGGTGGACCAGGCCGTCGCCGTCGGCGCGGTAGTCGCCGAGGTCGATCTCCGGGATGTCGTCGGGAACGGCGTGCTGGACGTGAACGCGGTTGAAGTGCTCCTCGGCCGCTGCGCCGGCGCCCTCGCCGTGGAAGCGGTCGACCAGCCGCCGCCCGAGCTCGCGCTTGGCCTCGTTCGGCGGCTTCTGCGGCTGCTCGGCTCCCAGCAGCAGCCGGTAGTACTCGGCCATCGCCGGGTCGGGGATGCTCATCAGCTTGCCGAACATCTCCTCCGGCGGGTCGGTGACGCCGACGTAGTTGCCGAGCGACTTGCTCATCTTCTGGACGCCGTCGGTTCCGACCAGGATCGGCAGGGTCATGATCGACTGCGGCGGCCGGCCGTAGGCGTTCTGCACGTCGCGCCCGAAGAGCAGGTTGAACTTCTGGTCGGTCCCGCCGAGCTCGACGTCGGCCTCGACCGCAACCGAGTCGTAGCCCTGCAGCAGCGGGTAGAGCAGCTCCAGCGCGGCGATCGGCCGGCTCTCCGCCATCCGCTTCTGGAAGTCGTCGCGCTCGAGCAGCCGCGCCACCGTCGTCTGCGCCAGCAGCCCCAGCAGCCCCTCCGGCTCCATCCGCAGCCACTCGCTGTTGCGCCGCACCTCGGTCCGCTCGCGGTCGAGGATCTTGAACGCCTGCTCCTGGTAGGTGGCCGCGTTCTCCTCGATCTCCGCCGCCGTCGGCACCGGCCGGGTGGCCGAGCGGCCGCTCGGATCCCCGACCTGGGCGGTGAAGTCGCCGATGATCAGGACGACGGTGTGGCCGGCTCGCTGGAACTCGGCCAGCTTCTCGAGGACGACGGTGTGGCCGAGGTGGATGTCAGCCGTGGTCGGGTCGATGCCGAGCTTCACGCGCAGCGGTTTTCCGCTCTGGAGCTGCTCGGCGAGCCGCCCCTCGGGCAGCACGTCGACGGCGTTGCGCGTCAGGTCGGGCACGGCGGCAATGCTAGACTGCCGCCTTCGCTCGGCGCCTCTCCAAGGACGTCGAGCCTTTTTCTTTGACGCTGGTGTAGCGCCTCTTCTTGATGGCTGTCCTAGGACTCAAACGCCGGAGCAACGGCGGCGGCGAGACCCCGCCCCCTCCTCCGCCCTCGATCTCTGCCACCGCGCCGGGACCGCCCTCGCCTCCCCGGGGGTCGAAACCGCGCCTGAAGAAGCTGCGCATCCTCTTCGTCCTGCTCGGCCTCGGCGTCCTCGCCGTGGTCTCGATGATCTTCGGGATGATGGCCGCGGTCTCGACCGACCTGCCGGCGATCTACAACTTCGCCGAGTACAAGGCCTCGAAGAACAGCGAGGTCCTCGACGCCAACGGCGAACCGATCGGGACGCTGACCAGCGACCAGAACAAAATCCTCCTCAGCTCCTCGCAGATCTCCCCCAACATCAAGAACGCGGTGGTCTCGATCGAGGACGCCCGCTTCTACGAGCACAACGGCGTCGACTTCCAGGGGATCGGGCGCGCGCTGGTCAAAGACATCCTCAGCCAGAGCGCCGCCCAGGGCGCCTCGACGATCACCGAGCAGTTCGTCAAGAACGCGCTCGAAGCCGAAGGCAGCCGCACGGTGCTGGAGAAGTTCCGCGAGGCGGCGCTCGCCTACCGGCTCGAGCGCCACTGGAGCAAGGACAAGATCCTCACCGAGTACCTGAACACGATCTACTTCGGCGAGGGCGCCTACGGGATCGAGGCGGCGGCGCGGACCTACTTCGGCGAGGCCCACCCCGGCTGCGGCACCCCGACCGAACCCTGCGCGGCGGTCCTGGAGCCGTGGGAGGCGGCGACGCTGGCGGCGATCATCTCCTCGCCCTCGGCCTACGACCCCAAGGTCTATCCCGAAAACTCGCTGGAACGCCGCAACATGGTGCTCGAAAAGATGGCCGAACAGGGCTACATCACCGAAGAGCAGATGCGCGAAGGCACCGAACAGGCGCTGCCCTCCCCCAGCAGCATCGAGCCGCCGACGCTCGACTCGCGCGCCCCCTACTTCACCGCCTACCTGCGCCAGCAGCTCGTCGAACGCTACGGCGCCTCGAAGGCCTTCTTCGGCGGCCTCAAAGTCAAGTCGACCCTCGACCTGCAGCTCCAGGAAGCCGCCGAAGAAGCCGTCAACAGCTACCTCGGCTACTCGCCGGCGACCGCCTCCGTGGTGGTGATCGACAACCACAACGCCGGGATCAAGGCGATGGTCGGCGGCCCCGACTTCGCGACCAAGCCGTTCAACCTGGCCACCCAGGGCCATCGCCAGCCAGGCTCCTCGATCAAGCCCTTCACCCTGATCACCGCCCTGGAAGAGGGGATCTCGCCCTACACCGTCTACCCCTCCGAACACCGCACCTTCCATTTCGGCAAGAAGGGCAAGGAAGTCTTCGAAGTCTCCAACGACGAGGACTCCTACCTCGGCTCCTGCGACATCGTCTGCGCGACCACCTACTCGGACAACTCGATCTACGCGGCGCTGGGCCTCGAAGGGCTGAAGGGGAAGACGGTCCAGCAGCGCACCCGCTCGATCGCCTCGACGATCCACAAGGCCGGCTACGACGACCCGATCTCGACCAACCCGGCGATGGTCCTCGGCGGCCTCAAGGAAGGCGCCACCCCGCTCGGCTGGGCCTACGCGTACAGCACGATCGGCAACGACGGCGACCGCGTCAGCGGCACCCTGGCGCCGCGACCCGGTGACAGCCCCGTCGCCTTCACCGAAGTGACCAACAAGGACGGCGACCTGATCAAGGGCGGCGACAACGACTCGATCCACACCCAGGTCTTCGACGAAGAAAACATCAAGACCGCGAAGAGCATCCTCGAAACCGTCGTCTCCGGCGGCACCGGCACCAACGCCCAGATCGGCGTCGAAGGCCAGTGGGGCAAGACGGGGACGACCGAGAACAACGGCGATGCCTGGTTCTGCGGCGGCATCGGGGACGAAGTCACGGCCTGCGTCTGGGTCGGCTATCCGGACTCGACGACGCCGATGACGACGCTCTACAACGGCGGTCCGGTGATGGGCGGCACCTTCCCGGCGCTGATCTGGGCCAGCGTGATCTCCGCCTGGCGCGACATCCAGGCCGAACACGCCGCCGAAAAGGCCGCGCGCAAGGCGGCAAGAGGCGAAGACGAAGGCGGCGAAGCCGGGGAAACGGGCGAATCGACCGAATTCGAATACGAAGCGACCGAAGAAGGCGAAGGGGAATACGAAGCCCCGGTCGAACCGGAAGCCGGCGGCGGCGAAGCCGAAGCGGGCCCGGTCGAAACGCCGGAACCCGAAGAAGCGGCGCCCGAAGAAGTGACCCCGGAAGCCGCGCCCGAAGAAGCCGCGCCGGAAACCGGCGGCGGCGTCACCGCGGGCTAGGCCAGGGCCGCGAGACGTTGCGGTTGCCGGCGGCGCAGAAGCGCCACGGGTTGTCGACGGCTTTGGTGATGCCGATCCGCGGGCCGGTGACGATCTCCGGCCGCGCGCCCTCGGGCGCCAGCAGCAGGAACGGCTCCCTGCTGAGATCCCGCTCGTTGTCGGCCAGCGTGATCCCCAGCGCCTCGGTCAGCTTGCCGGGGCCCGAGCAGAGCTCGTGGTCGGGCTTGTGCCCGCGCCGCTCGCGCATCGTCTCGATCCCGTCGGTCGGTTCCAGCGCCCGGATCAGGACGGCGGCCGCCTCCCCGTCGGGTTCGGCGACGGCGTTCAGCAGGCTGTGGATCCCGTAGGAGAGGTAGACGTAGGCGCGGCCAGGGGGCCCGAAGAGGACCTTGGTCCGCTCGGTCAGCCCGACGTAGGCGTGGCAGGCGGGGTCGTCGGCGTCGTAGCTCTCGGTCTCGACGATGACGCCGCCGCAGCCCTCGTAGAGGAGCGTGCAGCCGATCAGGTCGCGGGCGACCTGGTGGACCGAGCGGTCGAAGAAGTCAGCCCCCAACGGCTCTCCGAGCCGGTGGGCCCGGCGGCGCGACCCTGAGGGCCGCGGTTTCACCCGCGGGCGACCCGCGCCTGGACGGCGGCGAGGGTCTCGCGCGCCTCGTCCAGCTGCCGTGCCAGCGGGGCCGAGCCGGTGCCGCCGGCGATCCGCTTCGACTCGAGCCAGCTGCTGCGTTGCAGCACCTCGTAGTAGGAGTCGTCGAGATGCTCGGAGCGCTCGCGCAGCTCCTCGGGGGTCAATTCGGACAGCGACTTGCCGCGCTCGACCGCGTCGCGGACGAGGCCGCCGACGATCCCGTGCGCCTCGCGGAACGGCACCCCGCGGCGGACCAGCAGGTCGGCGACCTCCGTCGCCGCCAGCATCTCGTCGCCGGATGCCTCCTCCATCCGCTCGCGGCGGAACTCGATCCCTTCGAGCATGCCGGCGGTCGCGTCGAGGCAGGCCTCGATGGTGTCGATCGCGTCGAAGAGCGGCTCCTTGTCCTCCTGCATGTCCTTGCCGTAGGTGAGCGGCAGCGCGTGCATCACCCCGAGCAGCGTCTGCAGCGAGGCGGCGACCCGCGGGCTCTTGGCTCGCAGGAGCTCGGCCGAGTCCGGGTTCTTCTTCTGCGGCATGATCGAACTTCCTGAGGAGAAGGACTCGTCGAGCTCGCAGAAGCCGAACTCGCTGCTGCTCCAGATGACGATTTCCGAGCCCAGGCGCGAGAGGTGCATCGCGCAGGTCGAGGCGGCGTTCAGATAGTCGAGGACGAAGTCGCGGTTGGAGGAGCCGTCGATCGAGTTGTGGCTGACGTGGGCGAAGCCGAGGTCGGCGGCGACCGAGTCGCGGTCGATCTCCCAGTTGACGCCGGCCAGGGCGCCGGAGCCGAGCGGCATCACCGAGGCGCTGTCGAGGGCGAACTGGAAGCGGAGAACGTCGCGGGCGAGCATCCAGAAGTACGCGAGCAGGTGGTGGCCGAGGTAGACCGGCTGGGCGCGCTGCAGGTGGGTGTAGCCGGGCATCGTCCAGTCCCTGTGCGTCTCGGCCAGATCGAGCAGGCGTTGCATCGCGGCGCCGCAGAGCTCGATCGCGCGCAGGGAATGAGCCTGGACGACCATCGCCACGTCGGTCGCGACCTGGTCGTTGCGCGAGCGGCCGGTGTGGAGCTTGCCCGCCAGCGGACCGATCTCCTCGCCCAGCAGGCGCTCGATCGCCATGTGGATGTCCTCGTCGGCGGGCTCGAACTCGAAGCCGTGCTCGGCCATGCGGGCGCGGACCCGGTCGAGCCCTTGCTCGATCTGCGCCAGCTCGTCCTCGCTGAGGACGCCGATCCCGCAGAGGCCGCGGGCGTGCGCCTTCGACTGGTCGATGTCGTAGGGCGCCAGCCAGGAGTCGAAGGCCAGCGAGCGGTTGAGCCGCCAGAAGCGCGGATCGGGGTCTTTGCGGAAGCGTCCCATCGGGGGCGCGATTATGCCGGGAGCGGAGCCTGCCCGAGGGCCGCCGCCAGCTCCTGGCAGACGCGATCCACCTGCGCCTCGCTCATCGCCGGGAAGAACGGCAGCGCCAGCGAGTCCGCCGAAGCGGCTTCGGCGACCGGGAACCGGCCCTCGCTGTAGCCGAGCTCGCGCAGGTGCGGGAAGAGATGGATGCAGGGCAGGTAGGCCTTTGAGGCGACGCCGCGCTCGGCGAGGCGGGCGATCGTCGCGTCGCGGTCGGCCGCCTGCGGTAGGCGGACGGTGTAGACGAACCAGCTCCGGACCTCGGCGCCGCGATCGGCGATCGGCGTCCGCAGTCCCTCGATGCCGGCGAGCCGCTCCTCGTACATCCGCGCCACCGCGGCGCGGCGCTCGAGCAGCGAGTCGAGCTTCTCGACCTGGGCGACGCCGAGGGCGGCGGCGAGGTCGGAGAGGCGGTAGTTGAAGCCGAGCCGATCGTGGTCGAGCCAGCCCATGTCGACGGCGCGTCCCTGGTTTCGCTCCGAGCGCAGCCGCGCCGCCTCCTCGGCGTCGCGGGGGACGATCATGCCCCCCTCCCCCGTCGTCATCTGCTTGTTGGCGTAGAAGGCGAAGGTGGCGAGGTTGCCGCGGGCGCCGACCCTGCGGCCCTCCGAGTCGACCGCACCGAGGGCCTCGCAGGCGTCCTCGAGCATGCCGAGGCCATGGCGCTGCGCCAGCGCCTCCAACTCGGCCATCGCCGCCGGGTAGCCGAAGATGTGGACCGGCAGCAGGCCGACCGTCCTCGCCCCCACCGCGTCGGCGGCCGCGGCGGGGTCGAGGTCGAGAGTCTCCTCGTCGACGTCGACGAAGACCGGCCGCGCCCGCTCGTAGAGCAGGCAGTTGGCGGAGGCGACGAAGCTGAAGGGGCTGGTCACGACCTCGTCTCCCTCGCCCCAGCCCAGCATCCGCACGCCGAGGTGCAGCGCCGTGGTGCCGCTGGAGGTCATCACCGCGTCCTCGACCCCGAGCCAGGCGGCGAACTCGCGCTCGAAGCGCTCCCCCATCGGGCCCAACGAGAGCCGGCCCGAGCGCAGCACCTCGAGCACCATCTCCTCCTCGCGGGCGCCGATGTCCGGCTGGGCGAGCGGGATCTGCTCGTTGGAGGCGCGAGTGCTCACTGGAACGCGTACTCCAGCGAATCGACCAGGGCCTCCCAGGAGGCCTCGATGATGTTCTCCGAGACGCCGGTGGTCCCCCACTCGCGCTCGTGGTCGGAGGAGTCGAGGATCACCCGGGTGACCGCGCCGGTCCCGTGGGCTTCGTCGAGGATCCGCACCTTGTAGTTGGTCAGCTCGACGTCGGCGAGGTGCGGGTACTTGCCGGCGATCGCCGCCCGCAGCGCTTTGTCGAGCGCGTTGACCGGGCCGTTGCCCTCGGCCGCCTCGAAGTAGCGCTCGCCGTCGACCTCGACTTTGACCGTCGCCTCGGTGATCACCTCGCCGTCGGCGTGCTTCTCGACCACCACCCGGAAGCTCTCGAGCCGGAACAGCGGCTTGTAGGTGCCCGCCTCGCGCCGCAGCAGCAGCTCGAAGGAGGCCGGCGCCGCCTCGTAGTGGTAGCCGCGGTGCTCCTGCTCCTTCAGCCGCTGCACCGCCCGGGTCGCTCCCGCGTCGTCGAGCTCGATCCCGGCGCGCTCGGCCTGGCTGCGGATCGTCGCCTTGCCGGCCAGCTCGGAGGCGACGATGTCGCGCTCGTTGCCGACCGCGGCCGGGTCGAGGTGCTCGAAGGTGCTGGCGTCGGCCTCGACCCCGGCGGCGTGCATCCCCGCCTTGTGGGCGAAGGCGTTTCGCCCCACGTAGGGGCGGTCGGGGTCGGAGGAGAGGTTGCAGAGCTCGTCGAGGTAGTGCGCGGTCGGCGCCAGGGTCGCAAGCTGCTCGGGCGAGACGACCTCGAAGCCCATCTTCAGCTGCAGCGCCGGCAGGATCGAGGCGAGGTTGGCGTTGCCGCAGCGCTCTCCGTAGCCGTTGACGCAGCCCTGCACGAGGCGGGCGCCCGCTTCCACCGCCGCCAGCGAGTTCGCCACCCCGCAACCGGAGTCGTCGTGGGTGTGGATCCCGATTTCGACGTCGCCCCCGATCGCCGCGACCGCAGCCGCGGTCGCCTCGGCGACGAAGCTCGGCAGGCTGCCGCCGTTGGTGTCGCAGAGGGTGACGTTCTCGGCCCCGGCCCCAGCCGCAGCGGCCACGCATTCGAGCGCGTAGGCGCTGTCTTCCCGGTAGCCGTCGAAGAAGTGCTCGGCGTCGAAGAAGGGCCGCTTGCCCTGCTCGCGGCAGAAGGCGATCGAGTCGGAGATCATCGCCAGGTTCTCCTCGCGGCTGACCCGGATCACCTTCTCGACGTGCAGCGGCGAGCTCTTGCCGACCAGGCAGACCGCGGGCGCGAAGGACGAGGTCACCACGCCGAGTGCCTCGTCCTCGGCGGCCGTGCGGTCGCGCCGGCGGGTCATGCCGAAGGCGACGATCGTCGCGTTCTCCAGCTCGACCTCCGCGAGCCGCTCGAAGAACTCGGCTTCCTTCGGGTTGCTGCTCGGGAACCCGGCCTCGATGAAGTGAACGCCGAGCGCGTCGAGCGCTTGCGCCACCTTCAGCTTCTCGCCGACCGAGAGGGACATGCCGCGCCCCCCCATGCCGTCGCGCAAAGTCGTGTCGTAGAGCTTCACCTGTTCCATCTGCTTGCTGCCTTTCGAGTCGAAGAAGATCGGGTGGGCCTGCCTGGCCCTTCGCGCGCGGACGCGCCGCGCCGGCCGCTTATGCGGCGGGGGTAATTCGCCCGATCGACTCCGAGTCGGAAGCCTCGGTGGAGCCGTTGGAGCTGTTGCCGGCGGGAGCCTCGACGAAGTCGAGCCACTCCAGGTACTCCTCGGCGCGCCCGTAGAGGGCGTCTTCGAACTTCGCCTGGACCTGGCGGGTGACCTCGCCCGGCTTGCCGAGGGGGTGGTCGTCGATCTCGCGGACCGGCACCAGCTCGGCGGCAGTGCCGGTGAGGAAGACCTCCTCGGCCAGGTAGAGCTCGGCGCGGGCGATGTCCCGCTCGATCACGGTGTAGCCGAGGTCGCGGGCGATCTGGATCACCGACTTGCGGTTGATCCCGTCGAGGATCGAGGCGACGTGCGGCGGGGTGAGGATCTGGTCGTCGCGGACGACGAAGATGTTCTCGCCCGAGCCCTCGCAGACGAAGCCGCGTTCGTCGAGCAGGATCGCCTCGTCGTAGCCGGCGTTGTGGGACTCGGTCTTGGCGAGGATCGAGTTGAGGTAGGAGCCCGAGGCCTTGGCGTGCGGGATCGAGCCGCCGGGGCTGATCCGGCGCCAGCTCGAGACCTTGGCGCGGATGCCGCCGTTCTTGCTCTCCTCGCCGAGATAGGCGCCCCAGGGGAAGGCGGCGATGATCAGGTCGATCGGCGCGTCTTTCGCGTAGAGGCCGAGGCTGCCGTAGCCGCGGTAGGCGAGCGGCCGGATGTAGGCGGACTTGAGGTCGTTGCGGCGCAGCAGCTCGTGCGTCGCCTGGCGGATCTCCTCGATCGAGTACGGCAGCTCCAGGTAGTAGAGCTCGGCCGATTTCTGCAGGCGATCGAGGTGGTCGTGATGGCGGAAGACCGCCGGCCCGCGCTCGGTCTCGTAGCAGCGGATCCCCTCGAAGACGCCGGTTCCGTAGTGCAGCCCGTGGCTCAGCACATGGGTCTGGGCGTCCTCCCAGGGGACGAACTCGCCGTTTCGCCAAATCAACTCGACCTGATCCATGTTGGGGAAGTATGCCCGATGGGTCAAAGGTGTTCAGTGCAGCCGCCTCGAATGAAGGCCCGGAACCGATTCAAGGAGAGAAAAGATGCGAATTCCCCGTCCCAAGCTGAACTACGCGAACGTGATCGCGACGATCGCGCTCTTCGTCGCCCTCGGTGGCGCCGCCGTCGCCGCCGGGCTGCCGAAGAACAGCGTCGGCACCAACCAGATCAAGCGCGGCGCGGTGACGGCCGCCAAGATCAAGCGCGGCGCCATCACCAGCGGCAAGATCGCGCCGAAGGGCGTCACCGCCGGCAAGCTCGGCGCCAACGCCGTCCTACCCGGCAACCTCGGCAACGGCATCATCAGCACCGAAAAGATCTCCGACGGCGCCGTCACTGCCGCCAAGATCAAAAACGGCGTCGTCACTACCAACAAACTCGACAACGGCGCCGTTACCTCGGCCAAGCTTGGCGAAAACTCGGTCAACAGCGCCAAGCTCACCGATGGTTCGGTCTCCGTGAACAAGCTCGGCAAGAGCGTGATCGGACAGCTGCAGACGAGCGGGCTCGAAGGCGGCCGCACCCTGCGAGGCCAGTTCGACGTCGGCGGCGGCGGCGTCAAAACCGAACCGAAAGACGAGGCGCACGGCGCGATCAGCTACCAGTTCCCGCTGCAGACGCCGCCCCAAGCGACGGTGGTGCAGATGGGCCAGACGAGCCCCGATTGCGCCGGACGCGGCGGGGACAATCAGACTCCGCAGGCGGCGCCCGGCCACCTGTGCATCTACATCATGGGCTGGCACAACATCGACGAGGCCGCCAACCCGCTGACCACCGAGAACGACACCAAGCAGGGAGTCGGGCTTGTGCTTCAGGCCCGGGACGCCGGCGAAGCCTTTTCGGCCTACGGCGTCTGGGCGGTGACCGCGCCGTAGCGACACGGCCGCGGCGGTTCTAGGAGAGCTCCTCCAGGACCGCCGCGGTCATCTCCGCGGTCCCGACTTCGCGCTCCTGCAGAGGATGCTCGCTGGTCGGCGCCTCGACGACCGTTCCCGACGCCAGGTCGGGGGTGCGGAGGCCCCGCTCGAGGACAGCGTCGACGGCCGCCTCGATCCGGTCCGCGTCCTCGCCGCGGCCGAGGCCGTGGCGCAGCATCATCGCCGCCGAGAGGAAGGTGGCGAGCGGGTTGGCGACGCCTTTGCCGGCGATGTCGGGGGCGGAGCCGTGAACCGGCTCGAACAGGCCCGGCTGACCCTCGGCGCCGAGGCTGGCGGAGGGCAGCATCCCCAGCGATCCGGTCAGCATCGCCGCCTCGTCGCTGAGGATGTCGCCGAAGAGGTTCTCGGCGAGGACGACGTCGAAGTCGGCGGGACGGGAGACGAGCTGCATCGCCGCGTTGTCGACCAGCAGGTGCTCGAGCTCGACGTCCCCGTAGTCGCCGGCGACGTTGCCGACCACCTCGCGCCAGAGGCGCGAGGTCTCGAGCACGTTGGCCTTGTCCACCGAGGTCACCTTCGCCTTGCGGCCCGAGCTCCCGGCGCGGCGGCGGGCGGCCTCGAAGGCCGTGCGGGCGATCCGCTCGATCTCCTCGACCGAGTACTCGCAGGTGTCGTAGGCAGAGCCGTTCTCGCGCCCCGAGGCGCCGAAGTAGATGCCGCCGGTGAGCTCGCGGACGACCAGCAGGTCGGTGCCGGCGATCCGCTCCTCGCGCAGCGGGCTGGCGCCGACCAGGGCCGGGCTGGGCCGGACCGGGCGCAGGTTGGCGTAGAGGCCCATGCCCTTGCGCAGGCCGAGCAGGCCCTGCTCGGGGCGCGGCGCGTTCGGGTCGGTGGTGTCCCACTTGGGGCCGCCGACGGCGCCGAGGAGCACCGCGTCGGCGCCCTTGCACGCCTCCAGCACCTCGTCGGTGAGAGCGGCTCCGTGCTCGTCGATCGAGCAGCCGCCCATCGGCCGCTCGTCGTAGGAGAAATCGCCGAGCGCGTCGAGGACCTGGCGCGCCGCGGCGACGATCTCGGGCCCGATCCCGTCGCCGGGCAGGACGACTATGCGCGGGGTGCCGTTCACGAGGGCGGCACTCTACGGATCTGGGTCAGGCGGCGCCCGTTAGTCCTGCGCCGCGTCGGCCTCGATGTTGAGGCGCACGTAATCGAGGACGAAGGGCTGCTCGTGCTCGGCGAGGACGGCTTCGGCGAAGGGCCGGCGCTTCTCCTCCGGAAGCTGGTCGAGGATCGGCCCCAGGGTCACCGTGGAGATGAACTCGAGCGGGCGCGAGGGCTGGACCGGCTTCGGCTGCAGCCAGCAGCGGACGCCGGTGAAGCCGGCGGCGTCGAGGCGCGGCTCGGTCTCCTCGGGCGAGGCGAAGTTCCAGAGGGCTTTCGACTCGGACAGGTGCTGCCCGTACTCGGGGCCGGCGGCGACGGCGGCGATCGCTTCCGCGTGCCGGGCGACGTTGCCTTTGCCGCCGCACTGGGCGACGAGGCGCCCGCCGGGCCGCAGGACGCGCCGCATCTGCCGGAAGAGGCGGTCGTGGTCGGGGATCCAGTGGAAGGTGGCGGTCGAGAAGACCATGTCGACCGGCTCGGGCAGTTGGAGCTCGACCAGGTCGCTGACCAGGTAGTCGACCCGGTCGCCGAGCCGCTCCTCGGCTTTCTCGATCATCGCCTCGGAGCCGTCGACCGCGATCACCCGGCCCTCCGGCAGGCGCTCGACAAGCTGCTCGGTGACGCGGCCCGAGCCGGCGCCGGCGTCGACGACGGTCTCGTCGCCGCGCAGCTCGAGCCGCTCGAGCACCTCCATGCCCCACTCGAACTGGGGGTCGGAGACCTCGTCGTAGGTCTGGGCGTCCCACTCGCGGGCGCCCGTGTTCATCGGCTGCTTGAACTGGTCGTCGGCCATGGCGGCCCTCCTCTTCGCCCTACAGGCTGGTGGTGACCGGCCCCACGGAGGCCGCCGTGCCGGTCTCGAACTGGTCGATCGCGCCCTCGTTTTCGAGCGTGATCCCGATGTCGTCGAGCCCGTTCAGGAGCCGGTGCTTGACGTCGTGCTCGATCTGGAACTGGAAGACGCCGGCGGCGCAGTTGACGGTCTCGTCGTCGAGGTCGATCCGGGCCTCCCCCGCCTCGGCGACGGCGCGGCAGTGCTCCGCGTCGAGGATCGCCGGCAGCAGCCCGATCTTGGTGCAGTTCGAGTAGAAGATGTCGGCGAAGGACGGGGCGAGGATCGCCTTGAAGCCGAAGTCCTCGAGCGCCCAGGGGGCGTGCTCGCGGGAGCTGCCGCAGCCGAAATTGGCACCCGTGACGAGGATCGGGTTCGGCTCCAGCTCGATCTCGCCGTCGCGGATCCAGTCGTAGAAGAGGAACTCGCCGAAGCCGGTCCGCTCGACCCGCTTGAGGAACTGCTTGGGGATGATCTGGTCGGTGTCGACGTCGGCGCGGTCGAGGACCGACACCTTGCCTTCGATTCTGTCTACGGGTCGCATCTTCAGCTCCAATCCCTGATGTCGACGAAGTGGCCCTCGACGGCCGCGGCGGCGGCCATCTTCGGGCTGACGAGGTGGGTGCGGCCGCCCTTGCCCTGGCGCCCCTCGAAGTTGCGGTTCGAGGTCGAGGCGCAGCGCTCGCCTTCGTCCAGGGTGTCGGGATTCATTCCCAGGCACATCGAGCAGCCGGCCACGCGCCAGTCGAAGCCGGCGCTCTTGAAGACCTCGTCGAGGCCCTCTTCCTCGGCCGCCTTCTTCACCTGCTGGGAGCCGGGGACGACCATCGCGCTGACGCCGCCGGCAACCTTGCGGCCCTCGACGATCTGCGCGGCCTCGCGCAGGTCCTCGATCCGCGAGTTGGTGCAGGAGCCGATGAAGATCCGTTCCGGGGCGATCTCGGTCATCGGCGTGCCCGCGGTGAGGCCCATGTAGGTGAGGGCACGCTCGGCGGCCTCACGGTCGGCGGGCGAGTCGAGCTCGGCCGGGTCGGGGACGCGGTCGGTGACCTCCACGACCTGACCGGGGTTGGTGCCCCAGGTGACCATCGGCGAGATGCTCGCGGCGTCGATCTCGACCTCGTTGTCGAAGCCGGCGCCGGGCTCGGTCGGCAGTTCCCGCCAGCGGGCCAGCGCCGCCTCGAAGTCGGCCGGTGCGGCCGGGCGGCCCTTGACCCACTCGAAGGTGGTCTCGTCGGGGGCGATCATGCCGGCGCGGCCGCCGCCCTCGATCGTCATGTTGCAGATCGTCATCCGGCCCGGCATCGAGAGCGCCTCGATCGCGGGACCGGCGTACTCGACCGCGTAGCCGGTCATGCCACCGGTGCCGAGCCGGCCGATCGTCGCCAGGATCAGGTCCTTCGGCGTGACCCCGGCGCGCAGCTCGCCCGAGTAGTTGATCCGCATCGTCTTCGGCCGCTTCTGGACCAGGCACTGCGTGGCGAGCACATGCTCGACCTCGGAGGTGCCGATCCCGAAGGCCAAGGCGCCGAAGGCGCCGTGGGTGGAGGTGTGGCTGTCGCCGCAGACGATCGTCATCCCCGGCTGGGTGACGCCCAGCTCCGGGCCGATCACGTGGACGATGCCCTGGCGGTCGGAGCCCAGCGAGTAGACGGGGACGCCGAACTCGGCGCAGTTGCGCTCCAGGGTTTCGACCTGGACGCGCGAGAGCTGGTCGGCGATCAGGCGCGCAGCCATCGTCCCGTCGGTCGGGGTGTTGTGGTCGGCGGTGGCGAGGGTCTTGGCCGGGCGGCGGACCTTGCGGTTGGCCAGGCGGAGGCCGTCGAAGGCCTGCGGCGAGGTGACCTCGTGGACCAGGTGCAGGTCGATGTAG
>DASSMM010000050.1:0-12233 GCA_035688825.1 Solirubrobacterales bacterium | reverse complement strand
GTCGGTGGCGATCTTGCCGATCCGCTCGCGCATCTCCTCGTCGACGTGCGGGCCCGGCGCCTCCTCGACCACCTTCTGGTGGCGGCGCTGCAGCGAGCAGTCGCGCTCGCCGAGGTGGATCACGTTGCCGTGCGAGTCGGCCAGCACCTGGACCTCGACGTGGCGTGGGTCCTCGAGGTAGCGCTCGACGTAGACGCGCGGGTCGGAGAAGAACTTCTCGCCTTCGCGGGAGGAGCCCTCGTAGGCCTCCTGCAGGTCGTCCGGGGTCATCGCGACGCGGAAGCCCTTGCCGCCGCCGCCGCCCGCGGCCTTGCAGGCGACGGGATAGCCGGCTTCGTCGGCCTGGCGCCGCGCGTCGTCGAGATCCTTGGCGACCTCGGTCGAGCCGGGGACGATCGGCACGCCTGCCTTCTCCATGATCTCGCGCGCCCGCGTCTTCGACCCCATCGCTTCGATCGCCTCCGGCGGCGGGCCGATCCAGGTGATCCCGGCGTCGGCGCAGGCACGCGCCATCTCGGCGTTCTCGGCGAGGAAGCCGTAGCCGGGATGGATCCCCTCGGCGCCGGCCTCCTTCGCGGTTTCGATGATCTTGGGGATGTTCAGGTAGCTCTCGGCCGGGACCGCGGGACCGATCAGATAAGCCTCGTCTGCCTCGCGCACGTGAGGGGCGTCGCGGTCGATCTCCGAGTAGACGGCGACCGAGACGATGCCCATCTCCTTGAGGGTGCGGGCGACGCGGATAGCGATCTCGCCGCGGTTGGCAATGAGGACCTTCTGGAACACGGCGGCGCAGTCTATTCATGGATAGGGTGCGGCGCGTGTTGATTGAGCTGCAGTCGCATTCCACCGTTTCCGACGGGCAACTGGAGCCCTCGGAGGTGGTCGCCGAAGCCGCGAAAGCAGGCGTCACGACGCTGGCTTTGACCGACCACGACGCGATCGCAGGCGTGCCGGCGGCGCTGGAGGCGGCGGAGCGGCTCGGGGTCGAATTGGTGCCGGCGATCGAGATGTCCTGCGTGCACCGCTACGCGGAAGACCTGCATGTGTGCGGGTACTGGGTCGACCTGGAGAAGATCGGTCCGGCCTGCGACCGGGCGCAGCAGGAGCGGCGGGCTCGGGCCGGGGAGATCGTGCAGAACCTGCGGCGGGAGGGGTTCGACCTGACGCTCGAGGATGCGATCCGCGAGGCGGGGGCCGCCGACTCGATCGGGCGGCCGCACATCGCCAGGGCCGCGGGCGCGACCGGCGATCTCGGGCCGTTCTTCGAGGAGTACCTGGTGCCCGGCGCCAAGGCTTTCGTCCCCCGCCGCTGGCCGACCGCCGAGCAGGCCGTGGAGACGATCCGCGAGGCCGGCGGCGTCGCCGTCGTCGCGCACCCCTACTGGGACGTCAAGGACCCGGCCCAGGTCGAGGACCTGATCCGCTCCCTGAAGCCGAACGGGATCGAGGTCTACTACCCGAGCCACACCAAGGAGCAGACCGAGCACCTGCTCCGGCTCTGCGGCGAGCTCGACCTCGTCCCCACCGCCAGCTCCGACTACCACGGCCCCACCCACAAGACCTTCGCCAAGTTCGCCGCATACGACACCTTCGGCCTTGGTGAGCCGCAGGTGCCGCTTAAGCAGTAGGCGATCAGGTGCCCTTGGTGTAGATCACCGAGCCCGCGGGGGCCGAGAGGGTAATTCTCATGGAGTTCACCTCCTTCGGCTTCAGATCCAGCGAGACATTGCTGGTATGGTCGCCGCCCACTATGGGGGATTCCAGTAAATGAAGGACCTTGTCTTCCATGCGACTCGGATCAAGTGCCCTTGGTTAGCCAGTTCGCCGGGATCGTCCTACTCGAACTGGTGGTAGTCAGCATGCTCACCCCCTCTGTTCAAGCCTTCGCAAGACCGCTTAAGCATTGGCAAAGGGACGGACGCCAAAGTGGTTGAGAGGGTTCGACTGCCACTTGGGGCTGATCCGCATGTCCTCAAAGTCCTCGGGCACCCGGTCCGTTACCAGATCTTCTTGAGGCTTGGAGAACGACCCTGGAGCGCGGTTGAGTTGGAGGCTGAGGTCGCCGTCCCCTACGAACAGGTTCGAGACCACATCCGAGCACTCGTAGAGGAGGGTCTCGCTGAACAGGTGGGGCATGAAGCGAGCCCGCGCGGAGGTCGCCGAACGCTTTATCGCGCTGAACGGTTTGCGTTTACGGCCGAGCAATGGGCGACCCTCCCTCCCGAGGTGCGAAAAAGCGGCAGCTCCACCATCCTCGAGTTGATTACCAAAGAGGCCGCCGATGCGCTCAAGAGTGGCGATATGGAGTCAAGGGATGATCGGGTGCTGGTTCGACGCCCCTTATGGGCAGATGACCAAGGGGCAAAAGAAATTGAAGACATCATGGTCCGAGCCGACAAAGAAATCGCCGACGTCGATCAAAAGAGTCTCGAGCGGCGTCAGAAATCCGCAGAGCCACCCATCCGCCTACTAACCGTGCTCTTGGCATTTCCGGCTGCCAAGCGTGGCGGGTCGGATTCCCCCTAGACGATCCACCCTCAGCTCAGTTGACTGCTCTCACTTGCCCTAAATAAATGGGCACGTTCGCAGCAAGCAACTAAGGAGGGGACCGTGGGGACAGGTGCGAGGCCGAGCGCAGGCGCGTTCGCAGATTCGCGTGAACTGGGTTTGTCTGATCCCCTCACGGAGGGTTTTCCGCGATGAAGCTTCGTCGTGTCAGAAACCAAACTCCCCAAAGCTCCCCGCCGAGCATGGCCGATGGTGGGATGAAGGGGGACAAGCGCTTCGTTTGGGAAGTGCTTGTCCCCCGTTTGGTGAATCCAGGCGCCTTGTCGATCATCAACACGCTGGTAGAGAAGGGCGAGCCGCTTTCCCTAAACGCGATTGCGACCTCGGCTGGTCTCTCGTACGACCATGCCCGCTACCACTGTCAGGCAATGGAGCGCCGTGGCGTTCTTGAAGTTGTCCAGCTCCTCCCGGGTCCGGAGGGGGACGGCGACGAACCTTCTTATTTCTTCCCGAAGCCACCCCGAGCACCCTCGTCGCCGTCCCCCGACATCTCCGCCACTTCTGCATGAGCGATCGGATCATCGTTTCCCGCGCTCATCGGGATGCGCTATACGCCGAGCTCTTGACGACCTTAAGCGAGCTTGCCGATTTAGAGGCATGCAGTGCCGGGACTGAGGCTCGCGAGATCGCGAAGTGCGAGCGGATCGGCCGGCGGCTGTCCGAAGCCTTCCGCCTGATTCAGGACGGCGGCTTGGGCTGGGGCTACCCCGAGGTGGACGAGGCGGTGGAGCTTACGTTGCCTCCGGCCGAGCTGCGGCGGATCATCGAACGCCGGCGGCGGCTTCTGGCCGTGCATCAAGAGACCAACCACGCCGATCGCATCGAGGCCGAACTGGAATGGCGGCAAGCGGAGGAAGCCCGCGCAGCCTGTACCGCGGTTCTCGAGCAGATCGAGGAGCTCGCACCGCCGTGTCGATGACCTCTGGCGAGTTCAACTTCAACGAGTGTGCGGTTGCGCTGGGCAATGCCATCCGGTTGACCCGTCAGCACAAGGGAATGACCCAGGCCGAGCTGAGCGAGCGACTCGGGTGGGACGAGGCAGTCATCGCCCGCATCGAGGCCGGAAAGGAGAAGCTCAGCCTCCACACCGTCGCCCAGATCGCAATGACCGGACTAGGAGTACGCTTTGGCGAAGTCGGTCATCTCGTCGATCAGTACCTCATGAGGTCGTGAACTCGCGCGTCCTCAAAGGTGGGCGGCAGAATACTCCTCAGCCTACGGCCACCCGCATGCGCACCCAGTCGACGAACTTAGCCTCGGAGATCGACCCGGCGTGCAGGCGGTTGATCATCGTCGCGATCATGGCCTCCTCCTCCGGTAGCCACGGCCAGGGGCACTCAGAGCGTGCGAGCATCTCGCACATGCATTCGAAGGCGATGCGCTTATTGGCATCTGGAAAGAGCGAGGCGCGGATGATCTGCGAACAACAGAATGCTGCTTGTTCAACTGGGTCTGCCGACGGAACCATCAGAGCGGCTTCGGCATCGCGTAGGGGGATCATTTCCTTGAGCCGCTCGGCAGGCACTTCGAGTTCTCGCTCGGCGATCAGTAAGAGATCTCCGATAGCTAGTTGAATGTGATTGCCGGTATCGCGCAAGATGCTACCACGGTAGCAGCATATCTGCTCTAACGCAACCCAGGGCCTTTCTCCCTATCTAGTGTTAGTGCATATGTGCTTATATGACCATTGACTGACACCATGCCGACCAAAGCGATGAGCCTCCGTCTTCCCGAAGATCTGGCAGCTGACCTTGCTGCCGTTGCTGAAACTGACGAAATGCCGATCGCGGAGGCCGTCCGTGAAGCCATCGACAAGCACATCGCTGAACGTCGTGCTGACAAGGGCTTCCAAGAAAGGTTGAAGGAACGTCTCGAACAGAAACGCGAGACCCTCGAACGGCTCGCGGAATAGAAGAGGGGGCCCGGAGGCCCCCTCTCGCAACGCTTGAACTGCGACAGCGACTAGGCCGCGGCGGCCTCCTTGGCGGGGATCAGGTCCCGCTCTTCGAGGTAGGTCAGCAGCTTCTCGGCCGACTCCTCGGGGGTCTCGTTTTCGGTGTCGCAGACGAACTCGGGACGCTCCGGCTCCTCGTAGGGGTCGGAGACGCCGGTGAATTCCTTGATCTCGCCGGCGAAGGCTTTCGCGTAGAGGCCCTTGACGTCGCGGTCGGCGCAGGTGTCGACCGAGGCCTTGACGAAGACCTCGATGAAGCGGTCGCCCATCAGTTCGCGGGCCTCGTTGCGGATCTCCTTGTAGGGGGAGATCGCCGCGGTGATCACCGGCACGCCGTTGCGGCTGAGCAGGTCGGCGACGAAGGCGATCCGGCGGATGTTGGTGTCGCGGTCCTCTTTCGAGAAGCCGAGCCCCTTCGAGAGGTTTTCGCGGACGATGTCGCCGTCGAGGATCTCCAGCTTCGAGCCGCGCTCGCGCAGGTGCCCCTCGAGGAGTCGGGAAATCGTCGTCTTGCCGGCTCCGGAAAGCCCGGTGAACCAGAGGGTGAAGCCCTTCTCACCAGCCATACGTCGTCAGTCCTCCTTGTAAGCGTCGATCAGGATGTCGGCGACCTCGTCGCGCGAGAACTCGTGCGGCGGCCTTTCGCCGTTGCCGAGCATTTCGCGCACCTTGGTGCCGGAAAGGAACAAGCGTGCGTCAGCGTCATGAGGACAGGTCTTGTTCGAGGCCAGCCCCTCGCACTCGTTGCACCAGAAGGTGTGCTCGAACATCAGTGGCTCGATCCCGAGCTCCTCGATGTCGATCGTGTCGAAGATCTTCTGCGCGTCGTAGGTGCCGTAGTAGTCGCCGGCGCCGGCGTGGTCGCGGCCGACGATGAAGTGGGTGGCGCCGTAGTTGCGGCGGACGATCGCGTGCAGGACGGCCTCGCGCGGGCCGGCGTAGTGCATCTTCGCCGGCTTCACCCCGAGCACGACGCGGTCCTCCGGGTAGTAGTTCTCCATCAGCACCTCGTAGCAGCGCATCCGCACCTCGGCGGGGATGTCGCCTGCCTTGGTCTTGCCGATCAGCGGGTGGATGAAGAGGCCGTCGCAGGTCTCCAGCGCGGCCTTGGTCAGGTACTCGTGGGCGCGGTGGATCGGGTTGCGGGTCTGGAAGGCGACGATCTTCTTCCAGCCGCGCGCCTCGAAGTCCGCCTTGTGCTCGGCCGGCGTCTTGTAGCGGCGCATGAAGGCCTCGTCGTGGTCTGGCAGGGCGTCGACCTCGATCGGGCCGGCCAGCATCCGGTTGCCCTCCTCGTAGATCGCCGCGACGCCGGGGTGGGCCTCGTCGGTGGTCCCGTAGACCTGCTCGGCCTCGCGCTGGACGTCGCGCTCCCAGATCTCCTCGACGGTGAGGCGACCGAGCTTCTTGCCTTCGTCGGAGGAGAGCTCGATCACGTCGCCGACCTCGCACTCGAGGTCGGATGCCAGCGTGATCGGAATCGGCCAGTAATCGCCGTCGGCGGTCCGCATCTCGCTGCAGACACGCTCCCAGTCGGCGGAGCCCTGGAAGCCGGTCAGCGGCGCGAAGCCGCCGTTGCCGATCATCTCGAAGTCCGCGGTATGGCGCTCGGAAAGGGTCAGGGACAACTCAGCCATCGTCTCGCTCATCTCACCTTGGGGGTCGGGGAAAGGGTCTAAGGGTTCGGGGCGGCTTGCCGGAGGCCGCTAGTTGATCCCGCACTCGGTCTTTGCCAGGCCCGTCCAGCGGCCTGCGCGCAGATCCCCACCCGGTTCGACCGGCTGGGTGCAGTGGGTGCAACCGATCGACGGGTAGCCGCGATCGTGGAGCGGGTTGTACGGGAGGTGGTGCTCACGGATGTAGTTCCAAACGTCGCGCTCGGTCCAGTCCGCGAGCGGGTTCAGCTTCCAGAGGTTGAAGCGCTTGTCCCAGCCGAACTTCGGCGTCTTGGAACGGCTGCTGGAGTCTGCCCGGCGGACGCCGGCGACCCAGCAGTCTACGGAAGACAGGGCGCGGCGCATCGGCTCCACCTTGCGGATGCCGCAGCAGGCGTCCGGATCGCTCTTCCAGAGCTCGTCGCCGTGCTCGGCGGCCTGCTCCTCGAGGGTCATGTTGTGGAAGCGGTCGAACTCGACCCCGAGCGCCTCGGCGAGGCGGTCGCGGGTCTCGTAGCTCTCCTCGAAGAGGACGTCGGTGTCGAGGTAGAAGAAGCGTGCCTCGGGGTTGACGGTGCTGGCCAGGTGCGCGGTCACCGAGCTCGTTTTCTGGAACGAGCAGGCGATGTAGTGGCGATCGCCGAAGTTCTCGAACATCCACTCCATCGCCTCCTGTGCCGTGCGCTGCTCGAGCTCGGCGGCGATCGCCTCGTGGTCGAGGTCCGCAGGTGTGGGGACAGTGCCTGACAGGGTGACGGGAGGTGGTTTCATCGCTGCGCCGTGCGCGAGCTAGATCGCGCACTCTCCCTCGCCGCGCACGACCTCGTACGGGCTGGATCGGTTCCAGTCGATGAACTGCTGCATCGTCTCCAGGCTGAACTCGGCGGGCATCGTCAGGTCCTTGACCTCGGCTTCGAAGGGCTCGGCACCTACCCGCTCGACGAAGGGGTTGAACTCCTCGCCCTCGTTGCGCTCGGCCTCGTAGAGCTTGACCCAGCGCTCGACCGCCTCGGGGACCCGTTTGGCCGGGAGCCGCGATTTCAGCCGCTTGCCGAAGACGACCTCGCCGCCCTCGAAGTTGCCGCCGATGTGCGGGATGTAGGCCGGCATCTGGCGGCCGCCGACCTTCAGCGAGGCGCCGTAGAAGCCGATGTTGGCGATGTGGTGCTGGCTGCAGCCGTTCGGGCAGCCGCTCATTTTGATGTGGATGCGCTTGCTCAGCTCGTCGCTGATCTGCATCGAGTCGACGCGCTCCTTGATCGCCCGGTTGAGGCCCATCGAGGAGGTGATCCCGAGTTTGCAGCTGTCGGTGCCGGGGCAGGAGACTACGTCGGTGATCTCGCGGGCGCCCGCCTCGCCGAGGTCGAGGGCGCTGAGGCGCTCCCAGACGTCGTAGAGGGACTCGTCGCGGACCCAGCGCAGGACGAAGTTCTGCTGCACCGTGCTGCGGGCGGAGCCGCCGGTGAACTCGCGCATGATCTGGGCGAGGCCGCGGAACTGCTCCGGGGTGAGGTCGCCGCGGGTGACCTTGACCTCGACCGTGGAGAAGCCCTCCTGGCGCTGCGGCTCGACGTTGCCGGCGAGGAAGCGCTCGAACTCGGTGCGGTCGCCGTTCGGCGAGGACGGGGCCAGCGGCGCCTCGGGCGCGTTGGCCTCCTCGTCGGGGGCGTAGGAGAGGCGCTCGACCAGCTCGGGGCCGAATTCGCGCTCCTCGACCCAGTCGCCCTGCAGCTCCTCGTCGACGAGCTCGCGGAAGGCGTCCATGCCGATCTTGTCGACGAGGACCTTGATCCGGGCGCGGGCGCGGTTGACGCGCAGCCACTCCTGGCGGTCGAAGATGCGGAAGACGGCCTCGGCGACCTTGAGGTAGTCGCCGTTGTCGGCCTCGACGAAGTCGTAGAGGGTCGGGGCGACGCGGGCCATGATCGAGGTGCCGCCGCCGACGCGGACCTCGAAGCCCTTGACGCCGTCGCGTTCGCGGGAGATGAAGGCGATGTCGTGGATGCCGGTGATCGCCCGGTCCTCGTCGGAGCCGGTGAAGGCGGTCTTGATCTTGCGCGGCATCAGCTGCGTCGTCGGGTGGCGGACGAAGTAGCGGACGTAGGCGGTGCCGTAGGCGGTCGGGTCGAAGACCTCATCGGCGGCAACGCCGGCCCAGGGGTCGCCGGTGACGTTGCGGACGGTGTTGCCGCAGCCCTC
The DNA here is from genome assembly GCA_035688825.1 of Solirubrobacterales bacterium. GTDB lineage: Bacteria > Actinomycetota > Thermoleophilia > Solirubrobacterales > 70-9 > VAYN01. The sequence goes on along the minus strand of DASSMM010000050.1, from coordinate 3,857 downwards.
GCGCGAGGAGAGGCCGACTTCGGCGATCTCCCGCAGCAGCAGCTCGGTGTCGCGCAGCGGCACGTGGTGGATCTGGATGTTCTGGCGGGTGGTGATGTGGCCTTTGTTCAGCGGCGCGTACTTCTCGACGACGCTGGCGAAGGAGTCCATCTGCTCGGGCGTGACCCCGCCGAACGGAAGCTTGATCCGGATCATCTGGACGTCGGCCTGGCGCTGGCCGTAGACGCCCTGTTTGAGGCGGAAGCCGATGAACTGGTTCTCCTCGAGCCGGCCGCTGAGGAACTGCTCGGCTTCGTTGTCGAAGTCGTCGAACTCGCGCTCGATGATCGGGATGACGTGGCCGGGGACGTTCTCGTAGGTCTCGGGGTTCTCGAGGGTCCCGACCCGGCCCTTGCCCCGCTGCTCCTTGTTCTCTGCGACGGCTACCTCCATGCGCAGAAAGGTAGCAAAGCTGACCGGGATTCAGGTATTTAATTTCTTGAGCGGTTGTAGAGGCCGTGAAAGTCCCTGCAAACCTCGCTCTCACGCGGATCGGGCGGAACCGGCGGAATTTCCCCCGCTTCAGCTGTGGGAGGGTTTTTTCTGCGCCTGGAGGATCGCGGCGGCCTCGCCGGACTCGGCGACGTAGCCGCCCTCCGGCTCGAGCGGCAGATCGCCCTCGCTCCAGCCGACGATGCCGTCGGTGAGCTTGACGGCGTCGAAACCGGCCTCGGCGAGGGCGGCGGTCGCCATCGAGGAGCGGTTGCCGCCGCGGCAGTAGACGACCACCGGCCGGTCCCTGTCGATCTCCTCGGTGCGCTGCGGCAGCTCCGGCAGCGGCACGTGCTTGGCGCCGGCGATGTGGCCGGCGTCCCACTCGTGGCCGGCGCGGACGTCGACGAGCTGCGCGCCCTCCTCGACCATCCTGCGCGCCTCCTCGCGCGAGACCTCCCGGGCCTCCCCCTGCGGTGCATCTGCCATCAGTCGATCTCCGTTCCCTCGATCAAGAATGCGACGCGGACGTGGGCGCGGTACTCGTCGAGGTTCTCGCCGCGGATCCCGGTGGAGACGATGTCGACGGCGCGGATGTTGCGCAGCGAGCCCTGGGCCTGCAGCAGCGCCTGTTTGGCGGCGTCGTCGGTCGAAGTCTTGGAGCTGCCGACGAGCTCGATGATTTTCACGACAGCCATGCGGATCCTCCTCGTAGGTCCTCGATCGTCTCCTTGGCGCTGATCCCCTCCAGGTAGGCGGCCCGCTGCCAGGCGGGCGTTGCCGGTGCCTCCTCCGAGGGGGCGCTCGCGAACTCAGCCTCGAACTGCGCGATCGCTGCGGCGACAGCGGCGGCCTCGTCCCCTCGAGCGGTCTTCGGTGCCATGGAGCGAAGCCTAGTTCACGGCAACCGCACGGGTACGGCTGGGCGGGACAGCTCCTGCCGGCGGCGCTCGAGCAGCGCGGCGAGGTTGCGCAGGACTGCCCGCGGTTCGCGCTTCAGCCGCGGCGCGGTGATCCGGATCATCTCGATCCCGAGCAGCTTCAGCTCCTCGCTGCGAACGTGGTCCCGCTCGAAGGCGGCGCGGCTGCCGTGGGTCTCGAAGACGTCTAGTTCGACCGCAAAGCGGAGGTCCGGCCAGTAAGCGTCGAGCTCGTACTCGGCGACGTTGAAGTTCATCGAGGGTGCGGGAAGGCCGGCGGCCTTGACGAGCTGCCGGAAGCGCCGCTCGAACTTGGAGCGGGTGAAGGCCGGCTCGGGGCTGTAGATGGCGAGCGCCCGGGTGAGCCGGCCCCGGCCGCGATGCCCGCCGGAGCGGGCAAGCACGTCTTCGACCGCCCGCACGTCAAGCAGCTCCCGTTCTTCCGCCCGCTCTAGGTACCCATCCAGCTGGTCGGGCCGCGCCTTGATCGCCAAGTCCAGCAGCGTCCGCGGCACGGCGGTGACCGGAATCCCGTCACGGGTCCCCCGGTCCTCCTCAGCCAGGATCGAGGAGAAGTGCACAACGAAGCGCCGCTTCGCCCGCCGCCGCGTCGGCGCCGTCACATGCATCAAGTCCGGCGTCCACCGCAAGAGCCCCCAGAGATACGCCGCGGTGTGATGACTAGCCACAGCCCGCCAAGGCGCCCGCTCATCCGGTTCCGCCCCCAACACAGCCGCCCAACAGTTCGAGTACCAGGTCAGCTTCCTGTGTCCCACGGCATAGACACCTTGGTGGAGGCGATGAAGCCGTCCGCTTGCCGCCCACTCAAGAGCGGTGTTCGCGGCGTAGCCGAGGCCCAGCAGCTGTCCCATCGAAACGACGCCGTGCTGGCGCGTTGCGAGGTCTCCCAGCGCCCGTCCAGCGGGCGGCGTTCGTCCTTTTCCCGACATACGTGGGAAAAGGACGAACGCCGCCTTGGTTCTCCCCCCTCGGCCGGGGCAATTCCCCGGTATCTCCGGCGGGTGGCGACGATGCGGGGCTACCGCCAGTTGGCGGGAGGGTCGTATCGGAGACAGGACCCGCCGGCCGCGCGCCTCGTCCTGCCGTGAGGCGGCGTTAGGTACTTGTCAGCCGTTTAGGCCGGGGACGGGGGTGCCGTATTTGACGAAGGCGCAGTTGTACGGGCTGGGGTCGAACTTGTCGGTCAGGGCTCGGCCCTCGGGTTTGCCGGTGCCCGGCGTTTCGTGGATCTGCGTCTTGCCGTTCTTGCCTCTGACCTTGATTTCGCGCGGCGGCTGGCCCTTGCCGCACTGGATCGAGAAGTCCTTGACGCCGTCGCGGGCATCGATGATGTCTTCGCCGCCGTTGCCGTAGAAGCGGTCCTCGCCCGGCTGGCCGAGCATCGCGTTGGGACCGCTGTCGCCGATCAGGACGTCCCAGTCGAAGGAGCCCTCCATGTCCTCGTCGGTCGGCGAGAGGTGGACGTGCTTGCAGTTCTTGACGGTCGTGACCCAAGCGGCGTGCGCCGGGAACGAGATGATCAGCAGGCCGGGATGCGCCTGGGTCTCGGCGAAGGAGGCGTCGTCGCGACCAGGGCCGCCAACCAGCGCACCGCCGGCGCAGCCGCCGCCGGCCGCCAGCAAGTCGCCGTTGCCTTCGCCGTAGAGGAAGGTGGGGCCGGGGAGGCCGCCGACCAGGCCGTCGGCGCCGTCGCCCCCGTAGAGCTTGTCCGCGCCCGGGCCCGACTCGACGAGGTCGTCCTCGGGGCCGGCGTGGATCGTGTCGTTGCCGAAGCCGCCGGCGAAACGGACGCTGCCGACCTGCAGCAGCGAGCCTTCGACCCGGAGGCTGTCGTTGCCGGGGCCGAGGTCGGCCATCAGCCAGCGGGCGGGGCCGTCGGCGGCGCAGGTGACGGTCGTCTGGCTGCCCTGGGCGTGCGCGCAGCCGGGGCTGATCGCGAGCCCTTTTTTCGCGGTGACGCTGAAGACCTGGGTGACTTCGTCGAAGGCGACGAAGAACTGGTCGCGCCCGCCGCCGCCGATCACCTGCAGCCCGGCGCCGCCGCCGGGGGTCGGATCGAGCTGCACGTAGGCGCTGGCCTTCGGCGGCGCTTCCTTGCCGCAGGAGTTCGTGTGGCCTTTGGCGCCCACGCAGCCGTCACTTCCCTGGCCGCCGTCGAGCGTGTCGGGACCGCCGCCGCCGATCAGGTGGTCGTCGCCCGGCCCGCCGTTGATCACGTTGCCCTGCGGGGTGCCGATCAGGGTGTCGCGGAAGGCCGAGCCTTCGAGGCTCTCGAAGCCGAAGAGCTTGTCGTGGCCGTCACCGTAGGCCCGGTGCCTGCGCAGCGAGACCCAGACGCCGCTGCCCTTGCCGCCCGCCCGGGCGGTCGCGAAGGAGGCGATGTCCCCCGGACCCGCGCCGCCCGACATGCGGTCGTAGCCGTAGTCGCCGTGGACGAGGTCTTCG
>DASSMM010000049.1:0-41763 GCA_035688825.1 Solirubrobacterales bacterium | reverse complement strand
AGCTGCTTGCGGTAGTTCCACTCGTACATCGCCTTCGCCTCGTCGAGGCCCTCGTAGCACTGCAGGCGCACCAGCTCGCGGCCGGTGGCGCGGGAGAGCGCCTTCGCCAGCTCGGTCTTGCCGACCCCCGCCGGGCCCTCGACCAGCACCGGCTTCCCCAGTTTCTGGGCGAGGAAGGAGACCAGCGCCGCCGGCTCGTCGGCCAGGTAGCCGACTCCGGCGAGCGCCTCTTTCACCTCTGCGACGGACCCTTGGGGCACGGGCCGATGATAATCACGCGGTAGTGCCCGACTACGTCCTGCCCCTGGCCGCGCTGTTGCCCCACAGCCCGGGCCCCTACATCGCCCTGATGCTGATCGGCTTCGCCGTCGGCATCCTCGGGCACCTCTCCGGCGCCCGCTGGCTGGTCGGAGCCGGGGTGTTCTTGATCGCCCTCGGGGCCCTGCTCCTGCCGTTCGTCGCCAACGTGACGACGGAGAACAAGCCGGCGCCGATCGAAGAATCGCGGGGTGACAGCGGTGGTTAACACTGCCACGTACCCGCGAAGCACGGATTAGAATACTCGCGCTTTTATTGTCTAATAAGGGAGACTCGGGTGCGGCTCAGGAGGGCGGGGGCGCTGTTGCTGGTGTTGGTGGCGTCGATGGTCGCGGGCGCGATCGTCGGCTGCGGGAGCGGTGGCGGCGGTGACACCGCAGAAGGGCTGCCGGCATCGCCCGACGGCAAGGCGGAAGCCGCCAACTTCGAGGGCGTTCACAGCGGCTTGATCGAACTCGCGCTGGAGATCGACCGCTACAAGAAGAAGCCGGAAGAAATCAACATGAGGGTCCTCGGCAAGTTCATGAAAGTGGGGGAAGAACCGCTGCCGCAGTTCGACTTCGCGATCGAATCGAACGGAGACCTCGCCGGCCATCAGGTCGCATTCCTCAGCGGCCCCCTGTTCCGGGCCGAGAAATGGGTTTTCAATTTCGAAAAACAGGTGTACGAACCCGACCACGCGGCCTTTGAAGAACTGAAGTCGAAGTTCGAAGCAGCCCAGGAAGAAGAAGGCGGCGAGGGCAACGCGACGGCCTGCGTCGAAGCGGCGGAAGGCTTCGACGTCACCGATGTCGTCCACCACGTCTCGTTCGAAGGCAAGGGGGAAACCCTCGACGGCAAGAAAGTCGAGACGGTCGGGGCTGACATCGACGCCTCCGCTGCGATCGACGAGCTGATCAAGCTGACCGAAAAATCTCCAGGCTGCAAGGCGCAACTGGAAGCGGTCGGCCTGCCGCCGGCGGCGGAGCTGAAGGAACTCGAGCAGGAACTGAAGGGGAACCTGACCGCGGCGCGGCTGACGCTCAGCCTCGACAAGAACGGCTTGGCCCGCTACTTCAAGATCCTCGCCAACGTCGAACTGCCTCGCAACGAAGAACTCGAAGTCGAACTGGTCATGCGCCTGAGCGAAGTCAACCAGGTGACCGAACTGCCCATCTCATCCGGGTCGAGGCCCTACCCGGCAATCCTGAGGCAGTTCGGACTCGACGAAGGAGACGTGAAGCAGGCCGACGCCGGGGAAATCTACCTGGGCGTCCTCGGAGTGCTCGCCGACCGCCTCTTCGGCCGGGAACAAGGCTGAGCACCGGGCGTCGCCGCGGCCACCCTCCCTACAATCCCGCTCGGTCCTGTTCTCCGATCACGAGGAGTTCCATCTCTTGAGCCGTTTTCGAATTCTCGCGCTGTTCGCGACCCTGGTCGCCCTGGCCGGCATCTTCGCCGCCTGCGGCGGTGGCGGTGACGACAACAGCGGCGAAGACCCGCAGAAGGTCGTCGAAGAAGCCAGCCTCGAAGGGGTGAAGAGCGGCGAATTCGACATGTCCCTGCACGTCAACGCCGAAGGCGAAGAAGGCGGCGAATTCGAGGTCGGCCTCTCCGGCCCCTTCGAAATGGGGGCCAAAGGCGAACTGCCGCAGGCCGAAGTGAGCATCGAAGCCGAAGGAGAAGCGCAGGACGAAAGCATCGACTTCGAAGGCGCCCTCACGCTCCTCACCGATCGCGCCTTCGTCGAATACGAAGGCACCCCCTACGAAGTCGACCCGACGACCTTCAGCTTCCTCAAGTCCGCCTTCGAACAGGCCCAGCAGCAGGAAGGCTCCGAAGCCGACGTCACCGCCTGCCAGAAGGCTGCGGAAGGGATCAAGTTCGGCCAGTTCGCCGACAACCTCGAAAACGAAGGCTCCGAAGACGTCGACGGGACCTCGACTACCAAGGTCAGCGGCGACCTCAACATCGACGGCGCGATCGACGCGCTGATCAAGCTGACCGAAGACCCCGCCTGCAGCTCGCAGCTCGAAGCCGCCGGTCCGCTGCCGATCGGCGAACTCGAAGAAGCCAGGGGCGAACTGTCGAAGGCGATCAAGAAGTCGCACGTCGAAATCGCCGTCGGCGACGACGACATCGTCCGCAAGTTCGCGATGGAACTGACGGTCGAACCGCCGGAAGCCAAGGGCGAAAAGGTCGAACTGGAGATGGAACTGACCCTCAGCGGCGTCAACGAGGAACAGAGCTTCGAGAAACCGGCAAACGCGAAGCCGCTGGAAGCGCTCTTCGAGCAGCTCGGCGTCAATCCGCTCGAACTGCTGGAAGCCGGTGGCAGCGGCGGTATCGGCGGCCTGCTGGAAGGGATCACCGGCTCCTCGACGGGCGGCGGCACCTCGGGCGGCGCCTCCGGAACCGGCGGCAGCCAGAAGGCCTACGCGCAGTGTCTGCAGACGGTCGAAACCACCGCCGACCTGCAGAAGTGCGCGGGCCTGCGCGAATAGCCGAATAGAAACGCGCCGCCGATGAACCAGGCAGGGCCCCGCCTCGACGCGTCCTTCTTGAGGACGCCGACGGGCTGGCCCTACCTGCTGACGCCGCTGATCCCGATCGCCGTCGTGCTGGAGCTCGCGGGGGTTCCGGCGACGGCGGTCTTCGCTGCCTCGGCGCTCGGGATCATCCCCACGGCGGCGCTGATGGGGCGGGCGACCGAGGAGCTGGCGGCCCGCTCGGGCCCCGGGATCGGCGGCCTCCTCAACGTCACCTTCGGCAACGCGCCGGAGCTGATCATCGCCCTCTTCGCCCTCGGGCAGGGTCTGCAGGAGGTGGTCAAGGCCTCGATCGTCGGCTCGATCATCGGCAACATGCTGCTGGTCCTCGGGGCGGCGATGCTGGCCGGCGGGATCGGCCGCGAGCGGCAGCACTTCAGCCGCACCAGCGCCGGCATTCAGACGACGATGCTGATGCTGGCCGGTGGGGCCCTGATCATGCCGGCGATCTTCGAGCTGGTCGAGGGCAAGGGCCTGCCGGCGCCCGGCTCGGAGGCGATCCACTACGGCGGCACCGTCGAGCATCTCTCGCTGGCGGTGGCGATCGTCCTCATCATCACCTACGTGATCGGCCTCTTCTTCTCGCTGAAAACCCACCGCGACCTCTTCAACCCCGAGTACGAGGAGGAAGACACCTGGGGCTGGTCGACCCGCACCTCGGTGATCGCGCTGGCGATCGCGGGCGTGCTGGTCGGGGTGATGTCGGAGGTGCTGGTCGGCTCGATCACCGAGGCCTCGGAGTCGGTCGGCCTCTCGGAGTTCTTCATCGGCGTGATCGTCGTCGCGATCGTCGGCAACGCCGCCGAGCACTGGGTAGCCGTTTTGGTGGCGATGAAGGACAAGATGGACCTGGCGGTCAACATCGCCGTCGGCTCGAGCGCCCAGATCGCCCTCTTCGTCGCCCCGGTCCTCGTCCTCGCCTCCTTCTTCATCGGCCCCCATCCGCTGGCCCTGGTCTTCAACGGCTTCGAGCTGGGGGCGATCCTGCTGGCGATCCTGGTCGGCAACCACGTCACCACTGACGGCGAGTCGACCTGGTTCGAGGGCGTGCAGCTCTTGGCGGTCTACTTCGTCTTCGGATTGGCTTTCTATTTTGCTTGAGCAACCGGGCGGGTAGCCTGCCCCGATGGACGCCGTCCTTTTGCTCCTGGCGTTTGCGGTCGTCCTCGCCGGGGCCCTCCTGTTCACCAACGCGGTCGAGTGGATCGGGCACAAGCTCGAGGTCGGGGTGGGGGCCGTCGGCAGCATCCTCGCCGCCGTCGGCACCGCGATGCCGGAGACGCTGATCGCGATCGTCGCCCTGGTCGGCACCAAGGAGGGCTCCGAAGACGTCGCCGTCGGCGCGATCGTCGGCGCCCCGTTCCTGCTGGCGACGCTGGCGATGGGGCTCGTCGGCCTCTTCGCCTACCTCTACCGCGACAAACGCGACCAGGGCCTGCAGCTCAACGTCCACCGCCCGACCCTGGAGCGCGACCTGCTCTTCTTCCTCGTCCTCTTCGCGATCGGCGGGGCGTTGGCCTGGGGACCGCCGGCGCCGTTGCGGATCGCCGTCGGCATCGCCTTCCTCCTCGCCTACGTGGGCTACATCGCGCTGACCCTGAAGGGCGGCGGCGAGGTGCAGAGCGAAGAGTCGCTCAACCCGCTGATCTTCGAGCGCCGCGCCGAACGGCGCGAAGACCCCGGGATGCTGCTCTGCGTGATCCAGCTCCTGGTCGGACTGGGGGCGATGGTCGGCGGCGCCCACCTCTTCGTCGAGGAGCTGCTGAAGCTCGCCGAGAGCATCGGCGCCGAGCCGCTGGTCCTGGCGCTGATCCTGGCGCCGCTGGCGACCGAGCTGCCGGAGAAGGTCAACAGCTTCTTCTGGGTGCGGGAAGGAAAGGACGCGCTGGCGCTCGGCAACATCACCGGGGCGATGGTCTTCCAGTCGATGATCCCGGTCGGGATCGGCCTGATCTTCACCTCCTGGGAGCTGAACTGGCACGCCGTGCTCTCGATCGGCCTCGGCCTCGCCGGCGGCCTGCTCGCTTACGAGAGCCTGCACCTGGGGAGGCGCTTCAAACTCCCCTCGGTGATCGGCTGGTTCGTGCTGTACGGAGCCTTCATTGCGGCGGTGATCGCCAGTGCTTGAGCGTCTCTAGCAAGGACGCAGGGAGCGTGGCGTGCTACGCACGCGAGCGACTGAGGACGCCGCTAGAGGTGCTCAAGCGCGGCGAGCACCAGATCGTCGTGCTGTTTCGGCGATACCTTCGGGAAGACCTTGGCGATCTTGCCGTCGGGGCCGACGATGAAGGTCGCCCGCTGCACGCCCATGTACTTCTTGCCGTACATCGACTTCTCGACCCAGGTGCCGTACTTCTCGGCCACCGCATGATCGGCGTCGGCGAGGAGGGTGAAGTCGAGGTCGAACTTACCGGCGAACTTGTCGATCGCCCCCACCTCGTCGGGTGAGATCCCGATCACCCGGGTGCCCGCGGCCTCGTAGTCGGCGCGGCGGTCGCGGACGCCGCAGGCCTGAGTCGTGCACCCCGGGGTGTCGGCGCGGGGGTAGAAGTAGAGGACGACGGTCTCGCCCTTCAGGTCAGAGAGCTTCACCTTCTCGCCGCGCTGATCCGGCAGGCTGAAGTTCGGCGCTTTGTCGCCCTCGGCCAGCACCCCTACTCCTCGTCTTCGAGGGGAACGCCTTCGGGGCGCTCTTCCTCTTCTTCGAAGTCGTCGTCGCTCTCTTCGAGGGCGTCCGGGGCGAGGGCTTCGCCACCTTGGCTGCGCGCCTCGAAGCTCTCGAGGGCGCGGTCGCGGCCGTCTTCGTCGACGGGAACTTCGTCGGAGACGCGGACCCACTCGGTGCCCCCGTAGCCCGCGAGGTTCTCGAAGGCCTCCTGGTCGGGCGAGGCGGAGTCGTCGACGATCACCACCACCTCGGTCTGGGGGTTGAAGTAGGTGCCCGGCTGCACGAGCATCTCCTCGACCTCGTAAAGGTCCTCTCTGGCGCTGGCCATCAGCTCGATCCTATGAGATCTGCCAGTTGCCTTTCGGTCTCCGCCTCGACGTCCAGGGGCTCCAGTCCTTCGCGCCTCCGGCGTTCGTTGCGGACGACGACGAGCTGGCGCACCTCCGCCCGCAGCTCGGCGTCCATCGCCTCCTCTCCGCGGGGCGCCTCGGCGGCGGCGAGCAGGCGCTCGGTCTCCGCCTCGACGTCGAGCGGCGCCTCCCCCCGCTGCCGCCGGCGCTCCGATTTCGCCTCCAGCATCTGCCGCACCTCGGCCGCCTGGATCGCCGGATCGATTTCTTCGGGGCCGCCCCCCGGCCGCCGCTGCGGGCGCTCGTTGAGAATCGCGAACGGGCCGCCGCCCATCGTCTCCCAGCCGCCGCTGACGCGTTTCAGCAGCCAGCCGATAAGGGGGGCCAGCACGCCCGTAATCAAGAGCAGCGCCATTCCCTTCTGGAGCGCCGAAAGAGCGAGCGGGAGTGCCATCGGACAAGGGTAAAGAGCCAATTCCGGCATGTGGTCCGCTAACCTTGAGGACCGGTTGACTGACGAGTCAATCAGTGGAACGCCACCTGCCGGCGGCGCTCCCCGCAGACTTCATAAGAACCGCGAAGAAAAGGAGCACCGACCGGTGGTCGATTTCACCCTCACCGATGAGCAGAAGGACCTGCGCGAGCTGGCTCACAGCTTCGCCGAGAAAGACATGCGCACCGTCGCCTGGGAGTACGACAAGGACGGCACCTGGCCCCAGGACGTGATCGACAAGGCCTGGGAGGTCGGGTTGATGAACACCCACGTCCCCGAGGCCTACGGCGGTCCCGGCCTCGACTACCTCTCCGGCTGCTTGATCGAGGAGGAGTTCGGCTGGGGCTGCTCGGGCATCGGCACCTCGCTGGCGGCCAACGGCCTCGCCTCGGCCCCGATCACCCTCGGCGGCTCCGAGAAGACGAAGAAGAAGTACCTGGGGATGCTGTCCGAAGCCCCCAAGCTCTGCTCCTTCGGGCTGACCGAGCCGGATGCCGGTTCCGACGTCTCGGGGATGAAGACCAAGGCCGTGAAGAAGGGCGACAAGTACATCCTCTCGGGCTCCAAGTGCTTCATCACCAACGGCACCTACGCCGACTACTTCACGGTCTTCGCCAAGACCGACCCGGAGGCCGGCCACCGCGGCATCAGCGCCTTCGTCGTCGACGCCGACCTCCCCGGGGTCTCGGTTGACAAGAAGGAGGACAAGATGGGGCAGCGGGCCTCCAACACCGCGACCATCTCCTTCGACGAAGTCGAGGTCCCGGCCGAGAACCTCCTGGCCGAGGAAAACAAGGGCTTCAAACTGGCGATGATGACCCTCGACCGGACCCGTCCCGGCGTCTCGGCGATGGCCGTCGGGATCGCCCGCGCGGCGCTCGAGTACGCAACGGACTACTCGAAAGAACGGGTCCAGTTCGGCGTCCCGATCGCGATGCACCAGGCGATCCAGTTCATGATCGCCGACATGGCGACCAAGGTCGAGGCGGCCCGCCTGCTGACCTGGAACTCGGCGTTCCTGCTCGACCAGGGCGTCCGCAACTCGAAGGTCTCCTCGATGGCGAAGCGCTTCGCCGCCGACTCGGCGATGGAGGTCACCACCGACGCCGTCCAGGTCTACGGCGGCTACGGCTTCATCAAGGAGTACCCGGTCGAGAAACTGATGCGCGACTCGAAGATCATGCAGCTCTACGAGGGCACCAGCCAGATCCAGCGCCTCGTGATCGCCAAAGAAGTGCTGCTCCCGCGCCAGGAAAGCGCCCCGGCTCCCGCCCCGACCTCGCCGGAGTCAGAGCAGAGCCAGTCCGAGCAAGCCGCCGCGACGGTCTAGCGCCACCGAGCGCAGCTCGGCTCAAGCGCCACCGAAAGCCGCCGGCCCCCAGGCCGGCGGCTTTTTTGGGGCATGTCGCTTTATGCGTCCTCAGGGGACCAAAAAGCGACAATGGGCGCGATGGATCAGCGCGCCGGGGCCTTGTCGCGCTGCTTCGAGGCCTTCAGGCGCGTGACTTTGTCGAGCTCGACCTTGCGCAGGCGGATCGCGTCGGGGGTGATTTCGACGCACTCGTCCTCGCGGACGAACTCGATCGAGGCTTCGAGCGAGAGCCGGATCGGCGGCGCCAGCCGCTCCAGCACGTCGGCGCTCGCCGCCCGCATGTTGGTCTGTTGTTTGGCCTTCGTCGGGTTGACGTCGAGGTCCTCGGAGCGCGAGTTCTCGCCGACGATCATCCCTTCGTAGACCTCCTCGCCGGAGCCGACGAAGAGTCGGCCCCGTTCCTGCAGGCTCATCAGCGAGTAGCCGGCGGTCTGGCCGCGGCGGTCGGCCACCAGGGAGCCGGTCTGGCGGGTGCGGAGCTGTCCCGCCCAGGGCTCCCAGCGGTCGAAGACGTGGTGCAGGAGGCCGCTGCCGCGGGTCGCGGTGAGGAACTCGGTGCGAAAGCCGATCAGGCCGCGGGCGGGGACCAGGTACTCCATCCGCACCCAGCCGGTCGAGTGGTTGACCATCTGCTCCAGCCGCCCCTTGCGCGCCGCCAGCATCTGGGTGACGTCGCCGACGTGCTCCTCGGGCACGTCGATCGCCAGCCGCTCGACCGGCTCGTGCATCTGCCCTTCGATCTCCCGCGTCACCACCTGCGGCTGGCCTGCGATCAGCTCGTAGCCCTCGCGGCGCATGATCTCCAGCAGGACGACGAGCTGAAGCTCTCCGCGCCCCTGCACCTCCCAGGCGTCGGGCCGCTCGGTGTCGTTGACCCGAAGCGAGACGTTGCCGACCAACTCGGCGTCGAGCCGCGAGCGGAGCTGGCGGGCGGTCAGCTTGTCGCCGCCCTGGGTCCCGGCCAGCGGCGAGGTGTTGATGCCGACGACGATCGAGAGCGAGGGCTCGTCGACGGTGATCACCGGCAGCGGCTGCGGGTCCTCGGGGTCGGCCAGGGTCTCGCCGATCGTCACCTCTTCGATCCCGGCGACGGCGATGATTTCACCCGGCCCCGCCTCCTCGGCTGCGACCCGCTCCAGCCCCTGCGTCACGTAGAGCTCGGATACGGCCGCCCGCTCGACCTTGCCGTCGGCGCGGCACCAGGCGATCTGCTGCCCGGAGCGGATCGTCCCCTGGCGCACGCGGCAGATCGCCAGCCGCCCCACATAGGGGGAGGCATCGAGGTTGGTCACGTGCGCCTGCAGCGGCGCTCCCTCGTCGTACTGGGGCGGCGGGATCTTCTCCAGCATCAGGTCGAGCAGGGGGGAGAGGTCGCTGCCCTCGACGCCCTGCTCCAGCGAGGCCCAGCCCGCTTTGGCGTTCGTGTAGACGATCGGGAAGTCGATCTGCTCGGAGTCGGCGTCGAGATCCATGAAGAGCTCGTAGACCTCGTCGACGACCTCGTCGATCCGCGCGTCGGGGCGGTCGACCTTGTTGACGACGAGGATGATCGGCAGCTTCCGCTCCAGCGCCTTGCGCAGGACGAAGCGGGTCTGCGGTAGCGGCCCCTCGGAGGCGTCGACCAGCAGCAGCGCTCCGTCGACCATCGTCAGCGCCCGCTCGACCTCGCCGCCGAAGTCGGCGTGGCCCGGCGTGTCGACGATGTTGAACTTGACGCCGTCGCGGGTGACGGCGGTGTTCTTGGCGAGGATCGTGATCCCCTTCTCGCGCTCGAGGTCCATCGAGTCCATTACCCGCTCGGCAACCTCCTGGCCCTTGCGGAAGGTGCCGGTCTGCCACAGCATCGCGTCGACCAGCGTCGTCTTCCCATGGTCCACGTGGGCGATGATCGCGATGTTCCTCAGGTCTGTTCGGAGATTCATGGCACTTCGCATTCCTGCGTCCTCGTGGCTCATGTGCAGAGCACACTCGCTCCTGCGTCCTTGGACTGCTCGGCCCTGAACCCCCGAACAGCCCACAGGCATAAAAAAACGGGATCCGCTGTGCGGACCCCGTTATTAAAGCGGTTGCTGCGAAGCTACTGCTGCTGAACGCTCGCGGCGGCCGGGCCTTTCGGGCCTTCTTCGGACTCGTAGCTCACTTTGGCGCCCTCGGTCAGAGAGCGGAAGCCCTCACCAAGGATGGCGCTGTGATGAACGAAGACGTCCTTCGAGCCGTCGTCGGGCGTAATGAACCCGTAGCCCTTGTCGTCGCTGAACCACTTGACAGTTCCAGTGGGCATGCATTGCCTCCACTTCATGTGCTGCGAACGCGGAGGATGCAAAAGCAACGACTGCGAGCGCTACGCACAACTTTCGCCGGTATCTACCGGCCCTAACGGAAGGGACCGTAGCAGGATCGATCGGCGTTCAGTCTGTGGTAGTCGCGCTCTCAGGCGAGACGGGATCGCGACCGATAACAATGAAGACGATGGCCCAGGGGTTGCGCCTCAACCGCTTTGGACTTTGGCCGCTCGTGCTTGCGGTCGCTTTCGCCGCTGCCCTGCCCGCGGCAGCCGGCGCAGCGGCCCCTGTCACGAAGAGCCACGGGCCGCTCTCGCCGCTGCTCGCACGGCTCGCCAAGCCCGCTGTCGCCGCACAGCCGCCGGCGGCGCAGGACGAGCTGCTGGGGGTGACGACGGAAGAGCCCGGCGGCCTGATCCGCGATGGCGAGCGCGTGCAGGTCACGGTTCGCTTCGACGAAGGGGCGCTCGGCGCGCTCCCCGAGCTGCGCGAAGCCGGTGCCCGGGTCCTCGGCGCTGGCCGCGAGCAGCAGACGGCGACGCTGGCTGTCACCCCGGCCGATCTCGGCGCCGTCGCCGCGGTGCCCGGCGTCAGGTCCGCCTGGCCGGCCCGCAGGCCGGTCCTCTACGACGCCGGCGAAGGGCCCTGCGAAGGCGGCTCGGCGATCTCCGAGGGGCTCGGCCAGCTTCGCGTCGGCGAAGCGCGCGAAGCCTTCGACCTGCGCGGCAAGGGGATCACGGTCGGTGTCCTCTCCGACTCCTACGACGCGGCCACCGAAGCCGTGGTCACCGACGCCCGGGCGGACGTCGCCTCCAACGACCTTCCCGGTCTCGCCAGCAGCTGCTCCGAACAGCAGCTCCCCGTCGACGTGCTCCAGGACCTGGCACCGGCGCCGGGGGAAGAAGCCGGCGACGAGGGCCGGGCGATGCTGCAGATCGTCCACGACCTCGCCCCGCACGCGCACCTCGCCTTCGCCACCGCCTTCGAAAGCGAAGAATCCTTTGCCGCGAACATCGAACGCCTGGCCCGGCCGGTCTCCGAAGGGGGCGCCGGCGCGGACGTGATCGTCGACGACGTCGCCTGGTTCGAAGAGCCGTTCTTCCAGGACGGCCCGGTCGCGGCGGCGATCGACCAGGTCACCTCCGAAGGCGTCACCTACCTGACCGCGGCCGGCAACGACAACCTCTTCGACGGCAGCGGCCACGAAATCGCCTCCTGGGAAGCGCCGGAATTCCGCGACTCCGGCGCCTGCCCGGCGGCGGTGGCGGCGCTGGCCGGCTTCAACGGCAGCCATTGCATGGATTTCAAGCCCGGCCCCGAAACCGACCGGACCTTCGGGATCACGGTCGAACCGGGCGAGACCCTGACCCTCGACCTGCAGTGGGCGGAACCCTGGAACGGCGTCCTCACCGACCTCGACGCAGTGCTCCTTTCCGCCACGGGCAAAGAAGTCCTCACCGGCTCGGCGGAACAGAACACCGGGGTGAAAGGGACGCAGCGCCCGGTCGAGATCGTCCAGTGGACCAACGAAGCCAAAGCTGCGCAGACGGTGCAGCTGGCGATCAACCGCTTCTCCGGCCTCGACCCTCGGCTCAAGTTCATCCTGATGGAGAACGGGGGCGGCGTCAGCGCCACCGAGTACCCGGTCTCGGGTGGCGGCGACGTCGTCGGGCCGACGATCTTCGGCCATGCCGGCGCCGCCAGCGCGATCTCGGTGGCGGCGGTGCCGTTCAACAACAGCGCCAAAGCGGAGCGTTACTCCTCGCGCGGACCGGTTGCCCACTACTTCGGCCCGGTCCAGGGGACCGTGCCGGCGCTGCCGCTGGGGCTGCCCGAAGAAGTGGCCAAGCCCGATCTCGCCGCCACCGACTGCGGCGCGACGACCTTTTTCGCCTTCCTCTCGGGGGGGATCTGGCGGTTCTGCGGAACCTCGGCGGCGGCCCCGCACGCCGCTGCCGTGGCGGCACTGGTCCGCCAGGCGAAGCCCACCCTTCCCGAGCAGCAGGTACGGGATGCGCTGACGGGGTCGGCTGACCCGGTGGGCGTCTTCGGCCCGAACGCCGTCGGCGCCGGCCTCGTCGACGCCTTCGAAGCGATCGGCGGGCTGCCCGGTCCGATCGAAGGCGGCGACGGCCCCAGCGAAATCGTCCCGCCGCTGGAAAAAGTGGCCACCGGCAACCCGACCCAGCCGGACGCGCCGAGCGGCGAACAGCCGGCTCCGAGCCCGGCGCCGGCTCCAGCTCCGGCCCCGACTCCCCAGCCCGCCGCGAAGGCCCCTGGGACGACGATCCTCCGGCACCCGCCTAAGCTCGTGCGCACGCTCCTGGACCGGGCACGGGTCGTCTTGCGCTTCGGCTCCGACCAGCGCGGATCGACCTTCCTCTGCAAGGTCGACCGCTCCGCCTTCCGCGCCTGCCCGGCTCGGTTCGTGCTCCGGCTCGCGGCCGGAGCGCACGTGCTGAAGGTGAAGGCTCGAAGCGTCGCCGGGCTCACCGATCCGACGCCGGCAGCTTTTCGCTTCCGGATCGTCCGGAGCTAGCGCCGGTTCGCCGCGCCGCCCGGTGGCCGACGCCGAGGAGCGCCAGCAGCGCCAAAGCGCTCCCGAAGACCAGCGGATCGGTCAGCGAAAGGCCCTCGAGCCTGGTGCCGAAGTAGACCGCGATCGCGGTGATCGGCAGGTAGCCGACCGCGGTCGTCCAGACGAAGCGCCAGGCGGGGACGCGGGCGGCGCCGGCCGCGTAGGAGACGATGCTGAACGGGAGGATCGGGATCAGGCGCATCGCCAGCAGCAGCGCCGGCCCGCCTCGCTCGATCGCCTGCTCGGCCCGCTCGAAGCGCGCGGTGCCGAACCAGCGGTCGAGCAGCGGCCGCGCGACCCGGTGGCCGATCGCCCAGCAGATCAGCCCGGAGAGGACCCAGCCGACCATCATCAGCAGCAGGGCGGGGAAGAAGCCGTAGGCGAAGCCGGCGGCCGCGTCGACGATCTCGGCGGGGTAGAAGACGACCGCGTGCAGGAGGGTGAGGGCGAGGATCAGCAACGGACCGGCGGCGCCGAGGCGGTCGATCTGGTGGCGGACCTCGCCGTTGTCCCCTTCGACCGCCGCCTTCGCGGCTTCCCGCAGCGGCTCGACGGCGAGTACCAGCAGCGCCAGGAGCCCGATCCCGACCAGGGTGATCGCGATCTCCGTCAGCGGCAGGCGGTTCTTTTCCACCCGCCTAGGCTAGTTGCGTGCAAAATGGACGAAGAAAGATGAGCGCTCAGGACAGGATTCTACGAGGGTGGTTTCGTCGGGCGATCGCCCTCACGGCGTTCGTCCTTGCCGCTGCCCTGGCCGCAGGCCTCGGTGGCTGTGGCGGCTCGAGCAGCGGCGGGCAGGCCGCAACCGACTCGGCATCCACGGCTCTGAGCGGCTGCAAGGTAGGGAGGCCGGTCGCCTCTCATGTTCCCGAGCCACCCTCCCTGTGGACCAGCGGGCCCGCACCGGCGCTGGCTCTTGCGTGCTCGGGTGACCGGGTCGATCCCGGTGCCGCGATCATCGGTTATCCGCTGCCTGAAGGAGGCTCGTGCGCCGGCGTCTACAGTGCTCGCCTGCGGCGGGTTGTCGACGAACTCTGCGAGCCGCCGGGGTCCCCCTGGACCATCCAGTGCGAAGGTCGTGGTTGCGTGCACTACTTCGAGCACGACCCCCATGCGACCGTGCTCGATGGCCCGGTCTCGGCTGCCGCCGGCGGCGTCAGGGTTTCGGTCGAGGGCAAGCCGTTGCGGCAGGGGGTGATGCTGGCGCGGGTCGACGGCAGCATCGGGCGAGCGATCCATGCCGAAGAACCTTTCGGCTTCTTCGCGGTCTATGTCCCCCGCTGTGTCGAGCCGAGCGACATCCGGATCCAGCTCCTGGGCCCTGGCGATTCGAAGCTCGGCGTGGCTGACGAATGGGACGTCTCCGTGGAGCATTGCCGCGGCTCCGCCTGAGAGCCCGGCTACCCCTGTAGCCGCTCCGCCAGCCCCGAGTGCCGGCCGCCGCTGTCGTCGCGGCGGACCGCGGAAGCGAGGACGGCCCGGTCGCCGACGAGGACGCAGCTGTTGCGGGCCCGGGTGATCGCGGTATAGAGCAGCGGGCGGTTGAGCATCCGCGAGTGCGAGCGGTGGCAGACGGCGACGACGACCGGCACCTCGCAGCCCTGCGCCTTGTGGACCGAGATCGCGTAGGCGAGGCGCAGCGTCGCGGTCTCGCCGTAGGGGATGGCGAGGCTGCCGCCGTCGTCGGTGTCGACGACGATCTGCTCCTCGGCCGGGTCGTCCTCGCGGAGGAAGACGATCGAGCCGTTCATCAGCCCCAGCTCGTGGGAGTTACGGGTCTGGATCAGGCGGTCGCCGATCCGGAAGCGGTCGTTGAGGGCGGGCTTGCCCTCGGGGTTGAGCTCGGCTTGCAGGCGCTCGTTGAGGGCGTCGATCCCGACCGCCCCGCGGTACATCGGCGCCAGCACCTGCACCTCGCGGATCGGGTCGACGGCGAATTTGGCCGGCGCCCGCTCGGCCACCACCTCGACCACGGTCTCCAGCGCCCGCTCCGGCGTCCCCCGCTCGATGAAGAAAAAATCATGATCCTGCTCGGGGCCGGGCTCGAGATGGGGCGGGCGGCCCTGGTTGATCTCGTGGGCGGCGGTGGTGATCATCGAGCGCGCCGCCTGGCGGAAGATCTGCGTCAGCCGCACGACCGGCACCGCGCCGGAGGCGATCAGGTCCTCGAACGGCTTGCCGGCGCCGATCGGCGGTAGCTGGTCGGCGTCGCCGACGAAGACGACGTGGGTCGTCTCCGCGAGGCCGCCGAGCAGGACCTCGGCGAGGCGCAGGTTCAGCATCGAGGACTCGTCGACGATCACCAGGTCGACCGGGAGCGGCCGCCCGGGGCGGAAGGCCGGTTCGCGTCCCGGCATCCACTCGAGCAGGCGGTGGATCGTCTTCGCCTCGTGGCCGGTCGTCTCCTCCAGCCGCCGCGCCGCCCGCCCGGTCGGGGCGCAGAGGGCGATGGTCGCGTCGGCGGCCTCGGCCTCGGCGACGATCGCCCGCGTCGTTTCGGTCTTGCCGACGCCGGGGCCGCCGGTGAGCACCGAGACCCGGGCCTCGAAGGTCGCCCGCACCGCCGCCCACTGCTCGTCGGTCAGTTTCTCCCCCGGCTCTTCGCCGGGGTCGTGGTCGAGGTGGGGGGGAGCGGCGGCGCGGGCGGCGAGGGTGGCGGCAACGGCCTGCTCGCTCGCCAGGGTCGGCTCGCGGTAGATGCGCCCCTCGTCGGAGACGAGCCCCGGCGCCTGGGCGAGCACGTCGGGATCGGCCGCAATCCCGATCAACCTGGCGGTGCGCCGCGCCAGCTCGTCCAGCGGCAGGTAGCTGTTGCCCTGGCCCTCGGCCTCGATCAGCGCGTAGAGGGCGGCGGCCTGGGCGCGCCGGCTCGACTCCGGCGGTACGTCGGCGGCAAGGGCGATCTTGTCGGCGCGGGCGAAGCCGACGCCGGGCACCTCGGTCAGGCGGTAGGGATCCTCGTGCAGGATCGCCATCGAGTTCTCGCCGTAGCGGGCGTGGATCGGCGCCGCCAGGTGGGCGAGGCCGTGCGGCGCCAGCTGCACGTGCAGGTCGCGGATCGCGCGGCTCGCGTACCAGGACTGGGCGGCGGCGGCCGCCTGGTCGGCGCTGACCCCACGCAGGGAGACGAAGACGCTTTCCGGGTTGGCGGCGATCTTCTGCAGGACCCCCTCCCCGTACTCGTCGCAGAGCTTCTCCGCCCGTTTGAGGCCGATGTGGCGCAGCGAGCTGAGGTAGGCGACCTGGCCGTCGCGGTCGGCCGGGTCGAGCGGCAGCGCCCCCTGCGCCCGAAGCTGGCGGCCGTAGCGGTTGTGGGTCTGCCACTCGCCGCTGACTTCGGCGCGGCTGCCCGGGTCGAGGTGGGCGACCGGGCCGACCAGGGCGAAGCCCTCGCCGGACTCGACCTCCTGGACCTCGAGCACCGCGTAGCCGTCGTCCTCGGCTCGGTAGATGACGCCCAGCACCTCGACCGTGCCGGTGTAGGAGGCCGCGTCGGCGTCGAAGAGGGTCGCTGCTCGGGTCACGCATCAAGGCTAGGCCCCCGCGAGGCGGGACACGCCGGTCGCGGGGCGCAGTTTGCGGCGGCTGCGGCAAACGATGATCTAGTTTCGGAGGATGGCGCCCCGACCCGCCGCCGGCCTCTGCGACCGCTGCCGCCACCAGCAGCTGGTCCCGAACACCCGCGGCTCGGTCTTCTCGCTCTGCCGGCGCTCCCGCACCGACCCGGCCTTTCCGCGCTACCCGCGGCTGCCGGTGCTCAGCTGCCCGGGCTTTGAGCCGGGGCCGGAGGCGTCTGGCGAGGCTCCCGGGCAGCGCCGATAGCGGCCCCGATCAGGCCGAAGCCGAAGACGACGGCGGCCAGCCCGACGAGCCCGCCGAAGATCGGCACCAGCGCCAGCAGGCGGAGGATCGCGAGGCCGGCGAGGAAGGCCACGATGCGCCCCCGCGGGGGTTTCACGAGCCGCCGCCCGAGTGCCCAGGCCGAGCAGACGTAGGCGACGGCGGCGAGCGGAAGCAGGGCGAGGAGGATGCCGAAGGCCAGCGGCAGGCCGACCACGGTGATCGCCGCGATCACCGCCGCCACCGGCAGGCAGATCGCGATCGCGATGCCGATCGCGATCACCGGCCCGAGCCGTTCGCGCGAGCGCTCGGAGACCGCGTCGGCGGCGCGCGGGGCGATCAGCAGCATGAGGGCGCCGAGGATCGCCGCCGAGACCCCGACCGCGAGCCAGAAGAGGATGCCGAGGAAGGGAAGAAAGCTGCTCCAGTCGTTCCAGTCCTCCTTGCTGACGTCGCCGCGGACGATCGCCCGGCCGGCGACGACCGGCCGCTCGTCGCCGTAGCCGACGTCGCCGCCGACGTAGGCGCGGGGAAGCAGCCGAGCGCGCCCGCTGGCCATGAACAGGTCGCCGTCGATCCTGCCGCTGATCACCGCATCGCCGGCAAGGACGGCGACGTCGCCGGTCGAGTGACCGGCGATGCGGACGTCGCCGCTGACGACGAAGACGCCGTCGACGGTTTCGCCCCGCGGCACGTCGACGTCGCCGGAGATGACGACCACGGAGTCGCCGCTGTCGCTCCGGGCGGGCGCCGCCCCCGCGGCGGCCGGGAGCGCGAGGGCGCCCAGAGCGATCAGGAGGACGAGGGACGAGATGCGGCGCAAGACGTCCCTACCCTAGCCGCACCTGCCGCTAGCTCCGCATCGGATCGGGTTCGCCGAGGTGGCTGACCGCCGGCGCCTCGTAGAGCGCTCCCGGGATGCCGCCGATGATCACCAGGCGGATGCCCTCGTCGCCCGGCCAGACCTTGCGCTTGGTGCCGCTCGCGACCCTGACCATGTGCTCGGGGTCGAGCGGGAAGCGCTCCCCTTCGATCTCGATCTCGCCGCCGCCCCGCAGGGCGAAGAAGACCTCCTCCTGGCCGTCTTCGGCATGGTCGTGCTCGGGGTAGCCGTCGAAGTTAGGCGGCATGTCGATCACCTGCAACCCGAAGGACTCGACCCCGAGCTCGGCTCGGGCTCGCTTAAAAGCCCCGAGGTACACCGCCTCCATCTCGTCGATCTTCTTCACCGTGTAGTCGCCCATCGCTGCCTCCTGCTGTAGTGGTTGTGACCGAACGTTCGTGCTTTTATACAATGCCTGTCTGTGACTCCCGTCACCGAAAAGGGGACCCGGACGCGCGAGGCGATCCTCGACCGCGCCGTCGACCTCGCCTCGGTCGAGGGGTTGGAGGGGCTGACGATCGGCCGCCTCGCGACCGAGCTGCGGATGAGCAAGAGCGGCCTCTTCGGCCATTTCGGGTCCAAGCAGGAGCTGCAGCTGGCGACGATCGCCGCCGCCGCGGCGCGCTTCAAAGCCACGGTCGTGGACCCGGCGCTGGAGCTGCCCGAGGGGGCGCCGCGGCTGCGGGCGCTCGCCGAGCGCTACCTCGACCAGGTGAACACCTACTCGGGCGGCTGCTTCTGGACCGCCACCTCGGCCGAGTTCGACGACCGGCCGGGACCCGTGCGCGACGCGGTCGCCGCCTCGCTCGACGCCTGGCTGGGAGCGCTCGAGCGCCAGGCGCAGATCGCCGGCGTCGAGCACCCCCGGCGGCTCGCCTTCGAGATCTACTCGCTGGTGATGGGCGCCAACGCCCGCTTCCGCTTCACCGGCGACGAGCGCGTCTTCGGCTACGCCCGCGAGGCGGTCGAGCGGCTGTTGCCGGCCAGCTAGCCTGTCGGCCATGGACCGCGAGCTGCTCGCATCGACGCTGGCCGAGGCCGGCGAGCCCTCCTACCGCGCCAAGCAGGTGTGGGAGTGGGTGGCGCGCGGGGCGCGCTCTTACGAGGAGATGACGAACCTGCCGGGGGCGCTGCGCCGGCGCTTGGAGTCCGCGGTGCCGCTCTCGACGCTGAGCGTCGCCGCGGAGGCGAAGTCCGACGACGGCACCGTCAAGACCCTCTTTCACACGGGCGACGGGCGGCCGATCGAGGCGGTGCTGATGCGCTACCGGGACGGACGGCGCTCGGTCTGCCTCTCCTCGCAGTCGGGCTGCCCGCTCACCTGCACCTTCTGCGCCACCGGGCAGATGAAGTTCGGCCGCAACCTCGAGGTCGACGAGATCCTCGACCAGGCACTCCACTTCCGCCGCCTTGAGGCGATCGACCACGTCGTCTTCATGGGGATGGGGGAGCCGACGATGAACATCGACAACGTCCTCGCCGCCTGCGAGCTGCTGCCCGAGCTCGGCGTCACCCACCGCCGCACCGCGATCTCCACCGTCGGCTGGGTGCCGGGCATCGACCGCCTCGCCGAGTGCGAGATGCCGATCAGTCTCGCCCTCTCCCTGCACGCTCCCAACGACGGCCTGCGCTCGCAGATCATGCCGGTCAACGAGCGCTACCCGATCGCCGAGGTGCTGGCCGCCTGCGACCGCTACCGCGCCGCCCGTCGCCGCAAGGTCTTCGTCGAGTACGTGATGCTCGACGGCGTCAACGACCTCCCCGAGCACGCCCGCGAGCTCGCCGCGCTGCTCGACCCGGGCGCCTACAAGGTCAACCTCATCCCCTACAACCCGACCGGCAGCTACGACGGCTCCTCGCCGGAGCGGATCGAGCGCTTCCGCGCGATCCTCGCCGAGCACCGGATCACCGCCACCGTCCGCCTCACCCGCGGCCGCGACATCGACGCCGCCTGCGGCCAGCTCGCCGCCGCCAGCGCCTAAGTCGCGCTTTCGTCACGAAGTTGGCGCCGAAATTTTGCGGTACCGCCTTGTTTCGTTACAGACAAAACCATACGCTAAGATCATGCAGACGATGGAAGCGCCATCAACCGAAAAGAGGCTCGACGACCTCAACGACCGGATGGCCGAAGGCTTCGGCCGCGTCCACCGCGAGCTCGACGGGTTGACCACCCAGGTCACCGAACGCTTCCAGCGGGTCGAGAAGGAGATGAGCGAAGGCTTCAAGCGCGTCGACCGAGAGATCAAGCGCGTCGATGGGGATATCCGCGAACTTCGCGGCGACATCAAGGCGCTGAGCCGCGAGACCAGCGAGCGGTTTGACGCGATGCACCGGACGATGATGCGCGGCTTCTTCGCTCTCGGCGGGATCACGGTGACGCTTTTCCTGGCGCTCGCCGGGGTGCAAGGCTTTTAGGCATTCGAAGGAAACTGGCTGTCCAGCCAGTTACGATGCGGGCGATGGCCACGGTCGACACCACCGCGCCGGTCGCGCGGCCGCCGGAGATGTCCGGGAACCCGGTTCGGAGGGTGTTCGGCGATCTCCGGGAGGAGTGGCGGGAGCGGGGGAAGTTTCCGCCCGGCTATACCGACTTCAGCTGGGAGCGCACGCACCAGATCGCCCATGACCCGCTGCCGCTGCTGCTCGGCGCCTACGAAGAGTTCGGGCCGATCTTCAGCCTGCGGCTGCTGCACTCGCGGGTCGTCTTCATGCTCGGGCCGGAGGCCAACCACTTCGTCACCGTCGCTCATCCCGAGAACTTCCACTGGCGCGAGTCGAGCTTCGGCGACCTGATCCCGCTGCTCGGCGACGGCCTGCTCACCGTCGACGAGGACTACCACGATCGCGCCCGGGCGATCATGATGCCCGCCTTCCACCGCGAGCAGGTCGCCGCCGCCACCGAGGCGATGACGATCGAGGCCGACGAGGCGATCGCGGCGCTGCCGGTCGGCGAGGTCGTCGACGTCTACGAGTGGATGCGCTCACTGGCAATGCGGATCGCGATGCGGGCGCTGCTCGGACTCGACCCCGACGAGGCCGGCAAGGGTGCCGCCGCGGCCCATCACTTCGAGCGCGCTCTCGCCTACTACGGCATCGACTTCCACCTGCGGCTGGTCCGTGGCCCTGGTTCGCCCTGGCGCCGGATGAACCAGTCCCGCGCCGTCCTCGACGAGATCGTCTTCGGCGAGATCGCCCGCCGCCGTGCCAAGCCCGACTCCGGCCGCCGCGACATCCTCAGCCTCCTCGTCCGCGCCCGCGGCTCCGGCGGCGAGGAGTTCAGCGACCGCGAGATTCGCGACCAGGTGATGACGCTGATGTTCGCCGGCCACGACACCTCGACCTCGACCCTCACCTTCATGCTCCACGAGCTCGCCCGCCACCCCGAGGTGGTGCGGCGGCTGCACGAGGAGCAGGACCGGGTGCTCGGGGGAGCGAGCCCGACCGCGCAGCAGCTCGAAAAGGAGATGCCCTACCTCGAGATGGTCCTCGACGAGGTGCTGCGGCTCTACCCGCCGGCCTGGATCGGCCCGCGCCGGGCTACCGCCGAGTACGAGTTCGGCGGCTACACCGTCCCCCGCGACGCCTACGTCAACTACTGCTCCTGGGCCAGCCACCGCCTGCCCGAGGTCTTCCCCGAGCCCGAGGCCTTCATCCCGGAGCGCTTCACGCGGGAGCGCAAGGCGGCCCTGCCCCGCGGCGCCTACGTCCCCTTCGGCGGCGGCTCGCGCATCTGCATCGGCAAGCGCTTCGGCCAGACCGAGGTGAAGCTGGTGGCGACGAAGCTGCTCCAGCGCCTGCGGATGGAGGCGCTCCCCGGCCGTACGGTGACGATCCGCCAGATGCCGACGCTCTCGCCCCGCGGCGGCCTGCGTATGCGGGTCCAGCCGCGAGACGGTCGTTAAGTCCTGCGCTAGTCTCGGCTCGTTGAGCTGGGGAGGGAGCAAGCGACCGACGTGGCCGGCTGTGGTCCTGGCGAGCCTGATCGGCGCCGCCGCCCTCGGAGCCGGAGCCGCCTCCGCCGCGGTCTACTGGGAGGACGCCGGCGGGATCGCCGCCGCCAACCTCGACGGCTCCGCTCCCAACTACAAGTACTTCAAACCGCCCTTCCCCTCGGACTCGGCCGGTCCCGCCTGCGGACTCGCGGTGAGCGAGAGCTACCTCTACTGGGTTGGCTCTTTCGGAATCGGCAGGGTCAACCTCGAAGGGCCCGCGACCCCGGCGACGATCAGCCCGCATCTACAGCAGCCGTGCGGAGTCGCCGTCGACGGCTCCCACGTCTACTGGGCCGACCAGAAGGCGGGGTCGATCGGGCGCGCCAACCTCGATGGCGGCGAAGCGAACCTGGCGCTGGTCGGCGACCTCATGCACCCCTGCGGGGTGGCGGTCGATCAGGCCCACCTCTACTGGATCTCCTCGGCGGGGATCGGGCGAGCCGACCTGGACGGCTCCCACGTCGAACGCAGCTTCCTCCCGACCGGCCCCGGCGGCTGCGGGCTCGCGCTCGACTCGCGCTACATCTACTGGACCAGCTCGGTGGGGATGAACGAACGAGCGATCGGCCGGGCCACCTTCGACGGCATCTTCCGCCAGCCGGACTTCATCACCGGCCTGGGCTGGGTGGCCTCGATCGCGGTCGACTCCGACCACGTCTACTGGACCGACCAGCCCGAAGGGATGACCTACGGCTCGATCGGCCGCGCCGGCATCGACGGCAGCGGCGTCACTCGAGCCTGGATCCCCAGCCAGAGGTTCAACCTCGACGGGATCGCGGTCGACGCCCGTCCCTCCCCACCGCCGCTGCCGTTGCCCTCGCGGCCGATCCAGCTCGGCAAAGTCCGCCACGACCTGAAGACCGGGACCGCCGTACTCACCGTCAGCGTCCCGGAACGGGGCGAGCTCACGGTCACCGCACCCGGGGTCGGCTGGAAGGTTGACAAGGGACCGCCGCCGCCTCCCTACCGCTTCGGCTCCTTCACCTGGCGCCTCAAGCTCTGGCCGGGGCCGTCGCGGTTCGGCAAGAAGATCCGGGCGAGGCTGCGCAACCGCGGCCGCGCGCTCCTGAACCTGAAGCTCTCCTACGCTGAAGAAGGCCAGCTGCCGGTCACTGCGGACAAGCGGCTGGCATTGCTCCAGCACCGCAAGCCGGCAAAGAAAAAGGGGCGCCGTAGCGCCCCTTCCCCTGTTGCCAAGTAGCCGGCTACTTGATGAACAGCATCTCCTCGTACTTCGGCAGCGGCCAGAGGTCGTCGGCGACGACGCGCTCGAGCTTGTCGGCCGCGTCGCGGACGCTGTCCATCGCCGCGAGCTGCTTGTCGCGGGCATGGACCGCCATCTCCAGGCCCTCGAGGCCGGGGTCGGCGTTTGCCGCTTCCAGCTCGCCGAGACCGGCGACCAGCTCGTCGACCAGGCCACGCACTTCGCCCTCCAGGGAGGAGACGCCGGCCTCGCCGATCAGGGCCAGGTGGCGCAGCGCCGCCGGCAGGATCATCGTCTTGGCGATCGAGAAGGCGGTCTCCGCCTCGATGTTGGCTCGCAGCCAGTACTGCTCGACCCAGACCTCGTAGCGGGACTCCAGCTCCCCCTTGGAGAGGACGTCGTAGTTCTCGAAGGTGCGAACGGTCTGGTCGGAGATCACCTCGGGCAGCGCGTCGGGGGTGGTGCGCAGGTTCTTCAGCCCCCGCCGCTCGGCCTCCTGGTGCCACTCCTCGGAGTAGTTGTCGCCGCCGAAGCAGACGTCCTTGTTGGCCAGGTAGCTCTCTTTGACGATCTCGATCACGGCCTGCGGCATCTGCTCGCCGCTTTGCAGCTTCGCCTCGAGCTTGCCGGCAAGCTCGTCGATTGCCTCGGCGGCGATCGTGTTGAGGACCGTGTTCGGGAAGCCGAGCGACATGCTCGACCCCAGCGCCCGGAACTCGAATTTGTTGCCGGTGAAGGCGAACGGCGAGGTGCGGTTGCGGTCGCCCCCGTGCAGCGGCAGCGGCGGCAGCACCTGCGCCCCGAGGTCGAGGAACGAGGCCGGCGTGTTCGGATCCCCTTCGCCGGTCGCGATCGCCTCGAAGACCTTCTCCAGCTCGCCGCCGAGGAAGATCGAGATGATCGCCGGCGGTGCCTCGTTGGCGCCGAGGCGGTGGTCCTGACCGATGTTGGCGACCGAGGCGCGTAGCAGCCCCTGGTGCTTGTTGACGGCCTGAATCACCGCGGTACAGAAGAAGAGGAAGTGGATGTTGTCCGCCGGCGTCTCGCCCGGGTTCAGCAGGTTGGCGCCGGTGTCAGTCCCCATCGACCAGTTGTTGTGCTTGCCGGAGCCGTTGACGCCGGCGAACGGCTTCTCGTGCAGGAGGCAGACGAGGCCGTAGCGGCGGGCGACGTTCTCCAGCGTCTGCATCAATAGCTGCTGGTGGTCGGAGCCGACGTTCGAGTTCTCGAAGATCGGCGCGATCTCGTACTGGGCCGGCGCCACCTCGTTGTGGCGGGTCTTGACCGGGATGCCGAGCTTGCGCATCTCCAGCTCCGACTCCATCATGAAGGCGAGCACCCGCTCCGGGATCGAGCCGAAGTAGTGGTCGTCGAGCTCGTGGCCCTTCGGCGGCTTGGCGCCGAAGAGGGTGCGGCCGGTGCTGATCAGGTCGGGCCGCTCGAAGAAGTACTGCTCGTCGATCAGGAAGTACTCCTGCTCGGGCCCGACGGTGGTGAAGACGCGCTGGCTCTCCTCGTCGCCGAGCAGCCGCAGGGCCTTGATCGCCGAGCGGCTGAGCGCGTCCATCGAGCGCAGCAGCGGGATCTTCGCGTCGAGCGCCTCACCGGTCCAGGAGGCGAAGGCGGTGGGGATGCAGAGCAGCGCTCCGTTCGGGTTCTCAAGGATGAAGGCGGGGCTGGTCGGGTCCCAGGCGGTGTAGCCGCGGGCCTCGAAGGTGGCGCGGACGCCGCCGGTGGGGAAGGAGGAGGCGTCGGGCTCGCCCTGGATCAGCTCCTTGCCGGAGAAGCCGGCAATCGCGTTGCCTTCGCCGCCGGGCTCGAAGAAGGAGTCGTGCTTCTCGGCGGTCGAGCCGGTCAGCGGCTGGAACATGTGCGTGTAGTGGGTCGCGCCGTTCTCCAGCGCCCACTCCTTCATCGCCTCGGCGACGGCGTCGGCAAGGCTGGGGTCGAGCGCCTCGCCCCCGTCCAGGGTCGTCTGCAGCTTCTCGAAGACGTCCTTCGGCAGCCGTTCCTTCTGGACGGCTGCCGAGAAGACGTTCTCCCCGAAGGGGTTGTTCTCCGGGAGCGTCAGGTCCTGCGCGCCGAGGGCGCCCCCGTTGGAGCTCCACTGGGCGGCGGTCACGTTTTGCTGGCGAATGCGGTTCATCGGTTCGGTCTCCCCCATAGGCGCGCTCGGTTCGTCCCAGCGCGGATCGGTTTGAAGTCTCAGGTCCCTCTAAAAGAGCAGCACAGAGCCTAATGGCGACGACTTAACGACGCCTTTGTACCGCCGTACAAACCTCGGGACGAGGCGGTTATCCCTGCTGGCGTCAGGCGAGCGGGGTGGCTTGGAAGATGCCGAGGGGGTGGCGGACGCGGAAGCCGCCGGTGGGGCGGAGGTATTCCGACCAGCCGGGGCCGCTGCGGTCGCCGTCGTCGCTGTAGGAGGTGTCCCAGCGCAGGCCGGCGATCACCGCGAAGACGTGTTCGTTGTTGGCGTAAATGCGGACCCAGGAGCCCGCGCCGCCGCCGCCCCAGCGCATGAAGCCGGTCGAGTCGAGCGGCGATTCGAGCAGGCCGGCGGCGTGCATCACGTAGGAGACCGAGCCCGAGCAGTCGTAGCCGCGCGAGTTCCAGCTGCGGTGGCCGCCGCCCCAGACGTAGGGGCGGTGGCGGATCCGGTTCGCCGCTTCGATCATCGCCTTCACCGCGGGCGGGGCGGAGGGAGGGGCGATTGCGCGGCCGTCGGGCAGCAGCCGCGCCTGCGGCACGGCGGCTGAAGAGGTCGCCGCGAAAGCGATCAACGTCGTCGCCGAGAGGGCGTAGACGAGCAGCAACAGCTTGCGAGCCGACATGAACGATCGTTATCGGCCCCCGCGGCGATCGGCTTGAAGATTCCCCTGAGAGCACCCTCCCTGCGCGGCGGTCGTATCAACGAAAGTGCCACCCTATCCCCGCGTTCTGAGCTACCTGCCAGGGGCACCGACGCGGAGGAAGGCATTTGCTCTCGGTCTCGACCAGATGTGGGTTCAGCTGATGATTTCGCTTTCTCATCCCACGCTGCTTGCGTATCTGGCGTTCGCCGCGCTGGTCGTGTCTCAGTTGCCGCGGCTCGGGCGCTCAGTTCTGGCGTTCCTGCGGGACCTCGACGACTACCGCGCCAATCGACCGCAGCGGAAGTGAGCAACCCGGGGTCGGCGGCGTCGAGTCGGTCCTCATCCGCATCGCCGACGTCATCCTGCGCGAGGAATTCTCGCCGCGCGATCGAGGCTCCGAGCGGCAATCTTCTCTTCGTGGTGGTGGCTCCCAGTCGCGACCGTTCCCTCTCGAGGGGGGCGGGACGGCCAAAGGGATAGCCTCCCGGGCCGCACCGGAAAGCCGAAAGAGAGGGAAAAACTCTTCATGTTCGTATCGAAGGCCGCCGTCGTCGGCGGCGGCACCATGGGTGGGGAGATCGCGCAGGCGATCGCCGCCGCCGACATCCCCGTCGTCGTCAAAGACATCGACCAGAAGTTCGTCGACGCGGCCGTCGAGAAAGCCCGCGGCGTCACCGAGGGGCAGCTCGCCCGCCTGGTCAAGAAGGAGAAGCTGACCCAGGAGCAGGCCGACGCGCGGCTGGCCGAGGTGATGGGGAACATCACCGGCACCGTCAGCTACGAGGAGTTCGGCGACGTCGACTTCGTGATCGAGGCGGTGCCGGAGAAGATGGAGATCAAGCAGGCCGTCTTCCGCGACCTCGACGCGGTCACGCCGGGGCACGCGATCCTCTCCTCCAACACCTCCTCGCTCTCGATCACCGAGATCGGCGAGGCGACGCTGCGGCCCGACAAGGTCGTCGGCTTCCACTTCTTCTACCCGGCGTCGATCATGCCGCTGGTCGAGGTGATCGTCGGCGAGGACTCCTCGCAGGAGACCGCCACCGCCGCCTACAACTTCGCCCAGGCGATCAAGAAGCAGCCGATCGTCTGCGGCGAGGTCCCCGGCTTCGTCGTCAACCGGATCCTGATGGCGACGATGGGGGAGATCTGGCGCGCCCAGGAGGAACAGGGGCTGTCGCTGAAGGCGATCGACGAGGCGATCGCCGGCGCTCAGCTTGCGCCGATGGGCCCGTTCTTCCTCACCGACCTGCTCGGGCTCGACACGGTGCTGCACGTCGCCGAACACCTGAACGAGTCCTACGGTGAGCACTTCTACGTCCACAAAGGGCTGCAGGGTCTCGTCGGCGAAGGCAAGCTCGGCGCCAAGACCGGCGGCGAGGGCTTCTTCAAGGACGGCGAGCAGAACGTCCCCGGCGACAACCAGCCCGACGGCGACGAGCTCGTCGGGATGTTCTCCTGCCGCGCCCTGATCGAGGCCTGCCTGCTGGTCGAGGAGGGGATCTGCTCGGTCCGCGATATCGACCTCGGGATGATGGCCGGGGCCGGGCTCGACCCCCGCAAAGGCCTGCTGCCGCCGTTCTGGAAAGCCGACGTCACCGGCCTCGACCAGGTGCTGGAGACGATGGAGCGGCTGGAGGAGAAGCACGGCGATCGGTTCAGCCCGCCGGTCACTCTCAAGCGTCTGGTCGCCCAGCGCCGCTTCGGGCTCTCCACCGGCCAGGGCTTCTATCCCTACCCGCAGGCCGATGAGGGCGAGCAGGCGGACACCGTGAAGCTGGAGACGCGGGGCAACGTCGCAATCGCCTGGCTCGCCAACCTGCCGATGAACTCGCTCTCGCCGCAGGTGATCGAGGACCTGGAGGCGGTCTGGAACCGGGTCAAGGCTGACGACAACATCGGGGCGATGGTGATCGCCTCCTCGGTCCCGGTCGTCTTCTCCGCCGGCGCCGACATCAAGGCGTTCACGACGCTCGACCAGGAGAGCGGGGCCGAGCTGATCAACAGGGCCCACGCGCTGTTCCGCGACTTCGGTAAGGCCCGGGTGGCCACGATCGCCGCGGTCAACTCGATCGCCTTCGGCGGCGGCTGCGAGCTGGCGATGGCCTGCGACGTGCGGATCGGGGCCGAGGCCGCGGTCTTCGGCCAGCCCGAGGTGAAGCTGGGGATCATCCCCGGCTTCGGCGGCACCCAGCGCCTGGCCCGGCTGGTCGGGCCGAACAAGGCATTGGAGCTGAACCTGGTCGGCGACGCGATCCTCTCCGAGGAGGCGCTCGAGCTCGGCCTCGTCAACCGCGTCGTCCCCGACCACGAGCTGTTCGAGACGGCGCTGATGTGGGGCCGCAAGCTGGCCGGTCAGGCACCGGTCGCGGTCGAGCAGATCAAGACCGTCTCCCACCAGGGCGACATCGACGAGGGCATCGAGGCCGAGAAGCAGGGCTTCGCCACCGCCTTCTTCAGCGAGGACGCCAAAGAGGGCATCAGCGCCTTCCTCGGCAAACGCACCCCGAAGTGGAGCGGCAAGTAACGAGTCGGTTTCACCGCCGACGGGACGAAAACGTCCCGGATAGGGACGTTTTCGTCCCGTCGGCAGAGGTTGTGCGGCTGGCGGAGTTGTTGGAGGAGGCTTCGTCAACTGTGGCGCTTACCGGTGCCGGGGTCTCGGTGCCGTCGGGGATCCCCGACTTCCGCACGCCGGAGACGGGGCTATGGGCAAAGGTCGACCCGATGGAGGTCGCCCATATCAGCGTCTTCGAACGCGACCCGGAGCGCTTCTGGTCCTATTACCGGCCCCGCTTCCAGTCGCTGGGGGACAAAGAGCCGAACCGGGCGCACGCGGCGCTGGCCGAGCTCGAGCGGCGGGGGCTGATCGAGGGCGTGATCACCCAGAACATCGATCGCCTGCACCGGGCGGCGGGGTCGGAGAACGTGATCGAGGTCCACGGCTCGATCGAGACCAGCTCCTGCCTGGAGTGCGGGACCGCCTTCGGGCTCGACGCGGTCGAAGAGCTCTTCGACGGGCGCGGCGTCGCGATCTGCACCGCCTGCGGCGGCGCGGTCAAACCCGACGTCGTCCTCTTCGGGGAGATGCTGCCGGTCGAGGCGATCGAGCGGGCGACCGAGCTGGCCGAAGAGGCCGACCTGATGCTCTGCGTCGGTTCCTCGTTGGCCGTGCACCCGGTGGCCGGCCTGCCGCAGCTGACGCTGGAGCGGGGCGGCGAGATCGCGATCGTCACCAAGAGCGGGACCCCGTACGACCGCGACGCCGAGCTGAAGCTCGAGGGCGAGGTCGACGAGGAGCTCGCCGCCCTCGTCGCCGCGCTCAGTTGATCCCCGCTACTGGATCGGGTCCGACGGTTTGGCGCTGCCGGGCTTGCCGGTCGTCGGGATCCCACGCTCTTCGCAGGCGGCGACGATCGTCCGCGAGCGGGGGTCGTCGAAGCGGGCGGCGTGAGCGCACCTCGCTTCTGCCTCGGTGCCGCAGGCGCTGACGGTCTGCGCGCCGACGATCCCGGCGACCGAAGCGCTGAAGCACCCGGGCGCGAGCGGGTCGCTGCTGTCGCCTGCGGTCGCGATCACGACGCCCAGCAAGGCGACGGCGGTGACCACGAGAGTGGCCAGGGCGGCCTTGATCTCGCGCGGGCTCAGTTCGTAGAGCGGGGTGGTCTGCCGCTCGTAATGACCTTCTAGTGGCATGGACGGCAGTCAACCAGCCCCGTGGCGAGGGTGCCATCGCCCGCCGGGCGAAGGATCGCCGCCGATCTTTAGACACTCGTACGTAGAGAGGTGGCCTCCGCGGCGGCAGGGTTAGCGACGTCCGAGAAGTGCTTACTGAGAAAGGGAGTCCCTCTTAATGGAATGGTTGAGCGAAGGCGCGAACTCATGGCAGATGACCGCCGCCACGCTGGTCGGGTTGATGAGCATCCCCGGCCTGGTCGTGCTCTACGGCGGCGTGATGCAGAAACGCTGGTCGGTGAACTCGATGATGATGGCGTTTGTCGCCTTCGCGATCGTGTTGGTCCTCTGGGTCCTCGTCGGCTTCAAGATGGGATTCGGCGAGCCGGTCCACGCGGTCAGCGACAGTGGTTTCTTCGGGAACTTCATAGGCAAGCCGGGCTCGATCCTGAACAGCGGCGAACTGCTGAAACAGGCGCACATCCCTGAGCTGGCGGAAGAAGAATTCCTCTTCCCGCAGTCGACGCTCGCCTACTTCCAGATCGTTTTCGCGGCGATCACGCCGATCCTGATGCTCGGCTCGATCCTCGGCCGGGTCAACTTCAAAGCCTGGATCCCGTTCGTCGCCCTCTGGACCCTTCTCGTCTACACGGTCAACGCCTTCCTGATCTGGGGCGGTGGCTTCTTCGCCCAGCAGGGCGCGATCGACTACTCCGGCGGTTACGTGATCCACCTCGCGGCCGGCGTCTCCGGCTTCGTCGCCGCCGCCGTGATCGGGCCGCGCCTGCAGCGCGACCGCGAGGTCGACGCGCCGAACAACCTGGCGATGGTCGCCGTCGGCGCCGGTCTCCTCTGGATGGGATGGAACGGGTTCAACGGCGGTGACTGGTACAGCGCCGGCGAAGTTGCTTCCGCCTCGGTGCTCAACACCAACCTCTGCACCGCGGTTGCCTTCCTGGTCTGGGTCGCCCTCGACTACATGACCGGGCGCAAGCCGAGCCTTATCGGCTCCGTCAACGGCATGATCGTCGGCCTCGTCGCGATCACCCCGGGCGCCGGCTTCGTCAACGGCTGGGGAGCGATCATCATCGGCGTCCTCGCCTCGGCGCTGGTCTACCTGGCCCTGAACTACCTCAGCCGCCTGCGGCCCTTCCGCAACGTCGACGACACCCTCGGGGTCGTCTACACGCACGGGTTCGCGGGCGTGGCCGGCGGCCTCCTCGTCGGCATCTTCGCCAACAAGCTGATGGCCGGCGAACACGAAGGCCTGATCTCCGGCGGCGGGCTGCACCTGCTCTGGGTCCAGGCCTACACGGCGGCGTGGGTGATCGTCTTCTCGGCGATCGGCACCTACATCCTGCTGAAGCTGGTCGGCTTGGTCGTGCCTCTGCGGATGACCGAGGAGGAAATGGAGGCCGGCGACATCGCCGTCCACGGCCACGAGGTGTACCCGTCGGACGTGCCCTCGCTCGGCTACCCGGACGGAGTTCCGGCAGCCCAGCCAGCGTCGCGGCCGGCCCCTGCCGGCGGCACCGCCTAGGCAGGGAGGACGAGTGCAGAGCGGAACCGCCCCTTCTCTCCTGGGGGCGGTTCCGTCTCTTGCCCTCGGCGCTCTAGCCTGGGATCACCCACTTCCCTCGGAGGAACCCGAATGTCACTGAAGATCATCGTTTCCTACGACGACACCGACATGGACCGAGACGCGCTGGCCCTCGGTCGCCTGTTGGCAACTGCCGGCGGCGAGCTCGCCCTCGCCTATGTCCGTCACTCCTTCGGCGAATCGCTGGAGCAGCAGCAGGCCGAGGAGCTGCTGGCCCGCGGCGCGGCCTCGGTCGGGATGCCGGAGATGCCCCAGTACGTGGTCCAGAACCCGGCGACCAGCGTCGGCCTCACCGAGCTGGCCGAGGCGGAGAAAGCCGACGTGATCGTCTTCGGCTCCGAATACCGGACCGCTCCCGGCCTGGTCAAGCCGGGGATCTCGGCCCACAAACTGCTCCTCGGCGGGCCCTCGGCGATCGCCGTCGCGCCGGCGAACTTCCAGGCCGGCCCGGTCGTCACCGTCAGCACGGTCGGGGTGATCGACGAGGGGGACCCGGCCGCTCGCGCGACGGCCGACAGTCTCGCCGGGGCGCTGGGGGCGCAGTGCGCCGACTACGGCTCGGGGAAGATCGACCTCCTCGTCGTCGGCTCGCGGCCGGAGGCGCCGGACGGGCGGGTCGTCCTGAGCGCGAAAAGCGACTACGCGGTCGAGGACGCTCGCTACCCCGTGCTGGTGATCCCACGCGGGGTCGAGATCGGCTTCGGCGCGACCCCCGCGCCCTCCGTCCTCTAGGTCGGAGCAGCGCTCAGCGCTGGCGCTGGACGACGACGATCACGGCTGCGACCTCCGGGTCGCGGCCGCCGATCCGCTCGCTGAGGCTGGACAGCTCGACCGGGCGGGCGCCGTGGGCGGAGGCGAGCTCGGCGACGGTCTGCACCGCCGACTCGGTTTCGATCACCAGCGCCGTCGGGCCGGCACCGGCGCCGCGGCTTTCCTGGGCGGCGCCGAGCACGCGCGCGGTGACGTCCTCGGAGGAGCGCTGCGCGTTCGCCCACCCCTGGCCGAAGGCGAGCTCCGGGTTGCTCAGCTCCGGGCCCTCCAGCACCCGCAGCTCGCTTTCTTCGGGGTTCCATTTGCGGTCGCCGAGCTCGACCGGCCGGCGCGAGAGCCAGGGATCCAGCACCACCTGTCGCATCTCCTCGCCGCCGAGGTTGAAGGCGCGGGCGTGACGGAGGGGGGTGCTGACCTCGACGTGGAAGGGCATGGCGGCGACGCTAGCGGTTCGGGGCGGGAAGGTGGAATGATCCCGCGCCCATGCCACCCTCCTTGCCCGCCGCCGTGGTCTTCGACAACGACGGCCTTCTGCTTGACACCGAGTCGGTCTGGACGCGGGCCGAGCAGGATCTCTTCGAGCTGCGCGGCACCGAGTTCACGCCGGCCGACAAGCTGGAGCTGGTCGGCACCTCGGCCGAGATCGCCGGCGGCATCCTCGAACGGAGGCTGGGCGAGCCCGGCCGCGCGGGGGAGCTGATCGAGGAGCTGAATGAGCTCGTAGTCGCCGAGCTCGAGCACGGGGTGGAGGCGATGCTCGGTGCCCGTGAGCTGCTCGAGCGCCTGCGGGGCCAGGTGCCCCTCGGCCTCGTCTCCAACTCGCCGCTGCGCTTCGTCCGCCGCTCGATCGAGCTCGCCGGCTTCGAGGACTTCTTCGACGTCGTCCTCAGCGCCCACGAGGTGGCGGCTCCGAAGCCGGCCCCCGATCCCTACCTCGAGGCCTGCCGCCGCCTGGGGGTGGAGCCGACCCCCGACGTGGTCGCGCTCGAGGACTCGCCGACCGGCGTCGCGGCGGCGCGGGCGGCGGGGCTGAC
Source organism: Solirubrobacterales bacterium (assembly GCA_035688825.1). Lineage (GTDB taxonomy): Bacteria > Actinomycetota > Thermoleophilia > Solirubrobacterales > 70-9 > VAYN01. The sequence continues at coordinate 9,320 of DASSMM010000049.1, read as the reverse complement.
GGTGATCGGCATCCCCTCGGTCGAGGGCGTGCTGCTCGACGAGGCCCACCACCTCGCCGAGTCGCTGCTTGACGGAGTGGTGGCGCAGCGCTTGGCGCTCTGAGTGGGGCGCCTAATCCGCGATATATCCGGATAAGGCGCCCCGCTAGCCGTGCAGGACCCGCCGCCGGCGGAGGACCCGCTCGGCGATGCTGAGCGTCTCCTCGATCGGCGCCGGCGGCTCGGCCGCCCGGTGCTCGCGCAGGATCGCCATGTCCTGCTCGTGGCCGGGGTCGTCGACGGCGCCGTCGAGCTCGACCAGCAGCGCCTCCAGGCCGACGCGCAACTGCAGCGCTGCCTCGCGGTCGCGGCCGGCGTCGAGGTCGGCGCGGGCACGGAGGAGGAGGGTCTCGCAGGCGTCGAGCTGCTCGCGGCCGCGGAGGACGGCGGCGACCCGTTCCTGCGGGCGCAGCTCGTCCTCGCGCCGGCGGCGGCGCGAGCCGGCGCGGGGGGCGAGGTCGACCTGGCGGGCGTCGGTGAAGCGGCCGTCGGCGGTCTCCTCGCCGCTGCCGTAGCCGAGCAGCACCCGCTCGGCCTGCTCCGGCGCGAGTTGGCGACCGTAGGGATCGGCGGCCGCGACCGCCTGGGCGTGGAGGGCGCGGTTGAGGGTCGCGGCGGCTTCGGCCGCCAGCGCCTCGACGGTGTCCTCGGCCTCGCACGCCTCGTCGAGCCAGCGGGCCGCGTCAGCCTGGGCCTCGAACGGAGTGGCGGCCCGGATCACGGTGACGCGGGTGAGGGCGAGCGGCGACGGCTCGGGCTCGGCCGTTGGGGGTCGCCCGCGCCGCCGCCGGCGCTCCCCGAGTGGCGGCGCGCCGAGGCGCTGCAGGACGAGGACGGCCTCCTCGCCGCTCTCGGGCTCTCCCGCGAGGTAGCGGCCGTCGGCGAGCGGCATGGACCCCGCGAAGTCGAACTGGACGAATCCGAAGTACTTGGCCAAGGGGCGATTCTCGCCGCTCAGCCGGGCCGGTGCGAGCTCAGTCGCCGGCGCCGGCGGAGAGGCCGCCGTTGGTCTGGTCGGGCACCGCGTATTTCGAGGGGCTGACCGGCACGTCGGGGTTTTCGATCTGGCCGAGGCGATTGATCAGGCGCTGCCACTGGTTCGGCTTCAGCAGGGCCGTGAACTGGGCTTCGGGGCCGCCTTCGATCGGGTGGTAGCCGATGTGGACGTGGTCGTAGTGGTCGGCCATCGCGAAGCTGGTTTCGCCCGGCAGGTCCTCGAGCGAGATCACCTGGTGGGGGTGCATCGTCCCCTGTAGCTGGAGGACGTCGCGGATCAGTTCGTCGGTCATCGTCCCGGCGCCCTGGTGGCCGGTAACCGGGGTGCCGTCGATCACGGCGATGTCGACCGCGTCGCCGGTGCTGTGCTCGGAGACGTTGCCGGTCGAGGTCATCAGGCCGTGGCCGCACTCCAGCGAGGTGATCGTCAGCTTGAAGCCTTTCGTGCGCAGGTACTCGAGCACCGCGAGGATGCGGCGGTCGATCTTGCCGGCGGCGATGTCTTCGCGGCCGCATTCGTAGATTTCCAGGCCCTTGTCGGCGAGGACGCGCTTCTGCAGAGCCTCCTTCGAAAGCAGCAGGACGCCGGCGCCGCTGAGGTTGGAGAACGGGCTCTTGCCCTTGGCGCGGTAGATCGCCGTCGCCTCCAGCAGCTTCCAGCCGTCGAGGATCGGCTTCGGGTCGATCCGCGGCGCCCCCTTGCCGGCCGGGCGGATCGAGAAGTTGATGTGCGAGTCGACGCCGTCCTCGCCGCCGGCGACCCGCGCCAGCACGGTGCCGGCGATCACCTTCGAGCCGACCCGGATCGACCCCTCGCCGCTGGCCGCCAGGGCCGCTTCCAGCTTGTCGGTCGCGGCGCCGCCGTCCTGGGCGCGGCCGGGGTAGGCGCGCAGCCGCGGGCGCAGGTTCTGGCTTTCGACCGGCACCCGCTTCTCCTTGCCGCTCGGCATCACCACGAGGCGGTGGTCGCGGACGAGCGGCCCGAGCTCGGCGTAGGTGTAACGGTTGCCGTAGGTGTCTTCGAGGACGACGAAGTTGCCGAGCCTGGCGGAGTGGCCGAGCTTGCGGACGACCCCGTCGTTGACGGCGACGACCGGCGCTCCCTCCTTGCTGAAGATGTTGATCCCGCGCGGCGTGGGGGAGGAGGAGATGACTTCGCTCGCGCTGCCGACGTCGGCCCCGCTCTTCAGCGCCTGGCGGGCGGCGATGTCGTCGGCGTAGCGAGCGTCGGCGGCGATCGGGAAGCGGGCCCCCTCGGTGAGGCCGGTCAGCGAGCCGACCAGGTCGGAGGGGAGGCGGCCGTAGGCACGCGCGTAGAGGAGGACCTCCTGCACGTACCAGTCGGCGTGGTTGTAGGCGAAGATCGCCTGGTAGAGGTCTTTGTTGCCGCCGGCGAGCTTCAGGTAATGGGCGGCGGCGCAGATCGCGTCGACCGGGTTGTAGGGGTCTTTCTTGCCGTCGCCGTTGGCGTCGAGGCCGAAGGCTTCCCAGCTCGAGGGCAGGAACTGCATCCAGCCGACGGCGCCGGCGCTGGAGACGTTGGTGTTGGTGCCGAAGGCGGTCTCGATTTTGTTGATCGAGGCGAGGACCTCCCAGGGGATCCCGTATTCGGCCCCGCAGGCCTGGTAGATCGGCAGCAGGAAGGGCGGGATTTCGAAGGAGTCGATGATGAAGTTGGGGACGCCGATCGGGGCCGGGCCGAAGGGGGCGATCGTAGTCGTCGGGTTGGCGGTGGTCGGAGCGCCGCCTTCGGTGAACTGTGCGCCCCCATCCGAACCCTCAGGTAGAGGTTGATCCCCGCCGCCGTTGGCGCTCGGGGCGGTGGTGCCGCCGCTGTTGCCGCCGCCGGGAGCGGTGAGTTCGTCGTTGCGCCTGGTCCCCTTCTTCCCGTTCGAGCCGGTGGTGTCGGGGCTGCCGATTTCGGTGCCGTGCTTGACGACACCCTGCGGCGCCTTCTCTTCAGGAGCGGGGGCGGGGGCCGGCGCCGCGACTTCTTCGCCTTCCTCGGTGGCGGGCGGCGATGCCGGTGGGACCTCGGTCGTGTCTTCGGGCGATTCGCAGTCGGGGTCTTCGGTGTCGACGAGGCCGTCGTTGTCGTCGTCGAGCCCGTTGGCGCAGGCCGGCGCCTGCAGCGAGGGGATCCCGGTCGTGGTGGTCGGGGCCGGGGCGACGGCGCTGCTTTCGGAGACCGGCTCGGCCCCGGCCAGAGCAGCGGCCACAGCGGTGACCGCCATGAAGCCGGCAAGTGCGGCGAAGATGAATGCGACTTTAGATCTCATGCCGAGGCGTCTCTCTTGCCCGCGCTGGTTTCCCCTCCCCGGGCAGCAACCGGTTGCAGGCTACCCACTAGTCCTAACGTCCACAACGGCTGCAGCCGCTCCCAACAAGTCCTTAATCAACGCTTGCAACATATTTGTGACGGGAGATTTTCAGCCGAGCCGGATGCGCTCGTTAAGCTGCTGTGACTTGAGCTACGAGGACTACGAGCAGGACGGGCTGAGGGCACGGGCCGAGCAGGCGCTGGGAGAGCTGGCGCAGGCCCTGATCGACAACCCCACCCTCCACGATGCGGTCACCGCCGCCCTGGGGGCGCGGGAGAAGGCGCTGGAGGCCCAGCAGGCGGCGATGGCGGCGCTCAACCTGCCCTCGGCGACCGACGTCGAACGGCTGGAGCGGCGCCTGCGCTCCTTCTCCCAACGCCTCGGGGACGTCGAGGAGGCGATCGACGACCTCAGCCGCGAGCTGGGGGCGATGCGGCGGGAGAACGCGAAGCAGTCCGAGAAGAAGGCGGAGAAAAAAACGCCGAAAAAAGCGAAGGCTAACGCTCAACCTTAGGTTGAGATAACGCCTGAGGCTGCAGCGCCGGCGCGTTTCGCCGCCTCCTCCAGCTCCTCGTCACGCAGCTGTCCCGAGTCACTCCTCTCCGTGACGATCAGGACCGCCGCCGCGGCCACTCCCTCCGCTGCCGCTGCTCCGAGTAGCCCGGCGGTTTGCATGTCGGCCCCCTCGGCGACCATCGAGGGGAGCTCGGCCTCCGGCCGGTGCAGCGAGTCGAGACTGACGACCACCCCGCGGGCGGCATCCCCGATCGTCTCCTCGAGCGTCGCGGTCAGCGCGGAGTCCGGGAGCGAACGGCCGCCGCCGGGAGTGTGCGCCTCGGTGACCACCAGCATCTTGCCCAGGCCAAGGTCCCCGAGCGAGGCGCAGGTGCCGATCCGGATCGCCCGCTTGACGCCGAGCTCGGCCAGGTCGGCGAGCACCACGGCGGCGCTCGGGCCACCCATCCCGGTCGCCTGGATCGTCAGCTCGTCGCCCGCCGGGGTCACCCCGGAATAGCCCCAGAGGCCACGCGCGTGGTTGCTCATCTTCGGCTGCTGCAGCAGCTCCTGGGCCAGCATCAGCGCCCGGCCGGGGTCGCCGACGAGGATCGCGTCGGCGGCGATCGGGGCGGTCGGGCGCAGGCGGGCCGGCATCTGACGCCCGACCCTAGCCGCCTGCCGGGCGCGCCGCGACATCGGGGAGAAACGGCGGCCGCCGAATTTCCTCCAGCCGTCTAAAGACCCCTCGCGGCCCCCTCCATAGCTTGGAGCCACTCGTCCGAAAGCGACCGGCGGGGCGGTGAATCCCGTCGGGCAAGGAGGGAAGTAGAGAAATGAAGAAGAGGTTGACGATTGCCGCGCCTGTCGCCGCAATCGCCTCACTGGTTCTGCCGGCCGCCGCCTTCGGCGCCGAAGAACCGGCGATTCTGGAAACTCCCGAGGCCAGCATCAACGCGATGTGGGTGATCGTCGCGGCATGCCTGGTGATGTTCATGCAGGCCGGCTTCCTGCTCTTGGAGGTCGGGTTCTCGCGCGCCAAGAACGCCGGTGCCGGCGTCGCCAAGGTGCTGGTGAACTTCTCGATCGCCTCGCTCTGTTACTGGGCCTGCGGGTTCGCCCTCGCCTTCGGCGGGCTCGGCGAGATCGCCGGCACCCACGGGTTCTTCCTCGACGTCGGGTCCTCGGTCGAACAGGCCGGCAGCAGCATCCCCTTCGTCGAAACGTATTCGATCTCCCCGGCCGCGTTCATGTTCTTCCAGTTCGTGTTCTGCGCGGTCTCGCTGGCGATCGTCTGGGGCTCGACCCTGGAGCGGATCAAATTCGGCGCTTACATCATCTACGCGATCATCTTCAGCGCCGTGCTGTACCCGGTGCTCAGCCACTGGATATTCGGCGGCGGCTGGCTGCAGGTGAACGTCGGGATGCAGGACTTCGCCGGCTCGACGGTGGTCCACCTGATCGGCGCCACCGGCGCCTTCGCGGCCCTGCTGCTGCTCGGCCCGCGGATCGGCAAGTACACGCGTGACGGCAAACCGCGGGCGATCCCGGGGCACTCGATGCCGCTGGTCGGCCTCGGCGTGCTGATCCTCTGGCTCGGCTGGTTCGGGTTCAACCCCGGCTCGACCCTCGGCGCGATCGGCGGCCGCTTCGCCGAAGTCGTCGTCGTCACCAACCTCGCCGCCGCGGCCGGCGTCGTCGCCGCGGTCGCGCTCATGTACCTGAAGACGAAGACGATCGACATCGGCATGGCCGGAAACGGCGCGATCGCCGGCCTGGTCGCGATCACCGCCCCGTCGGGCTACGTCGAGTACTGGGCGGCGCCGATCATCGGCGCGGTTGCCGGCGTCGTCGTGGTCTTCGGCGTGCTCGCGATCGAGAAGGTGATCGACGACCCGGTCGGCGCCCTCTCGGCCCACGGCCTCGCCGGAATCTGGGGCACGCTCTCGTGCGGGATCTTCACTTCCCCGCGCCTGGCGGAACTGAACGAAGTCGGCGATCCGGGCCTCTGGTACAGCGGCTCCTTCCACCAGCTCGGCGCCCAGGCGCTCGGGGTGGCGGTCGCCTTCGCCTGCGTCTTCGTCGCCTCCTACGGGATCTTCTGGGCGATCAAGAAGACGATCGGCCTGCGGGTGACGCCGGAGGAAGAGGACGCCGGCCTCGACATCTCCGAGCACGGGATGTACGGGTACCCGGAGCAGTTCATCCCCCAGCCGGAGTACTCGACGGGGATCCAGTTCGGCGGCTCGTCGGAGGCTTCGCGCGCTCCGGCCCCGGCCGCGGTGACCGCGATGACCAGCGAGTCCTAGGAGGGATGAGCGCATGAAAAAGGTAGAGGCGTACATCCGCCACGAGGCGTTCGAGCCGATCCGGGCGGAGCTGCTCGACAAGGGCTTCCCGTCCCTGTCGATCCTCGAGGCCAAGGGCTCGGGCCGCCAGAAAGGCATCGTCGAGCGCTACCGGGGCTCGACCCTGACGGTCAACGTCCGTCCCAAGATCAAGCTCGAGGTCGTGGTCGAGGACAAAGACAAAGACGTGGTCGTCGAGACGATCCTCCGGCACGCCCGCACGGGCGAGGTCGGCGACGGCAAGATCTTCGTGCTGCCGGTGGAGGAGGCGATCCGCATCCGCACCGGCGAGGACGGCCAGTCGGTCCTCCAACTGCACGAGGAGTCGGAGATCCCCACCTAGCCCTCCGACACATCCCCCAAAGAGCAGCGGGGCGGCCTCCGGGTCGCCCCGCTTTCTGTGGCGGCGCTAAGGAGGGGGTCGGCACCCCTCCTCCGGAATTGACCTCCCCTCCGCTGGCGCTGCGGGGAGAACATGCAGCGGCTCCGCCGCAGAAACCAGATTGCATATCGCCGAACATTCCTGCGGAGGGGTGCCGACCCCCTCCAGCAACACGCCCCGGCAGACGCCGAGGGACGAGAGCAAAAGTCATGGTTCCTTTGTCCTCCATGCGCGGACAAAGGAACCACGGGATCGCCGAAGCTGCCTGCAACTCGAAGTCGTGGTTCCAAACGCACGCTATGCGTGCACAAGGAACCACGGCACGTGTTGCTGGGGTCCGGTCGTCCTCCGCGGGAATGTCGCGAAGCCGCGATATGCAATCTGTCTCTTGCCCGCCATAGGCGGGCAGCATGTTCGGGAGCCGGCCCGATATCGGGCCGCGACAAATTCACGCGGAGGATGACCGGACCCCTTCCCCCGCCAGCCCGGTTAGCCTCGCCGTGTGGCTGACCAGCGAATCTCGCTCAGTGAGGCCTCGCGCCGGTCCGGCGTCCCCGCCTCGACGCTGAAACGCTGGGCGGCGGAGAAGATCGTGCCGGTGCGGCGGGGGCGCTGGACCGCGGCGGCGGCAGCGCAGGCGCGGGTGGTGGCGCGGATGCGCGAGCGCGGCTACTCGCTCGAGGACCTGCGGGAGGCGGGGCGCGAGGGCCGGCTCGCCTTCGGCTTCACCGAAGAGCTCTTCAGCGATCCGGAGGAGACGCGGACGAGCGTCGAGGATGTGGCGGCGGAGACCGGGCTGGAGCCCGAGCTGGTCGAGCGGATCCTGGTCATCCTCGGGACCCCGGCCGACCGCCGGGGCGAGGTCGGCCCCGAGGACGCGGAGGCGCTGCGGCACTGCGCCCGTGTGCTCGAAGCCGGCTTCCCGCTCGTCGCCTTCCTGCAGCTCGTCCGCGTCTACGCCCAGTCGATGCGGCGGATCGCCGAGGCCGAGGTCCGCCTCTTCCACCTCTACGTCCACGAGCCGCTGATCCGCGACGCCGTGCCCGAGCTGGAAATGGCCGAGGAGATGGGGGAGCTCGCGGCCGACATCCTGCCCCTGGCGGCGCCGCTGACCGACTACCTGCACCAGCGCTACCTGCGCTACTTCGTCGAGCAGGACGTGGTCGGCCACATGGAGGCCGACCCGACCGCCGTCGACACCGCCGAAATCGAACTCGGCCACGTCCACGTCAGCCTCTGCTTCATCGACCTCACCGGCTTCACCCGCTACACCGAGGAGGAGGGGGACATCGAGGCGCTCGACGTGGTCGAGAACTTCGTCGCTTCGGTCGAAGCGACGCTGCCGCGGGAGGCGACGATCGTGAAGACGATCGGCGACGAGGTGATGGTGGTCTCGCCCGACCCACTGTCCCTGACCGAGTGGGCGGTCGACTTCCTGGCCCGCTTCGAGCAGCGGCCGCAGCCGCGGGTCGGGATCCACTACGGCGACGCCGTCTACCGCGACGGCGACTACTTCGGCGGTCAGGTCAACCTCGCCCACCGCGTCGTCAACCGGGCGCTGGCGGGGGAGGTGCTGGTCACCGACACGGTCTGCCAGGCCCTCGCGGGGAGCGACCGGCTCCGGTTCGAGGGGATCGGTCGGGTCAGCCTCAAGGGCTTTCCCACCCCGACCGAGCTCTACGTCGTCCGCGCCGCATGATCGCCGAGGAGCTGCCGGCGCGGGTCGAGGCCGGCGGCCTCCTCGCCGGACCCGAGCCGCTGCTGGTGATGCTCTCCGGCGGGCGGGACTCCGTCTGCATGCTCGACCTGGCCGTGCGGGCGCGGGGGGCGGGGGCGGTGGGCGCGCTGCACGTCAACTTCGGGCTTCGGGAGGAGGCGGACGGAGATGAGCGCTTCTGCCGTGAGCTTTGCGAACGCCTGGGAGCGAAGCTGGAGGTCGAGCGAGCGTCGCGGCCGGAGGGAGCGGGGAACCTGCAGGGCTGGGCCCGCGAAGTCCGCTACGCGGCGGCGGAGCGGCTGGCCCAGGCGTCGGGGGCGACGATCCTCACCGGCCACACCGCCGACGACCAGGTCGAGACGATCCTCTACCGCCTCGCCTCCTCGCCGAGCCGGCGGGCGCTGCTGGGGATGCGCCCGCGCGACGGACGCCTCGCCCGGCCGCTGCTCGGCACCACCCGCGCCGAGACCACCGCCTACTGCGAGGAGCGCGGCCTCGCCTGGCGCGACGACGCCAGCAACGAGGAGGGCGGCTACAGGCGCAACCTCCTGCGCCGCGAGCTGATTCCGGAGCTGGAGCGGATCCACCCGGCGGCGAGGGAGAACGTCCTGCGGACGGCGGCGCTGCTGCGCGAGGAGGCCGAGCTGCTCGACTCGCTCGTCGACGCCGAGCTGGCCGGCGGGGAGGGGGCCGCGCCGGGGACGATCCGCCACGCCCGCTTCGCCGAGCTGCATCCCGCCCTCCGCCGCCTCGTTCTTCAGCGCCTCGCCGACGAGGCCGCCGGCCGCCCGGTCGCCGGCGCCGCCCGCTTCGCCGACCAGGTCGCGAGCCTCACCCGGGGCGGCTCCGTCCTCGACCTCGGCAACGGCGTCCGCGCCGTCCTCGAAGCCGGCGTCCTCCGCGCCGAGCTCTCGTAGCCCTCATATATCTAGACTGCGGCGCGTGTCGGACCCCGCGATCGGCGAGACCCTTGTCGCCCGAGAGGACCTGCAGAACCGCATCGCGGAGCTGGGGGCGGAGAT
>DASSMM010000048.1:0-21533 GCA_035688825.1 Solirubrobacterales bacterium | reverse complement strand
CGGACGATGCCGTCGATCAGGTCGTCGACGTAACAGAAGCTGCGGGTCTGGCTGCCGTCGCCGAAGACGGTCAGCGGCCGGTCCTGCAGCGCCTGGCGCAGGAAGGTCGGGATCGCGCGGCCGTCGTGGGCGCGCATCCGCGGGCCGTAGGTGTTGAAGATCCGGACCATCGCCGTGTCGACTCCCTGCTGGCGGTGGTAGGCCATCGTCAGCGCCTCGGCGTAGCGCTTCGCCTCGTCGTAGACGCCGCGCGGGCCGATCGGGTTGACGTGCCCCCAGTAGTCCTCCTTCTGCGGGTGGACCTCCGGGTCGCCGTAGACCTCGCTGGTCGAGGCGATCAGGAAGCGGGCGCGCTTCCACTTGGCGACCCCGAGCATGTGGTGGGTGCCGTGGGAGCCGACCTTCAGCGTGTGCAGCGGCAGCCGCAGGTAGTCGATCGGGCTGGCCGGCGAGGCGAGGTGGTAGACGAAGTCGACCGGCTCGGGGATGTCGACCTTCTCCGTGATGTCGATGTTGCGGAACTCGAACATCTCGTCGCGGATGTGAGCGATGTTTTCCAACGACCCCGTCTCGAGGTTGTCGATGCAGATCACCCGGTGCCCGTCCCGCAGCAGCCGTTCGCAGAGGTGGGACCCGAGGAAGCCGGCGCCGCCGGTGACTACGCAAGTGCTCATGCGGCGATCCTACCGAGCCGCTGGGGCGATGGACGTTTCTCCGGCGCCGGCTGCAATTTCCGCGCTTCCGGCCTGCGAGATCCGTCCAGCAGGGGGGAGAGAAGTACCGCCTTCGTACCTGACGTTGCCAGTGTCCGATCCAGAGAATCGAACCGGCAGGGGGAATTGAAGCGATGGAAAGCGCCAGCCCGGAGCGGCAGAGCCCGCGTCCGCAGACCGACGACGCGGCCGCTCGCAAGCGCGCCGCCGTGGAGACTTACGCACGGAACGAGACGGCTCTGCGCCGCACCGCGCGCCGCTACTCGCTCTGCGAGGACGACGCCGACGAAGCGCTCCAGCGGGCCCTAGAGATCCTCCTGCGTAAGGCGCCGGACCGCGGTCCCCTGGAACTCGTCAAGTGGACGCAGACGGTGGTCAAGCACGAGGCGATGGCGATCCGCCGCGAGCGCGAGCGGATCCTGGCTTCGCCGCTGCCGCCGGGCGAGGAGGCCGACTGGGTCTCGCTGCTCCCGGCGGAGGGCGGCGGGCCGGCGGAGGCAGCGGAGCGGCGGGAGGCGGTGGCCCGCAGCCGCGAGGCCCTGCAGGCGCTGAAGCCGCAGGAGCTGCGCGCCCTCACCCTGCTCGCCGAGGGCTACTCCTACGCGGAGATCGGCGAGATCACCTCCTGGAGCCGGACGAAGATCAACCGCTGCCTGGCCGAGGGGCGCGAGCGCTTCCGCAGCCTCGTCTCCCGCAGCGAAGACGGCCGCCGCTGCGCCGAGATGCGGCCGCTGATCTCCGCCTTCTGCGACGGCGAGGCGGGGCGCGAGGAGGTGGCGGAGCTGCGCGAGCACCTGCGCGCCTGCGCTTCCTGCCGGGCGACGCTGCGCACCTACCGGGCCGCCCCGGCGGCCGCCGCCGCTCTGGCTCCGGTCCTCCCCCTCCAGCGCTCGCTGCTGGATCGCGCTCACGACGCGCTGGCGGATCTCGCCGCTCGCTTCGGCGGCCGCGGCGGCGAGACGGCGACCTCGCAACTCGCCACCGGCGGGGGCACCGGCGGCATCGGTGCTGCGGCGCTGGCGAAAGCGGCAGCCGTCTGCATCGGCACCGCCGGGGGCGCGGCCGCCTGCGTCGCCACCGGCCTGGTGCCGGCGCCGCTCGACCTGGGAGCGAGCCAGGCCAAGCCGGCCGCGCTCGAGCGGCAGGCCGCCCAGCCGGCTCAGGAGCGGGCGCGGGTCGAATACGAACCGGCCCCTGCTCCGACGCCGGAGCCCCGGTCCCAACCGGAGTCGAAGCGGTCTCCCCGTCGCCACCAGGCGACCGCCGAAGCGGCGCCCGCGGCGGCCGAAGCGGCGCCCGAAGCGAGCGAACCCGCTGCGAGCGGCGGTGCGGTCGAATCCGCCCCGCCGCCCGAACCCGCGCCGGCTCCCGTCGCCGAACCGGCGCCCGCAGAAACCAACGAATCCAGCGCCGGCGGCGACCCCGCCGGGGAGTTCGGGCCGTGAGGCCGCCACTCCTCCTCGGGCTCGCTCTCGTCCTTGCGGTTGCGCTGCCGTCCCCAGCCGCGGCCGGCGAACCGCTGCGGATCGAAAACCTCCAGGTCGCCGGCGGCGAAGAGACCTGGCACGCTAGCAACGCCTTCCGCCTCAGCTGGACCCAGGTCCCCGGCCCCCCGGTCTCCCCCCGCGCCGTCGTCTACCGGGTCTTCGACTCCGCCGGCCACCTGGTCGCCGGGCCGGTGCGGAATGCCCAGATCGTCCATGTGGTCGACCTGCTGGAGGTGTTGCCGGAGCCCGGCGCCTACACCGTCGAAGTCTGGCTCGAAGACGAGGAAGGGCGACCGGGGCCGGCCTCCCGGGCGACGCTCCGCTTCGACGACACGGTCCCGCCCGCAGCCGCGCCGCAGGCTCCCGAGGGATGGCTCGCCGGCCACGAGACCGCGATCCTGAAGATCGGCCACCCGGCGGGAGACCTACCGCCCAGCGGCATCCGCGGCTACGCCTTCTCGCTCGATCCCGGCGGCGGCAGCTCCCCCTGCCTGCACCCCGGCTGGTGCAGCGACGCCGAGACCGACCTGCCGCAGGGGATCGACGACGACACGATCGCCCTCGGGACCCTTCCCGAGGGCGAGACCTTCGTCCGGGTCGTCGCCGTCTCCGGCGCGGGCGTCGCCTCCCCGGTCAGCAGCGTCGTCTTCAGGTCAGACGCGACCCTGCCGCGGCTCTCGCTGCAGGGATTGGCAAAGGGCTGGAGCAGCGGGCCGGTGCGGCTCAGCCTCCTCGCCGCCGACGAGCTCTCGGGAATGGCCGCGGCGGGGCCGACGGGACCTTTCGCGGCGATCGCGGTCGACGGCGGCCCGCCGGCGCTCGCCGCCGGAGACAGCATCTCCGGCTGGGTCGCCGGCAGCGGCGTCCACGAGGTCGCCTACTTCGCCCGCGACGCGGCAGGCAACCTCGCCGACGGGGCGGCGGGAGATCCGCTGCCGCCGACCGCGACGATCCGAATCGACGAAGAGCCGCCGCGGGTGCTGTTCGCCGCGGCCCAGGACCCGTCCGAACCGGAGCGGATCGAAGCGACCGTCGCCGACCCCCTCTCCGGGCCGAGCCCCGAGCGCGGCTCGATCCGGGTGCGGCGCGCGGGCTCCTCCGGGCGCTTCGAGGAGCTGCCGACGCGGGTCGCCGGCGACCGGCTGATCGCCCACTGGGACAGCGACAGCTATCCGGCCGGGAAGTACGAGTTCCTCGCCACCGGCTACGACCTGGCCGGCAATGCCGCCACCGGCACCGACCGTGCCCGCGGCGGCAAGATGGTCCTCGTCAACCCGCTGAAGACGCTGACGCGGCTCGAAGCGGGCTTTGGCGCGCGGCGAGCGCGGAGGATTCCGTTCGGCCGCGGGAAGCCATACGGCGGGCGCCTGCTGAACGTCTCCGGCGCGCCGCTCGCGGGGCAGGAGGTGGCGGTGACGGAGACCTTCGCGCCGGGGTCGCAACCGTCGCAGCGGACGACGCGGATCCGCACCCGCTCCGACGGGACGTTCTCCCTGCGGCTGGCGCCGGGGCCGAGCCGGGAGGTCGGCGCGACCTTCGCCGGCACCAGGACCCTCACCCGCGCGAGCGCCGGCAGCGTCCGTCTGGAGGTATCGGCGTCGGTCCGCCTCCGCGCCTCCGCCGCCAGGGCGAAGGTCGGCGGCCGTCCCGTCGTCTTCAGCGGCCGCGTCGCCGAGACCGGCGTCGCGCCGCTCGACGAAGGGCTGCCGGTGGAGCTGCAGTTCCGCTATCCCGGCGCCAAGTGGAGCGCCTTCCGCACCGTGCAGGCCGACGCCCGCGGCCGCTTCCGCTACGCCTACCGCTTCAGCGACGACGACAGCCGCGGCGTCCGCTTCCAGTTCCGCGCCTACGTAAAGGGGCGGGAGGGCTGGCCCTACGAGCCCGCCTACTCCCGCCCCGTTGCCGTTACCGGCCGCTAGCGCGCTTAGCGCGCTTAGCGCAGCGCGGGGATCTGGCTGGTGACCGAGCCGACGACGCCCTGGGCGGTGTCGACTACCTCCTGGGCGCGCGAGGTCGGGACCTCGATCGCGCGGCGGACGCGCTGCTCGACCTCGGTACGGCGGTTGCGCGCCTCACGCTCGACCTGAGTGCGGGTCCGGCGGGCCTCGGTGAGCGCCCGGCGGCGGGCGGTGGTGCCGCGACGCTCGGTCCGCTTCAGCGATTTGCGCAGGTTGCTGCGGTAGTTCTTGATCTGCCGCTCGGCCTTGCTGCGGTCGGTCCACGGCTCGACGAGCTCGCCCAGCCGGTCGCTGACCGCGAGCACGGCGCCGACCGGGACGTCGACGGCGGTCTCGACGACGGTCTGGACCTGGTTCTTCTCAGCAGCAGCGGCCTTGGTCGCGGCGCGTTTCGAAGCCGACGCGGTTTTGGCCGCGGATTTTTTCGCTTCGGTGGTGGCGCGCTTGGCCTGCGTTTTCGATTTGCTGCTGTTGCTTTTTGCTTCTGCCATAAGGGAAAGACACCTCTTCAGATTGAGTTGGGGGCTTGGGGGACGCCCGAGTGTAGCGAACGTATGTTCTCGCGAACACTAGTTTGTAACCCGCTTGGGAAGAGGGGTTACGCGGCTTTGGCGAGTTGCGCCGAGCGCATCGCCTCGAGCCCGTCCGCGGAGTTCGCCGCGGCCATCGGATAGCGCGAGTCGAGGTCGAGCAGCGCCTCGGAGAGCTCGCCGTCGCCGAAGGCGACCGCGCCCCCGGCCTCGCGGACGATCAGCTGCGCGGCAGCGGCGTCGACCGAGCGACAGGAGCGCAGGCTCAGCATCGCGTCGAAGCGGCCGGCGGCGACGTAGGCGGCTGAGATCGCGATCGCGCCGACCACCCGCAGGCGGAAGACCTTGCCGGCCAGCGCCTCCAGCGCCGGCAGCGACCACTCCGGCTCGGCCGACTCGATCCCGACTACCTCGAGCCGCTCGGCCGCGGGCGAGACCCGCACCGGCGCGCCGTCGAGGGTCGCCCCCTCGCCGCGGCGCGCCATGAACTCCTCGTCGGCGCCGAAGTCGTGGACGAAGCCGAACTCGACGTCGGCCATCGACTGCCCCGAGGCGACGGCGATCGAGACGGCGAAGGAGGGCAGCGTCCGGCGCGCGTTCAGCGAGCCGTCGATCGGGTCGATCACGACCCGGTGCTCGCCGCCGGAGCCGAAGGTCACTTCCCCCCGCTCCTCGGAGACGGCGACGAACGACGCCCCTCCCTCGGCCAGCCGCTCGAGCTCGGCGAAGACGACGTCCTCGCATTCGCGGTCGATCACCAGGGTGCGGTCGCCGCCCTCGCCGACGCCCTCGTAGACCGTGCGCTCCTCGCTCGTCCTCGCCCGCTCGAAAATCGGGCGCTGGGCGGCGACGATGCGGCGGCAGATCGCCGGCCAGTCGGCGGAGAGGACGTCCATCGACCCCATGCTACGGATGTCCGCTTTTACGCCGAGGTGCGACTGGGGGCGTGCCTGGCCAAGCAGATCAAGGACGCAGGGCGCAGCCTTTGCTGGAGGCAAAGGCAAGCCCGAGGACACAGAGATGCGCAGCGCCAGGCGCGTCATCCAGGCGTGCCTCGGTGTGGAAGCGGACATCCCAGAGCGGCTAGCTTTGGGTTATGCCTGAGGAGCAGCCAACGCTGGAGAGCGCGCTTTCCGCTCGGCAGCGGGCGGTCGAGCACGACCGCGGGCCGCTGCTGGCGGTCGGCGCGCCCGGGACCGGCAAGACCGAGCTCCTGGCCCGTCGGCTGGCCCACCTCGCCGCCGCGGGCACCCGCCCGGAGAACGTCCTCGCGATCGCCTCCAGCCGCACCACCGCGGCGCGCCTGCGCGCCCGCTGCGAGGCGCTGCTCCCCGGCTCCTTCGAGGAGCTCTGGATCGGGAGCTGGGACGCGATCGGCGAGCGCCTCCTGCGCGAGTACTCCGAGGAGGCCGGCCTCGATCCCTTCTTCGACGTGCTCGGGCGGGCGGAGCGGCTGGCGATGCTGCTCGACCGCCTCGACCGGCTGCCGCTGCGCCGGCACGAGATCCGCGGCAACCCGGCCGGGCTGCTGGCGCGGCTGCTGGCGCGGATCGACAGCCTGAAGGCGGAACGGGTGGGGCCGACGACGCTCTCCGAGCGGGCCGCCGCGGTGACGCCCGAGGACGAGGCCGGCCGCGAGGCGCTGCGCCGCGAGCAGGAGTTCGCCGAGCTCTACGCCACCCACGACCGGATCCTCGCCGAGACCGGCAGCCTCGACCGCGGCGACGTCTTCCTCGCCCTCGACTGCCTGCTGGTCGAGCGCCCCGACGTGCGGCGGCGGATCGCCGAGCGCTGGCGCTACCTGATGGTCGACGAGCTCGAGGAGGCGACGCCGGCGCAGCTTGCGGTGGTCGAGTCCCTCGCCGCCGACAACCAGAACCAGCTCTTTGCCGCCGAGGCGGGCAGCGAGCGAGGCGAGGCGCAGGCGGGGATGGCCCTGCGGTGGTTCGCCGACCGCTTCCCCGACGGCGAGCGGATCGAGCTGGAGGAGCGGTTCCGCGATCCCAACCTCAGCTTCTGGAGCTGTACCAACGAGCGGGCGCAGGCGCAGGCGACGGCGCGCGCGGTCGAGCACCTCGTCGCCGGCGGCACCGCGCCGGAGGAGATCTGCGTCCTCGTCGCCGACCCCGCCCAGGGCGGCGGCGCCGTCGCGGCGGCGATGGAGGAGCGCGGCATCCCCTTCCACCTCTTCGGCCCGAGCGCGCTCTTCCAGCGGCCGGAGGTGCGCGACGCGATCGCCTGGCTGCGGGTGCTCGCCGACCCCGACGACTCCTCCGCGGCGGCGCGGGCGCTGACCCGCCCGCCGGTCGAACTGCGCTCGGGGGACTTGGCGCGGCTGACGACGATCGCCCGGCGGCGCAAGCAGGACATGGTCGCCGCCTGCGAGGCCGCCCTCGACAGCCCCCAGTTCCAGCCCGAGGCGCGGGAGCGGATCGGGGCCTTCCTCAAGCTCTATGCGGGCGCCGCGGCGATCATGGAGGAACGGCGCGCCGACGTCTTCGTGCGGCGGCTGATCGAGCAGGTGGGGCTGCGCCGCCAGCGCCTCTTCGCCGCCCAGCCCGAGGTGGCCGAGCGGCTGCTCGGGCTCTCGCGCCTCGCCGAGCTGGCGACCGCCTGGACGCGGCGGGAACCGCACGGCTCGACCCGCGGCTTCGTCCGCTACCTCAGCGCCGTCGCCGAGGCCGGGGTCGAAGCGGAGGAGGCCGAGGAGCCGCCGGCGCCGGGAGCGGTCCGCGGCATGGCGGTCGCCGCGGTCAAGGGTCTCGGCTTCGACCACGTCTTCGTCCTCGGGCTCGAGGAGGAAGGGGACTGGGAGCGGCTGGGCTGGCCGGCACGCAGCGGCCTCGTGCTCTCGCGGGTGCAGCGCGGCCCGGCGGGCGAGGCGTCACGTCCCTCCCGCTACTACGAGCAGGCGCTGGCGGGCGCGGGCGAGGACGTTGACGAGGAGGAGCACGAGGAGGAGCTGTTCGGACCGGCCGAGGGGCTGCACGCGACCTACCGACAGTTGCGCGAGCAGGTGCTCGAGGCCTCCTGGCGCGCGGGCCGCGAGCTCTCCGAGCCGCGGCTCGACACCGCGATCGACGTCAACCGCGCGATCGCCCGCTACCTCGAGCTGCTGAAGCTGGCGGCGCTGGCCCAGCGGCCGGGCGACGAGACGACCGCCGACGCGATCGACGCGGTCAACGGGCTGCTGCGCCAGGTGGCGACGCCCGAGCAGCAGGCCGAGCTCGACGCCTCCGCCCTCGACGCCTACCTGCTCGACTCCGAGCGCGAGCGCGGCCGCCGGCTGGAGCTGGTGGCGGCGCGCGAGGAGCCATCGCTGGAGGCCTTCCTGCCGCGGCGCGGCGACGGCATGCTCAGCCTCTCGGCCTCCGACCTCTCGCTCTACCTGACCTGCCCGCTGAAGTACAAGTTCGCCCGCGTCTTCGGGATCCCGCAGGAGCCGACGATCAACCAGCGCTTCGGGATCCTCTTCCACAACGTCCTCGAGCGCTTCCACAAAGAACCGCCGGCGAACGAGCAGGAAGGGCTGCGGGTGCTGAACCGGCTCTTCGAGCAGGGCTGGCGCCGCACCGGCTTCGGCGACTCCGACGACGAGCTGCAGTTCCGCGACCGCGCCAAGGAGGCGCTGCGCCTCTACTGGGAGCGCGAGCGGCTGGCCGAGGGCGAACCGGTCTGGCTGGAGAAGAAGTTCGACTTCAAGGTCGGCGACCACCACGTCCGCGGCCGCGTCGACCGGGTCGATCGCCTGCCCGACGGCGACTACGAGCTGATCGACTACAAGACCGGCGAGCGCAAGAGCGAAGAGGACCTCGACAGCGACCTGCAGCTCGCGCTCTACCGGATGGCGGCGCGGGAGGCCTGGGGCATCGAGGCCAGCACCGGCAGCTACTACTACGTCCTCGACGGCGACAAGGTTCCCGCGCCGACCAGGCCCGACGACGCCGAGCGGGTCGAGCGCACCGTCCTCCAGGTCGGCGAGGGCATCCTCAGCCAGGACTTCGAGCCGCGACCCTCGCCCACGGTCTGCAGCTGGTGCGACTACCGGCTGATCTGCCCCGCGGCTGAAGCCTGAAAACGCACTTCTCTCCGCTATGCGGAGATAAAGGCGTCTTCAGTTTTGCTCGTCGCCGCGCTGGCGGAGGAAGCGTTGGAACTCGCGGGCCAGGGTGTCGGCGTTGGGTAGCTCACCCTCCTCGTCGAGGAGGTCGACCTGTTCGGCCTCGATCCGCGCCACCAGCTCCTCGATCTCCGGGTTGGCGGCGACGGCGCGGCCGATCTGCTCCTCGTAGTCCTCGGTTTCCTCCTCCAGCTCGGAGGCCTCGACGGCGATCCCGGTCAGGCCCTCGAGCCGGCGCAGCAGCGCCAGCGCCGCCTTCGGGTTGGGGACGGCGGCGACGTAGTGGGGCACCGCCGCCCAGAGTGAGGCGGAGTCGATGCCGCTCTGGCGGCAGAGGTCGTGGACGACGCCGACGATCCCGGTCGGACCCTCGTAGCTGGAGCGCTCGAGTTCCAGCTCCTCGACCAGCGCCTGGCTGGAGGCGAGGCCGGTGATCGGCACCGGCAGGGTGTGGGAGACCTCGGCGATTAGGGCGCCCAGGGTGATCACCATCTCGACGCCGAGGGCGTCGGCGACGGTCGCGATCGTCTCCGAGAAGGTGCGCCAGCGCAGGTTCGGCTCGGTCCCGTCGAAGAGGACGAGGTCGCGGTCGGCACTCGGCACCGGCACCGCGATCACGTTGTTCTCCGGCCACTCGATCCGGCGCGTCTGCCCCTCGTCCATCGTGATCGTCGGCCGGGTCGACTGGAAGTCGAAATAGTCCTCGGGATCGATGCGGGCGATCAGCTCGCCTTCGAGGTCGTCGGCGATCGAGGCGAGGGCGGTGGAGGCCGCCGCGGCGGCGTCGTTCCAGCCGCGAAAGGCGCAGACCAGGATCGGCGAGCGCAGGCGCGGGAGGTCACCTTCCCAAGTCAGCGAATCCACGCTTCTGAGCGTAGACCATGCACCGTGGCTTCCTTTCAGGCCTCAGCTACTCGGCGGTGCGGGCGCGGCGGACGAGCTGGGCGGCCATGAACAGGGCGAGCGCGGCGAAGGCGAGCTGGAGGGCGCGTTCGGAGAGGTGGTTGGCGAGGGCGACGCCGATCAGGACCCCGAGCGGCGAGAGGGCGCCGATGATCAGCGCCTCGCGGACGCGGACGTTGCCGTAGCCGTTCTGGCGGTAGGCGCCGACGATCGCGACGACGACGATCATCAGCAGCGAGGTCGACTCCCCCTCCACCTGGCTGAGGCCGATGAAGACGGTGAGGGCAGGGACGAAGAGGATGCCGCCGCCGACGCCGACGAGGCCGCCGGTCATGCCGCCGGCGAGGCAGATCAGCACCGCCGCCAGCTCGTTCACGAGAGGATCAGCTCCACCGCGATCGCGACCAGCAGGAGGGCGAAGAGGTAGGAGACGGCACGCTGGGGGATCCGCTGCTGGATCGCGGTGCCGCCGACGACGCCGACCGCGGCCGGGATCGAGAGCAGGAGGCCGGTGGCGACGTGGACGTTGCCGTAGACGCCGCCCTGGGCGAGGGCGCCGAAGAGGCCGATGATCACGATCGCGGCGAGGCTGGTGCCGGTGGCGAGGCGCTCGCCGTAGCCGAACCAGAAGATCAGCAGCGGCACGATCACGGTGCCGCCGCCGACCCCGAAGAGGCCGCTGAAGATCCCGGCGACGGTGCCGATCGCCGCCAGCTTGGGGAGCGCATGGTCCGGGCTCGCGCTGGCGGGCATCCCGCGATACTAAGAGCCGTGCCCCCCGACTCCGAGACCCCCGGCGCCCGCGGGGACGGCGACTGGGCCGCCGCGCTGGCGCCGCTGCGGGAGGCGCCCGGGCGGGCGGCGATCCTCACCGACGTCGACGGGACGCTGGCCCCGATCGTCGAACGGGCCGAGCAGGCGGCGGTGCCGGCGGCGGCCCGCGAGGTGCTGGCGGCGCTGAGTGAGCGCTACGCGCTGGTCGGCTGCATCTCCGGGCGGCGGGCCGAGGACGTGCGGCGGCTGGTCGGCCTCGACTCGCTCGCCTACGCCGGCAACCACGGCCTCGAGCTGCTGTTGCCCGGGGACGAGGCGCCGCGGCCGGACCCCTCGGTGGCGGGGCGGGAGGACGAAGCGGCGGAGTTCCTCGCCGCGGTCGACGGCGAGCGGCTCGCCGCGGCCGGGCTGCGGCAGGAGGACAAGGGGCCGATCCAGGCACTGCACTGGCGCGGCAGCCCGGACGAGGCGACAGCGGAGAGCCGTGCCCACGAGATCGCCAACGAGGCCGGACGGGCCGGGCTCGCACCGCGCTGGGGACGCAAGGTGCTGGAGCTGCGCCCGCTCGGCGGCGGCGGCAAGGACGGGGCGGTGGCGTCCCTGCTCGCCGACCAGCGGCTCGACCGCGCCACCTACGCCGGCGACGACCGCACCGACCTCGACGCCTTCCGCCGCCTGCGCGAGCTGAGCGAAGAGGGGCGGCTGAGCGCCGCCGTCTGCGTCGGCGTCCTCTCCCCCGAGGGGCCGCCCGAGCTGGCGGAAGAGTGTGACCTGACCGTCGACGGGCTCGACGGCTGGCTGGAAATCCTCAGGTGGCTGGCAACCTGATGGCGGCGCACCCGAACTGCATCACATTCCCCGCCTGCCAGCAGGGAAATCTGATGCAGTTCGGTTTCTAGCGATGCCCTACACCGACCTGCTCCGGGCCAGCGTCTTCATCACCGCCGCCGAGGCGACCGCGCTCGGGGGGATCACGGCGCTTGCCGCCAACCGCGACGGCGACACCCGGATCGCCGTGATCGCCGCGGCCTGGTGGCTGATCGCGCTGGCGATCGGCATCTATCTCGGCCGCCCGCAGCGCGCCGCCGACGACGTCCGCGACGCCCTCGCCCGCGCCCGCACCGCCACCTCGCTGCCCGAGCAGACCCCGGCGCGGATCGCCTTCACCCGCCTCTGGCCGATCGCCTTCACCGCGATCGCCGCCGGCGTCATCGGCATCTTCTTCCCCGGGGTCGCCGCCGTCGGCGCCGGCTACGCCCTGATCGTCTCCCTCGCCTGGCACACCCGCGAGGCCGCCGTCCTCGGCATCGAGAGCCGCGACGGCGTCAAGTTCTACGTCGTCCCGACCCACGCCCTGCGCCCGATCGAGCTGGTGCGGACGCCGGGGCTGCGCGGGGACTCCATGGACCTCGCCTAGAACCTCCGCTCCAATACCGAAAAGGTTCTTGATTGATACCTCCGACGTTTGCTAAAAGCGCGCAAACGACCCGCCCTTGGCGGCTAAAGGAGAAGAAATGAAGCACCTGAAGATGATCGGGCTCGCCGCAGTCGCGGCCGCGGCCCTTATGGCGTTCCTCGGTGCCGGCACGGCCTCCGCGACCGTCATCTGCAAAAACAACCTGAACACAAACGCCTGCTCGGAACCGTATCCGGTAGGCACCAAAGGAAAAGCCAGCCTCGCGGCCGGCAGCAGTGCTCTGCTCGAGACGACAGCCGGCGAAGCGCTCGTCACATGCACCGGCTCAGTGATCGAAAGCTCGCTGAAAAATGCGGGCAGCGCGACGACCACAGTCGAAAGCAACGTCTCGACCATGAGCTTCACCGGTTGCACCCGGGAAGTCAAAGTCATCAAAGGTGGGTACGCAATCCTCCACCACATCGCCGGAACCGATAACGGCACACTGACAACAGTCGAAACCGAAGTAACAGTCAACGGCATCTTCGGCACCAGCTGCACCTACGGCGCGGGGACCGGAATGGATGTCGGGATCACCGTGGGTGGTAACCCGGGCAGCATGAGCCTCAATGTGGTATTCCCGAGGACCGCCGGCAGCTTCCTCTGTCCCGCTGACGCGCGGTTCACAGGCAAATACACCGCCACAGAACCGACCAACGCGTGGGTGGCGGCGGGCTGAGCCAAAACCAGATTCCATCCCAACCTCCGGCGGACCGCGGGTTCCGTGGTCCGCCGCGACTCGATCAGAAGAGGCAGGCGTGGAGGCCCCAGACGTAGGCCTGTTTGCCGGCGCCGCGGAGGGGACGCGAGCTGATCGGGGCGTCCGGATGCGCTTCAGCTTCCTTCAGCTCTTCCTGCAGTCGTTTGACGAAGCTTTCGTACTCGTAAGCGTCAGCCTGGGACGGTTCGAGCGCTTCGAGTTGACTGGCGATCCGACGGAAGGCCGGGAGCACCACCTTCAGCGGCAGCTTCGAGCTTTCCCAGTCGGGAGCGGACGAAGGCTGCTTCGGAGCCGGTTCGCCGGCCGCCTTGTGTATCGCCACGTCCGCCTGTTCCAGTCCCTTCTTGCAGACGATCGAGGCCCGGAAGACGAAGTCGTATTTCTTCAGATTGCGCGGTTTACCGCCCGCTTGGGTCGTGGTCTGGGTCGACGGCGAATCGCTCCCCCCGCACCCGCCGATCAGCACGGTCAGCAGCAGCGCAATTGCCGCGTAGACCGTTTTCGCACCGGGTTCATTCGCCTAGAAGAGGCAGGCGTGGATGCCGTACACGTAGGCGGTTTTGCCGGCGCCCTTGAGCGGGCGGGAGCTGATCGGTGCGTCCGGTTCCCTTTCAGCTTCCTTCAGCTCGATCCGCATCCTTTCGAGGATGCGTTCGTAGTCGTAGGCGTCTTCGGTGTCCGGCTCGATGGCTTCGAGTTCGGACCAGGTCTGCCGGAAGGTCGGCAGCAGGACCTTCACCGGCACCTGGAAGCTTTCCCAATCCGGGGAGGCCGACGGCGGCTTAGGGGCCGGCTTCCCAGAGGCCTTGTGCATGAGGACGTCAGCCTGTTCCATCCCCTTCTTGCAGACGAGGCTGGCGTGCCACTCCCAGTGGAGTTTCTTCCATTTGCGCCCTTTGGCCCCCGCCGTCGTGGCTTCGGTGGCAGTCGAGCTGCTTTCGCTGCTGCCGCACCCGACCGCCGCCACGATCGCGAGGACCGCCGCTCCCGATAAAGTCGCCTTCAGCACCCGGTTCATCGGCGCCGGTCAATTTACTAAACGAAACTCGCGCAGTGGCTACGTTTTCATCAGCTTCTGGAACTCGCTCCAGCCGCGGGTGTTGGCGACATCGGCGGCGGTCAGCCAGGCGCGGCGGGCGGTGGCGACGCCGTAGGCCATGTTGTCGAGGGTCTCGACGCCGTGGGCGTCGGTGTTGAGGACGATCTTGACGCCGGCTTCTTTGGCCAGGCGGGCGTGGAAGTCGGAGAGGTCGCGGCGGTTGGGGTTGCCGTTGATCTCGATCATCGTCCCCTGCTCGGCCGCGGCCGCGGCGATCGCCTCGATGTCGACGCCGTAGGGCTCGCGGCGGCCGATCAGGCGCCCGGTCAGGTGGCCGATGCAGTCGACGTTCGGGTTGGCGATCGCGGTGAGGACGCGCTCGTTCATCTGCTTTTCCGGCACCGAGAAGGCGGTGTGGACGCTGGCGACGACCCAGTCGAGGGCGGCGACGAGGTCGTCGGGGTAGTCGAGCGCGCCGTCGAGGCCGATGTTGATCTCCGAGCCGACGAGGAGGCGGAAGCCGTCGTCGGCGTTGAAGGCGTTCCAGGCGCGAACCTCCTCGATCCGCTCCCAGAGGCGCTCGGCGGTGACGTGGTCGCCGAAGCCGTGGCTGGCGGAGTGGTCGGTGATCGCCAGGTACTCGTAGCCCCGGTCGCGTGCCGCCGCGGCCATCTCCTCGAGGCTGTTGCGGCCGTCGGAGAGGGTGGTGTGGGAGTGGAGGTCGCCCTTGACGTCGGCGAGCTCGACCAGCCGCGGCAGCTTGCCTTCGCGCGCCGCCTTCAGCTCGCCGCGGCCCTCGCGCAGCTCCGGCTCGATGTACTCGTAGCCGAGGCGCTCGTAGACCTCGGCCTCGGTCGCGCAGTGGGTGACCTCGCCGCTCTCGGTCTCGGTGATCCCATGCTCGGAGACCGAGAGGCCGCGGCCGACCGCCTCTTCGCGTAGCTGCACGTTGTGGGCCTTGGAGCCGGTGAAGTGCTGGAGCAGGTTGCCGAAGTCCTCGGGCGGGACGATCCGCAGGTCGACCGAGACGCCGTTGTGGGTCTGGGCGCGGACGCCGTTGGGTCCGGGGGAGCCGGCGGCGGCGATCAGCGGGTGGCCGGCGAGGTGCTCGGCGAGCGCGGCCGGCTCTTCGGCGGTGGCGATGATGTCGATGTCCTTGCAGGTCTCGGCCCAGCGGCGGAGCGAGCCCGCCACCTCGACCTCGTCCGCGGCCGGGTGCTCCCGCAGCGCCGCCGCCAGCTCCTCGGCGATCGGCCGCACCTTCGAGAGCAGCAGGCGGCCCGGCCCCTCCCCCGGCTCCCCCAGCCGCTCGAGCGAGGCGAGGATGTTCTCCTCCGCCTTCGGGCCGAGGCCCTTGACGTCGCGCACCCGTTCGGACTCCGCCGCGGCCTTGAGGTCCTCCATCGAGGCGATCTCCAGCTCCTCGAAGAGGCGCCGGGCGGTTTTCGGGCCGACGCCGGGGACGCGGGTGACCTCGATCAGGGTCGGCGGGAACTTCGCCTTCAGCTTCACCGCCGCCGGGATCTCGCCGGTCTCCAGCAGCGCGTCGATCTTTTCCGCCAGCGTCTTGCCGACGCCGGGCACCTCGGTCGCCCGCCCCTGCGCCGCCAGCTCGGCGACCGCGACCGGGCTCTCGCGGATCGCCTTGGCGGCGGTGCTGTAGGCGAGGACGCGGTATTTGACCGCTCCGTCGAGCTCGTAGAGGGTCCCCAGCTCTTCCAGGGCAGCGGCGATCTCGGCGTTCGTCACCTGCCAAGGAATACCATCGTCGCCAGGACGGGTAAGGAGAGTGGGCCGGTTCCAGCGGGGTTGAACGGGGCCGCTATACTTTCTGAAGTATTGAGAGCAACCACACGACCGGGAGACGGATAGTGACTGGCAAATTGACCGACGTGACCGATGCGACCTTCAAATCGGACGTGCTCGAGGCCGAGGGGCCCGTGCTCGTCGACTTCTGGGCGCCCTGGTGCGGTCCCTGCCGCGTCGTCCACCCGGTCCTCGAGGAGATCGACTCCGAGCGCGACGACCTCAAGATCGTCTCGATCAACGTCGACGAGAACCAGCAGACGGCGGCCCAGTACGAAGTCCTCTCGATCCCGACGATGATCCTCTTCAAGGACGGCGCGATCGCGAAGAAAGTCGTCGGCGCGATGCCGAAGCGCCGCCTCGAGGCCGAGCTGGAGCCGGCGCTCGCCTAGCGGGGGCCGCTCCTCAGTCTCAACCGAACCGATGCCGTTCGTCCACGTTCACTGGTACGAGGGCCGCTCCGACGAGCAGAAGGCGGAGATCGCCAAACGCATCGAAGCGGCCCTGATCGAGGTCGCCGGCGTCGCCCCCGATCACTGCTGGGTGAAGTTCGACGACTCGAAGAAATCGGACTTCATCATCGGCGAGAAGCCGAGCGACTAAGCAACTGAAGGACGGCCGACCTCGACCGTAACCGGGCGGTCGGGAGCCTCTAAGCCCGCTCGTGCGGCAGCGAGCAGGGCCTGCCTGTCGAGCCCGAACCTCTCGGCGGCGAGTCGAAGTTGGTCGAGCTTATCCCGGGGGGACAGGAGCTCAACGTTCACTGGGCGACCGTCTCTCATCGCCACAGTGCAGGAAGTTCCCTCGACCTCCTCGCCGAAGTCCCAGCGATCGACCTCGACAAGGTCGATCGAAAGCGCGTCTGCCTCACTGTCGTAATCCACCCTCATCCGTGCCTCCTCGGATGCACGCTCACAATCAGGTTCGGATCGTCATCGGGAACGATTACCCGGATCCACTTGCCTTCGATCTGTCCAAGATAACGCCGCTTCGAATCGTCCTCTCGTTCTTTCCGCAGCGGATTGGCAACGATGAATTCAGCATCGGCGCGAGTCAGCTTGTAGAGCTTCAGGCGATTCTTGGCGTGCTTGGTGAACTGCACACCCCGCTAAGGGAGCGGCAGATCCCTTCTCTCCCCCTCAGGCGCGAGAAACGCCGATTTTGAGCTCGCGGCCGTCGATCTTGGCGGTGGCGCCGTTGGCGCTGCCGTCGTAGGAGACGGAGGTGGCTAGAACCTCGCCCGCCAGGTAGTCCTGGTGGGCCTGGGCAGCCGCGAGGAGGTCGTCGTCGCCGGCGAGGGTGAGGGCGATGCGGTCGGTGATCTCCAGGCCGGCGTCTTTGCGGGCGATCTGGACGGCGTGCACAATCTCGCGGGCGAGGCCCTCGCGGCGGAGCTCGTCGTCGAGCTCGAGCTGCAGGGCGACGGCGTGGCCGGCCTCGGCCTCGACCTCGTAGCCCTCTAGAGGTTGGAGGGCGAGGGTTAGGTCGTCGGAGGCGAGGGTGTGGTCCTGGCCGTCGATGCTGATCCCGATCTCGCCGCCCTCGGCGAGGACGGCGGCGACGTGGGCGGCGTCGAGGGCCTCGACCGCGGCGGCAACCTGCGGCATCTTCTTGCCGAAGCGCGGGCCGAGGGCGCGGTAATTGGGCTTGGCGCTGTAGGAGACCAGCTCGGACTCGTCGGTGACGAAGTCGAGCTCCTTGACGTTGAGCTCGGCGGTGACCAGGTCGGAGCGCGTTTCGATCGCGGCGCGCTCGGCCTC
Organism: Solirubrobacterales bacterium; assembly: GCA_035688825.1. Lineage (GTDB taxonomy): Bacteria > Actinomycetota > Thermoleophilia > Solirubrobacterales > 70-9 > VAYN01. The sequence goes on along the minus strand of DASSMM010000048.1, from coordinate 4,266 downwards.
GTTGGCGACGATCACGGCGCGCCGCAGCGGCTGGCGCACCTTCGCCTTCGCCTGGGCGCGGGCGGCACGACCGAGCTCGACCGTGAGCCGGACCGCCTCCATCCCCTGCTCCAGGTCTGGGTCGCGGAGCGCCTCGTCGACCTCCGGGAAGTCGCGCAGGTGGACCGAGGGCGCGGCGGCCTCGCCACCGAGGTTGCGGTGGATCTCGTCGGCGAGGAAGGGCGTGAACGGCGCCAGCATCGCGGTCGTCTCCAGGAGGCAGTGGCGCAGGGTCGCGAAGGCGGCGCGGTCCCCGTCCCAGAAGCGGCGGCGGCTCAGCCGCACGTACCAGTTGGAGAGCTCCTCGACGTACTCGGCGATCGCCCGGCCGGCGGCGGTGCAGTCGTAGGCGTCCATCCGCTCGCGCACGGTCGCGGTCGTCGCCTGCAGCCGCGAAAGCGCCCAGCGGTCGAGGTCGCCGAGACCGCGCTCAGCGTCGCTATCCGACGCTCCTTGCGGTTTCGCGTCGAAGTCGTCCGGCCCGAGGTTCTCGGCGTTCGCGTAGAGGACCCAGAAGGAGTAGGTGTTCCAGAGGGTGAGCAGGAACTGGCGGACCGACTCGCCGACGGTGTCGACGCTGAAGCGGTAGCCGGCCCAGGGCTGCTGGGCGGTCAGGTAATACCAGCGGAAGGCGTCGGCGCCGTGCGCGTCGAGCACGTCCCAGGGGTCGACGACGTTGCCGCGGCTCTTCGACATCTTCTGCCCCTCGGGGTCGAGGATCAGACCGAGGCAGACGCAGTTCTTGTAGCTGGAGGTGTCGAACAGCAGCGTCGACTCGGCGAGCAGGGTGTAGAACCAGCCGCGGGTCTGGTCCTGGGCCTCGCAGATGTAATCGGCCGGGAAGCGCTCCTCGAACTCCTCCTTGCCCTCGAAGGGGTAGTGGAACTGCGCGAAGGGCATCGCGCCGCTGTCGTACCAGGTGTCGATCACCGAGACGACCCGCCGCATCTCGCCGCCGCAGCGCTCGCAGTCCAGTGAGACGCCGTCGATGTAGGGGCGGTGCAGGTCCTCCGGCACGGTGCCGCGCGCCCGCTCGCGCAGGTCCTCGACTGAGCCGGCGCAGAAGCGCTCGTCGCAGCCCTCGGCGGTGCACTCCCAGATCGGCAGCGGCGTCCCCCAGTAGCGGTCGCGCGAGAGCGCCCAGTCGACGTTGTTCTCGAGCCATTTGCCGAATCGGCCGTGCTTGACGTGCTCGGGGTGCCAGCCGATCTCCTCGTTGTTGGCCAGGAGCTGGTCCCGCGCCTGCGAGGTGGCGATGTACCAGCTCGACTTCGCGTAGTAGAGGAGCGGCGTCCCGCAGCGCCAGCAGTGGGGGTAGCTGTGCTCGTAGACCTGCTCGCGGAAGAGCAGACCGCGCTGGTCGAGGTCGGCGATCAGCGCCTTAGTGACCTCGGGGTCCTTGACGAACCGACCCTCGAAGCCGGTGACGCGGGCGGTGAATCTGCCGTCGAGGTCGACCGGGTTGTAGAGGGTGCCGGCGTCCGTGGGATCGAAGATGCCGTTGTCGGCGGCGACTTTGTAGTCGTCTTCGCCGAAGGCCGGCGCGATGTGGACGAGGCCGGTTCCGTCGTCGGTGGTGACGAAGTCGCCGGCGAGAATGCGGAAGGCGTTCGCGGGACCATCGTCGGAGAGGGCGAAGACCGGCCCGCGGTAGCTGCGGCCGACCAGGTCCGATCCCGGGAAGCGATCGAGCACCTCGGCGCCCTCGCCCAGCACCTTCTCGACCAGCGGCTCGGCGAGGACGACGATCTCGTCGTCGAGCCGCGCCCGCACGTAGGTCACCGTCGGCGCCACCGCCACGGCGACGTTGCCGGGAAGGGTCCAGGGCGTCGTCGTCCAGACCAGCAGCGAGGCGTCGTCATCGAGCAACGGGAACCGCACATATATCGAGGGGTCCTTGACGTCCTCGTAGCCCAGCGCGACCTCGTGCGACGACAGCGCGGTGCCGCACCGCGGGCAGTAGGGGACGACCTTGTGGCCCTCGTAGAGGCGGCCGTCGTCCCAGAGCTTGCGCAGGGACCACCAGACCGACTCGATGTAGTCGTCCTCCAGGGTCACGTAGGGGTCGTCGAGGTCGATCCAGAAGCCGATCCGCTCGGTCAGCTTGTTCCACTCCTCGACGTACTCGAAGACCGAGGCACGGCAGCGCTGGTTGAACTCGGCGATCCCGAACTCCTCGATCTCCTGCTTGGAGGAGATCCCGAGCTGCTTTTCGACCTCGAGCTCGACCGGCAGGCCGTGGCAGTCCCAGCCGGCCTTGCGCGGCACCCGGAACCCGCACATCGTCTTGTAGCGCGGGTAGACGTCCTTGAAGACGCGGGCGAGGACGTGGTGGGAGCCGGGGCGGCCGTTGGCGGTCGGCGGGCCCTCGTAGAAGCTCCAGACCGGGGCGCCCTCGCGCTGGGCGAGCGAGCGCTCGAAGACCCCCTCCTCGCGCCAGCGCGCGAGCATCCGCTCCTCGAGGGCGGGGAAGGACTGCTTCGGGTCGACGGGCTCGAAGGCGGGCATGAAGCTGAGGATTCTAGGAGCGGGGGGCGGCCGGCCGGAGCGTGGGACCACTAGGGTGCGAACCGATGGACCGCTACGACCTCAACGGCAAAGTCGCGCTGGTCACCGGCGCCGCCCGTGGCATCGGCTTCGAGACCGCGCGCCAGATGCACATGCGCGGCGCCACGGTCGCCGTGCTCGACCTCAGCGCCGAGGAGGCGCGCGAGGCGGCGGAGCGGATCGGGCCGCGGGCGATCGGGCTCGGCGGCGACGTCACCGACCAGAGCGCGCTGATGAACGCGGTCGCGCAGATCGTCGAAGAGTTCGGCGGCCTCGACGTGGCGGTCGCCAACGCCGGCATCGCCCAGAAGCAGTTCGCGACCGTGCGCGGGATCTCCGGCGAGGAGTGGGAACGGGTCTTCGAGGTCGACATGCTCGGCGTCTGGCGGACGGTACGGGCGGCGCTGCCGCAGATCGTCGAGCGCCAGGGCCAGATGATCGTCGTCTCCTCCGTCTACGCCTTCGCCAACGGCTTCGGCAACACGCCCTACGCGGTGGCGAAGGCCGGGGTCGAGTCGCTCGGCCGGGCGCTGCGGGTGGAGCTGAAACCGCACGGCGCCAGCGCCGGCGTCGCCTACTTCGGCTGGGTCGACACGAAACTGGTGCAGGACGCCTTCGCCCAGGAGAGCTCGGCGCGGGTCGAAAAACTGAGCCCGGCGTGGCTGCTGAAACGGATCAGCCCCGAAGAGGCCGGCGCCGGCCTCGTCCGCGGGATCGAAGAACAGGCGCCGCGGATCTTCGTCCCCAGGTGGTGGCGGTACGTCTCCGCCCTGCGCGGCCTCGTCAACCCGTTGCTCGACAAGCGGATGGAGACCGAACCGAAATACGGCGAGCTCGTCCGCGACATCGACGCCGAAAGCGTCGACCTGGTGCGCGCCTCCACCGACGCCTAGCTTCCGAACTGCATCAACTTGACTATCTGCTGGGTGGTCAAGTTGATGCAGTTCGGGTGAGGCGCTCCAGGAGGATCATCGGCGATTCGTAGTTCGCGCCGGTGGCGCGGGTCATTGCGATCTCGCAGGTGCGGTTGCTGGAGAGGTAGGAGTCGAAGCGGCGGCCGGCGAGCTCTTCGGCCTGGGGACGCGTCGCGGATGCGGTCAGCTCCGGGTGCGTGATCCCGCGGTCGCCGGCGAACCCGCAGCAGGTGGCCGAGGGCGCGAAGTAGACGTCGTCGGCCAGGGCCTCGGCGAGAGCCTTCAGCGAGTGCGCGAGCCCTAGCCGCCGGGTGGCGCAGGTCGGGTGAGCAGTTGCGGAGCCGACCTTCTCGCCAACCGTCAGGTGCGGAAGCAACCGCAGCGCCCAGGCAACCGAATCGACGATCTCCATCTTCCCCAACCGCTCCGCGTTCTCCTCGGAGAGCACCCCCTCGGCAGGATCGGCGATCGCCCCCGTGCAGGAGGCAGCATCGATCACGACGGGGAGATTCCCCTCATCACTCCACTCCCAAAGGCGCCCGACCATCTCGTTCGCCTTATGCCGGTGAGCGGCATCGAACCCTTTGCTGCTCCAAGGCAACCCGCAGCAGCTCCCCTCCACCCCGTCGGGAACAGCCACCGGCATCCCAGCCCGAGCCGAAACCTCCACCAACGCCTCCGTGGGACTACCGCCGAAGATCCGGTTGGTGCAACTCGGGACGTAGACAGCCACGGGCTCGGCCAGGGGAGCGGGTGACCCCTCCCG
>DASSMM010000047.1:0-20631 GCA_035688825.1 Solirubrobacterales bacterium | reverse complement strand
GTGCCCCTCTCCCGAAGGCTCCAGAGATCACGATGGCGCCCAGCAGCCGGTTTCAGCTGCGCGACGGTCTTCGGGAGAGGGGCACCCACGCCCTTACTCGCCCGAGCTTCAAGAATCTGGCTGACTGGCCGATAGAGGTTGGGATGTTCGACATCGATTCAGCGCTGCGCACGATGGTGGAGCGGGGCGGCTCCGACCTGCACGCCAAGGTCGGGGTGCCGCCGACGGTCCGGCTGCACGGAGAGCTGGCTCAGCTAGAGGGCTACCAGCCGCTGAAGCCGGAGGACACCGAACACGCCTTCAACGACATGGCCGAGGTCCGCTCGGTGACCGAATTCGAGGAATGCGGCGAGGCCGACTTCTCCTATTCGATCCCCGGCCTCAGCCGCTTTCGCGTCAACGCCTTCAAGCAGCGGGGCTCGATCTCGATCGTCTGCCGCGCGATCCCCTTCGAAATCCGCTCCGTCGACGACCTCGGGCTGCCGCCGGTGGTGACGAAGCTGGCCGAAGAGCAGCGCGGGATCATCCTCGTCACCGGCACCACCGGCTCGGGCAAGAGCACGACCCTGGCGGCGATGATCGATCACATCAACCGCACCCGGACCGACCACATCGTCACCCTCGAGGACCCGATCGAGTACCTGCACGAGGACAAAGGCTCGATCGTCAACCAGCGCGAAGTCGGCTCCGACACCGAAAGCTTCGCCCGGGCGATGCGCCGAGTCCTGCGCCAGGACCCCGACGTGATCCTGATCGGCGAGATGCGCGACGAGGAGACGGTCCGCACGGCCCTCTCCGCGGCCGAGACCGGCCACCTCGTCCTCTCGACCGTCCACACCCTGGATGCGACCGAGACGATCAACCGCATCGTCGACTTCTTCCCACCTCACCTCCAGCACCAGGCGCGCGTCATGCTCGCGGCGACCCTCAAGGGCGCGATCGCCCAGCGTCTCGTCCCCGACGTCACCGGCGACGGCCGCGTCCCCGCCTCCGAGATCCTCGTCGTCACCGGCCGGGTCAAAGACCTGATCATGAACCCGGAGGAGACCGGCAAGATCACCGAGGTCATCTCCGAGGGCGAGTACTACGGCATGCGCACCTTCGACCAGTCCCTCCTCGGCTACGTGATGGAGGGCAAGGTCTCCGAGCACGTGGCCCTCGAGTATGCCTCCAGCCCGCACGACTTCAAACTGATGCTCGCGGCGGGCGGGCAGCGGGCGAGCGGGATCGAGCAGCTCGAGCCTCAGTCTGCGTCTTAGTACGGGCGTCCACGGCGACTGCTTGGCCCTGCCCGCGGTTCAAGCCGAACCGGCGTGGCGCCGATCAGGTAGCGATGGTTGCGATCGACCGCTTCATCCTGCTCGTCAGGGACCTGCGCCGCAACGAGGGCGGGATGGCCGTTCCGACGGCGCTGATGGCCCTGATCGCTACCTTCGCGCTCGCCAGCGTCACGGTGATGTCGACGGTCAATACGCAGCGGGGAACCGCCCGTGACCACAGCTCCAAGGAAGCCATCGCCGCAGCCGACGCCGGGGCCAGCATCGCGATGCTGAGGCTCAATCGCTACCTGCCCAGCATGACCCTCCCCGGCGGCCCTACTTGCGTGAGCCCCAGCGGGCTGAGTCAGCCGCAGACCAATGGCTGGTGCCCCAAAACCACTCCAGAAAAAATCGGAGCCGCCGAAGTCAGGTATCAGGTGAGCGCATACGGGCCCAGCAAAGAAGTCCAGGTGGTGGCGTGGGGGGAATCGGGTGGCGTCACTCGCCGGGTCAATGTCGGCCTGCAGGCGATCGACGGGAAAAACGTCTTCGCCGATGAGAAAGTGATCGGGGAAGAAGGGATCGAATTCAACGGCAGCGCCGCCGAGGTGTACACCGACATGGGGACCAACGGCGAAATCACCAACAGCGGCAACAGCCACCCGACGCTCTGCGGCAACGGCCGTCATGGGATCGGCAAAGGCGGGGTTCCGCCCTTGAGCTGCGGCGGCGCCGAAACGGAAGGGAACATGGTCCTGCCGCCCGTGGTGGCGCCGGCAGAAGTCGAAAAAGACGATTGCCGGCTGCTGCCGGTCGCACCTGCGGGCTGTAGCGGCACTGATGTCTATACCGCCAAGAACAACGCGAAACGCAGCGAAACCGTCCCCTGGTACGCGACGAAAAAGGAACTGACCCTCGCCAACAACGCGACGCTGACGCTCGGCGGTCACAACTACCTCGTCTGCAAGCTGTTCGTCACCGGCGGCAAGCTCTACATGCCGTTCAACACGGAAGTGAACATCTACATCGATACGCCGCAGAACTGCGGCCTCGCCCCCGGCTCGATCCAGTTCGCGGTGATGAACAACGGCGAAATCCTCTCGACCGCTTTCAACCCCTCGCAGGAAAGCTACGCGATCCCGAACATCTACCTGCTCGGCGAAAGCAAGGTCTACCTCAAAGGCAACCCGACGAATGTCAGCAGCGAAAAAGAAAAAGGGACCACCTCGAACGAAATCATGATCTACGGGCCGCAGAGCACGATCGAATTCGACGGCTCGGCCACCTGGAAGGGGATGGTTGCCGGCAGGAAGGTGATCATCAAAGGCAACGGCCGGATCGAATCGAGCTCGAAATTCAAACTGCCGGAAAAAAACGTGCAGCCGCTCTTCGAACGCACCCATTACGTGGAGTGCGCCGGAACCGCCACCTCGGTGCCGAACACCAACTGCTGATCCGGCTCCGGTCCTGATCTCGCGCCGACGGCTGCAGCGCTCAAGCGAGCGCTTCCTCCTGCCGACCTAATCAGGAGACGTATGCGCGAGAAACTCAATGAGAATCCGGCGGCTCAGGTCGCTGTCGTCGCACTGCTGCTGGTGGCAGCGGCCGTTTTCCTGCTCGGAAAAGGGGGCGGCGGCGCCGAAGAAGAAGGCGAAGAAGGAGGGGCGCCGACCCCTGCCGCCGCCTCGGCGATCGCCACCGCAGAAGCCGGCCCGAGCTCGCAGCTGCCACCGCTCCCCGCCCCTGGTTCGGGCCCCGGCGCGCCGCCGCCGCTGCCGCGCCCTGTCGTCGCCGCCTTCGACTCCGGCCAGACGGTTGCCCTGCTCTTCGTCCGCGCCGGTGGGATCGACGACCGGCTGACCAAGGCCGCGGCAACGCGCCTCGACGGCATGTCGGGGGTCGCAAGCTTCGTCGTCCCGGTGGACACGATCGCTCGCTACGCCTCCATCGCTCAGGGCGTGAACCTCAACCGCGTACCCGCCCTCGTCGTCATCCGGCCGCGTGGGTTGTCGAACGGGGTGCCGACCGCCTCGGTTCGCTATGGCTTCCAGAGCCCCGAGAGCGTCGTGCAGGCGATCGTCGACGCCGGCTACAAGGGCCCCACGCTGTCCTACCACCCCTAAGCCATGGACGGCAGGGACTTCCCGAGCCATCTGCGGCCGGTCCCACAGTCCGGCGATTCGACTGCTCCCGCCTTGACCGAGCAGCCTTCCGGCACGCCGGGGCTGACGCCGCCGCGGTCGCGCGGTCGCTCCAGCGGCTTCCTCACCGACGTGCTCGTCGAGCTCGGCTACGTCGCCCAAGAGAGGGCGCAGCAGGCGGTAGAGGAAGCGCGTACGGCCGGCCGCCGGCCCGAGCAGCTACTGCTCGAACAGGGGGCGGTTACCGGCGATCAGCTCTCCCGCGCGACGGCTGAGCGCTACGGCCATGATCACATCGACCTGACCGCTTACCAGGTGGACATGGCGGCGGCGAACCTGATCCCGGTCAACACCGCCCGCCGCTACCGGGCGATCCCTGTCGGCTTCATCGACAAAGAGACGCTGCTGCTCGCGATCGCCGACCCCTCGAACGTGCTCGCGGTCGACGACATCCAGATGGCGACCTCACTCGACTGCCGCGTGGCGGTGGCGGCCGACGAGGACGTCGAGGCTCTGATCAGCCGCCTCAACACCCTGCAGAGCGCGGTCACCGAGGCCACGATCGAGGAAGAGGCCGAGGAGGATCTTGCCGAGGTCAGCGACATCCAGGTCAGCGCCGAAGACGCGCCGGTCATCAAGCTCGTCTACAGCATTCTCGGCCAGGGAGTGGGGGAGGGGGCATCCGACATCCACTTCGAGCCTGCCGACGGTGAGATGCGCGTCCGCTTCCGCGTCGACGGGGTTCTTCGCGAGGCGGCCCACGTGCCAAAGCGGATGGTCAACGCGGTGGTCTCGCGACTGAAGATCATGAGCGACCTCAACATCGCCGAGAAACGGGTGCCTCAGGACGGCCGCGTCAGCGTCACCGTCGAGGAGCGACGGGTGGACCTGCGCATTACCACGCTTCCCACCCAGCAGGGGGAGGGGGCGACGATTCGCATCCTCGACAAAGACAACGCCCAACGCTCCCTTGACGAACTGGGGATGGACGGCACGGGGCGGGAGCGGTTCGAGCGCGCCTTTCACCAGGCTTACGGTGCCGTCCTGGTCACCGGCCCGACCGGATCGGGTAAGAGCACGACCCTCTACGCCGCCCTGCGCGACCTCAACGACGTCGAGAAGAAGATCATCACGATCGAGGACCCGGTCGAGTACCAGCTCAACGGGATCAACCAGATCAACGTCAACCGCAAGGCGGGCCTCGACTTCGCCACCGGGCTGCGGTCGATCCTCCGCGCCGACCCCGACATTGTGATGGTCGGCGAGATCCGCGACGGCGAGACCGCCCGGATCTCGATCGAGGCGGCGCTGACCGGGCACCTGATGCTCACCACCCTCCACACCAACGACGCCCCGGGTGCGATCACCCGGTTGACGAAGATGGGAATCGAGTCCTTCCTGATCGCCTCCGCGGTCGACTGCGTTGTCGCGCAACGGCTGGCGCGCAAGCTCTGCAGCCATTGCAAGAGGCGCGCCCTGATCCCCGTCCAGGCGCTGATGGATGCGGGGATTCGGACCGGAACCGAGCTGGAGGCCTACGAGCCGGTCGGATGCGCGCGCTGCAATCAGAGCGGCTACAAAGGCCGCGTCGGCGTCTACTCGGTGATGGAGCTGAGCGAGGGCATCAAGGAGATGACGGTCGCCCAGCGGCCGGAGGCCGAGATCGCTGTGGCGGCGCGCGAAGAGGGAATGCTCACCCTGCGGGAGGACGGGGTCGGCAAAGTCCGCGACGGGCTGACGAGCCTCGAGGAGATCCTTCGTGTCACCGCTTAAGGATTCGGCTTAGGGGGTCGATCTAGAAGCCATGGACTTCGACTTCGCAGAGGTCCTGCGCCGCATGGTCGAGGCGCGGGCCTCCGACGTACACCTGACTCCGGGCTTCCCGCCGGCGATCCGGGACAAGGGCAAGATCACCCCGATGGAGGGCTTCCCGGTCCTCACCGGGCAGGAGACCCGCGAGGTCGTCTTCAGCATTCTCAACGACGACCAGCGCAAACGCTTCGAGAACCACAAACAGCTCGACTTCGCCTACGCGATTCCGAACGTCGCCCGCTTCCGCGTCAACTGCTTCTTCCAGCGCGGCGCCGTCAGCGCCGCCTTCCGGTTCGTGCCCCAGGAGATCCCGGCCCTGGACTCGCTCGGAGGTCCTGCGGTACTGCGGGAGCTGACCGAAAAACCCCGCGGCTTCGTCCTCGTCACCGGACCGACCGGCTCGGGCAAGAGCACGACGCTGGCGGCGATGATCGACATCATCAACCGCGAGCGGCAGGACCACATCCTCACGATCGAGGATCCGATCGAGTTCCTGCACCGGCACAAACAGTCGATCGTCAACCAGCGTGAGATCGGCGCCGACGCCGAGACTTTCGCCCTCGGGCTCAAAGCCGCTCTGCGAGAGGACCCGGACGTGATCCTGGTCGGCGAGATGAGGGACCTGGAGACGGTCGGAACCGCGCTGACCGCGGCCGAGACCGGCCACCTCGTCTTTGCCACCCTCCACACCCAGTCGACCGCCCAGACCGTCGACCGGATCATCGACGTCTTCCCCCCGGAGCAGCAGGGGCAGGTGCGGACCCAGCTCTCGATCGCGCTCCAGGGGATCGTCACCCAGCAGCTGCTGCCGACCGCCGACGGGATGGGCCGGGTCGTCGCCACCGAGGTGCTGGTGCCGACGCCGGCGATCCGCAACCTGATCCGGGAGGGCAAGACCCACCAGATCTACGCTGCGGTGCAGACTTCCGGTGCGGTCGGGATGCAGACGATGGACGCCGACCTCGCCCGCCTCGTTCGCGCGGGGAGGATCACCCGCTCGCTTGCCGAGCAGCGCTCCTCGGTCCCGGAGGAGCTCAAACGGGTGCTGGGCGGCGAGGGCGCGGTGATGCCGCAGCAGATGCAGGCCGGCGGGCCGCCCTACAACGGCGCCCCGGCCGCGCCGACGCAGCAGCCCTCATACGTCCAGGGCGGGTAACCGATGGCCGCCACCACCTTCACCTTCCGCGCGATGGACCTCGCCGGCACGGCGACGTCCGGCGAGCTCGAGGCCGAGTCGAAGTCGCAGGTCTCCGAGCAGCTGCGCCAGCGAGGGCTGATCGTTCTCGACGTCAGCGAAAAGAGCGCCCCGTTCAAGATCGAGGACGTGATGCGGCGCTGGAAGAGCGTCGACATGCGCGAACTGGCGATCTTCTCGCGCCAGTTCGCGACCCTGGTCGCCTCGGGTATGCCGATGCTGCGCACCCTGCACACCCTCGAGCAGCAGACCAAGGACGAGGAGATCAAAGAGGCGGTGGCCGGACTGCGAGCCGACGTCGAGGCCGGAAGCACGCTCGAGCAGGCGATGGAACGCCACCCTCGGGTGTTCGACCGGCTCTTCCGGGCGATGGTCAGGTCGGGCGAGCAGTCGGGGCGGCTCGACGAGGCATTGGACCGGATCGCCTACCAGGTGGAGAAACAGGACGCTCTCCGTCGACAGGTCAAATCGGCGCTGATGTACCCGACGCTGGTCTTCGGCTTCGCGATCGTCGTCCTGATCGCAATCGTCGTCTTCGTCATCCCGGTCTTCGCCGGCATCTTCGATGAACTCGCAGAGGAAAACCCCGAAGAAGGCGGAGGGATGCCGGCGCCCACGCAGCTCTGCATCGGGCTGTCCAACCTCATCACCCACTACTGGTTCCTTCTGATCCCGGGAATAGCGCTCGCCTTCTGGCTCTTCTTCAGGTGGAAGAAGACCGAACGCGGAAAAGACCAGTGGGACCGGTTCATCCTCCGGTTGCCGTTCAAAATCGGCGACGTGATCCAGAAGGTGGCGCTGGCCCGGTGGTCACGGACCTTCTCCGGCTCGGTCGCCGCCGGCGTGCCGATGCTGCAGGCGATTCAGCTGACCGGCGAGACCGCCGGCAACGTCGTGGTCGAGAATGCGATGGAGGACATGTATGCCTCGGTCAAGCAGGGAGGTTCCCTGGCGGCGCCGATCGAGAGCACCGAGATCTTCCCGCCGATGGTCGGCCACATGGTCTCGGTCGGCGAGGAAACCGGACAGTTGGAGACGATGCTTTCGAAAATCGCCGACTTCTACGAGGCGGAGGTCGATGCCAACGTCAAGGCTCTGACCTCCCTGATCGAGCCGATCATGATCTGCTTCGTCGGCGCCATGGTCGGGTTCATCGTCATCTCGATGTACCTGCCGCTCTTCAGCATCTACGAAAAGATTCGCTGAACCGGTAGTCGGTTTTCGGCGCCCTGGCTGGACGTGCGTCCAGAAAGCCAAATTTTTCCGGGATGTAACCCCAATTTCAGGGATCAAGTCTCCGGTGCAGCGGCCGATGTAGGCCCTGTGATGAATCTGCCAGTGCTTCGGTGCAAAAGGCAAACCCGCTGCGAGGTGGGGGCGCAAAGCCGTCGGGACTCTCTTGGAGTCGGCCGGGCTACCACCGGGGTCGACAGACACCACGTGGCTTCTCGCGACGGGGCTCTGGCTCTAACGATTAGGACCATAGGAGGTCACTAATGTCAGTCCAGAATCTCCGGGCCAAGATCGGTGCCCGGCTCGACGGCGACAGCGAGGCGGGCTTCACGCTCATCGAGCTTCTCGTCGTGATGCTCATCCTCGGAATCCTCGCCGCGATCGCGCTGCCGGCCTTCTTCAACCAGAAGGAAAAGGCCAGCGACGCGAAGGCAAAGGAGATCCTCCACTCCGCTCAGGTCGCGATGGAGACCTGCTCGACCGAAAACAGCGGGCAGTACAGCACCACTAACTGTGACGCGGCTGGGCTTCACAAGATCGAGCCCACCATCCCGGCGACCGTGCCGGGCACGCCGAAGCCCGGTGAATTCAAGGCGCTCACCCCGGAAACGACGGGCTACACCCTCGTCGCCCAGGGAAGTAGCGGCACGTTCACCATCAAGAACGCGGCTGGAACCCTGACTTTCGAATGTTCCGGCGCCTCTGCCACCGAAGGCAAAGGTGGTTGCCCGGCTGGCGGCAACTGGAGTAATGGCTAGAACTACGGCCGTCTAGAACGTTGTAAGGAAGGGCGGGCCTCCGGGCCCGCCCTTCTGCCGTTCTGCCGCCGTCCAGCGGGCTAAGCAGAACGTTCGATCGAGCCGATAGAGGTAGAGATGCGCAAGTCGTTCAATCTCACGCTGCTCAGCTTCCTGCTCTTCGCCCTGTTGCCGTCGTTGGCCCGCGCCTCGGTTCCGCAGTTCGAGGGTGCTTCGGCAAGCGGCGACATCGTCTTCTTCACCACCGGCGAACCCTTGGTTCCCGGGGACAACGACAGCCGCATCGACATCTACGAGCGCTCCTATGAGACCGCTGCGGGCGAATACGTGACCCGCGAGCTCTCCAACGGCCCGGCAGGAGGCAACGACGCGGAAGACGCCCTTTTCGAGGCGATTTCCGAAGACGGCTCCGAGGTCTTCTTCCAGACGACCGAGCCGCTGGTCGCGACGGACACCGACCGCAATAACGACGTATACGTCCGCAAGCTCGGTGCCGGCTCGCCGGAACTGGTCACGGTCGGCGCAGCCGACCAGAACGGTGTTGCCGACGCCAGCTATGTGGGCTCGACTCCCGACGGAGAAGAGGTTTTCTTCGTCACCGGGGAATCGCTCTCCGGCGAAGACAAAGACAGCGCCGACGACATCTACGAGCGCGACCTTTCGACGGGCGAAACCCATCTTGTGTCCGCCCCCACCTCGGGCTGCGCCACCTGCGAACCCAGCGCCTTTCCCTTCTTCAACGGCGTCTCCCCGGGGGGGCAGCGTCTGTTCTTCGCCACCTCCGGAAAGCTCTCTCCCGCTGACACCGACTCGGCAATCGACATCTACGCCCGCAACCTTCCGAGCGGCCCCACCGAACTGATCTCCACCGGCAACCCCGGCTGCTCCTGTGGCAACGACAGCGCTGAGGACGCCGTCTTCGCCGGCAGCTCGAGCAACGGCGCCAAAGCCTTCTTCGAAACCGCGGAGTCCCTCGCCGAAGGCGACACCGACGAAGGCAACGACGTCTACGAACGGGCGGGTAGCGCGACGACGCTGGTCTCGCCGGGTACGGAGGAAAAAACGCCGGCCAACGTAGCTCGCGAAAGCGGGACCTTCCGGCCGGCGGTCTCGGCGGACGGAAGCAAGGTCTTCTTCCAGACGACCGAGGCGCTGCCAGGCGACACGGACGCCGCCAACGACGTCTACGAATACTCGGAAGGGACCGTGCGGCTGGTGACTCCCAACGGCTGCAGCGGCGGCGGTTGTGGCGCCACCTTCGACGCGGTGACCCAGGACGGCTCGGTCATGGCTTTCTCCAGCGAAGAGAAACTTGCCGCCGGCGACAAAGACTCCGAACCCGACATCTACGTCGTCCCGACTGCCGGGGGAACGCCGGTCCTCGCATCGGGCAGGGCCTCCTCGTGCTCCTCGACCTGCGGCAGCGACGAATTCGCTGCGGTGTTCAGCCGGATGTCGAGCGACGGCTCGGTAGTTGTTTTCAGCTCCGAAGAGAAGCTCTTCCCCCTCGACGGGGACAGCGACAGCGATCTCTTCGCCCACGATCTCGACGCCGGCGACACCGACCTCGTCAGCGCTCCGGGCTTCTGCCCTCTGGTCAACGGCTGCGACGTCGGCTTCGCCGGCGCCTCCAGCAACGCCGGGAAGGTCTTCTTCCTGACCGCGGAACGCCTGGACGCCGAAGACAAAGACTCCGAACTGGACCTCTACGAACGGGACCGCGAAACCAGCGTCACCCGGCTGGTCTCGCGGGAAAACGAAAAGGTGATCGGCCCCTCGATCCCGGTGCTGACCGGCACGAATCCCACCTCGCCTGGAACCTCGACCACCCCCGCCATCCTCGGCAAGTCGGACCCGAACACGACGATCAAGCTCTACCTGGGCGCCGGCTGTCACGGGCTGCCCCTGCAAACGCAGACCCCCTCCACTGCGGCTCAGCTCGAAGGTGCCGGGATCGTCATCTCGGTCGATTCGGGCACGACGACTTTCTTCAGCGCCAGCGCCACCGACGAGGAAGGGGTCGATTCGGACTGCTCGGGGAGCATCTCCTACACCCAGCAGGATGCGGTCGTGACGCCGCCGGATGAAGGCGGCGGCGATGGCGGCAGCGGCGGCAGCGATGGCGTGGCTGCGGGCGGCGCAAGCAGCGGGAGCACCGCTGGCACCCGCACCGGGGGCGGTTCGAAGGCCAAGCCCGGAATCGTCTACGTCACCCCCTTGACCCGCATCACCTACGGCCCGGCGGCGAAGACGCGCTTGCGTCGCCCGGTCTTCCGTTTTGCCGACACCAGCGGACAGCCTGGCACCACCTTCTTCTGCAAGCTCGACCGCAAGCATTGGAAGCCCTGTGTCTCGCCGCTGAAGCTGCCGCGCCTCGGCCTCGGCAAGCACGTCTTGAAGGTCACCGCGGTGAACGCCGTCGGCACGAAGTCGCCGGCGCCGGTGGCGCGGAAGTTCAAGGTGGTCCACTGATGGCCCGCATCGGCAGCCTCTGGCGGCGTCGATCGGATGAAGGCGGCTTCACCCTGATCGAGGTGCTGGTCGCCGCGACCATGGGAGTCGTCTTGATGGGCGCAGTCGCTTCGCTGGTGATCGGCGCCCTCAGGTTCCAGCCGCGGATCACCAAGAAGGCGGAAAACGTGTCTACGGCTCGCTATGTGCTGGAGCGGATGACGCGTGAGCTCCGCAGCGGCGAAAAAATCGAAGCCGGGTCCGCCTCGGAAGTTGTCTTCGTCGCCTACGAGCGGCACAGCCCCTGTGGGGGTACCACGCTCCTCCCGGCGGGGCAGGCATCGGTGCCCTGCAAGATCACCTACAGCTGCACCACCACCTCTTGCTCCCGCACCGAGGCAGCGCCCGGCAGCGTGGCCGGCAGCGGCACGACCCGGCTGCTCTTCTCCGGCATCAACAGCAACCAGGTTTTCAGCTTTCAGCCCGTCGGCCCGGTGACCGAAGCCACCTATGTGAAAGTCACCTTCCGCATGCCCGACCCCCAGGGCTCCGGCTCGTTGAAGGTCTCCGACGGCGCCAGCCTCAGGAACGCGACTCTGAGCTACTGATGAAAGCCCGGTTCTCAGGTCAGGAGGGCTTCACGATCGTCGAGGTTCTAGTGGCGATCTTCATCGTCTCGATCGCGGCGATGGTCACCTTCAGCCTGATGACCACCGCGACCCGTAACGCCCAGCGCGCCAAGGCGAACCAGGTGGCGATCGAGTTTGCCGAACAGGAACTTGAGCGCTTGCGGAGCGAGCCTGACGAAAACCTGGCGATGACCGGTATCCCGGGCCCTTCGACGAACTCGAACAGCCCGAACTACCGGATCCGCACCGACGAATTCGCGCTGAAAAGACAACCGCTCGGCGAATACGGGGAACTGGTCCGTGTGGGCGGCAAACTCGAAGGCAAAGGGACGAACGAAGAAGGAACCAACCTGATCACGCAAGGGGACGTCGCACCCGTCGAAAACTTCGAAAGCGGCGACGTCACCGGCAAGGTCTACCGCTACGTCGTCTGGCGCAATGACGCAGCCTGTGGCGCGTCCTGCCCGACCCAGCAGGACTACAAGCAGATCGTCGTCGCGGTGCAGGTGAACAGCACGGCCAGCGATCCCTATCAGCACGGGTACTTCGAAGTGCAGTCGAAGTTCATCAACCCCAAGAAGAACTCGGAAAGCGATCCGGTCAAAAACAAAGAAGGGAACTATGTGACCGCGCAGCAGTTCTTCCTGACCGACACCCCATGCGCCGCCAGCGGTGAAACGCAAAGGGTGGAACCGACCGAAGAGCACCCCCTCCACAACACCCTCGGCACCTGCGCGAACGGCCCGAAGACCGGCAGCAGCGAAGTCGGGGCACCCGATGCCTTGAGCTTGTATCCGCCGTCCGACCCTGCCCCCGAAGACCCCGAAGTGCCTTCCCTGTTCGACTACGCGAACGACTTCTACCTGGAGCCTTCGCCCGACACCGACAAGGGTCTTCAGATCCCGCGCTCGACCACCACCGGTTGCAACAGCTTCAAACCGCCGAGCGTCGAACACCCGGAGTCCCTCGTCCACCGCTGGGTAACCGACCAGATGCCGCAGAACTTCATTCTCAGCGGCAAAGTGACGTTCGAATTCTATAGCCGGACGATCAACAACGGCCAGTACAGCGGCGGCCTCTGTATCTACCTCTTCAAGCGCGAAGAATCGAAAGAACCCGAACTCCTTTCGGACCTGGTGGGAGCGACGAAATACTGGCTCTACGCGCCGCCGGGGTACTGGCCGCTCTCAGAAGCACAGGCACCGCGCGAATGGAAGCGAGTGCGCTTGACGATGCAGCTGAGCGGGCTGCCGATCACGATCCCGAAAAACGCCCGCTTCGGTCTGGGGCTGAGCGTCGACCCGGCGCATACCAACGCCGATGCGATTCCGATCATGTACGACTTCCCCACCATGGCCAGCCGGCTCGAGGTCGACACGACCACCCCCCTGGAAGGCTGATCCGGCTATGGCACCAGCAGCCGTGTTCGCATTCATCGGCGGCCTGATGGCCGGCAGCTTTACGACCGTGGTCTCACATCGCGTCCCCCGCGGGGAATCGGTCGTCGGCCCCCGCTCCCGCTGTCCTTCGTGCGGCACCCAGATTGCCGCCTATGACAACGTCCCGGTCTTCTCCTGGGTGCTGCTGCGGGGCCGTAGCCGCTGTTGCCGAGAGCGGATCTCGGCCCGCTATCCGATCACCGAGCTGATTCTCGCGGTCCTCTATGCCGCAACGGTCGTGGTGCTGTGGGGCGAAGCAGCGCAGATCGCCCTCGGTCTCGTCTTCGTGACGATGCTCGTGGCGATCACCGTCACCGACCTGGAACAGCGGATCATTCCCAACAAGGTCCTCGCTGTCGCGGCGGTCATCGGGGTGGCGATCGCGGTCGTCGGCGACCCGGGCAGCCTGCCCGAGCGTGCGGTTGCCGCGGTGGCGGCAGGGGGCTTTCTCTTCCTCGTCGCCTTGGTTTATCCACGAGGCATGGGCCTCGGCGACGTCAAGTTGGTGGCCGTGATGGGCCTGTTTCTCGGCCGCAATGTGGCTCCGGCGATCCTCATCGCCCTGCTGGCCGGCTCCCTTGTCGGCCTGACGATGATCGCTCGGCACGGCGCTGAAGCACGCAAGCAGGCAATTCCTTTCGGTCCCTTCCTCGCCTTGGGCGGGGTCGTGGCCCTGCTGGCAGGGGAACCGATCGTCGATTGGTACCTGTCGACGTTTTCCTAGAACTGAGTAGCCGCAGGGCAAAAGTCGGTTGCAGGGCAAAAGTTCGGCCGCGTTTCTGCCGATTCAAGAGCTACGTGCGTAAAGCGCGTCCATCTATGGACTTTTCGTCTCTCACCAAGCAACTGAGCATCGGCCGCAAGAAGAGCGGCGACCTGGTCGGCCTCGACATCGAGGCGGGCAGCGTCGCGGCTGCCGAGGTGCACGTCAACGGCTCGGCTCAGCTCAAGGCGGCGGCGGTCCGGCCGCTTCCCCCCGGCGTCTTTCAGGACGGGGAGGTGGCCGATGCCGACGGCTTGGCAGAGGCACTGAATGTGCTCTTCTCGGAAAACAAGCTTTCCAAGCGCGTGAGGCTGGGCATCGGCAACCAGCGCGTGATCGCCCGGACGCTGCGCCTGCCCGCGATCGAGGACCCGAAAGAGATGGAGGCGGCGGTCCGCTTCCAGGCGCAGGAGCAGATCCCGATGCCGCTCGATCAGGCGGTGTTGGAGCACCAGGTGGTCGGCGGTGTTCCCGCCGCACCGGATTCTCCGCCGCAGGTGGACGTGGTCGTGATCGCCGCGCGCCGGGACATGGTCGCCACCTTCCTGGACCCGATCCGCCGCGCGGGATTGGAACCGGTCGGAGTTGATCTCGCCGCCTTCGGAATGATCAGATCGCTTGCCGGAGCCTCCGGTCGGGGTGCCCCCGCGGAGACGGAGGCGCCCGCAGAGGAAGCGGTCCTCTACTGCAATCTCGGCAGCGTCATGAACCTCGCCGTCGCGCGCCGGCGGGCATGTCTCTTTACGCGCGTCTCCGGGATCGGCGTCGAGGGGATCGTCGGCCGGATGGTTTCCGAGGGGGGCCTCATCCCCGAGCACGCGACCCAGTGGCTCGTCCACGTCGGGCTCGAGCGGCCCCTTGCCGAAATCGAAGGCGATCCGCAGATCGTCTCGATCGCACGGCGCGCACTCGAGGAAGGCATATCCGGGATCGTCGACGAGCTGCGCCTTTCCCTCGACTACTACGGCGCCCAGGAGAGCGCGGTCCCCGTCTCGGAAGTCGTCCTCTGTGGCCTTGGGAGTGCGGTCCCCGGTCTTCCCGCCCGCATCGAAGAGCAGATCGGTTTGCCGATCGCGGCGGTGCGGCCCGGTGTCCTCGCCGGCTATGACGACGTTGCCGCGGCGCGACTGACGCTGCCGCTCGGACTGGCGCTGGAGGGCTGAGATGCGTCCCGTCAACCTGATTCCCGCCGACCAGCGCCGCGGCCAGAACGCCCCGATGCGGACGGGCCCGCTGCCCTACCTCCTGGTTGGGGCTCTCGTCGTCCTCTTGGCGGGAGTCGCCCTGTTGGTGAGCGCCAACAACGAGATTTCCGAGAAGAAGAGCGAAATCGCGACCCTCGAAAGCGAAGACCAGGCTGCTGAAGCGCAGGCGCAAAGGCTTGCTGCCTACGTCCAGTTCGAGGCGGTACACAAACAGCGCCTGGAAACCATCGCCGGCCTTGCCGACAGCCGTTTCGACTGGGAGCGGGTGATGCGCGAACTGGCTCTGGTGCTGCCGGGCAACGTCTGGCTGAGCGAGATCAACGCGTCGGCCGGAGCGGGTGCCGGGGTCGAAGGCGGCGGAGGGTCGGGGCTGGGCGGCGGAGTCGTCGGGCCTTCTCTTTCCATCACTGGCTGCGCAACCGGGCAGGAAGGGGTGGCCGGTTTTGTCACTGCCCTTGAAGACATCGACGGCGTCACCCGAGTCGGCGTCGAAGAATCTTCGCTGCCGAGTCAGGGAGAGGGCACGGTCAGCGCAAGCGGCGAAGAAGGTGGTGCCGGTGCCTGCCAGACCCGCGATTTCATCGCCGCCTTCAACATGACCGTCGCCTTTGACGCCGCGCCGGCGCCTGTGGCCGGGGAAGGCGAAGTGCCGGGCACGGTGACCGAAGGGACGGAAGAAACCGCTGCGAGCACCGAAGGCAGTGAAGCCGAAGCGGAAGGAACCTCGGGCGAATGAAGCTGACCTCGTCGAACAGGTTGATCGTTGTGATGCTCGTCGTCGCGGCGCTGGCCGTGGTCTTCTGGATGCTGCTCCTGAGCCCGAAGCGGGAGGAAGCCGCGAAGCTGGGGGACGAAGTCGCCCAGGCTCAGGAATCGCTGGCCCTGCACCAGTCCGAAGTGGAGCAGGCGCTGGCGGCGCGGAAGCGATTTCCGGCGGAGTACCAGCAGCTCGTGGTGCTGGGGAAGGCGGTACCGAAGGGCGACGAAACCGCCTCCTTGCTGGTCGAGCTGAACCGACTCGCAGGCAGTTCGCACGTCCGATTCGAGTCGATGCACCTCTCTGCGGGGGGCGGTGAATCGGAAACGGCCGCTCCGGTCGAAGGCGCCTCCCCGACGGAGGTGAGCGCTTCCCTGCTCCCGCTCGGCGCCACGATCGGCCCCGCCGGCCTGGCGGTGATGCCCTACCAGCTGACTTTCAAAGGCACCTTCTTCCAGATGGCCGACTTCGTCGAGGGCCTTGACTCCCTTGTGAAGACGAAGAACGCGGCTGTGGACGTGACCGGCCGCTTGATCACGATCAACGGCTTCACGCTGACGCCGGATGCAACCGTCGGCTTCCCCCAGCTCGAAGCCAAATTTTCGGTGGCCACCTTCGTGCTGCCGCCGGAAGAAACGCCCACCGCCGGGGCGACTCCGACGAGCCCCGAAACGGTGACTGCAACCCCGGCCTCCGCGACCGTGGAAGGAGCGCCATGAAGCGCGTCGGTCCCGAGCTGAAGATGCCCGACCTGAAGTCGCTGAAGGTCCCGCCGGTTCTCCTGGACCTCTACCAGGACTTGCGTGATCGACGGCTACTGCCGTTGGTTGCCCTGATCCTCGTCGCCATCGTCGCGACGCCGTTCCTGCTCGGAGGGGGCACCGAGGAAGAACCGGCGCCCGCGCCGGCCGTGCCCCTGGAAGCTTCCACGTCCTCAGCTGAAGGCCGCTCGCTGACGGTAGTCGAAGCCCAGCCCGGCGTCCGGGACTACCGCAAGCGCCTGCGCCACCGCAAGGCGACGAATCCTTTCAAGCCGCACTACACCGGCCCGGTTCTCGCCGGAACGCAGCTGAACGGGTCGCCGGAAACGTCTTCGAGCTCGGACGGCACGACCAGCGAATCCTCTAGCTCGGTCACCGTTGAATCCGGATCCAGTCCCTCGGCCGGCTCTACTCCTGCGCCCTCTGGTGGTGCGCCGGCGGGCAACGGCAACTCGGGAGGCAACGGCGACAGCGGCAGCGGGGGCACCACCGGCGCCGGTCAGCTCACCTTCTACGCGTTCGCGATCGACGTGAAGATCACCAAGACGAAGACCGAACCGGACGGCAGCAAGTCGAAGCCGGAAGAGATCGAGAAGGAGCGGGTGCTGCCGCCGGTGGCTTTGCCGGGGGAGAAAACGCAGGTCGTCACCTACATGGGGATCAGCCCGAAGACGAAGAAGCCGCTGCTGCTGGTCTCCGAAGAAGTCGAATCCGTCTTCGGCGAAACCGAGTGCCTGGCGGGCAACGGCCGCTGCCAGCTGATCGAAGTCGAACCGAGAATGCCGGTGACCTTCGTCTACGGGGAAAACCAGGTCCGCTACAAGATCGTGGTCGAGAAGATCTACCCGGTTCCGACCGGCCATTCCTGAGCACAGCGCGCTTTGACCAAAGCTTCAGTAAGTGAAGCAATGGCGCTACACTTGTTGAAGCGAGGCAAATGCCACTAGCCCTCGCTTCGGATCATGAGCGCCGAGAGCAACTCCACCTGCCCCGTCTGTAAGACCGCCGAAGTCGTCTGCGGGAAGTGGACGCTGCTGCTGATCCGGGACCTGGCCGAGGGGAGCGCGCGGTTCTGCGAGCTCGAGCGGTCGCTGGAGGGGATCAGCCCGCGCACGCTTTCGCTGCGGCTGCGGGCGCTGGAGGACGAGGGGGTCGTCGAGCGCCACACCTACCCCGAGGTGCCGCCGCGGGTCGAGTACGCGCTGACCCCGAAGGGCAAGGCGCTGGTGCCGCTGGTCGAGGACATGCGCGCCTACGGGATGCGCTGGCTGCTGGGCGACGCGGCCCAGGCCGCCGAAGAGCCCACGCCGGCCGCCGTCTAACCCCGCCTGCAAGCGTTCGTGCAAACGCAGGAGGCCCAGGCACGGGGCGGAAGCCTGCGGTGTGCGTGACTTCCTCCTGAACGAATCGATCAAGCGCCTCGCCACCGAGGCCGCCGGGCGCTTCAGCTCGCTGGTCGCGATGGGGGACGAGATCCCGTTCGACGTCGCCGCCGATTCGGCCGACGAGTCCGCCTTCTACAGCTACGTGCCGATGACCGGGCGCTACGTGCTCGAGCACGCCGAGGAGCTGCGGTCGCTGCCGAGCTTCCCGGCCGCCCGCGAGGCCGCGGTCGAAGCCGGCGTCGCCGCGCCCTACCTGGAGGCTCGGGGCGAGGCCGTGCCCGCCGACCCGGCCACCCGCGCCGAGCTGATGCTGACCACGTTCTTCGCTGCCCTCTGGGAGGGATCCGCCGGGTTCGCGCTCGACCGTGAGCGCCTCGAGGGCGCTCTGGCGACGCTCGACGCCGAATCGCGCAACGCCGACGAAGCCGAGGTGCTGATCGTCCCGCTGGTCGGGCTGCGGATGTCGATGCCGCGCCTGCAACTGCCGCACAACGTCCGCATCGTCCGCGCCGACTCGATCGAGGCGCCGGTCGACGCGATGCGCAGCGAGGGCATGGGCCGGGCCGCCTGGGAGCCGCAGTACCTGGCCGTCGCCGAGCAGGACGCCGACGGCGGTGCCGAGGCGGCGCTGCTGCAACTGCGCGAGCTGGTCAGCGTGATGAGGATGTTCAAGGGCGGCGGGATCGGCCTCGGGCCCTACGCCTTCGCCCCGACCGGTGAGGGTTGCTGGCGGCGGATCGCCACCGGCGCACCCTCGACCCGCCCGGGCGGCTACCGCCTCAGCGAGGCCGAGGCCACCGAGCTGGTCGCGTTCGCGGCCGCGCTGGAGGCGCGCCCGGATCCCGACAGCGCCCTCAGCTGGGCCGTCGGCCGCTTCGAGATTGGCTGCGAGCGGCCGACCGCGCTCGAGGGTCTGAGCGACCACCTGCTGGCGATGCGCGCGGTGCTTGAGGGCCACGGCCCGGTCGGCGCCTCGCTGCCGCTGCGCGCCGCCGCCCTGATCGAGGACGAGCAGATGGACCGAATGCAGGCGCGCGAGCGGGTCGAGGACGTGCTCGAGCTGGAGCGGGCGATGATGAACGGCCTGCCGATCGAGCGCGCCGTCGAGCTCGCGACCTGGATGGAGGAGGGAACCCGCAAGCTGCTGCGCCAGGCGGCCCTCGGGGAGCTCGGCAGCGACCTCAGCACGACCGCCGACGAGACCCTGATCGTCAACGGCCTCGAAGGCGGCGACGCCGAGATCACGGTCTCGGTCGCTTCCGAGGCGCCGGTGGAGCCCGAGATCGAGCTCGAAGAGGATTTCGCACCCGAGCTCGAGGAGGAAGAGCTCGAGTTCAGGGTGATCGCCCAGCCCGAGCCGGAGCCGTTCGCCGAGCCCTCAGCCGAACTTCAGCTGCCCGTCGAAGAACTACCCGAGGAGGACGAGTACGTGGAGCAGGAGACCCGCATCATGGAGCCGGTCCCGGCCGAGGACGAGATCAGGATCACGGCGACGCCGTGGCTCGAGGAGGTCTCCGATCCCCGCGGCGGCGACACGATCCAGTGGCCCGCCGACTCCGACCGCGACATCCAGCACCGCGAACGGATCGACACCCCCCGCGTCCGCCACCTCTTCCCGGTCCCGGACGCCGACTGGGATGTAGAGCACCTCGAGTTCGAGTACAGCCGCAACCGCGCCGGCTAGCGCCTAGGCTCGCCCGGCTGCCATCTCGACCCGCTCCTCGGCGGTGGCGAAGAGGTAGCGGTCGATCTCGGAGAGGCCGGACAGGTCGTGGACGTCCTCGTCCAGGTAGGGGACGCGGATGACGCAGGTGGTGCGGAGCTCGCCCGCGAGGTGGTCGACGTTGCGGGCGTCGCGCTCGGCCAGGGCCTGGTAGTCGGAGAAGTTGTCGGCGACGCGCTTGGCGAGGGCGGGGTCGCCGAGCTTCTCGGCCAGCGTCTCCGGCAGGTCCTCGACCTCGGCGACGGGCTCGTCGGCGGCGTAGTGGACCTTGTTGACAACGACGCCGCCGAAGGGGAGCTTGGCCTCGACCAGTTTGCGGTGGAAGTAGACGGCCTCGTCGATCGGCTCGCCCTGCGGCCCGCAGACGACGAGGAAGCAGGTCTCCCGGGCTGAGAGCAGCTTGTTGACCCGCTCGGCGCGGGCCTGAAAGCCGTCGATCATGCTGCTGAAGGCGTTGAAGAACTCGGCCAGGTCGGCGAGCAGGTCGAAGCCGACGAGTTTCTTGAAGACGCCGAGGGCGACGGAGACGCCGCGGCCGGTCACCTTCGCCGCCAGCCCGGTCGGCTTCATGAACACGCGCAGCGATTTGCCCTCGATGAACTGGGTCAGCCGCTTCGGCGCGTCGAGGAAGTCGAGGGCGTTGCGGGTGGGGGGCGTGTCGAGGACGAGCAGGTCGAAGTCGCCTTCGGTGTGGAGCTCGAACAGCTTCTCCATCGCCATGTACTCCTGCGAGCCGGCCAGGGCACTGGAGATCTGCTGGTAGATGCGGTTGTTCAGGACCCGGTCGCGGGACTCCTCGTCGGGCGCCTGGCGGGCGATCAGCTCGTCGAAGGTCGCCTTCGCGTCGAGCATCATCGCCCAGAGCTCGCCCTCCATCTCGACGCCCTGCTTCTCGAACAGCGCCGGGTCGACGCGCCGCGCCTCGTTGCCCAGTTCCGCCAGGCCGAGCGAGTCGGCGAGCCGCTTCGCCGGGTCGATGGTCAGCACGCAGACCTTCAGCCCCTGCGCCGCCATCCCCAGCGCGATCGCCGCCGAGGTCGTCGTCTTGCCGACGCCGCCCGAGCCGGCGCAGATGCAGATCGATTTCCCCTCGAGGACTTCGCCGACCGAGGCCATCAGC
>DASSMM010000046.1:0-11333 GCA_035688825.1 Solirubrobacterales bacterium | reverse complement strand
AGTGGTCGATCACCAGGTCGACGTCGACCAGCGGGTTGATCGCCGCGGGGCTGCCGCCGATCTCCTCCATCGCGTCGCGCATCGCCGCCAGGTCGACCACGGCCGGGACGCCGGTGAAGTCCTGCATGAGGACGCGGGCGGGCTGGAAGGGGATCTCGACGCTGGGCTCGGCGGCCGCGTCCCAGGAGGCGATCGCTTCCACGTCGGCGGCGCTGACCGAGGTGCCGTCCTCGAGGCGGAGGACGTTCTCCAGCAGGACCTTGATCGAGTAGGGCAGGCGGGCGACGTCGAAGCGGTCCTGGAGGGCATCGAGGCGGTAGATCTCGAAGTCTTTGCCGCCTACGGAGAGGGTGGATCGGGCGCCGAAGGAATCGCTGCTCACAAGGTCATCCTAGGCAACTGGGCGTGGGGGCGAACGGGGCACCCCTCGCCCGGACAAAAGCCGGCCTAATTAGGCCGGCTTTTTGAGTATCCGCCCGTTCGAGGGGTGCCCCGTTCGCTTTTAGCGCTTGTTGTCGGGATGCCCTTTGGCGATGGCTTCGGCGGCTTTTTGGCCCGTGCTGCCGCTTTGGGCCTTCACGCTCAGAGAAGGGCTGACCAGGGCGAAGTGGGCTGCCGCTCGTTGCTGGAGGGGGGCGATAGCTACCTCCGCCTTATTGCGCTCGATGGCCTTCACGGTGGCTGCGCCGACCTGCTCGGGGGTGCTGGTGCCCATCCCCGGCGGGGGCTTGCTGCCGGCGTCGGCGAACATGCCGGCGTCCCTGATGAAGCCCGGAGTCACCAGAGAGACGCCTACGTTTTTGGGAGCTAGGTCGCCGCGGAGGCCCAAGGCGAAGCCGCGGAGGCCGAACTTCGTGGCGTTGTAGATCGAGGAGCGGGGGCTGGCGGCCTTGCCGCTGAGCGAGGCGACGAAGACGAGGTGGCCGCTGCCCGCCTCGACCATCGCCGGAAAGAGCGCCTGCGCCATCAGCATCGGGGCCTCGAGGTTGACGCGAAGGGCCCGCTTCACCTGGTCGGGGGTGAAGTCGTCGAGCTTGCCTGCGGCCGGGAGGCCGGCGTTGGCGATCAGGATCTCGGTGCCGGCGGCTTCGGCGGCGAGGCGCTCGGCGGCGTCGGGCTCGGCGAGGTCGGCGGGCAGGACGGTGTGGCTGCTGCCGGGCAGCTCCGCGGCGAGCTCCTCGAGCGCCTCGCGCTTGCGGGCGCTGAGGGCGATTTCGGCGCCCTGCCGGGCCAAGGCGTGCGCAATCGCCCTTCCCAGGCCGCCGGTCGCCCCCGTGAGCAGCGCTTTTCGGCCCGAAAGGTTCATCCCAGCGCGCAAGCTACCAGCCGTCGCGTCGAACAAGATTGTCAGTGGGAGCGGCCTTTTCGAGGAAATATTTGCGTTTCGTGAGCGCGGCGCCGGGTAATGCGCTACATTCTCCGCGTTCGATAACCGGAACGCCGAATCCCAGAAGCGCAAAGCGCGATGGGAGCGGGGGAACCACGTTTTCGGGCCGAACCCACCGATCAGGTGGGGGCGCAAGCTCCTTTCGCGCTAGGCCGACAGCTAACCCCGTAGGCCGACGAAGGAGAATCGGTTTGCGCCACAACTTCAGGTTGGCTGGGCTTGCGTTCGTACTCGCGATCTTCGCCACCGCTCTACTGGCTCCGGGCAGCGCCTCCGCCCGTTGCACCACCGGCGGCATGTCCCCGGCCGAAATCGACATGTGCACGCCGACCGCGAAGGCGAAGCTGCTCCCGAACGGCATGCTGGTCCCGCCGGCGAGCGCCCCGGCCCGGGTCAAGGCCGTGATCGCCGCCGCGAACAAGATCCGCAGCAAGCCCTACGTCTGGGGCGGCGGCCACGCCCGCTGGAACGATCGCGGCTACGACTGCTCCGGCTCGGTCTCCTTCGCCCTCCACGGCGGCCACTTCCTCGAAAGCCCGCTTCCCTCCGGCCCGATGGAGAGCTGGGGCGAAGAAGGCGAAGGCCGCTGGATCACCGTCTTCGCCAACTCCGGCCACGCCTACGCCGTGATCGCCGGCTACCGCTGGGACACCTCCGGCGACGAAGGCGGCGAAACCGGCCCCCGCTGGCACGCGGAACTGCGCGACAACGTCGGCTTCACCGCGCGCCACCCCGCCGGCTACTAGTTCGCCGAGCTCACATACTCCGCTGCGGCTAAGCCACCCGGGCCACTTTGTCCTTGCTTTCCGCACCGCTCCGGATAACTTCCCAGGCATAGAGGGAGCAACTGCAGACATACGGTTGTCCAGCCTCACCAAGAGGTACGGCGAGGTGGTGGCGGTCGCGGGGATCGACCTGGAGATCGCCCAGGGGGAGTTCTTCACGATGCTGGGGCCGTCGGGCTCCGGCAAGACGACGACGCTGCGGATGATCGCCGGCTTCGAGGATCCGAGCAGCGGCACGATCGAGCTGGCGGGCGAGGACGTCAGCGGCGTGCCGCCGTATGACCGGGCGG
Source organism: Solirubrobacterales bacterium (assembly GCA_035688825.1). GTDB lineage: Bacteria > Actinomycetota > Thermoleophilia > Solirubrobacterales > 70-9 > VAYN01. The sequence goes on along the minus strand of DASSMM010000046.1, from coordinate 8,871 downwards.
TCAACACGGTCTTCCAGGACTACGCCCTCTTCCCCCACATGAGCGTCGGCGAGAACGTCGAGTACGGGATGAAGGTGGGGCGGGTCGGCAGGGCCGAGCGCTCCCAGCGCCGGGACGAAGCGCTGGAGATGGTGCGGCTGCCGGGCTACGCCGACCGCAAGCCGGGCGAGCTCTCCGGCGGGCAGCGACAGCGGGTGGCGCTGGCGCGGGCGATCGTCAACCGGCCCAAGGTCCTGCTCCTCGACGAGCCGCTCGGAGCCCTCGACCTGAAGCTGCGCGAGGAGATGCAGAGCGAGCTGAAGACGATCCAGGGCGAGGTCGGGATCACCTTCGTCTACGTCACCCACGACCAGGACGAGGCGCTGACGATGAGCGACCGGATCGCCGTCTTCAACAACGGCCGCATCGAGCAGGTGAGCCCGCCGCTGGAGCTCTACGAGCACCCGGCCAACGAGTTCGTCGCCGGCTTCGTCGGCGTCTCCAATCTGGTCGAGCGCGAGGGTGGGCGGATGACGATCCGCCCCGAGAAGATCGAGCTGCTCGAGCCCGGCGCGCAAGCCGACGGCCTTCACACGGAGAGCGGTCGCATCGTCGACGTCTCCTACGCCGGCTCGGTCACCCGCTTCACGGTCAAGCTGGAGCATGGGGAGAAGCTCCAGATCGTCCGGCAGAACGTGGAGAGCGCGTCCTCGGGCGCGCTGCCGGAGCAGGGAAACGAGGTCCTGGTCGGATGGCGTCCGGAGCACGCGGCCGCCGTCGGCGGGAAGTCAACCAAACAGGAGGTAGCACCATGAGCAGTAGGGAGGGAAGTCCTGCCCGCACGGCGTGGCTCGTCCTCGCCGCCCTGGTAGTCGGCATGCTCGCGATCGCCGGTTGCGGCGGCGGCGGCAGCGACACCACCGGCGGTGGCGGCAGCAGCGACGAAGCGCTGCAGAAGGTCGGCAAAGGCGAGGGTGACCTCAACCTGATCTCCTGGGCCGGCTACGTCGAACCCGAATGGACCAAACCGTTCGAACAGAAGACCGGCTGCCAGGTCTCCGACAAGGAAGCCGGCACCTCCGACGAAATGGTCGAGCTGATGAAAACCGGCCAGTACGACGGCGTCTCGGCCTCGGGCAACGCCACCGCGCGGATGGTCGCCGCCGGCACCGTCGCCCCGGTCAACACCGACCTCGTCCCCAACTACAAGACGGTCTTCAGCGACCTCAAGGACCAGCCGTACAACACCTTCGAAGGTGTCAACTACGGCATCCCGCACGGCCGCGGAGCGAACCTGCTGATGTGGAACAAGAACGAGGTGAAGCCGGCGCCGGACTCCTGGGACGTCGTCTTCGATCCCAAGATCGCCTCGAAATACAAGGGCAAGCTGAGCATCTACGACGAATCCAGCTACATCGCCGATGCCGCCATGTACCTGAAGTTCCACCAGCCCGACCTGGGGATCGAAAACCCCTACGAGCTGAACGAAGAACAGTTCAACGCGGCGATCGACCTGCTGAAAGAACAGCAGGCGAACGTCGGCGAATACTGGTCTGAAGCCGCCAAGCAGATCTCCGCCTTCGCCGGCGGCGACGTCACGGTCGGCACCACCTGGCAGTACCAGTACTTCGCGCTGAAGGAAGAAGGCGCGCCGATGGAAGCGAGCCCGGCAAGCCAGGGCTTCCTGCCGAAGGAGGGTGCGACCGGCTGGTCTGACACCTGGATGATCGCCAAGGACGCGAAGCACCCGAATTGCATGTACGAGTGGATGAACTGGATCATCTCGCCGAAAGCCAACGCCCAGGTAGCCGAATACTTCGGCGAGGCGCCGGCCCAGGAACTCGCCTGCAAAGAAACCGCGAACCCGAACTTCTGCGCCGAATACCACGCGGAAGAACCGGACTTCTGGAAGCGGGTGTACTACTGGGAAACGCCGCTGGCCGACTGTGGCAACGGCGAAGAAAACTGCATGGACTACAACGACTGGGTGAAAGCCTGGACGTCGATCAAGGGCTAGTCCGGCAGTCTCGTGTCATCTGAAGCGGCTTTGGAGAGGAGGTCGGTGGGCCATCGGCTCGCCGGCCTCTTCCAGGGCCGTCGGCGCCTGCAGATAGGGGCGCTGCTCGCCGGCCCGATCGGCTGGCTGGTGATCGGCTACCTGGGCTCGCTGGCCCTGCTGCTGGTCGCCGCCTTCTGGTCGGTCGACCCGCTGAGCGGGCTGACCGTCAAGAGCTTCACGCTGGAAAACTTCGAAGCGCTGTGGAACGAACCGGTCTACCGGACGATCGTCTGGCGGACGATCCGCACGGCGCTCCTGGTGACGATCACCGACGCCGTGATCGCCTTCCCGATCGCCTTCTACATGGCGAAGGTGGCGAGCCGCCGCGGCAAGACGCTGCTGGTGGTCGGGATCCTGCTGCCGCTGTGGTCGAGCTACCTGGTCAAGGTCTACGCCTGGCGGACGCTGCTTTCGGCCAACGGGGCGGTCAACTGGGCGCTGGAACCGATCGGCCTCCACGGCCCCGGCTACGGCACCACCGCCGTCTGGCTGGTCTTCAGCTACCTCTGGCTCCCGTACATGATCCTGCCGATCTACGCCGGGCTGGAGCGGATCCCGAACTCGCTGATCAGCGCCTCCGAGGACCTCGGCGCCTCCCCCTTCACCACCTTCCGCCGGGTGATCCTGCCGCTCAGCTTCCCGGCCGTGGTCGCCGGCTCGATCTTCACCTTCTCGCTGACGCTGGGCGACTACATCACCCCGCGCCTGGTCTCCAACGACCAGTTCATCGGCAACGTCATCTTCAGCAACATCGCCAACAACCAACCCTTCGCCGCCGCCCTGGCGATGGTGCCGATCGTCGTCATGATCGCCTACCTGATGGTGGCCCGGAAGCTGGGAGCCTTCGAGCATGTCTGAGGAGCGGCGATGAGGCTCTCGCGACGGGCACAGATGCTGCTGCGGGGCGCGGTCGCGATCGGTCTCGCCTTCATCTACATCCCGCTGATCGTGATCGTGATCTACGCCTTCAACTCGAGCAAGATCCTCGAGTGGCCGCCGCCGAGCTTCACCACCCACTGGTTCAGCCAGGCCTTCAAGGACGAACCCGCGCGCGAAGCCTTCTTCACCTCGCTTAAAGCCGGGATCGCGGCGACCGCGATCGCGCTGGTGCTGGGGACGCTCGCCTCGCTGGCGGTAGCGCGCCACCGCTTCTTCGGCCGCGAGACGATCTCCTTCCTGGTGATCCTGCCGATCGCCCTGCCCGGCATCGTCACCGGCGTCGCGATCTCCAACACCTTCACCCAGGTGCTGGACGTGCCGCTCAGCCTCTTCACCGTGATCGTCGGCCACGCGACCTTCTGCATCGTCGTCGTCTACAACAACGCCGTCGCGCGCCTGCGCCGCCTCTCCGGCTCCTTCGAGGAGGCCTCGGCCGACCTCGGCGCCCACACCTGGCAGACCTTCCGCTACGTCACCTTCCCGGGGATGAAAAGCGCCCTGATCGCCGGCGCCCTGCTCGCCTTCGCCCTCTCCTTCGACGAGATCATCGTCACCAACTTCACGATCGGCGCCGGCGAACAGACCCTCCCGATCTGGATCTTCTCCAACCTCTTCCGCCCCCACGAACTCCCGATCGTCAACGCCGTCGCCGTGGTGATGATCCTGATCTCGATCATCCCCGTCTACCTCGCCCACCGCCTCGGCGGCGAAGACGCTGGCGCCCCCGGCCGCGGCGGCGGTGGTGGTGTCGAGACCGAGGCCACCGCGGTGCCGTAGGGGCCCACTAGTCTGCGGCCATGAGCCTGATCGACGAACCTGGACTTGGCCTCGTGGTGGTCCTGACGGTCGTGCTGATCGCGTCGATCGCCGCCGGGTCGCTCCTGATGATCGCCGTCAGCGTCCTGCTCCTGGCCGTGTTCGGAGCCCTCGTCTACCGCGCCCGCCAGATCGAACGCAACCTCGATTAGCCGAAGTCCATCGATAACGGTGTCAAAGACGGCGTTCGTCCTTTGTGCCCTACAGGGCCATAAAGGACGAACGCCGGAGTGGTTCAGCTCGCGAGCACGTAGAGCGGGGTCGGTTCGGTGACCGTGAGCGAGGCGGTCATCGTGCCGGGGTTGGAACAGAGGAAACCGCCGGAGATCAGCGGGACTTTGGTGTTGATGGTGATCGTGGGGCTGGTGCCGCCGTTGAGCGTGATGCCGGAGGTGATGTTGCCCCCGTAGATGCAGTCGACGCCGAGGGTAGACGCTGTGACTTCCATGCCTTCGGCTGTGAAGGTGCCGTTGGTTTTGCTGGTCCAATGGATTTCGCCCGCGCCCGTTTTGAGCACGTTGAGGGTCGCGTTGCAGCCGCCGAAGCTGAGCGTCTTTGTCAGGCCTTTGACTGTTTCCGTGGCGCTGCCGTTGCTGGTCGTTTCGATCGAGCCCTGCCCTTCTTTGCATTCGATCGTCGCGAAGCCGGCTTTGAAGACGGCGGTGGTGCCCGGCGTCAGCGTGCCTTTGAACAGGGTCCCTTTGAGGTAGGGCGACGCGCACGGGCTCGTGCTGGTTTTGCAGACGACCGTCGCTGAGGCGCTCCCAGCTCCTGCGACAACCATCAGTGCTGCCATCGCCGCAGCGACTGCCAGTCCCTTCATGTAATCCATCTTTGCCTCCCTTGTGAGCGCCGACTGGCAGACGCTCTCATTGATCAGGAAGGCTTGAGCTTAAGCGGCTTTTACGAACTCCGCTGTCTACAGCGGGATGTTGCCGTGCTTGCGCTTCGGCTGGTCGACCCGCTTGCTCTGCAGCATCCGCAGGGCGCGGATCAGCTTGGGGCGGGTCTGGCGGGGCTCGATGACGTCGTCGATGTAGCCGCGCTCCGCCGCCGAGTAGGGGTTGGCGAAGTGGGCTTTGTAGTCGTCGATCAGTTTCTGGCGGCGCTCGTCGGGGGTGGGCGAGTTGGCGATGTCTTTGCGGTAGATGATGTTGACGGCGCCCTCAGGGCCCATCACCGCGACCTCGGCGGTCGGCCAGGCGACGTTGTAGTCGGCCAGCATGTGCTTGGAGTTCATGACGTCGTAGGCGCCCCCGTAGGCCTTGCGGGTGACGACGGTGAGCTTCGGCACGGTCGCCTCGGTGAAGGCGTAGAGGAGCTTGGCGCCGTGGCGGATGATCCCGTTCCACTCCTGGTCGGTGCCCGGCAGGAAGCCCGGCACGTCGGTGAAGGTGAGGATCGGGATGTTGTAGCAATCGCAGGTGCGCACGAACCGGGCCGCCTTCTCGGAGGCCTCGATGTCGAGCACGCCGGCGAGGAAGGCGGGCTGGTTGCCGACGATGCCGACGGGATAGCCGTCGAGGCGGGAGAAGCCGCAGACGATGTTCTTGGCGAAGTGTTCGTGGACCTCGAAGAACTCTTCGTCGTCGACGACGCGGGCGATCACGTCGCGCATGTCGTAGGGCTTCTGCGGGTCGTTGGGGACGAGGGTGTCGAGCTCGTCGTCTTCGCGGTCGGGGTCGTCGGTCGGCGCGAACCGCGGCGGCGCCTCGAGGTTGTTCGAGGGCAGGAAGCTCATCAGGTAGCGGACGTCTTCGAGGCAGCTCTCCTCGTCCTCGGAGGCGAAGTGGGCGACGCCCGACTTCGAGTTGTGGCTCATCGCGCCGCCGAGCTCCTCGAACTCGACTTCCTCTCCGGTCACCGTTTTGATCACTTCCGGGCCGGTGATGAACATGTGCGAGGTCTCTTTGACCATGAAGATGAAGTCGGTCATCGCCGGCGAGTAGACGGCGCCGCCGGCGCAGGGCCCCATGATCAGGCTGATCTGCGGGATCACCCCGGAGCACTGGACATTGCGGACGAAGACGTCGCCGTAGGCGCCGAGCGAGACGACCCCCTCCTGGATCCGTGCCCCGCCGGAGTCGTTGATCCCGATCACCGGCGCCCCGACCTGGGCGGCCAGGTCCATCACCTTGCACATCTTCTCCGACATCACCTCGCCGAGGCTGCCGCCGAAGACCGTGAAGTCCTGGCTGAAGACGAAGACGGTGCGGCCGTCGATCGTCCCGTGGCCGGTGACGACGGCGTCGCCCCAGGGCCGGTTCTTCTGCATCTCGAAGTCGTAGGTGCGGTGGCGGACGAAGGTGTCGAGCTCCTCGAAGGAGCCGGGGTCGAGCAGCTTCTCGATCCGCTCGCGGGCGGTCATCTTCCCCTTCGCGTGCTGCTTCTCGACCGCCGCCTCGGAGGCGGAGTGGATCGCCGCCTCGCGTAGTTCGCGCAGGTAGGCGAGCTTCTCGTCGTGGGTTTCGGGGTTTCTCTCGCGCATGGGGGTGGGGCGCCTCGCCAGATCTCCTTGGAGGCGGGCCGCGGCATTCTATTTGCGAGCGGGTCGGCGCGCCCTCAGACAGACGAAGGGCCCGCCTGAGCGGGCCCCCCGTGCTTCCACGATGCGTCTCTGATCCTACGCGGCGACGCGGATCGACGTCTGACCGGTCAAGGTTTCCGCTTAGCTGAACGGGCGACGCTGCGGCTCCGCCAGCCGGTCGAGCACGGCTTCGAGGTCGGCTGCGGCGAGGCCGGACTCCTCCGCGGCGCGGAGCTCGACCCGCGTCCCGAAGCCCTTCTCGGCCATTCTCACCTCGAGCCCCTCGACGCTCTCCACCAGCTCCGCCAGCTCAGGCTCGGACTTCATCAACGTCCTCGAGACCTCGATCATCGCCCCCCGCTTCAACCGACGGCCGTTTGTTCCTTCCCTTCTTCGTGCCTGGGATGGAAAGTTCAGGGTGGTCGGCGGGCAGGCGTGCGGACCCAACCGCCGCCCACCCCTAGAAAAAAGCGCCGCCCTTGTATTCGCCGAAGACCTCGCGCATGGCGCCGCAGACCTCGCCGATCGAGGCGTTCGCTTTGAGGGCGGCGCGGATCGGGTGGAGGAGGTTGCCGTCGCCGCGGGCGACGTCGCGCAGGGAGTCGAGCTTGGCCTCGACCTCGGCCTGGTCGCGGTTCTCCTTGAAGGCCTTGAGGCGAGCGAGCTGGCGTTGCTCGGACTCCGGGTCGACCTTGAGGATGTCGACGTCGTCGACCTGATCGGTGACGAATTTGTTGACGCCGACGATGATGTCCTGGCCCGACTTGTAGCGCTCGTGGTAGCTGAGCGCCGACTCCTCGATCTCGCGCTGCATGAACTCCAGCGCCTCGACCGAGCCGCCGAGCTCTTCGACCTTCTCCATCAGCTCCCAGGAGCGCGCTTCGACCTCGTCGGTCAGCGACTCGACGAAGTAGGAGCCGGCGAAGGGGTCGACGGTGTCGGCGGCGCCGGACTCGTAGGCGATCACCTGCTGGGTGCGCAGGGCGATCCGGGCGGAGCGCTCGGTCGGCAGCGCCAGCGCCTCGTCGAAGCCGTTGGTGTGCAGCGACTGGGTGCCGCCGCAGACGGCGGCGAAGCCCTGCAGGGCGACGCGGATGATGTTGACCTCGGGCTGCTGGGCCTGCAGCGTTACCCCGCCGGTCTGGGTGTGGAAGCGGATTTTCATCGAGCTCTCGTTTTCGGCCCCGAAGCGCTCCTTGACGATCTTCGCCCACATCCGCCGTACCGCCCGGAACTTGGCGATCTCCTGGAATACGTTGTTGTGGCCGTTGAAGAAGAAGGCGAGCCGCGGCGCGAACTCGTCGATCTTCAGGCCGCGCTCGAGGGCCGCTTCGACGTAGGCGATCGCGTTGGAGAGCGTGAACGCCACCTCCTGCACGGCCGAGCAGCCCTTCTCGCGGATGTGGTACCCGGAGATCGAGATCGTGTTCCATTTCGGCACGTTCTCGCGGCAGTACTCGAAGATGTCGGTGGTCAGCCGCATCGTCGGCTCCGGCGGGTAGATGTAGTTGCCGCGGGCCATGTACTCCTTCAGCACGTCATTCTGGACCGTGCCGCGCAGCTTCTCGGAGGGCACTCCCTGTTCCTCGCCGACCAGCTCGTAGAGCAGCAGCAGGATCGCCGCCGGGGCGTTGATCGTCATCGAGGTGGAGACGCCGTCGAGCGGGATCTGGTCGAAGCAGATCCGCATGTCCTCGATCGTGTCGATCGGGACACCGGTGCGGCCGACCTCGCCGTGACAGAGCGGGTCGTCGGAGTCGCGGCCGAGCTGGGTCGGCAGGTCGAAGGCCATCGAGAGCCCGGTCGAGCCGTTCTCGATCAGGTAGCGGTAGCGCTCGTTGGTGTCCTCGGGGGAGGCGAAGCCTGCGTACTGGCGCATCGTCCAGAGCCGGTCCCGGTACATCCCCTCGTGGATGCCGCGGGTGAACGGCGGCTGGCCGGGCTCGCCGAGCCGCTCCTCGAGGCCTGGCCCGACGTCGCCCTCGTCGTAGAGGGGCTGGATCTCGATGCCGGAGTCGGTGAAGACGCGCTCGTCGTCGGGGCCGACCACCGGCGCGATCGTGAGGTGGGCCTCCTGGGCCCCGGAGCCGTCGTTCGTCATCTACCGCAGGATATTGAGAGAAGCGAGCGAGGTGCTCAGTCGCCGGCGCCGACCAGGCGCTCGACGCCGGACTGGTCGATCGTCCGCCGCAGGCCCTCGCGCAGGTCGACGGTCGGTTCCCAGCCGAGCAGGTCGCGGGCGCGGCCGATGTCGGGTCGGCGCTGTTTCGGGTCGTCGGTCGGCAGCGCCTCGTAGACGATCTCCGAGCGGGAATCGGTCAGCTCGACCACCGTCTTCGCCAGTTCCAGCAGCGTGAACTCGTCCGGGTTGCCGATGTTGACCGGCGAGTGGACGTCGGATTCGGCGAGGCGGACGATGCCGTCGATCAGGTCGTCGACGTAACAGAAGCTGCGGGTCTGGCTGCCGTCGCCGAAGACGGTCAGCGGCCGGTCCTGCAGCGCCTGGCGCAGGAAGGTCGGGATCGCGCGGCCGTCGTGGGCGCGCATCCGC
>DASSMM010000045.1:0-8862 GCA_035688825.1 Solirubrobacterales bacterium | reverse complement strand
GCCGCAGGACGACCCGGCCGAAGATGCCGGAGAGGAGAAGGAAGAGCACGGCGATCAGCTCCAGCGCCACTCCGAGCAGCGGCAGGAGCACAAGAACGACCAGCAACGCGAAGAGGGCAACCGCGAGGGCAGGCCAGAAAGCGTCGATTGCGTCGAGGCCGAAGCCGGCATCGAGGAGGTCGCCCCCCGACACTTCGCGCTTGCTCTGCCGCCAGAGCTTCCGCAGGCCCGACACCGGCCGTTCCACCCAGCGCCGCCGCACTCGCCACTTGCCGCCGTCCGGCGCGATCGCGATCGATCCCCGTCCCATTGCGCCGCAACTCTAGAATCGCCCGGCGTTGAGCGACCCTGTCATCTCCATCAAGGGCCTGCGGATGAGCTACGGCGAGACCGAGGCGGTCCGCGGCATCGACCTCGAGGTCGAGCGCGGCGAGGTCTTCGCCTTCCTCGGTCCGAACGGGGCGGGGAAGACGACGACGGTCGAGATCCTCGAGGGGTACCGGCGGCGGACCGGGGGCGAGGTGAGGGTGCTGGACGAGGACCCGGCGCGGGCCGGGCGCGACTGGCGCGAGCGGATCGGGATCGTCCTGCAGAGCGGGAGGCTCGATCCCTACCTGACCGTGCGCGAGTCGATCGACCTCTACGCGGGGTACTTCCGGGCGCCGCGGCCGACCGAGGAGGTGATCGCGCTTGTGGGCCTGGAGGGCAAAGCCGACGAGCGGGCGAGCCGGCTCTCCGGCGGCCAGCAGCGGCGCCTCGACGTCGGCATGGCGCTGGTCGGTGACCCCGAGTTGCTCTTCCTCGACGAGCCGACGACCGGGTTCGACCCCTCCGCCCGCCGCCAGGCCTGGGACGTGATCGCCGGCCTCCGCGACCTCGGCAAGACCGTCTTCCTCACCACGCATTACATGGACGAGGCGCAGCGGCTCGCCGACCGGGTGACGATCATCGCCGCCGGGCGGATCGTCGCCCGCGGCACGCCCGAGGACCTCGGCGAACGCGACGCCGGCGAGACGACGATCCGCTACCGCTCGCAGGGGCAGGAGGTCGTGCTGCAGACGAAGACCCCGGTGGAGACGCTGAACGAGCTGACGAACAAGGCCCTCGCAGACGGGGAGGAGCTGGAGGGGCTGGAAGTGACCCGGCCCTCGCTCGAGGACGTCTACCTGGAGCTGACCGCGAGCTCGGAGGCTGCCGAATGACCGGCCTCGCCCTGATCGGGCACCAGTTCCGCTACGACCAGAAGGCCTTCTGGCGCAACCCGGCCTCCGTCTTCTTCACGGTGATGTTCCCCGTGATCCTCTTCCTCATCCTCGCCGTCGTCTTCAGCGGCGAACAGGTCGACGTCCGCGGCGGGATCGACGCGACGACCTATTACGTGCCGGCGATCATGTCGCTGGCGATCATCTCGGCGACGATGCAGACGCTGGCGATGACCCTGGTGATCGCCCGCGAAGACGGCCGCCTCAAGCGCGGCCGTGGCACCCCGATGCCGCCCTGGGTCTTCATCGCCGGCCGGGTCGGCAACTCGATCGTCGTCGCCCTGATGATGCTGGTCCTGCTGGCGGCGATCGGCGCGCTGTTCGGGGCCGACGTACCCTGGGACCGGCTGCCTGCGATCCTCCTCGCGCTCGTCGTCGGCGCCGCCTCCTTCTGTTGCCTCGGCATCGCTCTCACCGCCGCGATCCCCTCCCAGGACGCCGCCGCCGCGATCGTCAACGCGATGCTGCTGCCGCTCTACTTCCTCTCCGGCGTCTTCATCCCCGAAGACCAGATCCCCGGCGGCGTCCTCGCCTTCGCCGACCTCTTCCCGGTCCGTCACTTCTTCGACGCCTTCTTCGACGCCTACGTCCCCGCCGGCGGCTCCGCCGTCTCCTGGGACAACCTCGCCGTCGTCGCCCTCTGGGGCATCGCCGGCCTCGTCCTCGCGATCCGCTTCTTCCGCTGGACCCCGCGGTCCGGCTGAGGTTCGAGCGGCCTACTTGCGCTTGGCGCGCTGTCGCTGCGTGGCGGAGCGCCTTCCTATTGGGCGCTCTCGTGCCTCGTCTTGAATTCGCTTCTTCGCTTGTTCTGCGTAGTCCTGCGGGGAGATATCGCCCTTCAAGAGCTGCAGATAAAGATCTGACGGACCGGTAGGAATCGAGCCGTAACCCATCACGCCCCCTTTTGCTCGGAAGATCTTGCGGCGACCCTAGAGGCTGGATCGGCGGCAACTTGAATGTCCCAGGCTAAAGCGACCAAAGCTCCCAGCAACTCTATATACGTCAGATCGCCCTTGAAAAATGCAGCCGGCTCCGTGGAGACGACGTTGAGGATGGCGACCACCTCATCCCCCACGACGATGGGCATGCAGGCCAGGGACTTGTAGGCCCGTTTCTTGTCTGCCTTCGGATGTGGGCGCCACCGATCATCGGCTTCGACATTGTCGGTCCACTGCAGTTCCTTGGTCTCGAAGGCGTGCCCGGCCAAAGTTGCCTTCGAGAGGGAGAAGTTGTTTTGACGGCCCACGGAGTGGCCAGCCTGGTAGGTCATCCGAAACGCTGCCCCCGACTCGTCGAGCTCCAAGATGGAGAGGCGCACCTCCTCGCCCGGCTTGAGACTCAACCCGAACTGAGCGGGCGCAAGGATCCCGCGCTCGATCAGGTCCGTGAAGGGAACCTGTAGACGTCCTGCGGCGTAGTCGCGCAGCGCCAGCATTGCTTCGCCGAGAAGGTCGGCTTGGTATGCCGGAAGATTGGAATGGTCGCGCTGAAGAAGGCCGACCACGATGCCAATGCTGGCGCCCGCCACGGCGAAAACAAATGCCAGCCACAGCGGCACTGGAGAGTCGATGGTGGAGGTGGCAAGGCCGACCACGGCCAAGAGAGCCAGTACTACGAAGCTGGCGAGGACGTTCTCCCACACCCCTCGGGCAGTTGGCATTCGCGCAATGCTAAATCGAGGTTCGGCTAGTCAGTCCCCTTGTGGTCGAACAGGATGCGTCCGACTGCCCCTCGTTCCGGTCGCCCCCTCATATAGCCTCCGCTGCCTTATGCTCCACCACGTCCTCCTGGAGGTCGGCGATCTCGATCGCTCTGCGGCCTTCTACGACTCGATGCTGGCCCCGCTGGGCTGGCGGCGGCATTTCGAGCAGGATCAGACGATCGGCTGGGGCATTGCCAAACCCGTTTTCTTCGTCTCGTCCAAGCACAACCCGGCGCCCGGCTTCGGCCTGCTCAGCTTCTCGGCGCTGGGGATCGTGGCGGTGAAGGCGGCCTGGGAGAACGGGGTCAAAGCGGGCGGCGTCAGCGTCGCCGACCCGGGCGAGCAGCGCTCGCACGGCTCGGGCTCCTACTCCGCCTTTCTCAGAGACCCAGACGGGTACGAAATCGAGATCACGATCGGTTCCGACTGAGGTCGGAGCCGAACGCGCCGACCCCTTAGGATCGGCTTCCCCAAACAAATCTAGGAGGAATTGGTTCATGGCTGTGAAGGTCGGCATCAACGGGTTCGGACGCATCGGGCGCAACGTCTTCCGGGCTGCGAAGGAGTCCGGCGCCGACATCGACTTCGTCGCGGTAAACGACCTCGTCGACACGGCCACGATGGCCCACCTGCTCAAGTACGACTCGATCCTCGGCCGTTACCCCGGCGGCGTCGAGGTCGACGGCGACACGATCGTCGCCGGCGGCGACGAGGTGAAAGTCCTTTCCGAGCGCGACCCCGCCGCCCTGCCCTGGGGCGACCTCGGCGTCGACGTGGTGATCGAGTCGACCGGTTTCTTCACCGCCCGCGCCGACGCCGCCAAGCACCTCGAGGCAGGCGCCAAGAAGGTGATCATCTCGGCCCCGGCCAAGGAGCCGGACGTGACCGTCGCCCTGGGCGTCAACTTCGACCGCGACTACGACCCCGAGCAGCACGACGTCATCTCCAACGCCTCCTGCACCACCAACTGCCTGGCGCCGCTGGCCAAAGTCCTGCACGAGGCCTTCGGGATCGAACAGGGCCTGATGACGACGATCCACGCCTACACCGCCGACCAGCGCCTGCAGGACATGCCGCACAAGGACCTGCGCCGGGCCCGCGCCGCGGCCCTCAACCTGATCCCGACCACGACCGGCGCCGCCAAGGCCGTCGGCCTGGTGCTGCCGGAGCTGAACGGGAAGCTGAACGGTTTCGCGATGCGCGCCCCGGTCCCCACCGGCTCGGTCGTCGACCTCACCTTCGACTCGGAGAAGGCGACCAACCCGGAGGAGGTCAACGCTGCGGTCAAGGCTGCGGCCGAGGGGCCGCTGAAAGGGATCCTCTCCTACACCGAGGACCCGATCGTCTCCACCGACATCGTCGGCGACCCGCACTCCTCCATCTTCGACGCCGCCCAGACGATGGTGATCGGCGACGGCAAGCTGGTGAAGGCGGTCTCCTGGTACGACAACGAGTGGGGCTACTCCAACCGCTGCGTCGAGCTGGCCGGCAAGGTCCTGCCGTAGCGCCCCTGTCTCGTCCATTGAGAGGCTGTCGCTGATGTCTTTCGACAAGGCAAGCGTCCGCGAGGCCCCGGTGAAGGGGCGTCGCGTCCTCGTCCGGGTCGACTTCAACGTCCCGCTGAAGGACGAGGGGGGCGAGCGGGCCGTCGCCGACGACACCCGCATCCGCGCCGCCCTGCCGACGATCGAACTGCTGCGCGAACGCGGCGCGGCGCTGGTCCTGATGTCCCACCTCGGCCGCCCGAAGGGCGAACGCGAGCCGGCGCTCTCGATGGCGCCGGTGGCGAAGCGGTTGGGGGAGCTGCTGGGGACGGAGGTGAAGTTGGCTCCCGGCGTGATCGAGGGCGACGTCGACCTCACCTGCGGTGCGCTGGGCCCCGGTGACGTGCTGCTGCTGGAGAACATCCGCTTCGAGCCGGGGGAGACCAAGAACGACCCGCACCTGGCCGAAAACCTCGCCCAGCTCGCCAGCGTCTACGTCAACGACGCCTTCGGCGCCGCCCACCGCGCCCACGCCAGCACCGCCGGCGTCGCCGACTACCTGCCCGCCTATGCGGGTCTGCTGCTGGAGCGCGAGGTGACCGAACTGACCAAGGTTGTCGAGGACCCGCAGCGGCCGCTGGTCGTCGTCCTCGGCGGCGCCAAGGTCTCCGACAAGGTCGGGGTGATCGACCGCTTCCTCGAAGTCGCCGACCAGATCCTGATCGGCGGCGCGATGTGCTTCGGCTTCTTCAAGGCCCAGGGAATCCCGGTCGGCGACTCGCTCGCCGAGGGGGAGGACAAGGCGAAGGAGGCGCTGGAGCGGGCCGAGGGGGCCGACTGCGAACTGCAGCTTCCGGTCGACCTGGTGCTCGGTCGCGAGTTCTCCGCCGACACCGAGCGCAGAGAGAGCGACGGGGTGGAGGTGCCCGACGGCTGGATGGGCCTCGACATCGGACCGCGCTCGGCCGAGAACTACGCAAAGGCGATCGCCGCCGCGGGCACCGTCCTCTGGAACGGGCCGATGGGCGCCTTCGAGATGGAGCCCTTCGCCGGCGGCACCAAGGCCGTTGCCGAAGCGGTCGCCGCGGCGCCGGGGACGACGGTGGTCGGCGGCGGCGACTCGGTCGCGGCGCTGAACCAGTTCGGCCTGGAGGACCGGGTCGACTGGGTCTCGACCGGAGGAGGAGCGTCTTTGGAGCTGTTGGAGGGAAAGAAGCTGCCGGGCGTCGAGGCCCTGCTCGACGCCGAGGAGGGGGACAAGGTCGATGCCTGATCGCACGCCGTACATCGCCGCCAACTGGAAGATGCACAAGACCGTCGCCGAGGCGGCCGAGTTCGTCGACGCGCTGCTGCCGCGGATCGCCGCGACCCAGTCCGACGTCGTCATCTGCGCACCGTTCACGGCGCTGACCGCGGTGGTCGAGCGGCGCTACGGGACCGCGGTCAAGGTCGCCGCCCAGAACATGCACGAGGAGGAGTCGGGCGCCTTCACCGGCGAGATCTCGGCGCCGATGCTGGTCGAGCTCGACGTCGAGGCGGTGGTCCTCGGCCACTCCGAGCGCCGCCAGTACTTCAACGAGACCGACGAGGCGCTGGCCCGCAAGGTCCCGGCCGCCCTGGCCGCGGACCTGGAGCCGATCCTCTGCGTCGGCGAGAGCGAGAGCGCCCGCGACGCGGGGGAGACCGAGGAAGTCCTGGAGCGCCAGCTGCAGGCCGACCTCGGCAGCCTCGAGGCCGACCAGATCGCCGAGGTCGTGATCGCCTACGAGCCGATCTGGGCGATCGGCACCGGCCGCACCGCCACCCCCGAGCAGGCGCAGGAGGCCTGCGCCTTCATCCGCGACGTCCTGCGGATGCGCGGCGCCCCCGCCGACAGCGTGCGGATCCTCTACGGCGGCTCGGTCAAGCCCGGCAACGCCGCCGAGCTGCTCTCGCTGCCGGACGTCGACGGCGCCCTCGTCGGCGGCGCCTCGCTCGACGCCGAGGACTTCGCCGCCATAGTCGAGGCGGCAGGCTGAGCCGATGCCAGAGCCCGTCCCGTCGCTCGCCCTGATCATCCTCGACGGCTGGGGGCTGGCGGAGCCGGGGCCGGGCAACGCGATCTCGCTCGCCGAGACGCCGGTCTTCGACCGCCTCTGGAGCGAGTACCCGCACACCCAGCTCTCCGCCCAGGGCCCCGACGTCGGCCTCCCCGAGGGGCAGATGGGCAACTCGGAGGTCGGCCACCTCAACCTCGGCGCCGGCTCGATCGTCAAGCAGGACCTGGCGCGGATCGACGATGCCGTCGCCGACGGCAGCTTCTTCGACAACGAGGTGCTGCGCGCCACCTGCGAGCGCGCCCGCAACAGCCCCCGCGGCCGTCTCCACCTGCTCGGGCTGGTCTCCGACGGCGGTGTCCACTCGGGCTGGGAGCACATCGAGGCGGCGATCGAGCTGGCTTCGCAGGAGGGCGTCCCCGACGTCGTCTTCCACGCCTTCACCGACGGCCGCGACACCCTCCCGCACGGCGGCAAGGGCTACCTGGAGGAACTGGAGCGTTGGCTGCGGGCGGCCGGCCGCATCGCCACGGTCAGCGGCCGCTACTACGCGATGGACCGCGACACGCGGTGGGAGCGGACCAAGCTCGCCTACGACGCGATCGTCCACGCCCGCGGGCTGCACGCGCCGAGCGCGGCGGCGGCGATCGCCGAATCCTACGAGCGCGGGGAGACCGACGAGTTCGTCAAACCGACGGTGATCGGCGACTACGACGGCGCCGCCGAGGGCGACGTCGCCCTCTTCATCAACTTCCGCCCCGACCGCGCCCGGCAGATGAGCCGCGCTCTTGCCGATCCGGAGTTCGACGAGTTCCCCCGCGACGCGGCACCGCTCGAGCTGACGACGATGACCGAGTACCGCAAGGGCTGGCCCTACCCGGTCGCCTTCCCCGAGCAGCGCCCGCAGACCACCATTGCCGAGACGATCGCCGCCGCCGGCGGCGACCAGCTCCACGTCGCCGAGACCGAGAAGTACGCGCACGTCACCTACTTCTTCAACGGCGGCAAGGAGCAGGAGGTGGAGGGGGAAGAGCGGGCGCTGGTCGAATCGCCCCGCGACGTCCCCACCTACGACCACAAGCCTGAGATGAGTGCCGAAGGCGCGGCCGAGACCTTCGTCTCCCACTGGCGCGAGAACGACTACCGCTTCGGGATCATCAACTTCGCCAACCCCGACATGGTCGGCCACACGGGCGTCATCCCCGCTGCGGTCAAGGCGGTGGAGACCGTCGACGCCCAGCTCGGCAAGGTTGTCGAGGCCGTCACCGCCAAGGGCGGCGCCTGCATCATCACCGCCGACCACGGCAACTGCGACCACATGCTGGAGCCCGACGGCTCACCCAACACCGCCCATTCGCTCAACCCCGTACCCCTGATCGTCACCGAGCACGGCTTCGAGCTCCGCGACGGCGGCATCCTCGCCGACGTCGCCCCCACGGCCCTCGACCTGCTCGGTATCGAGCAACCGAAGGCGATGACGGGCCGGACGCTGGTGGAGTCCGGTTAGCGCGGACTACTGCAGCCAGTAGCCGAGTACGGCGCCGACCCATCCTGGTGCAAGTTTCTGGGTTGCGGGGTCTCCCATTTCGAAGAGCAAGATGCCGAGGCCCACGAAGAGGAAGACGCAGGAGACGAACACGCGGGTGACGAGCTGGATCAGGTCTTCTAACACTGATCCCCCTTCAGAGCGGCCTGAGCTAGAAGAGCTTCTCCTGCTTGTAGCGTCGCCGCTCGCGCTCCTGCCTGATGACCGCAGCGGCCCAGCGAAGTCGGTTCCCGAAAAGGCGGCGTCGTTCCATGACGGGACGAGGGGGACCCTCGGGCTGCGGAATTTTTTGCGGGCGGATATGGGAGTGCTCCATAACGGACTTCACGTTTCGAAGGTTAAGGGATCTGCGGACAGAAAATCTCCCCCACCCGGAAGAGCGAAGGAGACGCTATTCCCGGAATGTGCGGATGAACTGCCTCGCTAGGACCCGCTTGAGGCGGGCTCCGGTTGGCGCGCCTCGACCTCGATCCGGGGGAGGATGCGCTCGAGCCAGTCGGGGATCCACCAGTTGCGCTCGCCGAGGAGCTGCATCACCGCCGGGACGAGGACCATGCGGACGAGGGTCGCGTCGAGGAAGATCGCCGCGGCGAGGCCGATCCCGAAGAGCTTGAGGAAGACTTCGGGGGAGGCGACGAAGGCGAGGAAGACGACGACCATGATCGCCGCCGCGGCGGTGATCACCCGGGCGGTCTTGGCGAGGCCGTCGGCGACGGCGCGGCGGGTGTCGCCGTCCTTCAGGTACTCCTCGCGGATCCGCGAGATCAGGAAGACCTCGTAGTCCATCGAGAGCCCGAAGAGGATCGCGAACATCATCACCGGCATGAACGGG
>DASSMM010000044.1:0-82616 GCA_035688825.1 Solirubrobacterales bacterium | reverse complement strand
ACCGCCGCCCGCGCCGGAAGAGCCGCCGCTGGCGCCTCGCACGCCCGAGCAGGAGTTCTGGGACGAGGACCCTGAGCCGGAGCCGGTCACGGCCCCGGCGGCGACCGCCTACCACGACGACGGAGACCCGGCGATGGCCGGCGCCGCCCGCGACGGACGGCGCGCCGGCGGAGGAGGCGGCTCGCGCCGCGACGGGCCGCTCGGGGCGATCGCCCGCCATCCCTTCCGGGTCTTCGCCGTGCTCGTCGCCCTCTTCCTCCTCTGGTCCCTGAACCAGCTCTTCCAGCCCTTCCACGGCGACGGCAGCGGCCATGTCGCGGTGAACATCCCGAAGGGATCGAGCGTCTCCGAAGTCGGCGACATCCTCAGCGACAAGGGCGTGATCGACGACTCGACCCTCTTCCAGATCCGGGTCACCCTGGCCGGCAAGCGCTCGGAAATCTATTCCGGTCACTTCAGCCTCGCCCACGACATGAGCTATGGCGACGCGATCGACGCCCTCTCGACGCCGCCGGTGAAGCGGACGGTCAGCGTCACGATCCCCGAGGGCTACACCCGCTCGCAGGCGGCGCAGCTCGTCGAAGAAGACGGCGTCCCCGGCAGCTACACGAAGGCCACGGTGAAATCGAAGTACCTGAACCCGGCGCAGTACGGGGGGAAGGGCGCGAAGGACTTGGAGGGCTTCCTCTTCCCCGACACCTTCGAACTGAAGCCGAGCGCGCCCGTCGCCGACCTCGTCCAGCTGCAGCTTGAGGACTTCAAGCGGCGGATCAAGGGCGTCGACATGAAGTACGCGAAGTCGAAGAACCTGACGGTCTACGACGTCCTCATGATCGCCTCGATGGTCGAGCGCGAGGCCGGCGTCTCGAGCCAGTACAAAGACGTGGCCTCGGTGATCTACAACCGCCTCCACGAAGGGATGCCGCTGGGGATCGACGCGACGATCCGCTTCGCCACCGGCAACTACACCAAGCCGCTGACCGAATCCGAACTGGCGATCGACTCGCCCTACAACAGCCGCACCAACGTCGGTTTGCCGCCGGGGCCGATCAACAGCCCGGGATTGGAAGCGATCGAGGCGGCGGCGCACCCGGCGAAGACCGACTACCTCTTCTACGTGACCACGCCGGGCGCCTGCGGCAAGCTCACCTTCGCCAAGACCGAAGCCGAATTCGAAGCCGCGGTCGCCAAGTACAACTCAGCGCGCGAAGCGGCCGGCGGCAACTCGCCGGACACCTGCGGGGAATAGCGGTGGCGAAGCTGGCGGTGGTCGGACACCCGGTCGCGCACTCGCGCTCGCCGGCGATGCAGACCGCGGCGCTGGGAGCGCTCGGGCTGGAGGATTGGAGCTACCGGGCGATCGACGCGGGGCCGGGCGCCTTCGAGATGACGGTGCGGGAGTTGGCCGCGGTCGGCTACGCCGGCGTCAACGTCACCGTCCCCCACAAGGAGGCGGCGCTGGCGCTCGCCGACGAGGCGAGCGAAGCCTCGCAGCAGATCGGCGCCGCCAACACCCTCGCCTTCGACGGCAAGCGGATCGAGGCGCACAACACCGACGCCGACGGCCTGCTCGCCTCGCTGCCGGACTCGCCGCGCGGTCGCCGGGTCCTCGTCCTCGGCGCCGGCGGCGCCGCGCGGGCGGCGATCTGGGCGCTGCTCTGGGAAGGGGCGGAGGTGGAGGTCTGGAACCGCACCGCCGAGAAAGCGGCGGCGCTCTGCGCCGAGCTCGGCGGGGCCGCGATCACCGACCCCCGCCAGGACGCCTACGAGCTGATCGTCAACACCAGCGCCGCCGGCCTGAAGGGCGAGGACCCCTTCGAGCACCTGCCGCTGGAGCCGGACCTCTTCGCCGCGAGCCAGACGGTCGTCGACATGGTCTACGGCGAGCGCCGCAGCCCGCTGCTGGCAGCCGCGGAGCAGGCGGGCGCCGCGACCGTTGACGGTCTCGAGATCCTCGTGCAGCAGGGCGCCCGCTCGCTGGAAATCTGGACCGGCCGCCAACCCGACTTAGGTGTGATGCGTCGGGCGGCAGCGCGCCGATAGCCTTCCTCGCGATGACGACGTTCCGTTTCACCACCGCGGGGGAGTCGCACGGGCCCGGGCTCGTCGCGATCGTCGAGGGGATGCCCGCCGGCCTCGAGCTCGACCGCGAGGCGCTCGACCGCGACATGGCGCGGCGCCAGCTCGGTCACGGCCGTGGCGGCCGGATGAAGATCGAGACCGACTCCGTCGAGGTCCGCTCCGGGGTGCGCCACGGCCGCACCCTCGGCAGCCCGATTGCGCTGCTCGTCGCCAACCGCGATTACGCCAACTGGGAGGAGCGGATGAACCCCTGGCCGGTCGAGGGGTTCTCGCCCGACGAGGTGCACCTGC
Source organism: Solirubrobacterales bacterium (assembly GCA_035688825.1). Lineage (GTDB taxonomy): Bacteria > Actinomycetota > Thermoleophilia > Solirubrobacterales > 70-9 > VAYN01. The sequence goes on along the minus strand of DASSMM010000044.1, from coordinate 80,243 downwards.
CGCGGCCCGGCCACGCGGACCTCGTCGGCGCCCAGAAATACGGCCACTCCGACATCCGCAACATCCTCGAGCGCGCCAGCGCCCGCGAGACCGCAGCGCGGGTAGCCGCCGGGACGATCGCCCGCGCCTTCCTCGCCCGGCTCGGGGTGGAGATCCACAGCCACGTCCTGCAGATCGCCTCGGTGAAAGCCGAGGAGCGCACTGATCTCAAGCCGGAGGACTTCGCGGGCGTCGACGACGATCCGGTCCGCTGCCTGGACCCGGAGGCGAGCAAGGCGATGGTCGAGGAGATCAACCGCCTGCGCAAGGCGAATGAGAGCCTCGGCGGGACCTTCGAGGTGCTCACCTTCGGCCTCGTCCCCGGGATCGGCTCCCACATCTCCTGGGAAGACCGGCTCGACGGGCGCCTCGCCGGCGCCGTCGCCTCGATCCAGTCGATCAAGGGCGTGGCGATCGGGGAAGCCTGGGACGTCGCCGGGCGGCCTGGCTCGGAGGCCCACGACGAGATCTTCTGGTCGGAGAAGGACGGCTACTTCCGCGAAACCAATCACGCCGGCGGCCTCGAGGGCGGGATGACCAACGGCCGGCCGCTCTCGGTGCGGGCGGCGGTGAAGCCGATCTCGACCCTGACCAAGCCGCTGCGCTCGGTCGACACCGAGACCAAGCAGCCGGCCCAGGCCCTGCGCGAGCGCACCGACTCCTCCGTCGTCCCGGCCGCGGCCGTGGTCGCCGAGGCGATGGTCGCCCTCACCCTGGCCCGCGCCTACCGCGAGAAGTTCGGCGGGGACCACATCGACGACGTGGTCGAGGCGATCGACGCCTACAAGCGGCGCATCGACTTCAAGGGCTAGCCGGGTGCAGCCCGCCGTCGTCTTCATCGGCTTCATGGGGGCGGGGAAGTCGACCGCCCTCGCCGCCGCCCGCGAGGCCGGGATGGAGATCGTCGAGATCGACGAGCTGATGGAGCGCGAGCTCGGCAAGCCGATCCGCCAGGCGTTCGAAGAGGACGGGGAGGAGACCTTCCGCGCCCGCGAGGCCGAGGTCGTCGGGGCGCTCCTGGAGAACGCGGACGGCGGCGCGATCGCCCTCGGCGGCGGCAGCGTCCTCTCGGAGCGGACCCGCACCGCGCTCGCCCGCCACACCGTTGTCTGGCTGGAGATCGATGCCCCGGAGGCCTGGCGGCGGATCCAGGACACCGACCGCCCGCTGGCGACCAGCGAGGAGGACGTCGCCCGGCTGCTGGCCGAGCGGCTGCCGCTCTACGAATCGCTCGCCGACGCGGTCGTGCCGATGGCCGACATCGGCGCGGTGGCGCGGGCGCTGCCGGCGATCCAGGCGCTGGCGGCGATGCCGGAGGGAACGAAGCTGCTCTGGGCTTCGAGCCAGTCGGGCGAGTACCCGATCCTCGTCGGCCCCGGCGTCCTCGAGGCCGGCTGGTGGCCGCTGCAGGGCCGGCGCTTCTGCGTCAGCGACCGCGAGGTCGCGCCGCTCTTCGCCGAGCGGCTGCAGCCGCTGGAGGCGACGGTCGAGGTCGAGGCCGGGGAGGGGGCGAAGACCCTGGGCTGGGCCGAGGAGGTGCTGCGCGAGCTCGCCCGCGCCGGGATGAGCCGCGAAGACCACGTCGTCGCCCTCGGCGGCGGCGTCGTCGGCGATCTCGCCGGCTTCTGCGCCCACCTCTACCAGCGCGGGGTCCCGGTCGTGCAGGTGCCGACCACGCTGGTCGCCCAGGTCGACTCCGCCTACGGCGGCAAGACCGGCGTCGATCTCCCCGAGGGCAAGAACTACGCCGGCGCCTACCAGCTCCCGGCCGCGGTTCTCGCCGACACGGCGACGCTGCGGACGCTGCCGCCCGAGGAGCTGGCGGCGGGGTTCGTCGAGGCGCTGAAGACCGGGCTGCTGGCCGGCGGAGCGCTCTGGGAGCGGGTGCGGGCGATCGAGGAGCTCGACCCCGGGGACCTCGCCGACGTCGTCTTCGCCTGTGCCCGCTACAAGTGCGCGGTCGTCGCCGCCGACGAGCGCGACGCCGGGCTGCGCAACGTCCTCAACCTCGGCCACACCGTCGGCCACGCGATCGAGGCCGCGAGCAACTACAGCCGCTACCGCCACGGCGAGGCGATCTCGATCGGGCTGTTGGCGGCGCTGCGCCTCTCGGAGGCGCCGGAGCTCCGCGACGAATGCGAGCGGATCCTCTCCCGCCACGCGCTCCCGGTCCGCCTCGACCGCGAGGTCGCGATCGAGGACGTGCTCGACGCGCTGCAGCGCGACAAGAAGCGCACCGCCGCCGGGGTCGGCTTCGTTCTCCTCTCCGAGCCCGGCAAGCCCCGGACCGGCGAGCTGGTCGACCCGGCTAAGGTCAGGGCAGCCGTGGAGGAGCTCTACTGATGTCGACCGTCGCCAACCGCGTCGCCGTCCTGCACGGCGTCAACTTCGACGTCCTCGATCGCCGGGACGCAAGCATCTACGGCGGCATCTCGCTCTCCCAGCTCGAGGCGAAGATCTCCGACTGGGCGCACGAGCTCGGACTCGAACCGATCTTCTTCCAGACCAACGCCGAGGGCGAGTTCTGCGAATACCTGCACCGGTCCGGCGACGGTCTCGCCGATTCGGTGATCGTCAACGCCGGCGCCTGGACCCACTACAGCCGTGCGATCGCCGACGCGCTGGAGCTGACCCGGCTGCCCGCGGTCGAGGTCCACCTCTCCGACGTGGAGGCGCGCGAGGACTGGCGCAAGGTCTCGGTCTTCGACGGCCTCGTCGCCGCGAAGATCTCCGGCAAGGGGCCCGACGGCTACCGCGAGGCGCTGGAAGTGCTGGCGACGAAGCTCGAAGTGACGCCCTGATGCGCGGCCGTGGCGACCGCCTCGAGCAGGCGCTGGGCGAGCGCGAGCTCGACCGGATGCTGGTCCTCAACCTGCTCAACATCCGTTACCTGACCGGCTTCACCGGCACCAACGGGGCCTGCGTCTGCGGCCCGGGTGTGCGTCTCTTCTTCACCGACTTCCGCTACACCGAGCGCGCCGAAGCCGAGGTCGAGGGCTGGGAGATCCACACGATCGCCGACGACTGGCTGGGGGGGATCGCCGAGCACCTGCAGGGGCGGGTCGGGTTCGAGGACGACCACATGTCGGTGCGGTTGCTGGAGAAACTGAAAGAGAAACTTCCGGACGGCGTCGAGGCGGTCCCCGCCGGCGGTCGGGTCGAGGAGCTGCGGCGGGTCAAGGACGAGGGCGAGCTGGCGTTGATCGAAGAGGCCGCGAAGCTGGCCGACGAGGCCCTGCGCTGGAGCATCGACCAAGGGCTTGCCGCGAAGACCGAGCGCGAGGTCGCCCGCGCCTTCGAAGCGCGGGTCCGCGAGCTCGGCGGCGATCCCTCGTTCCCGGCGATCGTCGCCGCCGGCCCCGACGGAGCGCTGCCGCACGCCGAGCCCGGCGAGCGCGAGATCGGCCGCGGCGAGCTGGTCGTCTTCGACATGGGGGCGGCGATCGACGGCTACTGCTCCGACGGCACCCGCACCTTCGCCACCGGCGACCCCGGCGAGCAGGCGATCGAGGTCTACGAAGTCGTGCGGCGGGCGCAGCAGGCCTCCCTCGACGCGATCCGCGCCGGGGTCAAGGGCGAAGACGTCGACAAGGTCGCCCGCGAAGTGATCGACGCCGCCGGCCACGGCGACCGCTTCGGCCACGGCCTCGGCCACGGGGTCGGGCTCGAGCTGCACGAGGCACCGCGGCTCTCGCTGCGCTCCGACGACGTCCTCGCGCCCGGCGAAGTGGTGACGGTGGAGCCCGGCATCTACCTGCCGGGCAAGCTCGGGGTGAGGATCGAGGACCTGGTCGTGGTGACCGAGGACGGCCTCCGCAACCTCAGCTCTCTCCCGAAAGAGCTGCAGATCGTCGAATAACGGCCTCAGATGTCCTCATACGCGTCCTCGGTCGCTCGCGTGCAGAGCACGCCACGCTCCCTGCGTCCTTGTCTGACGCCATCTGAGTCTCGTCATTCAAGGTCGTCGGCGTACCGGCCGATAGCGGCACATGAGCACTAACGCCGAGACCCTGGTCTCGATCCACCAGGAGGCGCGCCGGGAGCGCCTGCTCGACATGGAGGACAGGGTCCAGCGTTACCGGCTCGCCTGCTTCGGGATCCTCGCGGTCGCCCTGGCGATCGGGGGAGGCAACGAGGTCGGCTTCTGGTGGGTTCCCCTGCTGGCGGCAGGGCTCGCCGGCTTTGCGGTCGCCGATCGCTTCATGCGCAGCAGCTCGCATCCGGCCATCTGGGTGGCGGCGGCCTGGGCGGCGCTGCCGGCCCTGCTCGCGGCTTCGGTGCTGGTCACCGGCGGCGCCACCAGCCCGGTCCTGGTCTGGTTCGCGCTGCCGGCGGTGACGCTCGGCTTCCGCTTCGAGCCCCGCGGGATGGTCATCGGCACCACCTATGTCGGCGCGATGTTCGTGGCCGCGGCGGTCCTACCCGACCCGGGCGCTGCCTGGGAGGAACGCCAGCTTCTGATCGCGGTGCTCGCCCTGATCGTCAGCACGGTGATCCTCTCCGGCGCCCTGGTCGAGTCCGACCGCGCCCACCGGCACCGCTCGACCCTCGACTCGCTGACCGGGCTCTTCAACCGCAACGCCCTCGAGCAGCGGCTCTCGGAGCTCGACGGGCAGCCGTGCGACCCCGCTCGCGGCGACTCCCACGCCTTCCTCCTCTGCGACCTCGACCACTTCAAGCAGGTCAACGACCGCTACGGACACGCAACGGGCGACGCTGTCCTGCAGGACGTTGCTTACACGATGCGGGCGACCCTACGCGCCGGCGACTCGATCTACCGGGTCGGCGGCGAGGAGATCCTGGTGATCCTGCCTGGAGCCGCCCACGGCGACGCCTGCGAGATCGCCGAGCGCCTGTGCAAAGCCGTTCGCGAGCGCCGCCCCAACGGCGTCACCGTCTCGCTCAGCATCGGCGTCGCCGTCGCCGAGCCGGACGCCCTCGACACCGACGACATGCTCGCGCGTGCCGACGCCTCGCTCTACGCCGCGAAGGCGAGCGGCCGCGACAGGGTGTTCGTGGACGACTGCGACCCGGTTGCGGTTTAACGACTGAGGTCGACGTCGGCGCTCAGGCGCGAGCCGAAGGCCGCGAGGAGCTGGACGGTCGCCTCGACGTCGCCCAGGTCGACCATCTCGACCGGCGAGTGCATGTAGCGCAGCGGGATCGAGACGAGGCCGGTGGGGATGCCGGCGCGGGAGATCTGGAGGACGTCCGCGTCGGTGCTGGTGCCGCGGCCGCTGGCGCTGACCGAGTACTCGATCCCCTCCGCCTCGGCGGTCTCGACCAGCAGCTCGAAGACCTTCGGCGAGAGGGTGGAGCCGCGGCCGATCGCCGGGCCGGAGCCGAACGGGTGGCTGCCGATCTCCTTCTCGTCGACGCCGGGGGCGTCGGTCGCATGGGTGACGTCGACGGCGATCGCGATGTCGGGCCGCAGCTGGAAGGAGGCGGTGCGGGCCCCGAAGAGCCCGATCTCCTCCTGGACCGCGGCGACCGCGGCCATCGAGCCGCCGGGCCCGTCTCCCTCGTGGCAGCGGCGCAGGCTCTCCAGGGCGACGTAGGCGCCGAGCCGGTTGTCCATCGAGCGCGAGACGAGGCGGTCGCCGGCGACCGGCATCGGCTCGGTCCGGATCACGACCGGGTCGCCGACGCGAACCAGCGTTTCCGCCTCCTCGCGGTCGGCGGCGCCGATGTCGATGTGCATGCCCTTCAACTCGACGACCTTCTTGCGCTGGTCGGCCTCGAGCAGGTGGATCGGCTTGCGGCCGGCAACCCCGGGGACGAGCCCGTCCCTGCCACGGACCTCGACCCGCTGGCCGACCAGGATCTGCGGGTCCCAGCCGCCGATCGGGGCGAACCAGAGGAAGCCCTTCTCGTCGATGTGGGTGACGACGAGGCCGATCTCGTCGATGTGGCCGACGACCGCCACCAGCGGCGAGGCCTCCCCGACCCTGGCGATCGTCGAGCCGATCCCGTCGACGCTGACGTCCGCGAAGGACGCGGCCTCGCGCCAGACCGCAGCCGCGGGCGCCTCGTAACCGGAGGGCGCGCCGGTGCGTAGGAGCTTGTCGAGCAGGTCGGGCGTAGTCAAAAGGTTCGGGCAGTATGCCTATACGGACGGATGTTCGTCGGCAGGCGTGGGGCAGGCACGCGCCGGTGACGCCGGTCACGCGGCGTTTGCTTCACGCCGGAGCACGTCGCGTCCGGGTCCGTACCCGCGGTGCTCGTAGGCGATCATCGCCCAGATCAGCACGACAGCGACGGCCAGCGAGACCAATGCCGGCACAGCGGTCGCGGCCGGGACGAGCAGGAGCAGGACGATCGCCAGCCCGAGGCGTTGGCGGTTGAGGGTCTTGATGTGGCGGTAGCGGAAGCTGACGAGCCCGATCAGGTAGAGCGCCATCCCGCCGAGCAGGGCAAAGGCGGGCACGTCGTGGAGGTGTTCGGCGTGGTGGCCGATCGTCACCTTCATCCCCAGGGCGATGAGGACGATGCCGGCGACCAGCAGCAGGTGGATGTAGGAGTAGGAGTCGCGGGCGAGCGCGTTCTGAACGCGGCCGGGCTCAGCCTGGCTGAGACGGCGCGCCGAGACGAGGGCGACGACGTCGAAGTAGGTCCACCAGAGCGCCGCGGTGAGGAAGACCCCGAGCACGGCCGCGGTGCCGATCCCGAGGTCGAGGTGCCCGGCGGCGCCGACGCCGATCGCGACGATGCTCTCGCCGAGGGCGATGATCAGGATCAACCCGTGGCGCTCGGCGAAGTGGCCCGGTACGAGCTTCCAGCCCTCACTGCCGAAGAAGTAGGGGCCGGCCATGTCGAGGAAGATCGCGAGCGCCCAGAGCGTCCCCTGGGCGAGGCCGTCGAAGAGGGAGGCGAGGAGGAGGATGCCGACGGCGATCGCGGTGCTGACCGCGAGGCCGATCACCGAGCGCCGCAGGTCCTCGTCGTCGGCGCCGGCGAGCATGAAGAGGGCGATGTGGGCGGCGCGGAAGACGCCGATGCCGATGGCGAAGGTGAGGGCGAGGTTGTCGAAGGCCTCCTGCACGCAGAGCGAGACGATCAGCAGCGCCGCCATCGCGACGAAGATCACCCCGCGCACCGCCCCCGCCTCGGGGTCGATGGCGCTGGTCAGCCAGGCGTAGCCGACCCAGGCCCACCAGAGCACGGCAAGGACCAGCAGGCCCTGCGCCAGCCCCGACCAGCTCTGGTCATGCGACATCAGGCCGGTGCACTGGGTGATCGCGAGAACGAAGACGAGGTCGAAGAAGAGCTCCAGCGGCGTCACCCGCTCGCCTTCGCGACGCGTCGCGCCGAGGCGGTGATGTTGTTCGGTCGAGGACTCCATCTCCAATACTGTTGCGGACGTGGCAGTCGCACTGGTAACGGGAGCGTCGACGGGGATCGGGGAGGCAACGGCGGTCCGGCTCTCCCGCGACCCCGGGACGGAGCTGGTGCTGGTGGCGCGGCGCGAGGAGCGGCTGCGCGAGCTGGCGGAGTCGCTGCCCTGCCACGCGACCTACGTCGCCGTCGATCTCACCGAGGGGGACGCGCCGGAGCGGATCCGCCGCCACCTCGAAACCGAGCACGGCGGCCGCCTCCACCTGCTCGTCAACAACGCCGGCGCCTCCTGGCGCGCCAGCTTCGAGGAGGGCGGCTACGCCAACGTCAAGCGCCACATGGAGCTCAACTTCGACGCCGCCGTCCGCCTCACCGAGGCGCTGCTGCCGCTGCTGCGGAAAGCGGCGCCGAGCGCGATCGTCAACGTCGCCAGCACCGCCGGCCGCGTCTCCCGCGCCCGCACCGGCTCCTACAGCGCCAGCAAGTTCGCCCTGATCGGCTGGTCTGACTCGCTCTACGCCGAGGAGCAGCCGCACGGCGTCCACGTCGGGCTGGTGATGCCGGGCTTCATCCAGACCGAGGGCTTCCCGGCGACCGAGCTGCGCGAGAAAGCTCTGACCCGCTGGATCGTCTCCGAGCCCTCGAAGGTCGCCGAGGCGATCCACGAGTGCGGCCCGGGGCGCAAGCCCGAGCGCTACGTACCGCGCCCCTACGCGCTCGCGGCCCACCTGCGCATCCTCTTCCCCTCGCTGACCCGCCGCGTTCTCTCCGGCGGCGCCGCCGCCGACCTCACGACCAGCACCGGCGGCGAAAAGGACCAGGGGTCCGGCCCGGACTGATGCCCCTCTTCGCCGACGTCATCGTCGCCCTGGCGCTCGTGGTGGTCGCGATCGTCGCGACGATCTTGACCCGCAAGGTGCGGCAGGTAAACCGCCGCTTCCGGATGCTCGACGAGATCTCGCGGGTGGCCGACGAAGGAATCACGCTCGACGAAACGCTGGAGTCGATCGTCGAGATCATCGTCCCCGAGCTGGGGGACATCTGCGCGATCGACGTGATCGAAGGCGACAGCGTCCGCCGCGCTGCGCTGCGAGCCGACGGTCCGGATGCCGCCGCGATCGCGGCGCGGCTGAAGGCCCGCGGCCCCCGCCTGCAGCAGCAGATCGCCTCCGACGCGACCCGCAAGCGGCAGGAACCGCGGCGCTTCGAGCTGCGCAGCAAGGAGGACCTGCGCGAGTTCGCCGAGGACGAGAAAGACCTCGAGTTCCTCCAGAGCCTTGGAGTTCGCTCCGGGGTGACGGTCGAGCTGCGCGCCCGCGGGCGCCCGACGGGATTGCTGACGGTCAGCGTCGGCTCTTCCGGCCGTCGCTTCAGCGACTCCGATGTCCACTTCGTGACCCTCCTCGCCGGCCGCGTCGCCCTCGCCCTCGACAACGCCGGCCTGTTCACCGACCTCGCCCGGGCCGAGCGCGAACGGGCGGAGATCGCGGAGACGCTGCAGCGGGGCCTGCTGCCGCCGCCGCTGCCGCACATCCCGAGCTGGTCGGTCGCGGCGATGTACCGGCCGGCGGGCGCCGAGAACGAGATCGGCGGCGACTTCTACGACGTCTTCCGGATCGCCGGCGGCTGGATGGTCGTGATCGGGGACGTGACCGGGCGCGGCGCCCATGCCGCCGCCGTCACCGCCCATGCCCGCTACACCCTGAGGACCGCCGCGGCGATCACCGGCGACCCCGTCATCGCCCTGCGCACGCTCAACCGGGAGCTGCTCGCGCGCCGCGGCACCGCCCTCTGCAGCGTCGCCGCGATGGCGGTTTCGGAAAACCCCACCGAGCCCGTCCAGCTCGCCGTCGCCGGGCATCCGCCGCCGTTGTTGATCGACGGTGGCGCGGTGGTCGAGGCGTGCCGGCCGGCACCTGTCCTCGGCGCCTTCTCCGACTCCGAGTGGGATCTCAGCGCGACCACCGTCGCCCGGGACCAGCAGCTCGTGGTGGTGACCGACGGCGTCACCGAGGCGCAGGGCAAGGAGGGGCGCTTCGGCGAGGACCGGCTCCGCGCCGCGGTCGCGGGTCTCAGCAGCCCGGCCCTGGCGGCGCAGAAGATCGAGGGCGCACTGCACGAGTTCACCGCCGGAGAGCTCGACGACGACGCGGCGATCGTCGCGATCGCTCCCGCCTCCGGCGACGTCGAGCCGGCGCCGGAGGGGCGCCGGGAGATGGTCGAGCGGCTCTACTCCGCCTTCAACGGCCGCCACCCGGAGGAGATCGTCGCGCTCTGCGACAGCTCGATGGGGTTCTTCCCGATCGGCACCGCCGAGCAGGTCGGCCGCACCGCCCCGTATGTCGGGCCGGAGGGCCTCAGCGAGTACATGCGGGACGTGGAGAAAGCCTGGGACGAGCTCCTGATCACCCCCAAGGTGGTCGAGGGCCACGGCCGATCGCTGTTCGTGCGGGGGCGGGTCTACGCCCGCAGCCGAGCGCTCGGCATCCGCGACATGCCGGTCGCCTGGATCTGGGACGTCGAAGACGACCGCTTCGTCCGCGGCGAGGTCTTCCGCGATCCCGAGGAAGCGGTGCGCCGCCTTCTCACCTCCACCGAAGACCACGCTTCCAGGAACAACACTTAGGATTCGCCGCCGATGACGATCAGTACCAACCAATTCAAGAACGGCACCCATATCGAGATCGACGGGAAGATCTGGAAGATCATCGAGTTCCAGCACGTCAAGCCGGGCAAGGGCGGTGCGTTCGTGCGGACGAAGCTGCGGCGGATCGAGGATGGGTCGGTGATCGACAAAACCTTCAGGGCGGGGGAGAAGTTCCGGCCGGTGCGGACCGAATCGAAAAAGATGCAGTACCTCTACGACTCCGGCGAGGCGGCGGTCTTCATGGACTCGCAGAGCTACGAGCAGATCGAAATCCCGATGGAGTCGCTGGGCGACTCGATGCGCTGGGTGCTGCCGAACGCCGACGTCGACGTCCTCTTCGTCGACGAGCAGCCGAGCGACGTGCAGGTGCCGAGCGCGATCGAGATGAAGGTGACCCAGACCGACCCCGGCCTAAAGGGGGACACGGCCTCCGGCGGCGGCAACAAGCCGGCGACGCTCGAGTCCGGTGTCGTCGTCCAGGTCCCGCTCTTCATCGAAGAGGGCGACACGGTGCGGGTCGACACCCGCAGCGGCGAGTACGTCTCCCGCGCCTGAGCGTTCGGCGATCCGGCGCTGACAGAATGGGCTCATGCGCAGGTCCGACCAGCGGCGGGACGCCGTCTTCGCCAACTACCAGCGCGACGTCACCGGGCGTCCGCTCGACGATCTGCTGGGCGAGGCGCGGCCGCTGACGCGGGAGCTGGCCGAGGGGGTCGACGGGCATCGCGAAGAGCTCGATGACATCATCGCCGCCCATGCGAAGGGGTGGACCGTCGACCGGATCGCGCCGCTGGATCTGAACGTGATGCGCGCGGCCCTCTACGAGATCGAATTCATGGACACGCCGGCCGAGGTCGCGATCGACGAGGCGGTCGAGCTGGCGAAGAAGTACTGCGGGGCCGACGCTCCGAAGTTCGTCAACGGGATCCTCGGGGCCGTGGTCCGCGAGCGGGGAGCGGCGGCGTGAACGTCCGCCTGCGTGAGATCGGCGAGCGCCTGCGCCAGATCGCCGCCGAGCTGGAGAGCGAGGAGGTCGGCGATGAGCGCGCAGCCCAGCTCGCCTCCGAGGCCGCCGACCTCGCCGCCGAGGCGGTCGAGGAGGCCAATCGCGAGGCGCGCCAGCAGGCCGCCGAGTGAGCTACCCGGAGGACCTGCGCGCCCTCGTCGACGGCGCGCTGGAGGATCTGCGCTTCTCCGCCTCCGCGCCGACCGCCGGGCTCGAGGAGGCGATGCGCTATTCGCTGCTCGCCGGCGGCAAGCGGGTGCGGCCGGTGCTCGCCCTCGCCACCGCCCGCGCGCTCGGCGCCGAGCCCGAGCGCTTCCTCCCGGTCGCCTGCGCGATCGAGCTGATCCACACCTACTCGCTGATCCACGACGACCTGCCGGCGATGGACGACGACGACCTCCGCCGCGGCCTGCCCACCTCGCACGTCAAGTTCGGCGAGGACGTCGCGATTCTCGCCGGGGACGGCCTCTTCGCCGAGGCGATGCGGCTCTTCTGCGAGCAGCCGGGGGACCCGGCGCGGGTCCTGGCGGCGCTGCGCGAGCTCGCCGCGGCGACCGGGGTCGACGGCATGGTCGGCGGGCAGTACGTCGACGTGGTCGGCGCCACCGCCGGGGCCGAGGGCCTCCGCGCCCTGCACGCCCTGAAGACCGGGCGCCTGATCGCCGCCAGCGTCAACGTCGTCCTTCTGCTCGAGGGAGCGGCCGAACCTGAGACAATGCCCTATCGCCGTTTCGCCGACGAGTTGGGCGTGCTGTTCCAGATCGTCGACGACATCCTCGACGTGACCGAGTCAGACGAGCAGCTCGGCAAGCCACATGGAAGCGACGAGAGACATGGCAAACTCACCTACGTCAGCCTTTTCGGGCTCGAGCAGGCGCGCGAGCTGGCCGCCGAGAGCCACGAGAAGGCAACCGCGGCGCTGGCCGAAGCCACCGGCGAGACGGAAGACCTGAGGCGCGTCGCCGACTACATCTTCACGAGGAACGAATGAGCGAGAAGCCCCCCACCCAGGGCCACGAAGAAGACAAAGACCAGAACGAGGAGCCGCTGCTGCCGGGGATCGACGCCCCCGCCGACCTGCACGGCCTCGACGACGCGCAGCTGCAGCAGGTGGCGCAGGAGATGCGCACCTGCATCATCGACACGATCGGCGAGATCGGCGGGCATTTCGGAGCCAACCTCGGCACCTGCGAGCTCGCCGTCGCCCTGCACAGCCTGCTCGACTCACCCCGCGACAAGGTGCTCTGGGACGTCGGCCACCAGGCCTACCCGCACAAGATCCTCACCGGCCGCCGCGACCGGCTGTCGACGATCCGCCAGTACGACGGCCTGGCTCCGTTCTGCTCGATCTCCGAGTCCGAGCACGACATCATGGGCGCCGGCCACGCCTCGACCTCGATCGGCTACGCGGTCGGGCTGAAGGAGGCGATGCGCAAGGGGATCGGCGCCGACGGCAAGGTCGCCGCGGTGATCGGCGACGGGGCCCTCACCGGCGGGGTCGCCTACGAGGCCCTCCATGCCGCCGGCGGCCTGCAGACGCCGATCGTGATCGTCCTCAACGACAACGGGATGTCGATCTCGCCCAACGTCGGCGCGCTCTCCCGCTACTTCAACCGCATCCGCCTCAACCCGCGGCTCTGGCACGCCCGCGAGGGGGTGGAGGACCGGCTGACGAAGCTTCCGCTTGGGCTCGGCAGACGGATCGAGCGGCTCGGGCCGGAGATCAAGGCGGCGATCAAGGCCTACTGGGCGCCGGGCCTCTTCTTCGAGGAGCTCGACCTCGCCTACATGGGCGTGATCGACGGCCACGACGTGCACGCCCTGCGGGAAGCCCTGGACGAGGCCTTCGCGGCGGACCGGCCGGTCGTCGTCCACATCCACACCGTCAAGGGCAAGGGCTTCGCCCCGGCCGAGGAAGGCGGCCTGGAGTCGATGGAGGAGTGGCACGCGGCAAAGCCGAACTCGATCGTCGAAGGCCGCCCCGCCGCCAAGGAACCGAAGCCGGTGCCGGTGACCGAAACCGATTCGCCCGAGGGGATCGAGCTGCTGGAGAAGCCGCCCGCGCCGAGCGCCCCGCCGCAGTACACGAAGGTCTTCGCCGACGCGATCGTCGCCGAGGCCGAGGCCGACGAGCGGGTGATCGGGATCACCGCGGCGATGGCGGGGGGGACCGGGTTGCAGAAGCTCTGCGACGAGCGCCCCGAGCAGTATTACGACGTCGGCATCGCCGAGCAGAACGCGGTCCTGCTCGCCTCGGGGCTGGCGCTGCAGGGGGCGAAGCCGGTCTGCGCGATCTACTCGACCTTCCTCCAGCGCGCCTTCGACCAGATCGTCCACGACGTCTGCCTGCAGGACCTCGACGTCACCTTCGCGATGGACCGCGCCGGTCTGGTCGGCGACGACGGCCCGACCCACCACGGCGCTTTCGACGTCTCCTACTTCCGCCCGATCCCCAACGTGGTCCTGATGGCGCCGCGCGACGAGACGATGCTGGTCCACATGCTTCACACCGCGATCGCCCACGACGGCCCGGCCGCGCTGCGCTATCCGCGCGGCGCGGCGGAGGGAGTGGAGCTTCCGGCCGAGCCGGAGCTGCTGCCGGTCGGCAAGGGGGAGGTCCTGGCCGCCGGCGACCGCGTGGCGCTGCTCGGCTACGGCTACGGCGTCACCGTCGCCCGGGAGGCCGCCGGGGTCCTGAAGAAGCACGGCCTGGAAGCGACGGTGGCCGATGCCCGCTTCGCCAAGCCGATCGACGCGAATCTGACCGAGCGGCTCGCCCGTGAGCACGAGCTGCTGGTGACGATCGAGGAGAACGTCCTGCCCGGCGGCTTCGGCTCGGCCGTGCTCGAGCACCTCGAGGATGCCTTCGCCGAGAGCCCTGGGGAGAGGGCGCGGGTGCTGCGGGTCGGACTCCCCGACTCATACGTCACCCACGGCAAGCCGGCCCTGCTGCGGGCCGAGGTCGGGCTCACCGGCGAGTCGGTTGCGGACAAGGTGCTCAGCTCTCTTCCCAGCGCACAACCGGCTCTGACCTGACGTAATCGACCTAATCACTTTTAGGGATTGATTCAATCGGCGCAATCGATTAGCCTGCGCCAGTCTCTCCGGTGAGAGAGAAGCTCGGCAACGAAGCCAGCGCTTCTGGGGGAAATCGCCAAGGGGAGGAGAGGCGCGCATCTATATGTGTGGATCCGCTTGGGGAATCGGATCTCTCGCGCCCCCCGGCTAGGCCGGGGCGCGAGGCGCGCTCTCAGGGCGCCCTCTGTGAAGGGAATAAAAAAGGCGCCCGCCAATGGCGGGCGCCTTTCGTGATTCGGTTGGTCCGTTTGAGACCTACGGTTCGCTGGCGATCACAGCTTCCCGCGGCGCGAGCTTGTTGGTTCCTTCCAACACGGCGGTGTTTTTGCCGGCCGCAGCCGGGGTCCCGACGATTTCGTTGACGAACGGGTCAACCAGGAACGAGAACAACCCACCGCAGCCGTTGGCTCCGGGAACCGCGAAGGAGTTATCGACGAGGCGAACGCCGTCGAGCGTAACCAGGGTTCCCTGCGGATTTTCTGTGAGGGCGGTGACATCACCCGAGATCGGTGAATTCGGCGGGGGCGGTGAAGTCGTCCCCGTGGTCAGGTTTAGTTTGATCGGGTTCGAGTTCGAGCCCAGGTAGCAGCTGTTCCCGAGGAACGGGTTGCTCAGCTTGACCTTGACCGGCATCGAGAGAGCGGGGGTGCTCCGCTCTTCGAGCAGGGCCAGGAGGTCAGGATGAACGGAGCTGGACGGCCCGGCCAGTTCCATCGTCGCCGTGACGCCCGTGAACCCGTTGTTGATCGTTTCGTTGAACAGGTTCCGCAGCAGCGAGGGCCACCAGCTAGGAGCCGTGATTCCGAGCAGACCGCCGGGGACGGGCTGCGGTGCTTTGGTCAGCGTTTCGCCGTCCTCGGCTCCGAGGAAGACGAGTTCTCCCGCTTCGTTGAAGGCGAGGCCTCCCTGGAGGATCACCGGTTTCACGATCGGCGTTTTTTTGTTGCCGATGGTGATGTAGCCCGATTTGGTTTCGGCCTGCAGGCACAGCGCCGCGTTGGCATTGCTGAGCGGGCAGTCCGCGAACGGAGCGAATTCCCCTGTCGGGGAGTGAGGCGCGGCGACTGCGGCCGATGCCGGTAGAAGCATCGCCAGCAGCACAGCCGGCAGTACTAGAAGCCTTCTCATGACTGGTCCTTTCTCCTGAGGATCGGCCGCGATCGGCCTCTCCATTCCTTTCCCATATTGGAACGGTCTTCGTTCCAATTAGGAAATCTCTATCAGAAAAGAAAAGAACAGGCAAACGGGAAAGAAAAAGCGCCCGCCGGAGCGGGCGCTTGATCTGACTGGTAAGGCCGGCCTGCAGCGCTTATTCGCTGGCTTTGACCGCAGCCGAATCGGCCACCTGGATTTTCCCTTCCAGGATGGCCGTGTTGCGGCCGGCTGCCGACGGGACGCCGACGATTTCGTTGACGAACGGGTCGACGAGGAACGAGAACAACCCACCGCAGCCGTTGGCTCCGGGCGCGGCGAACGAGTTGTTGACGAGTTTGCCTCCACTGAACGTCCCGATCGTTTCGGTGGGGTTCTGCGTGAGCGTGCCGGGGCTGCCGGTGATCGGCGTGTTGGGCGGCGGAGGCGAGGTGGTGCCGGTCGTGAAGGCCAGGACCACCGGATTCGAGTTGGAGCCGATGTAGCAATTGCTTCCGAGGAACGGGTTGCTGAGCTTGATCTTCGCCGGCAGTGAGAGCGCCGTTCCCGATTGCGTCAGCAAGTTGAACGGATGCACTTCGATCCCCGTCTGCGAAGTGGCTTCAACCGTTGCGGTCACTCCCGTGAACCCGTTGTTGATCGTTTCGTTGAACAGGTTCTGCAGGAACCAGGGCCACCAGCTCGGAGCGGTGATCCCCAGGAGGCCACCGGGCACCGGCTGCGGAACGCCGGGCAGCGAGTTGCCGTCCTCGGCCGGGTAGAATTTGGTCGGGAAGAGGATTTCGTCGAGCCCGCCTTGGAGCTTGACCGGGTTTTTCAGCGGGACGGTTTTTTTGCCGATCGTGAAGAAGCCGGAGCTCGATTCCGAGAAGAGGCAGACGGTGACCGCGGGGTTGCTCAGCGGGCAGTCGTCGAACTGGGCGAATTCTCCGGTGGGATGGTGAGGCGCGGCGAGGGCGGAGCTGCTGGGTAGAAGCAGCGCGACCAGGACCGCACCGGCGAGACAAAGCCTTCTCATTGACTGGTTCCTTTCCATGCCTAGTTGAGCCGCGGTCGGCCATTGCCGCCACGACGAATCTCCCTATAGAGGAATCGCTTGTACCAGAGGGAGACTCATGAGCAATCCACAAAATTTGTAGAAGGAGCGGCACGGGCGTGCCAGCTGTCACTCGCCGGTCTGTGGCCGCCGATCACCCCGCGATACTGCAGCGATGATCATCGACTGCGCGGCCTACGCCGACGGTGAGCGCCGCGAGGGAGACCTCTCGCTGGAGCGTGCCGGGGAGGCCGCCCGCGAGAGAGGATCCTTCGTCTGGGTCGGCGTCTTCGAGCCCGACGAGGCCGAGTTCGATGCGGTGGCGGCGGAGTTCGGGCTGCATGAGCTGGCGGTCGAGGACGCAGTCCGAGCCCACCAGCGGCCGAAGCTCGAGGCCTACGGGGAGACGGTCCACATGGTGGTCAAACCGGCTCGCTACGTCGATCCGAAGGAGGTGATCGAAGTCGGAGAGCTCTCGGTCTTCGTCGCCCCCGGCTTCGTCATCACCGTCCGCCACGGAAGCGGCGACCTGGCGCCGGTGCGCAAGCGGCTCGAGTCCCGCCCGGACCTGCTCCGCCAGGGCCCCGGCGCGGTTCTGTACGGGATCGTCGACCACGTCGTCGACCGCTACATCGAGGCCGCCCAGGGCTTCGACGAGGACGTGCGCGAAGTCGAGCTGCAGGTCTTCGGCGAAGGGCAGAACCCGACCGAGAGGATCTATCGCCTCGAGCGCGAGGTCCTCGAGTTCCAGGCCGCCGCGACGCCACTCGGCGAAGCGCTGGAAGAGCTCTGCAGCGGGAGCTTCCCGGTCGTCCCGCAGGCCCTCCACGAGTACTTCCGCGACGTCGAAGACCACCTGCGCCGGGTGACGACGCGGATCGAGTCGTTCCGGCAGCTCCTCGACAGCGCCCTGGAAGCAAACCTGACCCAGGTCTCGATGCGGCAGAACGAAGACATGCGGAAGATCTCCGCCTGGGTCGCGATCGCCGCCGTCCCGACCATGTTCGCGGGGATCTACGGGATGAACTTCAAACACATGCCCGAGCTCGGCTGGACCTTCGGCTACCCGCTCGTGCTGGGGGTGATTCTCGCCATCTGCCTCTACCTCTACTGGCGCTTCAAGCGGGCCGGCTGGTTGTAGGGCAGTTTTCGCCCCTCACTTTTGGGTAGATCACCAATACGGCTGTTCCCCGATATCGAGAGGCAGGCGATGGAGGCCGAGGCAACTTCCCTTTCCCTCAAGCTGGCTGCCGAGCCCGAGAACGTCCGGCAGGCCCGTGACGAAGCTGCAAGCTGTGCCGAAGCGCTGGGGATGTCATCGCCCGGCGTGGAGGACCTGAAGACGATCGTCTCCGAGGCCTGCTCGAACATCGTCCGCCACGCCTATCCCGAGGACGCCACCGAGCGGCCGATGGAGGTCGAGATGGAAAAGACGGATGGCGAGCTGACGGTGACCGTGCGCGATTGCGGGACCGGGATCCGGCCGCCGACCGGGGCCCGCCCCAGCAGCCTCCGCCTCGGCTTCATCCTGATGGGATCGCTTGCTGACTTCCTGCAGCTGCGGACCGGCCGGGGGCGCGGCACCGAGTTGCTGCTGAAGGTTCCGTTGGGCTCGGCCTGACTCCCCCTGGCTTGCGCGCGGCCCGGGACGGGGGGAGACTGGAGGCGTGGCCGTCGCAACCGATCTAGATCCCCAGGCGCCGGAGGGCAGGGCGGCGCGCTCGGTTGTGCCCCGCTCCAGTCACGATAGGTGGGAGGCGGCCTCTCGCGATCCGGTCGAGATCCTCGCTCGCCAGGACGAAAGCCGGGTGCCCGAGTTGGTGCCGATCCGTTACGAGCGGATGCTCGCCTCGCCGTTCGCCTTCTTCCGCGGCGGAGCGGCGATCATGGCCGCGGATCTGGCGACGACGCCCACGGTGGGGGCGGAGGCGCAGCTTTGCGGAGACGCCCACCTCGCGAACTTCGGGGTCTTCGCCGCCCCCGACCGGCGTCTCGTCTTCGACTGCAACGACTTCGACGAGACCTGCCGCGGGCCCTTCGAGTGGGACGTCAAGCGCCTCGCCGCCAGCGTCGCGGTCGCCGGGAGGGAAAACGGCTTCGTCGAGGCCGAGCGCCGCCGGGCGACCCGTTCGGGGGTCGCCTCCTACCGGAAGTCGATGCGGCGTTTCGCGGCGATGCGCAACCTCGACGTCTGGTACTCGCGGCTCGACGTCGAGCCGGTGCTGGAGGTCCTGCGTGGCCAGGTCGACAACCGCCGCTACCGCCGCCTCGAGCGCAACCTCGCCAGAGCCCGCGCCAAGGACAGCCTGCGGGCTCTGAGGAGGCTCACCACCGAGGCCGACGGCGAGCTGCGGATCGCCGCCGATCCGCCTCTGATCACCCCTCTGGAGGAGCTGGCCGATGCCGAGGAGGCAGAGGCTCGGCTGCGCCTGGTGCTCGACGCCTACCGCGAGTCCCTCACCCACGACCGTCGCCACCTCGCCGGCTCCTATCGCTACGTCCACGCCGCCCGCAAGGTCGTCGGGGTGGGCAGCGTCGGTACCCGTGCCTGGATCGTCCTCTTGCTCGGCAAGGATTCGGAGGACCCCCTCTTCCTGCAGGCGAAGGAAGCCCGGGCCTCGGTCCTGGAGCCCTTCGCCGGCGCCGGCCCCTACCGCAACCACGGCCGCCGGGTCGTCGAGGGGCAGCGGCTGATGCAGGCTGCCGGCGACGTCTTCCTCGGCTGGGTGGCGACGCGCGGCCTCGACGACGAGCGGCGCTGCTTCTACGTGCGCCAGCTATGGGACGGCAAGGGGTCGGCCGAGGTCGAGCGGATGTCCCCGCCCGACCTCGCCGTCTACGCCTCCCTCTGCGGCGAAGCGCTGGCACGGGCCCACGCCCGCTCCGGCGACCGCGTCGCCATCGCCTCCTATCTCGGTAAGGGCGACGTCTTCGACAAGGCGCTGGCGCGCTTCGCGGAGACCTACGCCGACCAGAACGAAAGGGACTTCCAGCGCGTGAGGGAGAGCCTCGCTATTCCTCCCAGCGAGCGGTCAGCTGGTAGATGATCGCCACGTCGAGGATGATCATCAGGAACGCCCAGAGGGGTGCAGCCGGGAACCAGACGATCTGGGCCACCGCGTTGATCGAGACGAAGAAGATGGCCGCGATGCGCGCCGACTCGGCGGCGGCGAAGAGGCCCAGTCCGGTCGCGGCGACGATCAAGCCGAGGATCAGGTGGATCCAGCCCCAGGTCGTCACGTCCGCGATGATCACTCCCTGGCCGCCGACGATCACCACTTCGTCGTTGAGGATCGCGGCGAGTCCATACAACGCATCCAGCGAGCCGACGATCAGCATCACCGCTCCGGCGAAAACCGTCCACCCGGTCGGTTGCCGACTGTCCACTCGCCGCTGATGCTCGCGTCTCTCTGCAGCGCCTGCCTCCATCTGAGGCTCCTTTCCTATGACCCGGGGGGGCCGTTTTGATCTATCCCTTCACGGCGCCCCCTGCAAATGCGCGCCGGTTGATGGAAACCATAAGACCGAGCGATTCCCAAAGCAATGTCTGGGTCTTCGCGCCCAGCCGGGGCCCCAACAGGCGACAGCGCTCGAATGCCATCGAGAGGTTCAACCGCGCTGATCCCTAGATTGGCGATCAATGCAACCTCGGCCCCGAATCTCGCCAGGCATTTCTCGTCGGGCGACGCGTCTGCGAAAATTCCTGGCATGGAGTTTGCCCACGTCAAGCTCAGCGGCGATCGTGCCGGCGAGTATGTCGTCACCGAGGAGCGCCCCGACGGGTCGCTCACTCTGGTGCCGGATACCTCCTTCGAGGCGATCCGAAAGCGCCTCGGGACCGAGCCGGGGACGCTGGCTGACTTCGAGGCCGAGTACGGCCCGGTTCAGCCCCCCGACGGCGAGGGGTAGCTGGTGAGCGACAAGCGGCCGGGCCGAGCGCCTGCGCTGTTCGATGACGCTGCCTTTGCTGAGGATCTGCGGCGGACGAGCGATGCAGGGGAAAGGGTGGCGCGTGCAGCCCGCCGAGAGTTCGAAGGAGAAGGGGTCCCGGTTGAAAGCCTTCTCGCTTGCGGTGAGGAGGGTCCGGATGGAACCGAACTCCGGTACTGCGTAAAGCTCCGACTCCCGCCTCCGAACGGCAAGTTCGGCATGGTCTTCCGTATTGAGCAGCAGAAGGGAAGATCAGTTCTGGTTTACGCCGCCTTCGGCACTCGCCATCACCCTGCCAACTCAAACGCCTTCACGGTCTACGAGATCGCCCATCGCCGCCTACACGCTTCCTAGTGACCCCCAGCGAATCGGTAACCCGTCGGAAGCTACAACTAGGCCAAACGGCCTCCATCAATCTCGATGCGGTGGTCTTCGGCGACCGCTGCGCAGAATTCGTCGTGAGTCACCTGGCGATAGGCGAGCGAACGTCCGGCAGGACCGTCTCGCGCGTCCACAACGGGAAGATGTGCTCGGACGTCATCTTTCCTTCGCTACCGCAAAATCCATCGCGAGATCAATGACTAAGGCGGCTGCCTGTAGCGGCAGGTCTTGGGCGACTGGCGCATCGGCCGGCGCTCTGTTCTCCGCCAAGCTCCTTCTGCTTGTGGCAATACGTAGCCCTTTTTTGGCTTACTAGAGCCGCCACAACAGAAAACGCCCCGCCGGGGAGGCGGGGCGCTTCTGGGGTTACTACAGGGAGGAGAGGACTGCGAGACGGTAGACAGTGAGCGAGATTTCGCTTGCTGATGCGGAGTCGAGTCCGGTTGCCTCCGGTTGATTCCGGTGGTTTGGGTGGCGCACTGGCGCATCACTGGCGCATCGAGCCGCCCGGAAGAAGTACTTCGAAGGCTTGCCTTTCAATCAGTTGTTTGGCCTGATCCCGATTTCGGGATCGGACTAGCGAGCCTTCGCCGCCTCTCCGAGCGGCTAGTCCTCGATGCCGAGGTCTTTCAAGGCCTCGACATCTTCCTGATGCAGCTTGCGCAGGCGCGTTTTCAAGTCCTCGTCAAGGCAGCGGGTGGCGATGAGATCCCCGATCGCCTCGCGCACAAGTTCTGAGACCGGGATGCCTTCGGCGCGGGCGATCGCGGTGAGCTGCTTCGCCGTCGGCTCGGGTAGCCGCATGGTCGTGACTTTGGTGTTCATCCTGCCGTCCTTGAAAGGCGTTCAGCGGCTTTCCGGTCCTTCTCCAAGAAGTCTGCGAGACGTTCTTGAAACTCCTCGTCCTCCCGACGACGAGCGACGTATTGCTCCGCCGCCAGCCTCATCACTTCGGAGATGGGCACCCCGTCCGCCCGTGCAACAAGGGCAACGTCGGCGCCCAGCTCGTCGGGAAGCCGCAGGCTCACTGCTTTGATGGGGCCGATGCGCTTAGGCACGAGTCCCTTTCGCTCGCTCCACTATCTGCCGCTCCTCCGCCATCACTTGCTCTAGTCGCTTCTGGAAGTCCTCATCGGCCAGCCGTCGAGATACGAAGTCGTCTACGGCGGCGCGCGGCACTTCGGACAGGTTGACGCCTTCGACACGGGCAACGATGCCAAGCGCTTTAGCCTGCTCGGCAGGCAAGCGGGCGCTTAGCGGCTTGTCGTTCCTAGTTATCACCGAGAGTCCCCCGGCTAGCCCTGCTGGCCACCGCGCCGGCCCTTCCGGGTCTGACTCCAGAGCAGGCCGCTCGACTCTTCCGTGCCGACCAGGAAGCCGGACACGAACTTGTCGTCCCGGTCAAAGAGAGTGAAGATCAGGCCGTGACCTTCGGCGCGCTCCGTGTCCTGCGCTTTCAGGCGCAGTTTGTAGACGTCGGTCACGCCGAGACCCTCTCCCACCGTGAACTGGAGGGCGGTGTCGTAGGTCAGGTCGCTCTCGTCCCCTTCTGGCACGAGGGGATATGCCCAAACCACGCCTTTCTCCGCAGCCACCCTCGCTGACATGAAAAGCAACTCAAGCGGCGTCGGGGGTCGGTCGGGAATCGAGAATGGAATCATGCTCCATCCCCCAAGCCCTTAAGCACGCGCAGCTCGTGTGCCATGCGCTTTTTCCGGCGCTCCTGAAACTCCGGGTCGGCGCAGCGGACCTCGATGTAATGGCGCATCGCTGCTCGGATCGTCTCGGTGATCGGCATATCGTCGGTGCGGGCGACGGCGGAGATTTGATCTGCCAGCTTGACCGGAAGCCGCAAGCTCATGATCTTCGATTCTTCGCCGGCGGTTGCGCTCATCCGTTGCAGCAGGTAAACCTCAACGCCCGTGCCACGCGGGCGGGGGCCGCCCCCCTTGCACTCGGATGAACTGGGCGGCCCCCAATCTTCATCAGCGCCTCTCCGACTCGGCTTCCCGCAGACGATCACCAGCCGGCCCCGGTGCCAGCTCATACGAGAGCCGGATGAGGTAGTCCAGCTCGACGTCCAGCCCTTTCGCCACCCGGCGCAAGTCGCCCCACCGGGGTTCCTGATCTATCTCCGCTGCTTCGATCACGCCGACGGTGGCCGCTGGGAGATCCCCGTGCTCGGCCACCTGCCTGCGGGAAAGCCCTTGTTCCTGGCGCAGGCGTTCAACCGCCAGGCCCAAGCCTCGGATGCTGGCTTTGTCCTCATCGCTTGGCGGTAGCGCAGGTAACACTTCACGTCCTCCCGAGGTATTGGTCGACGAGATGGCCGACTTCCCCGAAGCGAACGCCCAAGCCTTTGACCGCTAGATCGACAACGGCATTGAGATCAAGGTCTTCTTCCCCGCCCTCGATCCGGGCAACGGCCTCTTTGTCTCTCCCGATCCGCTCGGCCAGCATGGCCTGACTCATGCCCTTGTGGCCGCGAAGTAGGCGGATCGCGTTGCCGAACGCGGCTTTGTAGTCGTCGGGGGTCCTCAGCGACACGGCGTGACCTCCTCCGCGAGCTGCTCGAGGAGAGCGGTACAAGCCTCGCGGGCTTCCTCGGCCTGCTGCCATTCGGCCTGGGTGTCTTCGCGATCCGCTTGATTGGCCTCCTGGCCGATCACGAGAAGTCGGCGCTGGCATTCGACGATCGGGCGCAGTTCGTCGGGCGGCAGCGTCAACTCCACGGCGGCGTCGCCCTCGGGGTATCCCCAGCCAAGGCCGCCCTGGATCAGCCGGAACACTTCTTCCAGGCGCCGGGCGATTCGCTCGCATCGTTCGATGTCCTCGGGCCGAGCGCTCCCGCTGAGCGCCTCTAGATCAGGAACCTCACCGAGGGCCGTCAGGAGTTCGGTATATAGCGCGTCCCGGTGGGCGCGGGAGACGATGATTCGCTCGCTCATGCAGCGGTCGCGGGGGTCGAGGGAGACGACGATGGAACCGCCCGGGGTGGCTTCGGGAAGAAGTAGGAAGAAGGTTCGTCGTCGTCCCCCTCGGGTTGTGGATGAAGTTGGACGACCTCAAGGGCGCCCCGCCGCTCCATCGCCTTGCAGTGGTACCGAGCATGCTCGACCGAGAGTTCCAGAAGTTCGGCTAGCTCGACGGCAGAGAGTGGTCGGCCCTCACAGAGCAGCGTCTTGATGATCGCGAGCGCACCGGGGTTCAGAAGACGTGGCGCGAGCTGGGTCCACACATACGACTCGTCTGCCGTCGAGGCCGGCGGGCCGGTCGGGGTGATCTTGGTCGCTTTCGAGATGTCCATTTGAAATCTCGACCGACACACGCCGGGTACGCTGATGCTCTGCGCACCCGACGCTCGGCAATAGACCACTTGGGATCGGTCTACGTCGGTCGAGTGGTGGGCATCCTCGTCCGCCACTCAGCGTTCGTCAAAGGTGGATTTGCTCCCAAGTTCAGGTGCCGTGGCGCTCGCTGAAGTTAGGCGATGGCGTCGGCGGGTCGGGGGCCGTGCGCTCGCGGAGGAAGCCCATGATGGCGACGATCACTGATTCGGTCTCCTCCCCCGACTCCGCGCTGCGATTCGCGGACTCGGCGGCGATCTCCTGAGCGCGGTGCCACCACTGCATCTGATCCTGCGCGAGGTCGTCGCGGCCTTGGATGTCGAGATTGAACCACCGCCACCCAAGCCAGAGGCGCCTAGGGTCGCTCTGCATCTTCCCGGACCAGAACGAGGTCAAGACCTCCGCGATAATGCTCTGGAGGACCACGCCGAGGATGGCCTGTCGCTCCTCTGACGACATCGCTTCAAGCTCTTCATCGGAGAAGGTTGGCATCTCGACGGCCCTGTAGTAGAAGACCAGCGCTTTTCCCTCTCGCTTTTCATTGGCGATCTCGATGGCACCGGCGTCGAGGAGTTCTTTTATGTGGTACTTGACGGTGTCGCGGGTCTCGCCGGTTAGGCCGACGATCTGCATGACCGAGTACGTCCCTTCATTGAGAAGAGTCAGAACGAGCAGGCGAACCCGGTGCGTCAGCGCGAAGGCAACACGTTCCTCGACGGTCTTACCGGACTGACCTCGAAAGATCTTCCAAAGGTCGGGCGTGCCCTGGTTTCCATTACTCGTTTTGGCCTCCATCCAGTTCCTCCCTCCCCGCTGGAGCTGCGTCCGGTAATCAGTAGTAACCGAGCATACTGGGCGATCTTGGGTGGAAATCCTCCCGCGTTCGTAGAGCCTTCCTAGAGTTCACGCTTCCCGGCGGTCCGCGCTGGGCTGACTAGAAGGAGGTGAGGGGAGATGAAGATCGCCAACGTGGCGCGGGTGTTCTCGTCCGTGCATTTCGTGAAGCAGGCGTAGGCATACGGCTGAGGGTCGGCGTTGGCCGACCCTCAGTCCCCCAGCAGTAATTCACTCCTTGCCCCGACCCATTGCCTTACAGACGAAGTTTGACCTGAGCCACATCGTCCACACCTGTTTCTCTCCTCCCAGGTGCTTAGGCAAGGAGCCTCCAACTCCAGACCTCGCCGGCACTTCGTAACGAACAACCAACCCCCCACGCCGTATCACTACCTCCGGTAGGTGATCTCTCCTCAGCCGCCCCGCCCCGCCCGACTGCCAATCTGCGGCAAGCCGCGGCTTAGCGACCTCCGCCCGGAGCCGCCAGGCTTAGCGCCTCCGGCGCGGTTTACCTCTTCCTGGCCAAGGCGTGAGCCACAGTCCCGAAATCGAAGGGGCGCGCGACAACCGACCCGTCTTCTCGTCGCAGGTAACGAGTCGTCAACTCCCCGGCGTCGAGGCTGGAGGCCAGTAAAAGATCATGGGACTCCAGCAGAGCCGCGACCCCGCCCAGGGGGATTCCCCAGCGGGGCTCCTCTCCGACCTTTCGCGCATGGGCGATCCACTCCTTGCCGAAGAACCGATCCGGCTCGGTTAGGACGCGAGCGTCCACAAAGTCAAAGAGGAGCGAGGTCCGCTCGTTTTTATGGGCGCCGATCTCATCGAGCAGGGACGCCATCGCCTCGGCTGACAGATACATCGACACCCCGCAGAGCAGGAACAGGGTCCGATCCGTGGCGTCGTAGCCGCTGGCTGTCAACCGCTGGCCTACGCCGTCCCGCGCGAGGTCTGCTTCCACGAAGGAGACGTTTCCCGGAGGCGCCCCCAGCACCTTGCCCACCCGCCTGCGCTTGTCACGCGAGGTAGCCGAATTGTCAACCTCAAAGACGCGCACGTCCGCCAACTCCGCCCTCAGCCGATAGGCGCGGGTGTCGTAGCCGGCGCCGAGGATGACGAGAGAGTCGATCCCGACCTCGATCTCCTCGCGCAGCACGCGATCCATGTGCTTGGCCCGCGCAAGCCCGAAGCCGTAGATGCCAGGAAGGAACCGCTCCGTCGCTGCCCGCAGCACCGGGTGCAAGAGGCGAATCCGCGCCGCCGCGGCGGCGCCGTCATTCCAGGCCAGCAGGCATCTCGCGAACGTGTCTTCGCCTCGCACCGAGGGGTCACGCTCGCTGGTGGCCATGCAGGCAAGCGCCAGGTTCCCCAATGCCGTCGCCGATGGCTTCTCGTAGTTCCCCTTTGTCACGGCGGCGAGGCTACCTCCTGAGAACACGGCCGTCAGGCGCCCACGTGCGAACCGGCCGAATCCGAGGGGGCGCTGCGGCACCGCCTCGGACAACTAGGGGCGCATGCGCCCCCCAGGTCATTTCTGCGGCATGGCTGCCGCAACTTCCAGGCCCGATCGCAACCGACGCCTCTTCGGCATAGCCGAGTCGGCCGAGCCGATGCACCGGCCGCCTGCCCTGGACAGCAAGGGCATGGACCACCTCGCCCGCCCCCGCCAGGTGTGCCGCTGATGCTCTCGATCGGCAAGCTCGGCCGCGGCCAAGAGAGCTACTACCTGGGCAAGGTCGCCGAAGGCGCCGAGGACTACTACTCGGGGGAGGGCGAGGCCGAGGGCTACTGGCTCGGCGACTCAGCCGAGGACCTGGGTCTGCAAGGCAAGGTCGATCCCGACCAGCTCGTCGGGATGCTGACCGGAAACGACCCCGCGAGCGGCGAGCCGCTCGGACTGCGCCATGTCGAGGGCGGCGCCGTCCCCGGCTTCGACCTGACCTTCTCGGCGCCGAAGTCCGTTTCCCTCACCTGGGCGCTCGGCAGCCATCCCGTCTCGGCCGAAGTCAAAGCCGCCCACGCCGCGGCGGTGCGGGCGGGGCTTGACTACCTGCAGCAGACCGCCTGCTGGACCCGCCGCGGCGCCGGGGGACATGAGTTCGTCAAGGGCAACGGCTTCCTCGCCGCCGGCTATGTCCACCGCTCCTCCCGCGCCGGCGACCCGCAGCTGCATACCCACGTCCTGGTCGCCAACGCCACCTATGCGGATGGCCGCTGGACCCGGCTCTACCACCCGGCGATCTACGAACACGCGAAAACCGCGAGCTACGTCTACGAGGCCCACCTGCGCGACGAGCTGACCCGGCGCCTCGGCGTCCGTTGGACGGAGGTGGTGAACGGCCTCTCGGAGATCGAGGGCTTCGACCCCGACCACCTTCGCGCCTTCTCCACCCGGCGCGCCGAAATCCTCGAGGCTGCGGGCGAGGGCGCCTCGGCGAGGGCGATGCAGGTCGCCACCCTGGCGACGAGGCAGGCGAAGGACCGCGACCTGACCACGGAGAGCTTGCGCGACCTCTGGCGCGGGAAGGCGGCGGAGATCGGCCTGGACCGCCAGGCGATCCACGGCACCTTCGGCAAGGAGCGACAGGCCGCCGAGGGCCAGGTCGCCGTCGCCGAGGTGGAGGCTTCGCTGACCGCGCACTCCTCCCACTTCGACCGCCGCGACGTGATCCAGGCCGTCGCCGACAACCTGCCCGCGGGCGCTCCGGGCGATGAGGTTGTCGAGCTGGCCGACATCTACCTCGCCCGCCCCGACGTGATCCGGATCGCGGAGTCCCCGCGAGCGGATCGCTTCACCACCCGGGCGATCTGGGAGCTGGAGCAGAAGGCGCTTGCCAGCGCCGAGGCGATGGCCGCGCAGAGGGACCGCGCCGTCGTTGACGAGCTGACCGTCGCCCGCGTCCTCGCCAAGCGGCCGTCGATGAAGGCCGACCAGGAGGCGATGGTGCGGCGGCTGCTTGCCGGCGGCGAGGGCTTGGTGATCGTCGTCGGCGAGGCCGGGACCGGCAAGACCTACGCTCTCGTCGCCGCGGCCCAAGGATGGTCAGCTCTCCCCGGGGAGCTGAGGGTCGCGGCGCCTACCTGGCGGGCGGCGAACGTCTTGCGCTCGGAGGGCTTGGAGGCGACGAGCGTCGCCCGCCTCCTCGCCGAGTTCGACCGCGCCGTCGCTGCCGGTCGGTCCGGGCTTGGCCCCGGCTCGGTCCTGGTGGTCGACGAGGCCGGGATGGTCGACTCGCGGGCGCTGGCGCGACTGGTCGACCACGCCCGCGAGGCGGAGACGAAGCTGGTCCTGATCGGCGACCCCGCCCAGCTCGGAGAGATCGAGGCGGGCGGCCTCTTCGCCGCGATCGCCTCGCGCACCGAGCCGGTCGTCTTAGACGAAGTAGTCCGCCACCGCCACGACCTCGACCGGGATTCCGCGAAGCTGATTCGCGAAGGAGAAGGCCGGGATGCGCTGGCGTCCTACTTCACCAATGGGCGGGTCACCGTCTCCGACGATCCGGCGACTCGTCGTGAGGCGATGGTCGCAGATTGGTGGGCTCGCTATCAAGAGGGCGAGGACGCGCTGATGGTGGCGAAGCGCAACGCCGAGGTGCGGGAGCTGAACGCGATGGCACGGGAGAAGATGCGCGCCGAAGCGAGGCTCGGCGCCGAGGAGATCAAGGTCGGCGAGGCATCTTTTGCGGTTGGCGATCAGGTCATCACCCGGGTCAACGACCAAAAGCTCGGGGTCTTCAACCGCGAGAGGTGGCGGATAGCGGAGGTCGATGTTGACTCCCGGCGTCTGTGGTTGGACGGAATCGACACCCGGGGGCGGGTGTGTGTCAATTCCGTCTTCTTGGAGCGGGTCAATCCCCGAGACGGGGCGGCGGCGGTCGAGCACGCCTACGCGGCGACGATCTACCAGGCGCAGGGAGCGACCTTGGATTCGGCCTTCGTGATGGCCGACCCCTCGATGACCAAGGAGGAGTTCTATGTCGCCACCTCGCGCACGCGGGGGGAGACCTTCATCTACGCGACCCCGGAGGTGCAGCTTGCGCGGGAGGAAATCTCGCCGGAGTCGCCCTACCTGCGCGGCGGCCTCGAGCACATCGCCGAAGCCGCCGAGCGGGTCGGCGCCCAGACCGCGGCGATGGACGAGGCGCTGCGCTCTCGCTACAGCTCCCAGCCCTCAGAGCAGTTGGTTGGACGCCTTGACGAGCTGAGTGCGGAGATCGGCGCCGAGGTGCAGAACCAGCAGGCCCATGTCCACCATGCCGAAAGGGTCGCCGAGTACGAGCAGCGCGCCGAGCTTCTGGCTAGGCAGGGGCAGCCCATACCCGAGCCGCGGCGCTGGGAGCGCCGGGGCGACCGCGCCGAGCGGGAGCGGGTCGAAGCCGATCAGGGCCGACGAGAAGAGTGGGCGCGGGGGCAGCGCGAGCAACTTCGCTCCGAGGCCCAGCGGCTGCCCGAGGTCCGCCACGACGCCCGCGCCCAGGCGGCGGTGATCGAGTCCCTGCTTGCCGACCGCGTACGCCTCGCCGCGACCGCCGCCCGCCTCTCCCCGCCCAGTTACATCAAGGCAGAGCTCGGCGAGCGCCCGCGCGATCCGGGCAAGGCCCGTCATTGGGACGAGGCGGTGCGGGGCATCGAGCGATATCGCCTGCACAACAACGTCAAGGACAAGAGCAGCGCGCTCGGGGCGAAGCCCAAAGCGCCGGCCAAGGTTCGCGAGCACGACCACGCCCGTCAACGGATCGAGCGGGCGCAGCGGCAGCTGCGGCTCCACCAGGCCAAGGTGCGGCAGCGGCAGATCGCTCGGAGCCTCGGGCGGGGCATCGGACGGTGAGGGGGGCGAGATGGCAAAAAAGCTTTTGGCATCCATCCCGCGCATCGCCCTCACTCCTTCGGAGGCCGCCGCTGCTATCGGGGTCGGTCCCGACTTCTTCGACGCCAACGTCGCCCCGCAACTGCGCCTGATTCGTCGTGGACGTAAGCGCCTGATCCCGGTGCGGGAGCTTGAACGGTGGGTCACCGAGAACTCGGAGGAGCCAATGATGGAGCAGCTTTCGTGATGGCCGCCACGTCCCCGCCACTCGGTACATTTCAAGGAAGCAAAAAGCGGCCCCCGGGCCGGCGTTGGAGCGCCGCCGAGGGCCTAACCACAAGGAGATGTGACCTCCTCATGGCTGTTACTCACCCTACGTATCCGTGCCGTGCGACGTTCGGCAACCTTCGCGACCTGGAAGGCCGCGCCGATGGCTGAGGGAATCGTCAGAAGGCACGCCCCCCGTTGTCCCGTCCGGGAAGGAAAACGCTGCCGCTGCAGCTCGGGCTGGGAGGCGTGGGTCTACTTGCGCCGCGAGAAGAAGAAGGTTCGCCGCACGTTCAAGACGAAGCGCGAGGCCCAGGCATGGCGCTCAGAAGCTTTGACCGCCGCCCGCAAGGGCGAGCTGCGCCGTGCGCCGAAGGACGCCCGCACGGTTTACGAGGCGCTGGTCGATTTCGTCGCCGGGATGGAGAGCGGAGAGATCCGCCCGAGGAAGAAGGAGCGCTACAAGCCGAACACGATCCGCTCCTACGAGCGAGCAGTCCGCCTCCGCTACAAGGACTCCGAACTCGGCGCGTTGCGGCCTTCGGAGGTTCGGCGCGCCGACGTGCAGAGCTTCGCTGACGACCTCCTCGCAAGCCTCACCGGCCACAGCGCAAGCAATGTTCTCAACCCCCTCCAGGCGTTCTACCGCCGCGCCATCGACCGTGAAGAACTGGCAAACGAGCCCACCAAAGGAATCGACCTTCCCTCAGGCAGTTCCAAGCGACCTCGCCGGATCGTCGACCCTGCGGAAGCGGCGCGATTGATCGAGCTGCTTCCCCTCGAGGATCGAGCGATTTGGGCGGCTGCCTTCTATGCCGGTCTTAGGCGCGGCGAGCTGCAAGCCCTTCGCTGCGAAGACATCGACCTCGCAAGGAACTTGCTCCACGTAAAGAAAGGCTGGGACCAGGAGGAGGGCGAGATCGAGCCGAAGTCAGATGCGGCGAAGCGCACGATTCCGCTGCTGGCCATCCTCCGCGACTTCCTCGATGGGCAGCTTGCCAGAACGGGGAGAGGCGGGACCGATCGTATCTTCGGCCGTGCCGCCGATCAGGTCTTCTACCCGTCCACCATCGACGGCAGGGCGCGGCGGGCTTGGAAGGCGTACAACCTCGCCGAGCGCAAAGCCGCCGAGGAGGAGCGACGGGCGCCGGTTCTCTTGACCTTGCTCACCCTCCACGAGTGTCGGCACACCTTCGCCTCGCTCCTGATCGACACCGGGGCGAACCCGAAAGCGATTCAGATGGTGATGGGGCACTCCAAAATCCAGACGACCTTCGACGTCTACGGGCACTTGCTCCCCGGCAGCTACGACGACGTGCGGGCACGGATGGACGCCTATCTCGCCGAGCGCGGTGACGATCCATCCGAAGCGACGGCGCAGCAAGGGGCGGAAGCCTTGGAGAGTTAGGCTCTCGAAGTCTGGCCCGAGCGTCGGGCTCGGAGGAGGCGGGCAGCCAGGCCCCAGAGGACATAGGCGATCGCAAGGGCGATCAACGCGAACTTGAGGCTGGCGCAGACCGTGGCGATCGGGGGACCGAAACTGCCGCCGTGACCGCCGAGAGTCAGCAGCAGGAAGACGTTTTCGGTCGCATCGAAGCCAGCGGCCGCAATGGCAGCAATCGGCGCGAGAGCCCCTACCGCCGCGAGCCTCCGCTGGCCGCCCTCCCGGGCGAACTCGCGGGTGGCGATGGCGGCGAGGGCGAAGAAGCTGCCGTAGCTCAACATGAAGGCGTAGTCGAGCCAGAGGGACCGGCGGGCGTAATACCGGCCGTCGGCGCCCCATTCGGCCAAGACCTTCGCGGCCTGCTGCTTGCTGCCGGCGAACTCGAAGCCGAGGATCGACGGGCCGCCCGCGTCCTTCATCTTCCGGTCGAAGTAGAGCATTAAGAGGTCGAGGGCGACCGTCGCGATCCCGAGCAGGATCAGCAACTGCTTTCGGCTGAGGGAGTTCACGCCTACCTCTGCTTGACGGTGAACTCAATGCCTGCGTCAAGGGGCAGGGTCATCGAAACGAAGTCGGGAGCGCCGCGAACGTAACGCTGGTAATCCTGTAGATCAGGGTCGTTCTTTCCCAGGTCGGCGAGGACGACCGCTTGCGGGACAAGCGCATCCTTAACGAGGTCGAGCACGGGGACGTACTGGTCGTTCCGGCCATCCAGGACGAGAAGATCGACTTCTGCTGGGAGCTTCTGCAGGGTTTCGAGAGCATCACCACGGCGGACCTCTACGAAATCATCCAGGCCCGCCTCGGCAACATTCTGGCTCGCCCACGCAGCCTTGTTCGGCAATAGCTCCGTGGTGATCAGTGATCCCGCCCCCAAATCGTGAAGGGCCGCGGCCAGGTAGATGGTCGAGATGCCGTGGGAGGCGCCGAACTCGACCACGGAATGGGCGTTCCGCGCAATGGTTAGGAGGTAGTAGAAGCGCCCTACCTCCGGCGTGATCGCGAGCGGTGCGTCGGCATAAAGCTCGTACCGCTGTGGG
Source organism: Solirubrobacterales bacterium (assembly GCA_035688825.1). Taxonomy (GTDB): domain Bacteria; phylum Actinomycetota; class Thermoleophilia; order Solirubrobacterales; family 70-9; genus VAYN01. The sequence goes on along the minus strand of DASSMM010000044.1, from coordinate 47,903 downwards.
GGACCAAGGCGGCTACCTACTTCCGCCTCGCGCTGTCGCACTCGCTGCTGGGCTTCCGGGTCCTCTGCCTCCGCTCGCGCATGAAGCCGGGCAAGGATTGCCTGGACCTTTGGGGAGTCGATCGACGCCGACAAGGAGGGGCAGCTTATGCAAAGGAGCCGGGGAACTGGCGCATCAACTGGCGCATCGGCCCCTTCTCGGCCCCCCGGCGAGCAAATTGCGTACAGCCAGTATGTAGATATTGGCTTGCTAGAGCCCTCACAACAGAAAACGCCCCGCCGGGGAGGCGGGGCGCTTCTGGGGTTACTACAGGGAGGAGAGATATGTATCTCTATATATGTGTGGATCCGTGGGAGGTAGGTGAGCCCGGTTTGTGTCGAGTGCGTCGCTGTGGGAAGCAGCGAGGCGATGTATCGACGCGGGGTTCAACCAAGAAGTCTTCGTCGTGATCCTTTAGTCGGTTTCCTCTTGCGAATCCTTGAACAGCGTACGAACGTATGTGCGATCTGTGTGTGAGTGGGGTCACAGAAACCCTGCATCTCACGGACTCTCGGCGCAAAATTCCCGCTCCGTGCGGGGGCTGGCTGTAGCTTTCGAGCCGTGAAGAAGTCCCGTATAGACGCGGTCCTGGCGGATCGCGGTCTCTTTCCGTCCCGGACCGCCGCCGCCGGCGCGGTGCGGGCGGGCGAAGTCCGGGTGGGGCAGGACGGGCCGGTGGCGCTGCGGCCCAGCCAGCTGGTCGAGCCCGATGCGGACCTGATCGTCGCCTCCGGGCCCCGCTACGTGTCTCGCGGCGGGATCAAGCTCGAGAACGCGCTCGCGGCGCTCGGCATCGCCGTCGCCGACCGCGACTGCCTCGACGTCGGCGCCTCAACCGGCGGCTTCACCGATTGCCTGCTGCAGCGGGGAGCGATGCGGGTGGCCGCCGCCGACGTCGCCTACGGGCAGCTCGACGTGCGCCTGCGCGAAGACCCGCGCGTCTACGTGATCGAGAGGCTGAACGCGCGGGCGCTGGAGCCGGATGACCTTCCTTTCCGGCCCTCCCTGGCGACCGTCGACGTCTCGTTCATCTCGTTGGCGAAGGTGCTGCCGGCCGTGGCCCGCTGCCTCGAGCCCGGTGGGGAGGTGCTGGCGATGGTGAAGCCGCAGTTCGAGCTCGGTAAGAGCCGGGTCGGCCGCGGCGTCGTCCGCGATCCGGCCGATAGGCGCGAGGCGATCCGCAAGGTTGCGGAGGCCGCGCGCGAGCTCGGGCTGCCGGTGCGCGGGTTCGCCTCCTCGGGACTGCCGGGGCCGAAGGGCAACCGCGAGACCTTCGTCTGGTGCGGGGGAGAGGGCACGGAGGTCGAGGACCTGGACGTGGCCATCGCCGCGGTGGTGGAGGAAGACGCATGAAGACGGCGGCCCTGATCACCCACTCGCATCCGCCGTCGGCATCCGAAGCGGTGGCGGTGGCCGCCGAAGTCGCCCACGAGCTCGGCTGGCGGCTCGCCGCCAGCCAGGAGGAGCTGGAAAAGCACGGTGCCGCCGGGGAGGGAGTCGACGTCACCGCCGAACACACCGTGCCCGAGATCTGCCTGGTGCTCGGCGGCGACGGCTCGATCCTCCACGCGCTGCGTCGCTTCGCCGGCACCGAAGTCCCGGTCTTCGGCGTCAACTTCGGCACTGTCGGCTTTCTCGCCGCGGTCGAGCGCGGCGATGCCCGCGACGGCATCCGCCGCGCCCTCCAGGGGGAGTTCGAGACGATCCAGCTTCCCGGGCTCGAGGTCACCTGCGACGAGGTGAAGGCCGTCGGCCTCAACGACATCACCCTCGCCCGGCGGCCCCACGACCGGGTAGCCGAGCTCAGCTACCGGATTGCCGGCAAGGAGGTAGGGCACGTCCGCTGCGACGGCCTCGTCGCTGCCACCCCGGTCGGCTCGACCGGCTACAACCTCGCCAACCAGGGCCCGATCCTGGCCTGGGGGGTGAAGGGGTACGTGGTCAGCTACATCGCCCCGCACTCGTTGACCGCGCGGGCGCTGGTCGTCGCCCCGGAAGACATCCTCCACATCGAAAACGCACCGGAGCGCGAGCCGGTCGAGGTGGCCGTCGACGGCGGCAAGGTCGCCGAGCTGGCGCCGGGGGCGGAGCTGGAGGTCCGCTTCCTCGATTCAGTCAGCCGCCTCGCGCAGCTGCCAGGGTCGAGTTTCTACCAGCGCATTCGCGACAAGTTCGGCCATCTCGCGGTCTGAAGCGAAGCTCGCCGGCCGACGGGGTGGGTTGACTAGGGTGCTTCGCCAATGGAGCGCAAGTGGTGGACCCTGCTGCTGGTCTCGATCGCGACGTTCATGCTGCTGCTGGACGTCACCGTCGTCAACGTCGCCCTGCCCGATATCCAGCGGGAACTGAACGCGAGCCTCTCGAGCCTGCAGTGGGTGGTCGACGCCTACTCGCTGACCCTGGCCGCGTTCCTGCTCACCGCCGGCTCGCTCGGCGACCGGCTCGGCCGCCGGCGCGTGTTCACGATCGGCTTCGGCATCTTCACCTTCGCCTCGTTCCTCTGCGGCATCTCCCAGGACCCGACCCTGCTGAACCTCGCCCGCGGGCTGCAGGGGGTCGGCGGGGCCGGGATGTTCGCCACCTCGCTCGCCCTGATCGGCCAGGAGTTCCACGGCAAGGACCGGGCGACCGCCTTCGGCGTCTGGGGCGCAACCGTCGGCGGCGCGGTGGCGGTCGGTCCGCTCGTCGGCGGCGTGATCACGCAGAACTTCGGCTGGGAGTGGATCTTCTTCGTCAACGTCCCGATCGGAATCACGGCGATGGTGCTGACCGAGCGCAAGATCGTCAACGTCTTCGCCAAAGACCCCGAGCCGGTGGACGTACCGGGCCTCGTCACCTTCTCCGCCGCTCTGTTCCTGCTGATCTTCGGGCTGATCAGGGGCAATCCCGAGGGCTGGGACAGCGTCGTGATCCTCGCCTGCCTGATCGGGGCCGCGATTCTGCTGACCGCGTTCGTCGCGATCGAGCACCGCACCGCGCATCCGATGCTCGACCTCAAGCTCTTCCGCAAACCGGCCTTCAACGGCGTCTCCGCGGTCGCCTTCGCCCTCTCGGCGGGCATGTTCGCGATGTTCCTCTACCTGACGATCTACATGCAGGGAGTGCTCGATTTCTCGCCGCTGGAAGCGGGCCTGCGCTTCCTGCCGCTGACCGTCCTCGGCTTCGTCGTCGCTCCGATCTCGGGCAGCCTCTCGCACCGTGTTCCGATCCGGATTCTGCTCGGCTGCGGGCTGACCCTGGTCGGGATCGGCCTGCTGTTGATGCACGGGCTGACCCCGAGCTCGGAGTGGACGACGCTGCTGGTCGGGTTCGTGATCGCGGGGATCGGGATCGGGACCACCAACCCGGGCATCGGGCAGGCGGCGATCGCGGTGGTCCCGGTGGAGAAATCCGGCATGGGCTCGGGGATCAACACGACCTTCCGCCAGGTGGGGATCGCCACCGGGGTCGCCGGCCTCGGCGCGGTCTTCCAGAGCCAGGTCGATTCGAAGCTCAGCGAGTTGGTGCCGAGGGCGCCCGACGGCCTGGGCGAAGCGGTCGCCTCCGGCGGCTCCCGTGCGGTCGCCGAACTGCCGCTGCCTCCCGCCGTCCACGCCAAGGCGACCCACGCCGCCGACGTCGCCTTCGTCAGCGGCATGAACGAGATCCTCGTGATCGGTGCGATCATCTGCTTCGCGGGCGCCATCCTCGGCTTCCTGCTGGTGCGCTCGGAGGACTTCGTGCAGCCGACGGGGGGACCGAGCGAGCCCGCGGGCGGTTAGTTCCTGGTTCGCGCGCAAGGCGCTTCAGAAGATTTTGTTTCTGCGCGCCACTGATGACAGTTGACTTCCTATGGTTGGCTGCATGGCAGTCATGGCAAGGGAAAGATGGACCGACGAGCGGCTGGACAAGGCCTTCGGGCGGATCGACGGTGATCTGCGCGAACTCCGGGTCGAGATGAGGAAAGGCTTCGAGAAGATCGACCAGCGGTTCGAGGAAATGGACAAGCGCTTCGAACAGGTCGACAAACGGTTTGAACAAGTCGACAAGCGCTTCGGACGGATGGATGACAGGTTCGAAGCGATGGATGCGCGCTTCCATGCCATGCAGCAGAACATGACGGCCGGGCTCATCGCTGTGTTCACGGCCATCGTCACCCTGGCCGCCGCCGTCATCGCCGGCGCCGCCATCGGATAGCCGGAACCTGCGCGAAACTGCGTTCGGTCGGTCCGCCGCCGTTGCTACACAGATCCCATGCTGCGTGAGCTGCGGATCGAGAACCTGCTCCTGATCGAGAGGGCGGAGCTGCGGCTGGGGGAGGGGCTGAATGCGATCACCGGCGAGACCGGGGCCGGGAAGACGGTCCTCGCGCACTCGCTCGACCTGCTGATGGGCGGGAAGGCGAAAGCGCAGATCGTCCGGCCGGGTGCGGCCGAGGCCTGGGTCGAGGGAGTTTTCGACCTGCCCGAGGGGCTGGTCGACGAGCCCGAGTTCGCCGAGATCGCGGAGCGGCTGCCTGAGGGCGCCGGGGAGGTGGTGCTCGGTCGCCGGGTCTCGGCGGGAGGGCGGACCAGCGCCTTCGTCGCCGGTCGCGCCGCCACCGCTGCCGACCTGAAGCTGCTGGGCGGACGGCTGCTCGCCTTCTTCGGTCAGCACGAGCACCGGCGCCTGACCATCTCCTCCTCCCAGCTCGAGATCCTCGACGGGTTCGCCGGCGCCGCCCACCTGGAGGTGCGGCGCGATTACCGGGAGGCGCACCGGCAGGTCGGCCTCCTGCAAGCAGAGCTGGCCGAGCTGCGCGAGCGCGAGGGCTCGCGGGAGCGCGACCTCGACCTCTACCGCTACGAGCTCTCCGAGATCGAGGACGTATCGCCGGTCCCCGAGGAGCGCGAGGAGTTGGGCACTCAGCGAGAGCGACTGCGCCACGCCGAGGGGCTACGCGAAGCCGCCGGCGCGGCCCACGCCGGACTCGCGGGGGCCGAAGAAGACGGCGGCGCGATCGCCGCGCTGGCGCAGGCCGAGGCGGCCCTGCACGGTGCGGCAGGTCTGGATTCCGCCCTCGATGCGCTGGGCGAGCGGGTCGCGGCACTCGGCGTCGAGCTCGGCGACGTCGCCTCCGAGCTGCGCGATTACGCCGAGGGCGTGGAGGCCGATCCCGGCGCCCTGCTGGCGATCGAGGAACGGCTGGAGGCGATCGATCGGCTGGAGCGTAAGCACGGCGGCAGTGTCGAGTCGGTGCTAGCGCACGCAGTGCGCTGTCGCGAGGAGATCGCCCGCCTGGAGGGGGCGGGGGAGCGCTCGGCCGAGGCCGAGGCGGCGCTGGCCGAGGCCGAGACCCGCAGGGCGAAGCTGGGCGAGAAGCTGAGCGCGGGTCGCCAAGAGGCGGTGGAGCCGCTGCAGGAGCGGGTGGCCGCCGAGCTCGAGCAGCTCTCGATGGCGGGCGCGACCCTTCAGGTCGTCCTCGACCCGCACCCCGACGGCTACGGCGCCTCCGGCCGCGAGACGGTCGAGCTGCGGGTCGCTCCGAATCCCGGGATCGAGCCGGCGCCGTTGCGCGATGCCGCCTCCGGCGGCGAGCTCTCGCGGGTGATGCTGGCGCTGAGCGGGCTCGGGAAGGCGGCGAGCGCCGCGACGATGGTCTTCGACGAGATCGACGCCGGCGTCGGCGGCAACACGGCACGGGTCGTCGGCGAGCGGCTGCGGGCGCTGGGCCGGGAGCGCCAGGTCATCTGCATCACCCACCTGCCGCAGGTCGCCTCGCTCGCCGACACCCACTTCCGCCTCGAGAAGGACCTCGCCGCCGAGCAGGCGCGGGCGCAGGTGGAGCGACTGGAAGGCGACGACGTCGTCGCCGAGATCCGCCGCATGCTCGGCGGCGAGGGAGGCGATCAGGCGGCCACCGAGCACGCCCGCCAGCTTCTCGCGGCCGCGTGAGCGCGCGCTTGCGGCAGCCCTCGTGCTTCGCCTAGTCTGAACCGATGGCCACCGCTTCCCGTCGTCGCCTTCCTGCTCTGCTCGGGCGCAGGAACGGCTCTCGCGACGAGCTGCCGGTCGAGGGGACGGCGCGGCTGGGGGAGCGCACGAAGCACCTGGTCAAGCGGCTGCGGCCCGGTGAGGTTGCGGTGATCGATCACGTCGACATCGATCGGATCGCCGCCGAGGAGCTGATCGAAGCCGGCGTCGTCGCCGTGCTCAACGCCGCCCCCTCCTCTTCCGGCCGCTACCCGAACGCGGGGCCGCTGATGCTCGCGCGGGCCGGGATCGCGCTGGTCGATGCCCCGGGCGCGAAGCTCTTCGAGCAGCTCAAGGACGGCGATCGGGTGCGCATCGTCAACAACGCGATCTACCGCGGCGACGAGGAGGTCGGCGAGGGTCGCCGGTTGCGGGTCGCCGAGCTAGAGCGCGAGATGCAGGAGCACCGCCAGCGGATCGACGAGGCGCTGGGGGAATTCGCCGAGAACACGGTCGCGCACGTGCGGGAAGAGACCGACCTGCTGACCGGCAACATCGCCTTCCCGCCGACCCGGGCCAGCTTCCGCGACCGCCACGTCCTGATCGTCGTCCGCGGCGACCGTCACCGCCGCGACCTGAAAGCGCTGCGCGCCTACATCCGCGACGTGCGGCCGCTGATCGTCGCCGTCGACGGCGGCGCCGACGGCATCCTCGAGGCGGGGCTGAAGCCCGACATGATCCTCGGCGACATGGACTCGGCCAGCGACGCCGCCCTCCGCTGCGGCGCCGAGCTGATCGTCCACGCCTATCCCGACGGCCGGGCGCCCGGGCGGGAGCGGCTGCTGGAGGCGGGGCTCGACCACCAGGTGATCCCGGCGGCGGGGACCAGCGAGGACGTGGCGATGCTGATGGCCTACGAGAAGGGGGCGACGCTGATCGTCAGCGTGGGGGCGCACTTCAATCTCGTCGAGTTCCTCGACCGCAAGCGCGGCGGCATGTCCTCGACCTTCCTCACGCGACTGCGGATCGGCGAGCGGCTGGTCGACGCGAAGGGGGTGAGCCGGCTCTACAACCCCAGCTCCGCCCTGGCGCCGCTGGCCTTCTTCGCGGTCGCCTTCCTGATCCTGCTGACGATCCTCGTCATCACCTCGCCGGCCCTCAACGACGTCTGGGAACTGGTCTGGCTGAAGATCCGCATCTGGTTGGGCATTTAGATCCTCGTCTGGCAGCCGACTAGCCTTCCCTCCGAATGGGGTACTCCGCCCGCTACCACGCCGCCTCGCTGATCGCCGTCTTCCTCGCCCTGGCGATCGGGATCCTGATCGGCGCCGAGTTCGGCGGCGATGCGCTCACCAACACCCGCAAGGACCTCGAGCATAGCCTCGTCGGCAACCTGCAGGACGCGCGCTCGCACGCCGACGAATTGAGTGCCGAACTCGGGCGAGCGGACGAATTCGGCGAACGCGTCTACCCGGTGCTGACGCGTGACCGGCTGGCGAGGAAGCGGTTCGCGATCGTCGCCCTCGGCGGCCTCCCGAGCGACATCACCGGCGACGTCGAGGACGCGCTCGGGCCGACCGGGGCGAAGTTGGTCGGGGTGGGGGTGGTGCGGGAGCCGATCGACCTCAACGGCCTCGCCGCGGACCTGGCGAAGACGCGCTTCGCCGACCTGCGCACGAACCCGGACGCCCTGACCGAACTGGGGACGGGCCTGGGGCGGCAGCTCGTGCTCGGCGGCACCCTGCCCGAAGTGGTCCGCGGCCAGCTCTTCTCGCGCGCCAGCGGCACCTTCGGCGGCCTCGACGGGGTGATCGTCGTCCGCGACCAGCCCGAAGACATGGGGCCGGTGCAGCGTTCGCGCGCCGGCCAGTTCGAGTCGGCGCTGATGAGCGGGATGACCGCGACCCGGACCCCGGCCGTGGGCATCGAGGCGACGACCACCGAACCCTCCTCGGTCTCCTTCTTCCAGTCCAGCGATCTCTCCAGCGTCGACGACGTCGACCTCACCGCCGGACAGCTTGCGATGGTCTTCGCGATGCTCGGCGCCGAGGGCAGCTTCGGCGTCAAGGGGAGCGCCGACCGGCTGCTGCCGGACCTGCTGACGGCGGGGAGATAGGGGATGTACTGGGTCGGCTTCCCGCTGGCGATCGCGATCTCGCTGTTTCTCGTCCCGGCCGGAGCGCGGGGGCTGCGCGAGGCGGGGCTGGTGCGGGAGAACTACCGCGGCACCCTGCTCGCCTTCCCGCTGGGAGCGGTGCTGGCGACGGCAGCGCTGGTGGCGCTGGCGCCGCTCGCCTTCCTCAACGACCGCGTCGACCTCGACCTGCTCGAGCCGGGCCTGCGGCAGTGGCTGCCCTACCTGCTCGGGATCGCCTTCCTCGGCTTCCTCGACGACGCGCTCGGGCGCGGCGAGGCGACTTCGACGCCGCGCGGGTGGCGCGGGCACTGGGCGGCGCTGCGGACGGGCACGCTCTCGACCGGGGCGATCAAGGCGATCGGGGCACTGGCCCTGGCGGCCTACGTCGTCTCCGGCCGCGGCCTCGAATCGTGGCGCTACCTCGCCGACGTCGTCCTGCTGATCCTCACCACCAACCTCTTCAACCTCCTCGACCTGCGGCCGGGACGGGCGGAGAAGGCGCTGGCGCTGCTCGCCGTCGGCCTCTGCCTCGGCGCCTGGACCTTCCATCCGCTCGAACTGCTGGGGATCTTCGCCGGCCCGGTCCTGGTCGGAGCCTGGCTGACCCTGGGGGAGAAGGCGATGCTGGGAGACACCGGTTCCAACCTGATCGGCGCGATCGCGGGGGTGTGGCTGCTGACCGTGCTCGGGGCGGACGCGCGACTCGGGGCCCTCGCGATCGTCCTGGCGCTGACTGTCTACGGAGAGATTCGCTCAATTTCCGCAACCATCGATTCGGTTCCGCCCCTGCGCTGGCTAGACTCGCTCGGCAGAGCATGAGTCCAGGGAACAAAGGCGACACGCGGTTCATCTTCGTCACCGGCGGTGTCGTCTCGGCCCTCGGCAAGGGGATCACCGCAGCGGCGATCGGCCGCCTCCTCGTCTCCCGCGGCTACCGGGTCCAGCTGCAGAAGTTCGATCCCTACATCAACGTCGATCCGGGGACGATGAGCCCGTTCCAACACGGCGAGGTCTTCGTCACCGAGGACGGAGCGGAGACCGATCTCGACCTCGGCCACTACGAGCGCTTCACCGACGAGAACGCGACCCGCGCCTCCAATGTCACCGCCGGCGCGGTTTATAACTCGGTGATCAAGCGCGAGCGCCGCGGCGACTACCTCGGCGCCACCGTGCAGGTGATCCCGCACATCACCAACGAGATCAAGCAGAAAATCCTCATCGTCGCCGAGTCCCAGGCGGTCGACTTCGTGATCACCGAGATCGGCGGCACCGTCGGCGACATCGAGTCGCTGCCGTTCCTCGAGTCGATCCGCCAGCTCTACACCGACCTCGGCCCGAAGCGGGCGATGTTCGTCCACCTGACGCTGGTTCCCTACGTCGGCCACGCCGGTGAACTGAAGACGAAGCCGACCCAGCACTCGGTCAACGAGCTGCGCCGGATCGGAATCCAGCCCCACGCGCTCGTCTGCCGCTCCGAAGGACGGCTCGACCGCGAGATCCGGGGCAAGATCGCCCTCTTCGCCAGCCTTCCGGTTGACGCGGTGATCTCCGCCCATGACGTCGACAACATCTACAAGGTGCCGCTCGTCTTCCGCGCCGAGGGCGTCGACGACCTCGTCCTCGACCACTTCGGGATGGAGGCCCCCTCGCCCGACATGGGCGAATGGGAAGAGATGGTGCGGCGCGCCGAGTCCGCTACCGACGAGGTGCGGATCGCCGTGGTCGGCAAGTACGTTCAACTCGCCGACGCTTACAAGTCGGTGATCGAGGCGCTCGAGCACGGCGGCTTCCACCACGGCGTCAAGGTCAAGGTCGAGCTGGTCGACTCCGAGAACTTCGACCCCGAGAGGCTCGAGGGATGCGACGGGATCCTGATCCCGGGCGGCTTCGGCGAGCGCGGGATCGAGGGCAAGATCGAAGCCGCGCGGATCGCCCGCGAGAAGTCGATTCCCTACCTGGGGATCTGCCTCGGGATGCAGATCGCCGTGGTCGAGTTCGCCCGCCACGTCGCCGGCATGGACGGTGCCAACTCGGCCGAGTTCGACCCCGAGACGCCTTTCCCGGTCGTCGATCTGCTGCCGGAGCAGAAGGAGGTCTCCGACATGGGCGGAACGATGCGCCTCGGCGCCGACCCGGTGAAACTGCACGAGGGCACGCGGGCGCGGGAGATCTTCGGCGAGGCCGTGATCTACAAGCGCCACCGCCATCGCTACGAGGTCAACAACCAGCTGCGGCGCCGGCTCGAAGACGAGGGGCTCGTCTGCGGTGGGACCTCGCCCGACGAGCGCCTGGTCGAGATGGTCGAGCTGCCCGACCACCCGTTCTTCGTCGCCTCCCAGTACCACCCGGAGTTCAACTCCCGCCCGAACCGCCCCGAGCCGCTCTTCCGCGAGTTCGTCGGCGCGGCCGCCCGGCAGGCCGGGAACCGGCCGGACGGCGGCGGCGAGATCGAGGAGATCCGGGTCGAGCAGTCCGAAGTCCGCTCGGGATAGCTTTAACGCCGTGAGCTCACGGCTTCACGAGAGGTTCGTCCGTTACTGCGAGGTCCGCAGTCCGACCGGCGAGGAGCGGGAGGTGGCCGACACACTGGCCGCCGAGCTTCGCCGGATGGGCTTGGAGGTCGTCGAGGACGATGCGGCCGAGGCCGCCCAGGCCGGGGCGGGCAACCTGATCGCCCGCGCACCGGGGTCCGGCGAGGGGTGGCTGATGTTCTGCGCCCACATGGACACCGTCCCCCACCGGGGCCGGGTCGAGGTGGTCGACGACGAAGGCGTCTTCCGCAGCCGCGGCGAGACGATCCTCGGAGCGGACAACAAGGCGGCCGTCGCCGTCTTCATGGAGCTGGTCGCCCGGCACGTCGAAAACCCGGCGCCGGTGGGGATCGAGCTGGTGCTGACCGTCGCCGAGGAGCAGGGGCTGCGCGGAGTCAAAGCCTTCGACGCCTCGCAGCTGCGCTCGCGCGCCGGCTTCGTGCTGGACCACGCGGGCCCGGTCGGCGAGGTGATCGTGACGACCCCGACCCAGCAGAAGATCCTCGCCGACTTCATCGGGGTCGAGGCCCACGCCGGAATCCGGCCCGAGGACGGCAGCAGCGCGATCGCCGCCGCCTCGGCGGCGATAGCGCGGATGGAGCTGGGCCGGCTCGACGAGGAGACGACGGCGAACGTCGGCCTGATCTCGGGCGGCACCTCGGGCAACGTCGTCCCGGGCCACTGCGCGATCCACGCGGAGGCGCGCAGCCTCGACACCGAGCGGGCGGCCGAGGTCGCAGGCAGGATCGCCGATGCCTGCGCCTGGGGGGCGAGTGAGCACGGCTGCGACGTCGACGTGCGGATCGAAGAGCTCTTCCGCGGCTACAGGGTCCCGAAGGACTCGGCGGCGCTGGGGCTGGCGGAGGCAGGCCTCCGCGGCGCCGGCCTGGAGCCGCAGCGGGTGGCGATCGGCGGCGGCAGCGACGCCAACGTCTTCCGCCGCGACGGCTTCGACTGCGTCCTCCTCTCCAACGGCACCTCCGACGTCCACACCTCCGAGGAGCGGGTGCCTGCTCGCTCACTCGACAAGATGCTCGATGTCTGCGAGCGAATAGTCGCCGCTGCGGCAGAGCCTGCGGCGAGCGAATAAGTGGCGGGGCGGCTGAAGCTGCGCCGCGGCGTGGTCGTCTCGGCCGACCCGCTCGAAGTGGAGGTCGGGGGCGAGCGCCGCCGAGCCTGGGCGGATGAGGTTCTTCTCGGCGAGACGCGCGAGGGCGACGAGGTGGTCGTCAACACCGCCGCCCTCGACCTCGACCTCGGCTCCGGCGGCTTCGACGTGGTCCACGTCAACCTCACCCGCGGCCTCGAAGCCGAAGCAGAGGGTGACGCCCACGTGATGAAGCTGAACTACACCTCACTCCAGCACCCCGTCGAGCCCATCGAGCGCCCCAACTCGCGGTTCCTTTGTCCGGATATACAGGACAAAGGAACCACGCGATCGACGCCGGTAGCCGTCCTGCCGCTCCATGGTCACCTGGCGCCGGCGGCTTGGGCGTTCGTGCAGGCGGCACCGGGGCTGCGGGTCGGGTACGTCCAGACGGGCGGAGGTGCGCTGCCCGGCTCCTTCTCGCGAGACGTAAAGCAGCTTCGCGAGCGCGGCCTCCTCGCCGGTCACATCACCGCCGCGCCTGCCTACGGCGGCGAACACGAGGCCCTCAGCGCCGTCGGCGCTCTCGACGACGCCGCCGACGAGCTGGGCTGGGACGCGATCCTGATCGGCCCCGGCCCAGGGATCATCGGCTCCGACACCGCCTACGGCCACGGCGGCATGGCAGCCCTGGACAACGCCCACGCCGCCCTCAGCCTGAACCTCCCAACCCTGATCTCCCCCCGCCTGTCGAGCAGCGACCCGAGGGACCGCCACCGCGGCCTGAGCCACCACACCCGAACCGTGCTCCAGCTCCTTCTAGCACCGGTAGCTGTCCCCGTCCCAGAGGATGAGCCGGAGGTTGCTGCCGCCCTAGAACCCTTCAATCACGATCTGCAGCAGGTAGCTGTGGATCTGACGGCCTACAGCACAGCGGACCTGCCGATCTCGACGATGGGTCGCTCCCTGCAGGACGACCCACTGTTTTTCAAAGCAGCGCTCGCAGCCGGAACCTTCCTCGCGCGGGTGGCACGGTAGGGGGACCATCTCCTGGTAGTTCAGGAGATGGTGGGTCCCCTGCCGTGACAGGACCCGCGCGCCGAGCGCACGGTCCCTTGCGTGTAGAGGGCTGAAACCGGGCAAAGCGAACCCACTCGTCATGGCAGTAGCGATCAAGCCCGAGTCACCCGCTGCTGCCGCAAAACCCGGCGCCGACAAACGCTTCGAGTCCCTGGTCCTGGACTTCCTCAGCTACCTGGAGCTGGAGCGAGGGCTATCCCGCAACACCCTCAACGCCTACCGCACCGACCTCCTCCAGTACGGCGAATACCTCTCGTCCCACCACCGCGACGCCCTCGAGGCATCCGCCGCCGACGTCGCCGACTTCCTCGCCGAGCTGGCGACGGGGGAGGGGCGGCCGGCCTGTTCGGCGGCGACGATCCACCGCAAGGCCGCCTGCCTGCGCTCGTTCTACAAGCACCTGCGCCGCGACGAGCTGATCGGCGACGACCCGACGGCGGCGCTGACGGCGCCGCGGCGCTCGAAGAAACTGCCGCACGTCCTCAACTACTCCGAGGTGCAGAAGCTGCTGGCCTCGCCGAAGGGCAGCGAGCCGACGGCGCTGCGGGACCGCGCCCTGCTCGAGGTGATGTACGCGTGCGGGCTGCGGGCCTCGGAGACGATCGGGCTCGAGCTCGGGGACGTCGATCTGCACGAGGGCTTCCTGCGCGCTCGCGGCAAGGGCTCGAAGGAACGGCTGGTGCCGCTCGGCCGCCAGGCGATCGCGGCCATCAACGGCTACCTGCGTGGCGGCCGGCCGAAGCTGGTCGGCCAGCGTCAGGAGTCGCACCTCTTCGTCAACTTCCGCGGCGGTCCGCTGACCCGCCAGGGCCTCTACAAGATCGTCCAGCGCCACGCCCGCGACGCCGGCCTCGCCGGCAAGATGAGCCCGCACACCCTGCGCCACAGCTTCGCCACGCATCTGCTCGCCGGCGGCTGCGACCTGCGCGCCGTGCAGGAGATGCTCGGCCACGCCGATATCTCGACCACGCAGATGTACACCCACCTCTCGGGCGAACGCCTCAAGGAGGTCTACTTCAGCGCCCACCCGCGAGCCAGCGAGTAGGCCAGGGTCATGAAGTAGAAATCAGGCCATGCCCGAGCTGCCGGAGGTGGAGACCGTCGTCAGGCAGCTGGAGCCGGAGGTCGAAGGGCACCGGATCGAGCGGCTGGAGGTGCTCGACCCGCGCTGGTCGCGGCCCGTACCGCCAGAGCAGCTGGTGGACGCGGTCGGCAGCAGCACGATCGAGCGGCTGGGCCGGCGCGGCAAGTACATCCTCATGCACCTCGACCGCGAGCGGACGCTGGTCATGCACCTGCGGATGACCGGCAACCTGGTCCTCCGCGAGGGCGAAGAGATGCTCGATCCCTCCGAGGGGCGGCGCCTGTACGAGAGCGAGCGCTCGACCGAGGAACGTCACCTCCGGGCCCGCTTCGTCCTCGACGACGAGCGCGAGCTCTGGTTCACCGACCCGCGGCGCTTCGGAGAGGCCTTCCTGCTCGCGGACTCGGAGCTGGAGGGGCGTTTCGCGAAGCTCGGCGTCGAGCCGTTCTCGCCCGAGTTCACGGCGCAGGCGCTGGGCGAGATGGCGGCGGGACGCAAGGCCCCGCTGAAGTCGTTCCTGCTCGACCAGTCCGGCGTTGCCGGGGTCGGCAACATCTACGCCGACGAGGCGCTCTTCCGGGCCGAGCTGCACCCGCTCTCTCCCGCGGGCTCGATGAAGGCGGAGCACCTGGAGGCGCTGCGCGACGCGGTCGTGGCGGCGCTGGAGGCCGGCATCGACGCCGGCGGCTCCTCGATCGACGACTACCGCGACGCCCGCGGCGAGAAGGGGACGATGCAGGACGAGTTCCTCGTCCACACCCGCGAGGGGGAGGAGTGCCTGCGCTGCGGTGGCACCATCGCCCGCATCGTCGTCGGCGGCCGCTCGACCTACTTCTGCCCGGGCTGCCAGGTGAAGCTGCGACGACGTCCGAGGCGCCGGGCAAAATGACAACGTGGCCGGAACTACGGTCAAGACGGAGGCGGTTGTGCTGCGGAGCATTCGCTACGGCGAGGCTGATCGCATCCTCCACCTCTACTCCAAGACCCGCGGGCGGATCGGGGCTATCGCCAAGGGGGCGCGGAAACCCCGATCTCGCTTCGGCGGGCGCTTGGAGCCGTTCTTCCGCCTCGACCTGATCCTCCACGAAGGCCGCGGCGACCTGATGACGGTGACCAGCGCCACCACGGTGGACGGCTATCCGCGCCTGCGGAATTCGGGCGCTGCCCTCACCGCCGGGGCCCGCGCCTGCGACTCGGTCCTGCGCCTGCTCGACTCGGCCGAACCGAACCCGCCCGCCTACAACCTCCTCTGCCGGTATCTCTCTCTGCTCGACGATCCGGCCGCGCCGCGAGCCGCGGAGGTGGAGACCGCCCTCGCGTTCCGGCTCAAGCTGGCGCTCGTCGCCGGCTTCGCGCCCGAGCTCGCCTCCTGCGCCCGCTGCGGCGAGGGCGAGGACCTGGTCGGCTTCTCCGGCGCCGCCGGGGGGGTCGTCTGCAGCGGCTGCGAAGCGGGTTCCTTTCCGTTCGGCGAGGACGCCCACCGGTTCATGGTCGAGGGGCTGGCGAACCCACTGAGCGCGGCGCCGGCGGCCGAGCCGCGCGCCCTGCGCCTGGTCGAGCGGGCGGTGGGTGAGACGCTTGAGCACCATGCCCATGTCCAACTCCGCGCCGCTGCTTGAGGAGACGGGGAGGGGCTCGGCGGACAACAGCGGGGAGGGTCCGGCGAGCCCCTCCCCGTCTCCTTATGATCGGTGGGTGCCCCTCACCGCCACCTTCGAGGATCGCGTCTCTGCTTGGGAGGAGGAATTTCTGGCCCCGCAGGCGACCCGGTCCTATCCGGCGCGGCGGCAGCGGGAGGAGCCGGACAGTCCGCTGCGGACGCCGTTCCAGCGCGACCGCGACCGCATCGTCCACTCGAAGTCCTTCCGCCGCCTCAAGCACAAGACGCAGGTCTTCGTTGCGCCCGAGGGCGACCACTACCGCACCCGCCTCACGCACACGCTGGAGGCCTGCGGGATCGCCCGCACGGTCGCCCGCGCCCTGCGCCTGAACGAGGATCTGACCGAGGCGATCGGGCTCGGCCACGACCTCGGCCATCCGCCCTTCGGCCACGCCGGCGAGGAGACGCTCGACGAGGCGCTGCGCGAGCACTGCGGCGCCGGCTTCCGCCACAACGAGCACTCGCTGCGGGTCGTCGACGTGCTCGAGCGCGACGGCGAGGGCCTCAACCTCACCGAGCAGGTCCGGGACGGCATCCTCAACCACACCGGCTCGCGCAAGCCGGCGACTCTGGAGGGGCAGATCGTCAAGCTGGTCGACCGCGTCGCCTACATCAACCACGACATCGACGACGCCCTGCGCGCCGGCATCCTGCGCCAGGAGGATCTGCCGGTGGAGGAGATCGAGCTGCTCGGGCCGACCGGCTCGCAGCGGATCGACACCCTGGTTCGCGACATCGTCGACCACTCCGAGGGCGGGGAGGAGATCCGCCAGGGCCGCGAGGTCGGCCAGGCGATGCTGCGCCTGCGCAAGTTCATGTTCGACCGGGTCTACCTCGGCCCGGAGGCGCGCAGCGAGCACGAGCGCGTGCGGCGGACGATGCGCGGCCTGTTCGCCCACTACCTCGCGCACCCCGGCGAGATCCCGGCTCTCGATCCCGGCGCGAGCGAGTGCCAGCGCGTCGCCGATTACATCGCCGGGATGACCGACCGCTTCTGCATCGCCAAGTTCACCGAGCTCACCGTCCCGGAAGAGTCCCGTTTCTGATGGCGCTGATCTCGAACGAGAGCCTGGAACGGGTGAAGGCGGCGGCCGACATCGTCGAGGTCGTCTCCGCCCACACCGACCTGCGACGTCAGGGCGCTCGCTACGTCGGCCTCTGCCCGTTCCACGAAGAGCGGACGCCTTCGTTCTCGGTCGAGCCGACCGAAAAGCTCTACCACTGCTTCGGCTGCGGGGTCGGCGGCGACGTGATCAAGTTCGTCGAGGAAAAGGACGGCCTCGGGTTCGCCGAGGCGGTCGAGATGCTGGCCGACCGCTACGGGGTCGAGCTCGAGCGCGAGCAGGAGGACCCGCGGGCGGAGGCCAAGCGGCAGCGCCGCCGCCGGCTCGAGCAGCTGCTGGAACGCTCGGCCGCCTTCTACGCCAACTACCTCTGGGAGTCCGAGGAGGCCGGCAAGGCGCGCGACTACCTGGCTCAGCGGGGGTTGCGGGAAGAGGCGCTGCGCGCCTTCGGGGTCGGTTTCGCCCCCAGCGCCTGGGACAAGATCCTCGTCCGCGGCCAGCAGGCGGGCTTCGGCGTCGAGGAGCTGCGGGCGGTGGGGCTGGTCCAGCGCGGCCGCAGCGGCGGCGATTACGACCGCTTCCGCGAGCGGATCATGTTCCCGATCCGCGACCGCCGCGGCCGCGTCCTCGGCTTCGGCGGGCGGGCGATGCGCTCCGACCAGGGCGCCAAGTACGTCAACACGGCCGAGACCGACTTCTTCCACAAGAGCCAGATCCTCTACGGGGTCGACCTGGCCAAAGCGGCGATCGCCAAGGCCGGCCGCGCCGTGGTCGTCGAGGGCTATACGGACGTCCTGGCCCTGCACCAGGCGGGGATCGAGGAGGCGGTGGGGGTGATGGGGACGGCGATCACCCCCGACCAGGTGGCGGCGCTCTCGGGGATGGTCGACGAGGTCGTGCTGGCGCTCGACGCCGATTCGGCCGGCCAGGAGGCGATGCTGCGAGCGCAGCGGGTCGCCGCCGGGCGGCGGATGCGGCTGCGGGTGGCGGCGATGCCAGCCGGGGAGGACCCGGCGGAGATGATGGCTGCCGAGGGCGGGCCGGAGCGCTTCCGGGAGCTGCTGGAGGGCGCCGAAGAGCTGACCGCGTTCCAGGTCCGGCTCGTGCTCGAGCGCACCGACGTCTCCGACCCCGTCGCCCGCGATCGCGCCCTGACCAACGAGCTGATCCCGATCCTGGCGGGCATGGACGACAGCCAGGAAGCGCTGCGCGACGAGCTGGAACGCCGCGTTGCCGACCGCCTCGAGATCGACCCGCCGCGGCTCGCGGCACGGGTGGTCGCGGGGACTCCGGCGAGCGGCGGGCGGCAGGATCCCGGGCCGGAAAGCCGGACCCAACCGCAGGCTCCCGCGGCCCGCCGGCCCGCCGAGCTGACCTCGCGCGAGCGGCGCGAGCGGGCGCTGCTGGCGATGTGCATCGCGCTGCCGAACGAGGGCAAGGAGTACCTGGCCCGCCTCACCGACGCCCACCTCTCGCCGACCGGCCTGCGCGCCGCCGCCTGGCTGCGCGAGCATCCCCAGGACCCGGCCTCGAACCTTCCCCACGACGACGGCGAGCTCGCCGGCCTGATCGCCGAACTGGTGATCATGTCCCGCGAGGAGCCCTCCTCCCACGAAGCGATGGAGCTCAACTTCCTCCTCCTCGACCAGCGCCGGCTCGAGGACGAGATCGCCGCCGCCGGCGAGCGCGGCGACTACGAGCGCCGCGCCGCCCTCAGCCGCGAACGCGCCGCCCTGGTCGAACGGATCGCCCACGCGGAGCGGGTCGGCAGCTGAGTCGGTAAATTCCGAGCAGTCCGGGCCGGCGCCCGGGGGATCGGTCCGGGGTAGCTCAATCGGCAGAGCATTCGACTGTTAATCGAAGGGTTGTGGGTTCGAGTCCCACCCCCGGAGCTTCTTAGGCGGCGGTGAGCCGCTTCAGGGCCAGGCGCTCGACGAGTTCCGCGCCTCGCGCCGAGCCGTCGTTTTCTTGTCCCCAAGCGGCGATTTCCTGCGCTTTCTTCGCGAAGCTCGGCTCGTGCAGCAGCCGCCGCGCCGCCCACCTCAGCGGCCCCGGCCGGCACAGACGCCACGGCAGGGAGAGGCCGGCGCCGGCCCGGGCGACGCGCATCGCGGTCTCGCTCATGTCGCCGATGATCGGGCTGATGAGGACGGGGGTGCCGGCGCCGAGGGCGCGGGCGACGGTGCCGTGGCCGCCGTGGGAGATGACCAGGGAGGCGGCGGGCATCAGCTGGCTGTAGCTGAGCCATTCGACCAGCTTGGCGTTGGCGGGAACCTCGATCGGGCTCTGGGGCGCGACGCGGTTGGTCGTCGCCACCACCCGCACCGGCTCCTCGGCCAGCGCAGCCAGGGCGGTGCGGACCAGATGGTTGTCGGAGTCGTGGGCGGTGCTGGGCGCGACGAGGACGAGCGGGTCGTCGCCCGGTGGCAGCTCGATCTCGGGGTGGGGAAGCTCGAAGGTCATCGGCCCCGTGATCTCGACGCCGCTGGGCCAGGCCCGCGGGTACTCGAGCTGCGGGTAGGTGGCGACCAGCGCCAGGTCGGGGCTGATGCCGCCGTGGAAGCGATCGATCGGGGGTAGGTCGAGGCGCCGGCGCTGGACGTTGAGGTCGCCACGGCCCTGCTCGAGGCCGACCCGCAGCGCCCGGTCGTGGCCGTAGCGCCAGACCCGGCGGCCGAGGCCGGTGCGCGGCGGCCGTAGCCCGATCGCGAAGAACGGGAAGCCGGGTTCAACTACCGGATAGATGTGCGGGATCAGCGTCGCCAGCGGGATCCCGGCCCGCTCGGCGGCCAGGGTGGGGGCGAGAGTGAGGATGTCGCTGACGACGACGTGGGGCTGGAAGTCCTCCAGCAGCGGCAGCAGCGCCTTGGCCGCCTCCGCCGCGTGCTGCCCTTCCTCGGAATCGGGATCCGGCGGCGGGAACATCCGGTATTCCTCGGCCGCGGCGAACCCGAGCCCCTCGCCCTCGACCGCCGCCCGCCGCTCCTCCCAGGTCTCGATCACCACCTCATGGCCGCGCGCCGACAGCGCCTTCGCCAGCGCGATCGCCGGGAAGACGTGGCCGGCGTCGCCGAAGGCGGCAACGAGTATGCGCAGGCGCTTGGACACGCCCGATCCCTCGCTACGGAGTGTCGAGGCTCTCGCCCGGTCGCGTGAACACGATCTCGGGGATGTGGCAGTTCTTGGACGTCCGCAGCAGGAACCGGACCGCCTCGCCGAGGTCCTCCGGTCGGATCATCTCCTCGGGCGGGATCTGGCCCTGGACGAACTCGGTCATCGGCGTCTCGACGAATCCCGGCGCCAGCGCCGTGCACTGGATGCCGGCGTTGCCCGCCTCGCGGTGGGTCGACTGGGTGAAGTTGATCACCGCGGCCTTCGTCGCCGCGTAGATCGAGAGCCAGGCCTGGCCGCCTTTGCCGGCGATCGAGGCGGTGTTGACGATCAGCGCCTTGCCGTGCTCGGCCCCTGCCTCGCGCAGCATCGGCAGGCCCTCGCGGGTGCCGAGGATCAGCGCTCGCAGGTTGACCGCGAGCTGCATGTCGAGGTGCTTGGTCTGGATCTGCTCCATCGGCGCCCCGATCCCGACCCCGGCGTTGTTGACGAGCGCGTCGAGGCGCCCGTACTTCTGCCGGTGGGCGGCGAAGATCGCGACGACGTGGTCCTCCTCGGCCATGTTGGCCGGGATCGGCTCGACCTCGAACCCTTCCCCCTTCAGCCCCTCGGCGGCTTCCTCGAGCTTCTCGGGACGGCGCGCGGCGACCGTCAGCGCATAGCCTTCTTCGCCGAGGACTTTCGCGATCGCGAGCCCGATCCCGCTCGATGCTCCGGTAACCAACGCCGCTCGATCGGCCATCTCATCTCCTTCTCGTCGAGAACCACGGCCACCCTATCTGTCCATAACATGCCGCCGATGCGCGCCCCCCGCCTTGCCCCAGCGCTGCTCTGCGCGCTCGCGGCCTGGGCTCTGATGGGGGGCTGCGGGGGAAGCTCGGACGGGGGGGAATCGACCTCCGCCCCCGGCGGGACGGCGGCGAGCCGGCCGGCACCGCCGAAGTCGGCGTTCCCGAGCCCGGAAGGACGCTCCCTGCGGGAAGTGCTTAAGGCCGCCGACGCTAGGGCCGAAGTCCTGGTCGAACCGGCCGCCGTCGCCTTCTACCCGGGGAAGAACCGCTACCCGTTCGAGATCGTCGACAAGGACCGCAAGCCGATCTCCGACGTCGAAGTCGCCCTCTACTACGCCAAGGTGCCCGAGCCGAAGGCGGGGGCGAAATCGAGATCGGGCAACCTCGGCCCGATCGCCAAGGCGGAAACGCAGGCGCTCGACGAGCCCGCCATGGGGCCGTTCCCGGCCAAGATCGAAAGCCTGGCGACGAAGCCGAAGTTCAGCGCTGACAGCACCCTCGAAGACCCGGACGCGGCGCGCGTCGTCTACTCGACCGAGCTGACCTTCCCCGGCGACGGCGAATGGCGGCTCGCGGCCATCATCGAGGAAGACGGCGAAACGAAAGGCGCCCTCCTGCCCGGCGTCGTGGTCGGCGAATTCCAGCGGGTGCCGAAACCCGGGCAAAAAGCGCCTGTTATCCATACGCCGACCCCGCAGGATGCGGGCGGCAAGTTGTCGAAGATCACGACCCGGATGCCCCCCGACAGCCAGAACAAGGTGGATTACGCGGACGCGCTGGGCAGAGAACCGATAGTCCTCTTGTTTGCAACCCCCCAGTTCTGCCAGAGTCGGGTCTGCGGGCCCGTCGTTGACGTGGCGGAGCAGGCAAAAAGCGAATACGGAGACAAGGCGGCCTTCATCCACATGGAGATCTACAACGAAAACGACCCCGGCAAGGGAGTGCGACCACAGGTGCGGGCCTTCCACCTGCCGAGCGAGCCGTGGCTGTTCGCGATCGACCGCCGGGGCGTCGTTCGCGATGCCGTCGAGGGGGCCTTCGGGCTCGAGCTGATGCACGAAGCCGTCGACGAGGCGATCGCACGATGAACGAGAAAGCAGCCACCGAGGAGGAGCTGCTGCAGTCGTTCGCCGAGGAGGCGAAACGCCGCTGCGACGTGATCGCCGCGGGCCTCGCCACCGGCAGCAACGACTTCGAGACGATGCGGGCCGAAGCCCACGCGCTCAAGGGCACCGCCGGGGTCGTCGGCCTGCGGCGCCTCGCCGAGCTGGCCGGCCTGATGGAGTCCGACCTCAACGAAGCGAAGAAGACCGGCACCATCCGCGGCGGCCGCGACCACCAGATCGCCGACGCCGCCAAAGCTCTGGCCGACGGCGCCGCCGCCGCGGCCAAAGGGGAAGAAGAGCCACCGGACGTCGGTCGCTCCCTCGCCCAGCTCTTCAGCGCCTGAAGCGCAATCGACTTTCGGCACAGCCGGCTGTGCCGAAAACAGGCAGCGTGCTCGCTAGGCTCGCCATGCGGGGCAGTAGCTCAGTTGGTTAGAGCAGCGGACTCATAATCCGTCGGTCCCTGGTTCGAGTCCAGGCTGCCCCATCAACGACGGCCGGGCTGAGCCGAGAGGTACCGCGCCACCGCCTGCGCCCGGTTCGCCACGCCGAGCGCCTTGAGGATCTTGCGGACGTGCCACTTGACAGTGCTCTCGCCGAGGTAGAGGCGGGAGGCGATCTCGCTGTTGCTGAGCCCCTCGGCGACGAGGCCGAGGATCTCGATCTGGCGGTGGGTGAGGAGCTTGGCGAGGTCGTCCTTCGAGCGGGAGGGGCGGTCGGGCAGGGTATGGACCTCAGCCGCCCGGCGGGCGAGGTCGGTGGCGGTTTGCAGGACCTCGGCGGCTGCATGGAGCTCGGTGACGTCCTGGGCGGTGCCGGTGAGGCGCAGCGGGGTGCCGTCGGCGCCGGCGATCAGCTCCGCCCGGCTGTGGAGGCGGCGGACGCGGCCGTCCGGTCGGATGATCCTGTACTCGAAGTCGACCGGCGCGCCGGACTCCAGGGCCTGGCGCATCTCTTCCTCGACGAAGGCGCGGTCGTCTGGGTGGACCCACTTCGAGCTGCCGACCTCGTAGGTGTTGTCGAACTCCTCTTCGGTGATGCCGTAGATCGCAAACAGGCCCTCGGAGCAGCTCATCTTTCCGGTCGGGATGTCCCAGTCCCAGCTCCCGAGCCGGGCGAGGTGCTCGGCCTCCGCCAGCCGCGCGTGGCTGCGCGCCAGCTCCTCTTCGATCCGCTTGCGCTCGGTGATGTCCGTGACCAGTACGAAGAACCCCCGCACCTCCCCGTCCTCGGCGACGTCGGGGATGTAGGAAGCCTGCGTGTAGCGGATCTCCCCCGAGGGGGTCCTGATTTCCCGGTCGAACAGCTGCGCTTCTCCGGCCAGCGCCCCTTCCATGTGCCGCAGGTTCTTCTCGAAGAGCTCCTCGCCGAGCACTTCGCGGATGTGGATGCCCTGCATCTCCTCCGGCGACTTGCCGAAGAAGTCGACGTAGGCGTGGTTGGCCAACCGGTTGCGAAGGTCGCGGTCCCAGTAGCCGACCATCGCCGGCAGGGCGTTCAGCATCTTCTGGATGTCTATGGGCCGATCGGGTGCCATGACCCCTCTTCGGGCGGGTGTAGCCAGCCTAACGGAGGGGCCCCGGCGCTCTATCGTCTTTCTCGTGCTCGACCGGGGTGAAGATCCGACGCCACGCCCCTTCCAGCGTCGGCCAGCCGCGCGGACGAGCACCTTTCATCCCGTCGGGGCGCGAGTCCAGCGACCGGCCGGGGGTCCCCTGCCCACGGCCGGTCGCTCCGCCTCGCTGATCCGCGAGGTGGAATTGCTGATGGCTGAGGACCGGCGACTCCGCCTGTCTAGACGAGCGTCAGCTGCAGAGCCGCGCCGATCGCGCCGCAGCTCGCCACCACGAAGAGCACCGTCAGCTTCGAGTGCCAGCGATTGAGCGCGAGGAACGCGCCGAGGGCCAGGGCGGCGGTGTAGACGTCGACGACGCCGGCTTCGAGGATTTCGACGGCGACGGCGGCGATCAGGCCGATCACGCCCGCGGCGATCCCGAGTAGGAACTGGTGGAGGCGTTCGTTTTCGGCGATCGCCACCAACTGACGGTGGAGGAAGATCGGGAAGACGAAGGCGGGGATGAAGATGCCGAGGGTCATCAGGAGGGCGCCGACCAGGCCGCCCGCCAGATAGCCGACGAAGGTGGAGAAGATGATCAGCGGCGCCGGGAGGATGCCGCCGATCGCGAGGCCGTCGACGAACTGGCTCTCGCTCAGCCAATGGTGGCTTTCGACTGCGCCGTCGTGGAGGAAGGGGACGACGGTGTAGGCGCCGCCGAAGGTGAGCAGGCCTGCCTTCAGGCCCTCGAGGAAGATTTCGCCGGCGAGGCCGACGGTGATCGCGCCGGCGGCGATCCAGAGCAGGGCGGGGAGCGAGAGGGTGAAGGAAGGCGCGCGGCCGAGCCAGCCGCGGGCGTTGCGCCAGAGCTCGTAGGCGAGGCCGCCGCCGAGCAGCACGAGGACGAAGCCGGCGTCGGCGAAGAAGGTGAGGACGAAGCCGGCGATCGCGATCAGCGCCAGCGGCACGTCCTGGATGAAGGATTTGCTCAGCCGCACCAGCGCCCGCGCCACCAACGCCCCGACCGCCGCGTTCAGCCCGTAGAAGAGCGCGTCGAGGTTCTTCGCGATGTCGGCCTCCACGTAGAGGGCCGAGAGGCCGAGCATCAGCAGGAAGCCCGGCAGCATGAACCCGAGCCCGGCGGCGAAGCCGCCCAGCTTGCCGCCGCGCAGCCGGCCGAAGTAGACGCAGA
This sequence comes from Solirubrobacterales bacterium, assembly GCA_035688825.1. Classification (GTDB taxonomy): domain Bacteria; phylum Actinomycetota; class Thermoleophilia; order Solirubrobacterales; family 70-9; genus VAYN01. The sequence goes on along the minus strand of DASSMM010000044.1, from coordinate 23,535 downwards.
GCTCGTGCGCCTCCGGACCCGGCAGCACCTGGTAGACGGCGAGCTGGCGCTGAAAGCCGCGCTCGTCGAGCCAGCCCTCTTCGTCGACGCACTCGTGCTTGATCATCGCGATCTGCGCCGCGGGCCCGCCCCAGGCGAGGCAGCCGAACTTGAGGAAGCGGAGGAAAAGGGCGAGCGGGGATTCCAAAAGGGCTGTTTGTCTATCGCAGTCAGGGGTACCCCCGCTATAAGCCCCGAAGTCGAGCCGTATCGCAGAGGTTCGTGCCGATCTTGGGGATTCCAGAGAACGGGGAGTGGAGGAGCCGACGGGCTCCGGACATCCCGCTCGAGAAGAAGAAGCTCGGCAAGCGCCCTAGCGCGCCCCTGCCCGGGACCGTAAACGACCCCCAAGACTTGGAGGACAACCATGGCTGACGGAAGCGTTGGCGAAGCGCAGGACAAGGCGCAGGAAGTTGCAGGCGAAGCGCAGGAAAAAGCGCGGGACGCGGCCGGCAAGGCGCAGGAGAATGTGCGTCGGCAGGTCGACCAGCGCTCGACCGAGGCGGGCGAGAAGGTAACCGGCACCGCCGAGGACCTCCGCTCGGTCGGTGAGGAGCTGCGCAAACAGGGCAAGGACACGCCGGCGAAGCTCGCCGATCGTGCCGCTGAGGAGACCGAGAAGGTCGGCTCCTACCTGAAGGACAAGGGACCCGACGAGATGCTGCACGACGTCGAAGACCTCGGGCGACGGCGGCCCTGGGCCGTGCTCGCCGGCGGTATGGCGCTAGGCATCGTCGCCGCCAGGTTCCTGAAGGCGTCGAGCCGGGACCGCTACCAGCAGCGCAGCGGGCTCAACGGCGCCCGACCCACGGGCCAGGTTCCGCAGCGGACCTCGCCGCCGGCCGTGAACCGCTCGGCCGTGGAGCCGGTGGTGAGCCCGCCGCCGCCGACCGCAACTCCGACCCCGACCCCGACGGGAGTGACCCCGACTCCCTCGGCCTCCCCGGCTCCATGAGCACCATGAACGGGGAGAGCAACGAGCTGCGTTCGCACTCGACCGGGGACCTCGTCAAGCAGCTCTCCGAGCAGACGACGACGCTGGTCCGCAAGGAGATCGAGCTGGCGAAAGCGGAGCTCACCGAAAAAGGAAAGGTGGCGGGACAGGGCGCCGGGATGTTCGGCGGGGCGGCAGTCGTCGGCCTGCTGGCGCTGGGCGTGTTGACGACGATGATCCTCGCCCTGCTCGACAAGGCGATGGACCTCTGGGTTGCCGCCCTCATCGTCACGGTCGTCTACATCGCCATCGCGGCTGTGATGGCGATGACCGGCAAGGAGCGAATCAAGCAGGCGACGCCGCCCGCACCCGAACAGACCGTCGAAACCGTGAAGGAGGACGTGCAATGGGCCAAGAGCCAAGCCAAATCCGCCAGGAGATAGAGGAGACGCGCGCAGAGATGGGGGACACCGTCGACGCGCTCGCCTACAAGGCAGATGTCAAAACCCGCGTGAAGGAGTCGATCTCCGACAAACGCGACCGCCTGGTCGAGCAGATCCAGGGGACGACGCACAAAGTCGGCGACGCCACCCCGGACGGACAGCAGGTCAAAGAGGGTGCCCGCGAAGTCGTCGGCGTGGCCCAGGAAAACCCGCTCGGCCTCGCGATCGGCGGTCTCGCCGCCGGGTTCCTCGTCGGCATGCTGCTGCCGAGTTCGCGGATCGAGGACGAACGGGTCGGCCCGATCGCCGACCAGGTCAAGGAATCGGCTGCCGAAACCGCCGGCGAGGCGATGGACCGCGGCCGCGAGGTCGCGAGCCAGGTCGCCGAGCAGGCCGTCGAAGGGGCCAAAGAAGTCGGCCAGGAAGCAGTGGACACGGCGAAGCACGCCGGTCAGGAGCAGGCTGAGGAGCTCAAAGACAGCGCCAAGGAAAACGCGCAGGAAGTCAAAGAGCAGGCTCGCGCCTAGGGCGTTTCAGCGGGTCGAGCCTCGCCGCGGCGGGGCTCGACCCCCGTGGTTGCAGGCGATTTGGCTTGCCGGCCACACCTCTGTAGATTTTCCTCAATCAGGAACTGCCGGAGTGCTGCGAAGCGCTTCGATCGAGAGCGGGAACGGGACGAGGTGAGGAGGAGCGGTGACCGAGCTTGACGTCGACTTAGGGGCGTTGCTGCCGGCCGACCTGCCGGACGGGCGGGAAGCGGTCGAGGAGGGGAAGGCGCTGGCGGCGAACGTCGAGCGTGGCCGCTCGCTGTTCTGCGAGGAGAAGGGCGTCGGCTCCGAGCGCGAGTGGCGGGAAAGGGCGCGCAGCGAGGGCATCGCCTGCACCTGCATGAACATCGGTCTCAACACCTGGGCCGACACCCGCGAGGCGCTCGGTCAGATCTACGAGAACGCGCTCTCGCGCGGCGTCCGCCCGCCCGACCGCTTCAACCTGATCGCCGAGCGGCGGCAGGGGCTGCCGAAAGCCAAGCGCGCCGAGGCGCCGCAGGAAACCGGGCCGGCGATGATGACCGCGCAGGACTGGTGGGAGCTGGCGCACACGGTGCCGATCGAGCCGGAGGCGGCCGACAACAACATCGGCAGCCCGGCCTCGATCGAAAACGCCGTCGACGCGCTGCAGGCCGGCGTCACCTCGATCGGCGTCCTCTCCCAGTACTCCTGGCGCTGGCCTTACTGGGACGACGAAGTCGGTCAGACGATGGTGACCCTGAAGGGGGCAGGGCTGCTGGCGGCCTTCAAAGACGAGGGCGTCGTCTTCGACTCCTACCTCGAGGACGGCTATCCCGGCGTCTTCCACGACTACGCCAACTACATCGGCTGGGCGATGGTCGAGCGCTACATCTCCGAAGAGCTGATCGGCGCCGCCTACTCGCCCTCCTGGGGCGGACTAACCCAGAACCCGGTGGTCAAGTCGGCGGTGACCCTGGCGCTCGAGGCCGTCAACCCGCAGCGCGTCCCCTTCCTCTACACCCAGGGGGACACGATCGGCAACACCCCCGACTTCGACGCCAACATGGCCGTCCTCAACACCGACGTCCTCTTCATGAAGATGGTCGACATGCGCTACCGCCTCGGCACCGCGCCGATCGCGGTCCCGGTGACCGAGACCGAACGGATCCCCTCTTGGGACGAGGTGGCGACGGTGCAGACGATCAGCCGCCGACTCGACGACTACGTGCCGCTGGTCGACCCGGTCGTCGACTGGGCGAAGATCGAGGCGATGCGCGACCGGCTCGTCGAGGGGGGTCGCAGGTTCTTCGAAGCCGCCGTCGCCGGCCTCGGCAGCGCGGGGATCGACGTCCGCGACCCGGCGCAGCTCCTGTTGGTTCTGAAACGCCTTGGATCCGAGCGCTGCGAGGAACTGTTCGGGGCGGGCGACCCCGACCCGGAGTTCCCGCGCGGGCGGCGGCCGGTACTGGAAACCGACCTGGTCAAGAGCACGATGGAAGAGCGCGAGCGGATCCTCGCCGAGCTCCACGGCCGCCACGAAGAGGAGGCGATCCGAGGGATGAAGGTGCTCGTTACCTCGACCGACGTCCACGAATTCGCCCCCTTCCTGCTCAGCTCGACGCTCGCGGCGGTGGGAACCGAGGTGATCGATTTCGGCATCAACCGCGATCCCGAGGACATCGTCAAGGCGGTGATCGAGACCGACGCCGACGCAGTCGTGATCAGCACCCACAACGGCGTCGCCCGCAACTTCGGGCAGCTCCTGATGCGGGAGCTGGCCGCGGCGGCGACGCGGGAGGTGCCCGTCTTCATGGGCGGCGTCCTCAACGAAGACGTCGAGGGGTCCGACGTCCCCCGCGACGTCAGCGCCGACCTCAACGCCAGCGGAATCCAGACCCCGGGGACGATCGACCGCCTGGTCGACGCGCTGATCGAGCGCCGCGCCGGCGGCGTCCCGGCCTAGATGGGCGCGGTCGCGCTCGCCGACTTCGGCAGCACCTACACCAAGCTCAGCCTCGTCGACCCGGCGGAGGGGAGGCTGCTGGCGCACGCGGAGGCGCCGACCAGCATCGGCAGCGATCTGATGGAGGGGTACGCGGCGGCGCTCGAAGCGGCCCGGCGCGCCGCCGGCGGCCGGGTGGAGATCGAGGAGGCGATCGCCGCTTCCAGCGCCGGGGGCGGCCTGCGGGTGGCGGCGGTGGGCCTGGTCGCCGACCTGACCGCGGCCGCGGCGCGGCAGGCAGCGCTGAACGCCGGCGCCCGGGTCGGCGCGGTGCTCGCGGGCAGGCTCGAGCCCGCGCAGCTCGAAGAGCTGCGGGCGGCGCGACCGGAGATCGTCCTCTTCGCCGGCGGCACCGACGGAGGCCAGGGCGAGCTCGTCCTCGAGAACGCCCGCCGGCTCGCCGAGGCGCGGCTTCCCACCCGCTTCGTCGTCGCCTGCAACACGGCGGTCGCCGCGCAGGCCGCGGAGATCCTGCGAGCGGCCGGCTCGCCGGTCGAGGTCGCCAGGAACGTGATGCCGAGACTGGGGGAGATCGAAGTCGAGTCGGCCCGCAAGGCGATCCTCCGCGCCTTCCTCGACCACGTGATCGGCGGCAAGGGCCTCAGCAGCGACCCCGACTTCGAGCGGATGGTGAGGATGCCCACTCCGGAGGCGGTGCTGGAAGCCACGCGCCTGCTCTCGCGGGGGACCGGGACGGTGGCGGGGATCGGGGACGTCGTCGTCGTCGACGTCGGCGGCGCCACCACCGATGTCCACTCCAGCCGCGTCGCCGAGGCGGCGACGCCGGGCGTCGAGGACCCCCTGCTGCCACCGCCGCCGACCCTCCGCACGGTCGAGGGAGACCTCGGCCTGCGCTCCGGGTCCGCCGGTGTCCTCGCGGCGGACGGGCGCTGGATCGAAGCCGAGGCTGCTCTCGACGAGCAGGCTCTTGGACAAGCTGTCGCTTTACGGTCAAACGACTCTAAGTGGATTCCCGGAAGCCCGGAGGAGGCTCGCCTCGACCGGTTGCTCGCGGTCGGCTGCGTCACCCACGCGCTGCGGCGGCACTGCGGGACGATGCTTCTCTCGCGCGGGGAAAAAGGCCCGCCCACCCTCGTGCGGGACGGGCCGGACCTCAGAGAGGTGGAGCAGGTTCTCGGTACGGGAGGGGTTTTCGCCCATCGCGACGACGGTCGCGAGATCCTCGCCGCCGCGCTTGACCGCCGTGCCCCGCGCTCGCTGGCGCCGCACGATCCGGCGTCGGGTGTTGACGGCAACTACATCCTCGCCGCCGCGGGCCTGTTGTCGACCGCAGATGCGGATGGCGCCGCCCTGCTCATGCAGCGCGAGCTCGGCCTGGTCCGGGCCTAGACATGATGTCTGGTAAGCGATTGGGTACGTCGCCGTCCCCGAACTCGAAATAACGCATGATCTAGGCAGGGGATAGGGGAAAGTGTTCAGGCGGCGACAAAGAGAAAGCATCATCCGTCTCTTCTATGCGGGAGACGTCCACGGCTCGCGCGTCTGCTGGAAGAAGTTCGTCAACGCCGCCGCGCACTACCCCGCAGACGCCCTGGTGATGGGTGGCGACCTCACCGGCAAGGCGCTGGTCCCGATCGTCCGCGGCGCCGACCGTGCCTACCGGGCCCGGGTGATCGGGGAGGAACGGGTCGCACGGACCGCGGCGGAGCTCGATCAGATGCAGGCGGCGATCTCGACCAACGGGATGTATCCGCTGATCGTCGACGAGGAGGAGGCGCGGCGGCTCGAGGAGGATGCGAGCCGCCGGGAGGAGGCCTTCGAGCGGGCGCTGCTGGACGAGCTGCGCCTCTGGGTCGCGCTGGCCGACGAACGCCTGGCCGGCACCGGCGCCCGCGCCTACGTGATCCCGGGCAACGACGATCCCTGGTCGATCGACGAGGTGCTGGCGAGCGGCTCCAGCGTGGTCGCCTGCGACGAGCGGATCGAGTTAATCGGCCCGCACGAGATGGTCTCGTTCGGCTACTCGAACCGGACGCCGTGGAAGACCCCGCGAGAGCTCGGCGAGGAGGAAATCTACGCGCGCTTGAAGCGGCTGACTGAGCAATTGGAGAACCCCGAGCGGGCGATTTTCAACATCCACGTGCCGCCCTGGGAGAGCAGTCTCGACACCGCCTTCGAGGTCGACGATGAACTGCGTTACGTCACCAAGGGCGGCCGGCCGCACGAGGTTCCCACCGGCAGCCGGGCGGTGCGGCAGATCATCGAAGAGACGCAGCCGGTCCTCAGCCTTCACGGTCACATCCACGAGAGCAAAGGGGTGACGAAGATCGGCAGGACGGTGGCTGTCAATCCGGGCTCCGATTACGGGAGTGGGCACCTGGACGGGTGCCTCGTCCACCTGGGAGCAGAACGTATAGTCGGCCAGTACCTGGTCTCCGGTTAGGAAAGGGGAAGGAAGATGACTGATTTGGGGGAGAGGACGGTGCCGCAGCAGGAGGGCGGCCCCAAGGGTATTTACGCGCGCAGGGCAACCGGGTTGGTGCGGGAGGTGTCCCCGTTCTCGACCTTCGTCTTCAACATGGCGGGACAGCCGACCTCGGTGCTGCTCGCGATCTCCGTCTTCCTCGCCCTCGGCGCGTTTCCCGGCGGCTCGATCTGGCTCGGCTTCGCGATGGCCCTCGGGGTGGCGCTGCTGATCGCCCTCTGTTACGGCCTCTTCACCTCGGCGATCCCCCGCAGCGGCGGCGATTACGTACTCGTCGGGCGGATCACCCACCCGGTCATCGGACTGATCTCGTCCTTCTTCTGGACCTCGGGCGTGATCCTCTCGATCGCCTTCATCGCCCTCTCGTTCGTCACCGTCGCCCTCGGGCCCTCGCTGACCGCTGTCGGCCTGGTCAGCGGCAGCGACTCGCTGGTCACCGCCGGGAACGACCTCGCCACCAGCAAGGGGTGGCAGTTCGGGATCGGGACGGCGCTGATCCTCGGCTCGTCCCTGCTGCTCGCCGGCGGCTGGCGGTGGACCACCCGGATCATGAACGGCTTGTGGCTGGTGATGATGCTGGGGCTCGCCACCGTGTTCCTGGTGCTCCTCTTCAAGAGTCACGACGGCTTCGTCAACAGCTTCAACCAGTTCGCCGGTTCGATCACCGGCGAAAAGGACTCGTACGCCTCGATCGTCGCCAACGCCCACAAGGAAGGGGTCGACACCGATCCCGCCTTCAGCATGAACAACACCTGGCCGACCTGGGCGCTGATCTGCAGCCTTTCGCTGTTCGCCTGGCTCTCGCTCTACATCTCCGGTGAGGTGAGGCGAGCCCGGGACATGACGCAGGTGAAGGTGATCGGTCTTGCCAGCACCGTCCACATAGCGATCGCGGTGATCCTCTCGGCCGTCTTCTTCGGCAAGTTCGGCCACGACTTCTTCGTCGCGATCAACGGGCTGAACGGCAGCGAAAGCTATCCCTTCGAGGTCGAACCCTTCTACACGTTCCTGACCGCGATAGCAGGGGGGAGCACGGTTCTCTCCTGGTGGCTCCTGATCACCTTCGCCGCCTCCTTTCCGCTCCTGATGATCCCCAACATCACGATCGCCGTCCGCACCTTCTTCGCCTGGGCGCTCGACGGGCTGCTGCCGTCGCAGATCGCCAGGGTCGACTCGCGCACGCACGCCCCCAACTACGCGATCGGCCTCGTCGTCGCCCTCAGCATCGCCGTCCTCGGCTGGGCGGTCACCAACGGCGAAGGCTTCTTCAGCGTCCTGGTCGAGGCGGTCCTGGTGCAGCTGATAGCGATGATCCTGATCGGGGTCTCCGCGGTGTTGCTGCCGTACCGGCGACCCGACGCCTGGCGCTCCTCGGCCACCACCCGGCGCCTCCTCGGACTCCCCGTGGTCAGCATCGCCGGTGCGCTGGTCGCCGTTCTCCTGGCCGGAGTGTTTTTCGTGTACATGCACTACGAAGGCCTCAACATCGACAAGCCGCACTTCTACCGCGATGCGGCGATCGTCCTCGGGGCAGCGCTGCTGACCTTCTTCATCGCCCGCGCCGCCCGCCTGCGCCAAGGGGTCGACGTCGACAAGCTTGCAGCGGAGATCCCGCCGGAGTAGTGGCGGAGGCAGGGGTGGAATCAGTCGTAGATCCCGTTGGCGAGGGGCGGCGGATCGTCGAAGCTGCGGCGGAGCGGGAGGTGCCCCTGCGGGCGCTCGGCGGCGTGGCCGTGGCGTTGACATGCCCCAGCGCGCAGCAGCCACCGCTGGCCCGGGAGTACGCCGACATCGATCTGGCCACCACCGGATCGGCGAAGAATCAGGTGGTGAGCCTGCTCGAATCTTTGGGTTACACGGGTGACAAAGAGTTCAACATGCTCCACGGGCATCGCCGCCTCTACTTTTGGGACGAGCGCGCCCGGCGCCAGGTCGACGTCTTCGTCGACGAGGCGAACCTGTGTCACCGGATCGATCTCAAGCGCAGGCTCGAGGTCGTTCCCCTGACCCTTCCCCTCGCGGACCTGACGGTACTGAAGCTCCAGGTGGTGGAGACGAACGAAAAGGACCTTCTCGACATCTGCGCGCTCTTCGCCGACCACAATCTCACTGCCGACGAGAGCGGCATCAATATCACCTATTTAGCCGATCTCACCGCCTCGGACTGGGGTCTGTGGAGAACCCTCGGGATGGTGAGCGACCGCAGTGAACAGTTCGCTCTCGAGTTGCCGGAGTTCGATGCTGCCGAACTAGTGGCTGAACGATTGCGTCGCCTTCGCGAGGAGCTGGAGGCGGTACCGAAGTCGCGGGGCTGGAAGCTGCGGGCCCGGATCGGCGATCGCAAGCGTTGGTACGAGCTGCCCGAAGAGGTCGGTTGAGGCCGATCGTGTCAGTTCCTTTGGATAGTCTCGCCCCTGTGAGGTCGCTGACCAATCGCCTTCAGAGGGAGCAAAATTGACCCGGCCTCGGCGAGGGGAGCCGCGCGCAAGGACGAAAATCCTCGAGGCGAGCCGGAAGCTCTTCTCACGGCGGGGATTCGCCGAGACCTCGATGGGGGACATCGCCCGGGCGGCGCAGGTCGCGCGAGCAACCGTCTACAACAACTTCGACGACAAGCAGGACATTCTCGCCGACATCATCAAGGACTACATGGTCGGCTACACGCAGATCCCCCAGAAGCTGCGCGAAAACGCCCGCTCCGGCCAGACCTCCTTCGAGCTGGTCGAGGAGATGGTCCGCGAGGCGCTCACCTGGCGGGTCACCAACGCCGACCTCAGACCGATCGTCGCGGTGGCCCGGAACATGCGGGGCTCGGGCTGGGAGGAGGCCGACAAGGCGGCCGACGACGCGATGCTCGGCTGGATCATGGCGGTGCACGCCGCCGACGAGTCGGCCGGCCTGATCCGCGACGGCATCGACCTCGAATTCGGCGTCCGCGCCACCTACGCGATGATCGAGGCGATCCTCCGCAACTTCCCCGTCTCCTCCGACCAGGAGGAGATCAACCGGGTCGCCCACCAGCTCGCGCTCCTGCACTGGTACTCGATCTGCTCGGTCCCGCCGGAGGAGGCGCCGCGCAGCCCGCTGGGGAAAAAGTCACCCACTGACGTCTAGACAGGCTGTCCACTTTCGATAATCTGAGTGGAGTGCCTGCATCAAAGCATGTCGCGAGTGACCTCGAGCACCTGATCCACCCGCTGACCGACCACTCGGTCCTGACGCAGGCGGGCCCGTTGGTGATTGCCGAGGGGGACGACTGCGAGCTGGTGAGCGAGGACGGGCGCCGCCTGATCGACGGCATGGCGGGCCTCTGGACGGTTAACGTCGGGCACGGGCGGCAGGAGCTGATCGAGGCCGCGGTGGAGCAGCTTCGCTCGCTGGCCTACGTCTCCACCTTCGGCGGCGTCTCCTCGCCGCCCCCGATCCAGCTCGCCGAGAAGATCGCCGCGCTGGCGCCCCCCGGCTTGAACGGCGTCTTCTTCGTCTCCGGGGGTAGCGAGGCCAACGAGACGGCGATCAAGCTCGCGCGGCGGCACTGGGTCCGCCGGGGCCGGCCCGAGAAGTCGATCGTGCTCGCCCACGAACGCGGCTACCACGGCCTCGCCGGCGTCACCACCACGACCACGCGACTGCAGCCCTACCACGGCGATTTCGGGGTCGGGGCACCTGACGTCCACGAGGTTCCGACCCCTTACGTCTACCGCTGCCCCGCCGGCACCCCTTGCGATCCCGCCTCCTGTGCGGTCTGCACCGGCGCGTCGCTCGAAGGGCGGATCGCGGAGCTGGGGGCCGAGCGGATCGCCGCGGTGATCGTCGAGCCGGTGTTCGGCTCGGGCGGGGTGATCGTGCCCCCGCCCGGCTACCTGCGGCGCCTGCGGGAGATCTGCGACCGCCACCGGCTGCTGCTGATCGTGGACGAGGTGATCACCGGCTTCGGGCGCACCGGGACCTGGTTCGCCTGCGAGCACGAAGCGGTGGTGCCTGACCTGATCACCTTCGCCAAGGGCGTCACCAGCGGCTACGTCCCGCTCGGCGGCGTGATCGTCAGCGATGCGCTCTGGGACGAGCTGCGCGAGCCCGGCGGGCGGCCCGGGGTTCTGATGCACGGCTTCACCCACTCCGGCCATCCGGTCGCCTGCGCGGTGGCGCTGGCCAACATCGAGACGATCGAGCGGGAGGACCTGCTGGCGCGGGTGCGCGAGTCGAGCGAGTCGCTGGCGCGGTTGGTCGCCCCGCTGCGCGAGCACCCGGAAGTGGGGGAGGTGCGGCAGGCCGGGCTGATGGTCGGGGTCGAGCTGGTCGCCGACAGGGCGACCCGTCAGCGCTGGCCGGCGGAGGCGGCGCGCGGGCGCCGGGTCGCCACCGAGGCCCGCGAGCGCGGGCTCCTCACCCGCTGCCTGCTCGACGATGTCCTCTGCCTGGCGCCGCCGTTCACGATCTCCGAGGAGACGCTGGGGCGGGCGGTGGAGATCCTCGCCGAGAGCCTCGAGTCCACTCGGGATCCCCACCGCCGAAGCGGCTCCGGGTAGCCCCTATTCGAGGTACTTTTCCGCCTGTTCCTTGGCTTCTTCGACGCCCTTTTCCGCCTGGGCCTTACCTTCTTCGATTCCCTTTTCGGCTTCCTTGCGGGCTTCTTCGACCTTCTTCTTGGTCTTGCCGTTGAGGTTCTTCTCGACCTGTTCCTGGGCTTCTTCCAGCCCCTCTTCGGCCTTCTTCGTGCCTTCCTGAACGGCTTCTTCGACCTGCTTGCTGCCTTCATCGACCTGCTGCTTCGCCTGTTCGCGGATCGAGTTGCTTTCGTCGCTGCTGCTGCCGCAGCCGGACCAGACGATGCCGCCGGCGCCGATGGCGAGCACCGCCAGGATCGGGCCGATGGCGTGCATTTTCTTCGTCATTTTGAAATGCCCCCGGTCGTTGGTGGTCGTCGTTTGCTGACTGTGGTGCGGCAGTGAATCAGACCGGGGCGGACGCCCGGCAGCCTCAGCGGACCCGGCAGACCTTTTCCAGTTCCGAGCTGATTTCCGGATGGCCTTCGAAGCGGAATTTGGCGCTGGCGAAGGTGAAGGGGACCACCGGGAACCCGTCAGGCGCTCTGCAGGCGGCCGAGAGGTAGCTGCGGCGCTGACCGCCGAAGCGCCAGCGGCGCCCGAGCGAGAGCTCGATCTGCGTGATCGAGCCGAAGCCGTTCGCCAGCCTCGGGATCCGGGTTCGCAGCACGGTCCCGAATTCCCCGTGCTTGTGGTGGCCGATCCGCAGCGGCACGACCAGGGTGAAGTGGACCGGCGCGCCGCCGAAGAAGTGCAGGAGGAGGCCGGGCTTGCCGGCGATGCGACCGTTGAAGGCGAGGATTTCGCCGTCGGCGGCCACCGGGTTGTTGGTTCCGAGCTCGACCTCGGCCCGGAAGCTTCCACGGCCGACGAGGGCGCTGCCGCAGCGCGACCTGGCCTCGCCGGTGCTGGTGGACTGCAGGCGGGTGGGCGAGCAGGCGGGTAGCCCCTTCGTGTAGAGCCGGCCGTTGCGGTTGAGCGCGATTTCCAGGACCTCCAGCGGCGGCGGGTGGCTGCCGTCGGTGGTCGAGACGGCGCCCTTGATCGTCACCTGGATCGGCGCCGGGGTCTGCCGCGGCAGCGAGTGCGGCGAGAACTCGGCGTCGAAGTGGACCAGCAGGTTGCCTTCCTTCTGCACCACGGCTCGGGTGACGGCTGCCGCCGACAGCGCCAGCAGCGCGACCAGCGCGAATATGGGTAGGCCTCGCCGCATCCTCTGGGCCAGTCTAGGAGCCCGTCGCGGTCAGCCGTCGTCGCCGTCGCCGAGATGGGTGACCCGTTCGGCCCGCTGCCGCACTTCCGCGCTTGCCTCCCGGGTGGCGGCGAACGCCTCCTCCCGCGCCGCCGCCAGGCCCTCGCTCGGCTTGCCGCCGACGATGTCGCGGAAGGCGTTCTTGAAGCGCTCGGTGCGGCGGTCGGGCGGGAACCGCGCTGACGAGCCAGCCTGCTTCTTCGGCCGGCGCTCGCGGTAGCGCCGGCGCGCCCAGGCCGAATCGGGCTTGCCGAGCCGGCAGGCGCCGTAGAGCGCGATCGGGAAGACGAAGAAGCCGACGCAGCCGTGGAGCACGCGGCCCTTGAGGAAGCAGATCGCGACCAGCCCGAAGACGATCAGGGCGCTGAGGAAGGTGCCGAGCAGGGCCTGCGCCGAGCCGTCTTCGATCGTCAGCGGCGTGAAGCCGACCAGGACCAGCATCATCCCGGCGGCCGCGATCACGGTGGCGTCGATCGACTTGCGACCCTCCTCGGCCCAGTAGACGTCGTCGAGGTAGACCCAGAGGGCGAACTCGTCGATCGTCAGGCCGGCGCCGACTCCGAAGAAGAGGGCGCAGATCTCGGTCCAGGGGGTATGGCCGAAGGCGAGGAAGCCGCCGGCCCCGGCGACCATCATCGTCACGATCCCGAAGACCAGGTGGTGGAGGTGGACGCCGCTGTCGCTGACGATGCTCCCGGGCCACCACGGCACCTTCGGGCTGCGCTGGAGCCGGGTGCTCATGCGGATGAAGGCGAAGGAGCCGATGAAGCCGACGAGGACGAGGAAGAGCCCCTGCTCGTCGTGCTTTTCGAGCTGGCTCCAGAACTCGACGAAGATCGAGGCGGTGGTCATGCCGGCACCGGGGTCGCGTGCAGCGGCGGCGCGGTGCCCTCCTTGCGCGCGATCAACTCGACCGCGAGCAGGACGGCGGCCAGCGCGAAGATCGGCGAGAGGAAGGCGTTGGACACCGACTCGGCCAGCCAGGCGGCGAGAAAGGTGTCGCCGAGCTCGTGATGGACGAGCGCCGCCAGGCCGCCGCCGATCGCGTCGCCCGCGACCTCGATCGGGACCAGGACCCAGAAGACGAACCAGAAGCTGCCGCGGACGAGCTGGAAGCTGCGGCGGAGCGCCGAGGCCGCCGAGCGCTCCTCGATCTCGACGATCGAGCCCGCCAGCCCGAGGAAGACGAAGGCAAGGACCCCCGGGAGCAGCCCGACCAGCAGGCCGACGGCGACGATGACGACGAAGGCGATGTCGACGAGGATCAGGCGCCCGTACTTGATCCGGCCGGCGATCTCGCGCAGCCCCGGCGGTTTCTGCCCGTGCGGATGGGTGAGGGAGATCGCGATCGCGCCGCTGAAGAAGATCTCCCCGAGCAGGCCGGTCATCGTCACCGCCCCGACGGCGAGCATCACCGCCGCGATCTCGATCCCGCTGGTCGGGTCCAGAGAGTCGACGTCGACCTGGAAGCTGAGCGCGTCGAGCAGCCCGAGCGGCACGAAGACCAGAGCCGCGAGGATCAGGAGCGAGGGCATCCAGCCCCAGTACGCGCGCCAGATGTCGGCGTAGGTGGCGGCGACGCGGCGGCTGAAGCTCATCCGCGACGACCGCGGCGACCGGCCGGCCGCCGGCCGCGCGCCTCCAGCTTCGACTGGCTCGACTCCGAGGCCGGCACCCGCTTGAGGCTGCCGAGCTCCGGAACCAGGAGCTCTTCGGCGCAGCGGCGGTGCCAGTGGTGGTGGTCTGTGCCGCCGAGCCGGCGGACGAACTGGACGACGGTGTGCTCCTCGCCGACCGGGATCTCCCCGTGGCAGCCGGGGCAGCGGTAGAGCTTGCGGGAGATGCCGCGGATCAGATAGACCTCGTCACCCTCTTCGTTGATCCCGGTGAGGCTCCAGCGGATGCTCGGCTGTCCCTCGAACTGGTTCATCCGCGTCTCGACATCCAGGCGAAGCCGGCGGCCATCGCCAGGTTGGCGGCCCCGGCGAGCTGCAGGCCCAGCTTCGCCCCTGGTCGGCTGACCGCCGGCGAGGCGGACCAGAGCGCGTCGGTGGCGATCTCGGTGCCGCGCAGCCAGGCCAGCGCCTGCCAGTCCGCGGGCCGGCCGCGGCGGTCGGCGACCAGGTGGGCGGCGGCAAAGGTCAGCCAGATCGGTCCGCAGCGGCGAAACAGGTGCTTCGCGTCCGGCGAGGGCTCGTCGTGACCGAGCACCTTCAGGGTGGCGGCGGGGGCGGCGATCGCCGCCGTGCCCAGGATCAGGTCGAAGGCGATCATGTTGCGGTTGGTGAGGCGCAGGGCCTGTTCCAAGCTCATCGCTCGACGAATCCAACCAGAAGCCGGAAGGGAAAGGGTGAGGTTCGGCGAAATGGACCGCCGTGACCAAGACCGCGACGAAGTCCCCACAGCTCAAAAGCCTTTCCGACTACATCCAGGAGCGTTTCGAAGAGTTCTCGCGCTCCCAGAAAGACGTCGCCCGCTACATCGTCGATCACCTCGACGAGGCCGCTTTCCTCACCGCCGAGGAGCTGGCCCGGAGAGCGAGCACCTCGTCCTCGACGGTGGTGCGCTTCTCCCAGGCCCTCGGCTTCGAGGGCTATCCCGAGCTCCAGCAGGCTGCGATCGAGGAGTACCGCACGACGATCGCCGCCGCGGGCGCCAACGGCGGGGCCCTCTTCTCCTTCGACCACTCCGAGCTGGAGGGATCGCTCAGCGCCGACTACTCGAACCTCGAGGAAACCGCGCGCAAGCTCAGCACCGAGCAGGTCCAGAACGCGGTCGCCGCGCTGGCCGAAGCGCAGCGGATCGTGATCGTCGGCGTCGACCAGATGGCCTTCTTCGCCAGCTACCTCCGCCACACCCTCAGCCTGCTCGACATCCGCGCCGAGATCGTCGCCTCGACCGGCGGCGAGTCCCTGCAGCGGCTGGGGCGGATCGACGAGAGCACGCTGGTCATCACCCTTTCCGCCGGCCGCGCCCACCCGCTGCTGCTGCGGGCGATGAAGCTGGCCCTGCACCGCGGCGCCCGCACCCTGGCGATCTCCGACGCGACGATGTCGGAGGTGGGCGAGCACGCGGAGCTCACTCTCTACTTCTCCTCCAACAGTCCCAGCTTCACCCGTTCGCACACGGCGCTGATGGCGCTGGTCCAGGGATTGGCCCACGGCCTCTACGCCCGCGACGAAGCTGCGCACAAAGACCGCATCCGCGCGTACAAACTGAAGTAGCGGCTTTCGCCACCGAGGCGATGCAGCTCCCGCCCCCCGGTATGTAATCTGGCCGGGATGACCGAGCGCGCGACGTTTCGACTGAAGACCGGCCTCGCCGAGATGCTGAAAGGCGGGGTGATCATGGACGTGGTCACGCCCGAGGAGGCGAAGATCGCCGAGGAGGCGGGAGCCGTCGCGGTGATGGCGCTGGAACGCGTCCCGGCCGACATCCGCGCCCACGGCGGCGTCGCCCGCATGTCCGATCCCTCGATGATCAAAGGGATCCAGGCGGCGGTCTCGATTCCGGTGATGGCGAAGGCGCGGATCGGTCACTTCGCCGAGGCCCAGGTCCTGCAGGCGCTGGAAGTCGACTACATCGACGAGTCGGAGGTGCTGACCCCGGCCGACGAGACGAACCACATCGACAAGCTCGCCTTCGAGGTGCCCTTCGTCTGCGGCGCCACCAACCTCGGCGAGGCGCTGCGGCGGCTCGGCGAGGGCGCGGCGATGATCCGCTCCAAGGGCGAGGCCGGGACCGGCAACGTGGTCGAGGCCGTCCGCCACATGCGCGAGATCACCTCCGGGATCAAGCGGCTGGCGCAGCTTCGGCCCGAGGAGCTGGCGGCGGCTGCGAAAGAACACCAGGCGCCGCTGGAAGTCGTCCAGGAGGTCGCCGCCGCGGGCCGACTGCCGGTGCCGCTGTTCTGCGCCGGCGGGATCGCCACCCCGGCCGACGCGGCGCTGATGATGCAGCTCGGCGCCGAGGGCAACTTCGTCGGCTCCGGGATCTTCAAAAGCTCCGATCCGCAGCGGCGGGCCCGGGCGATCGTCGAGGCGACGACCCATTACGAGGACGCCGAGCGGGTGGCAGCCGCTTCGACCGGCCTCGGCGAGGCGATGCCGGGCCTTGAGATCGCCGGGCTGGCGGCCGAGGACGCCCTGCTGCAGCACCGCGGAGCCTAGGTGGTCGACCCTGCAAGCGGCAAGGCGCTGGTGGTCGGCGTCCTCGCGCTGCAGGGCGATTTCGCTGCCCACTCCGAGACGCTGCGCCGCCTCGGCGCCGAGCCGCGCGAGGTGCGCACGCCCGCGGACATGGAGGGCCTCGACGGGCTGGTCGTCCCCGGCGGCGAGAGCACGACGATCGGGAAGATGATCGGGTCCGCCGGGCTCGAACCGGCGCTGCGGGCCCATTTCGACGGCGGCAAGCCGATCCTCGGCACCTGCGCCGGCCTGATCGTCTGCGACGCCGAGCACCTCGGGTTCATCGACGCAACCGCCAGGCGCAACGCCTTCGGCCGCCAACTTCAGAGCTTCGAGGCCGAGCTCGAAGTCGAGGGCGCCGGCGACGAGCCGCTGCGGGCGGTCTTCATCCGGGCGCCGTGGGTGGAGGAGC
Organism: Solirubrobacterales bacterium; assembly: GCA_035688825.1. GTDB lineage: Bacteria > Actinomycetota > Thermoleophilia > Solirubrobacterales > 70-9 > VAYN01. The sequence goes on along the minus strand of DASSMM010000044.1, from coordinate 6,764 downwards.
ACGGACCGGGCGTCGAGGTGCTGGCCTCGTATCGGGGCCATCCGGTGGCGATAAGGGATGGCAACGTGCTCGCCTGCGCCTTCCACCCGGAGCTGACCGACGACCCGCGCTTCCACGCGATCTTCATGGCAATGGCGACCGCCGCCCGCGAGCGGGCGGGGGAGGAGGCGAAGGCATGAGCGGCGGCGACCCGAGGGTCCAGAACCTGGCGAAGATCCTGGTCGGCTACTCGACCGAAGTGAAGGAGGGAGACGTCGTCTCGATCGACGGCGAGAGCGCTGCCGCGCCGCTGCTCCTGGCCGTCTACGAAGAGGTCCTGAAAGCCGGCGGCAACCCGATGCTGAACGTCGCCCTCGAGGGGCAGGTCGCGGCCTACTTCAAGCAGGCCAGCGACAAGCAGCTCGAATGGATCTCGCCCTATGCCGAGTGGATGGTCGACAACGCCGACGTGCGGATCGCGATCGGCGCCAGCACCAATACCCGTGAGCTCTCCGGGGTCCCGCCCGAGCGCCAGACCCTGCGCCAGTCGGTCACCGGCGACCTGATGACGCGGGCGATGAAACGCAGCGCCGAAGGCGACTTCCGCTGGGTCTACACGCTCTATCCCACCAGCGCCTACGCCTCCGAGGCGGAGATGAGCCTGGCCGACTACGAAGACTTCTACTACGGCGCCTGCCTGGCGACCGACTCCGAGCCGCTGACCGCCTGGCAGCGCGCCTCCGACGAGACGCGCCGGCTGGCCGACTGGATCCAGGGCCACGAGGAGGTGCGGGTGACGGCGCCGGGGACCGACATCAAGCTCGGGATCGCCGGGCGCGAGTTCATCCCCTGTGTCGGCGACAACAACATGCCCGACGGCGAGTTCTTCACCGGCCCGATCGAGGACTCGGTCGAGGGGGAAGTCAGCTTCCACCTGCCGGCGGTGATCGGCGGCCGCGAGGTCGCCGGGGTGAAGCTCCGCTTCGAGGGCGGTCGGGTGGTCGACGCCTCGGCCGAGCGCGGCGAGGAGTACCTGCTGAAACTGCTCGACACCGATGAGGGCGCGCGCACCCTGGGCGAGCTCGGGATCGGCACCAACTACGGGATCGACAAAGGCACCCGCGAGGTCCTGCTCGACGAGAAGATCGGCGGCACCGTCCACATGGCCGTCGGCGCCAGCTACCCCGAATCCGGCGGCGAGAACGAGTCCTCGGTCCACACCGACCTGGTCTGCGACCTCCGCCTCGGTGGCAAGCTCGAAGTCGATGGCGTGGTGATGCAGGAAGACGGCAAGTTCGTCGTCTGACGCGCCAGCTCTTATTGATTGGGGATCGGTGATCCCGCCCAGAGGAAGAACCAGAGGGTCAGGGCCAGCGCCGCCAGCATCACCGAGGCCATCAGCACCGCCTCGACCACCGTCACCGAGCCGCGCACCGGGGCGGTGTCGCGCATGCTCTTCAGCCAGCCGGGCCGGATCGGTTCCAGGCGGTTGGTGCCGGTGATGCGGATGTAGAGGTTGTTGAGGCGCCCGATCAGCCAGGCGACGAAGAGGATCGAGGCGAGGACGCCGATCGCGACGATCGCGTACGGGCCGCCGCTCGGAAACTGCGTCTCGGAGAGCTTCGAGGCGATGTAGACCCAGCTCAGCGGGATCGCCGTCCAGAGCGAGAAGGCGGCCAGGAGCATGGCGACGAAGACGAAGCCTGCAGCCACGCCTCGGCCTGCCCGCTGGGTGCGCGTCATCGTCGACATGGGCCGCCTCATAGAATGGCAGGAGATGTCCGGGCATTCCAAGTGGCACTCGATCAAACACAAGAAGGGCGCCGCCGACGCCAAACGCGGCAAGCTCTTCAGCAAGCTCGCGCGGGCGATCACCGTCGCCGCGCGTGACGGCGGCGGCGACGTCGACCACAACCCGACGCTGGCGACGGCGGTCCAGAAGGCCAAAGACGCCTCGATGCCGAAGGACAAGATCCAGAAGGCGATCGACGTCGGCACCGGCGCCGGCTCCGACGGGGCAGCGATCGAAAGGGTCGTCTACGAGGGCTACGGGCCGGCCGGCGTCGCGGTCCTGGTCGAGGCGCTGACCGACAACCGCAACCGCGCCAGCGCCGAGATCCGGCACGCCTTCTCCAAGCACGGCGGCAACCTCGGCGAGCCCGGCTCGGTCGCCTGGATCTTCGAGCGGAAGGGATCGATCGTCGTCGACGGCAGCCGCTACGGCGAGGACGACCTGATCGGGGCGATCGACGCCGGCGCCGAGGACGTCCAGGTGGACGAGGGGAAACTGCGGGTGATCTGCGACCCCGCCAACCTGACCGCGGTCAAGGAATCGCTGGAAGGCGAAGGGATCGAGATCGAATCCGCGGGGCTGGCGATCGAACCGAAGAGCAGCGTCGAAGTCAAAGGCCACGACGCCGAGCGGGTGCTGAAGCTGCTCGACGCCCTCGACGAGCAGGACGACGTCGACGAAGTCTTCGCCAACTTCGACATCCCGGCGGACGTTCTCGAGCAGCTCGCCGCCTGAGGTTCGGGGAGGCATCCGAAGGCTTTTCCAGAATCACTACCTGTGCAGGTAGTGATGGGAATCGATCCTGGTGCGGCGAATCTCGGCTTCGGCATCGTCCGGGTCGAGGGCAGCCACATGGTCGCCCTCGACGGCGGCGTCGTCGAGACGACGCCCGACCTGCCGATGGAGCGGCGCCTGGCCCGCATCCATGACGCCCTGCGGGAGCTGATCGCCTGGCACGAGCCGAAGGCGATGGCGCTGGAGGAGGTCTACTTCGGCAAGAACGTGCGCTCGGCGATGGCCGTCGGCCAGGCCTGCGGGGTGGCGATGCTGGCCGCGGCCGAGCACGGCGTCGGCTGCTTCTCCTACACGCCGCAGGCGATCAAGATGGCCGTCTGCGGGTCCGGTGCCGCCGGCAAGCGCCAGGTGCAGAAGATGGTCGGGACCCTCCTGGGCCTGCCCGAGCCGCCTTCTCCCGACCACGCCGCCGACGCGCTCGCGGTGGCGATCTGCCACGGCGGCACCAGCGGTCGCCGCGAGGCGGTCGCCGTCGTCGAGGAAGTCGCCGCCCGGCGGGGGGAGCGGGTCGCCGGATGATCGCCGCCGTCCGCGGCGAGGTGATGGTGCGCCGCCCCGACCACGTCGTCATCGACGCCGGCGGCGTCGGCTACCGGCTCGCGGTCTCCTCGGAGACGCTGAAGGCGGTACCCGCCGCGGGCAGCGCCGCCTTCCTCCACGCCGAGCTGATCTCCCGCGACGACTCCCTCTCGCTCTACGGCTTCTCCTCCGAGGAGGAGCGCGACCTCTTCCGGCTGCTGATCACGGTCAGCGGCGTCGGCCCGAAAGTCGCCATCGCCACCCTCTCGGGCGGCAGCACGCGGGACCTCCTGCGGGCGATCGCCGCCGGCGACGCCAAGCGCTTCCAGGCGGTGCCCGGGATCGGCAAGCGCACCGCCGAACGGATCATCGTCGAGCTGCGCGAGAAGGTTGCCGGCGCCCTCGAGGAAGAGGTCGTCGTGGTCGCCGGCGAGGAGGGCAGCGCCCGGGCGCTGGCCCGCGACGGTCTCGTCAACCTCGGCTACGCGCCGCTCGAGGCCGAGCAGCTGCTCGACGGCGTCGAGGGGGACGAGCCGCAGGAGCTGGTCGCCGCCGCCCTGCGTAGAGCCGGGACCTCAAGGAACGCCGCGTGAGCGGGCCCCCCGACCTCGGTGGCGGCCGCATCCGCACGCCGGGCATCGACGGCGACCCGGTCCCGGTCGACGCCGAGGTGAAGGTGCACGACGCCCGCGCGGAGGCCCCCGACGAGGAGCTCGACCGCTCCCTGCGGCCGCCGACCCTGGCCGACTTCGTCAACCAGCGGCAGGTGACCGAGCAGCTCGCGATCTTCATCGAGGCGGCGCAGAAGCGGGGCGAGCCGCTCGACCACGTCCTCCTCGCCGGCCCCCCGGGGCTCGGCAAGACCTCGCTCGCCCACATCGTCGCCGCCGAGCTGGGCGTGCCGATGGTGCAGACCGCGGGTCCGGCGCTGGAGCGCAAGGCCGACGTCGCCTCCTTCCTCACCTCGCTGGAGCCGGGCAGCGTCTTCTTCATCGACGAGATCCACCGCCTCGGGCGGGCGGTCGAGGAGACGCTCTACCCGGCGATGGAGGACGGCGAGCTGCCGGTGGTGCTCGGGCAGGGGGCGGGTGCGCGGACCGTGACGCTGCCGCTGCCGGACTTCACCCTGGTCGGGGCGACCACCCGCGCCGGCCTCCTGACGACGCCCCTGCGCGACCGCTTCGGCGTCTCCCACCGGCTCGAGTACTACGACCCCGAGCACCTGGCGCTGATCGTCGAGCGCTCGGCCGGGATCCTCGGCGTCGACGTCGACGCCGGCGGGGCGGCGACGATCGCCGCCCGCTCGCGGGGGACGCCGCGGGTCGCCAACCGCTTGCTGAAGCGGGTCAGGGACTTCGCCCAGGTCAAGGGCAGCGGCCAGATCGAAGCTGCGGTCGCGGCGGCGGCGCTGGAGATGCTCGAGGTCGACGAGGCCGGACTCGACCGCAGCGATCGCGCCCTCCTGGAGACCGTCGCGGTCAAGTTCGGCGGCGGCCCGGTGGGTCTCTCGACCCTGGCGATCGCGATCGGCGAGGAGCAGGACACGATCGAGGACGTGCTCGAGCCCTACCTCCTGCAGCAGGGCCTGCTGAAGCGAACTCCACGGGGCCGGGTCCTGACCCAGCGTGCCTACGACCACCTCGGCATCGCCGCCCCCGAAGGCGCCGCCAGTCTCTTCTGAGACGCGAATCCGGTTCGGCACCCGATCATCTAGCCTGTCGCCTATGCCGTTTTTCATCTGTCCGAATTGCGGACACCGGGAGGTGAGCGGGGAGCGGACCGCGGGGTTCAGCACCCGTCCCAAGGGCTGCTCGAAATGCGGCTTCGGATTCGTCTTCGAATTACTCGACGATTATTATCCGGCTCCCAATGCTGCCTTTTTCGTCTGTGACAAGCAGGAACGCGTGATCGACGCCGGCAAAGGCAGCTTCGAGCTGACCGGTCTGACCGACGAGGACGTGATCGGCCGGCCGGTGCGCGAGGTCCTCGGGCTCGACTGGATCGACGCCGGCGACGGCGGCGCGGAGGCCGATACCGACAAAGACGGCTCCACGGATCCGATCGAGACCTCGCTGGAGTGGGGAGTGCGCTCGCTCGGCAAGCGGGTCGCGGTGAACGCGGAGGGCGACCTGCCCGCGCGCGCGGTCGCCGACGTCTTCCCGGCCTACGACGACGACGGCGGCCTGCTCCTCGTCCTCACGCCAGAGGGGTAGCGCGATGGGAACCCGGCGCAGCCACATCCTCGTCCTCGTGTTCGTGCTCGGCTTGGTGATCGTTTCCGGCCTGGTGATCGCGGCGAAGGAGACCAAGCTCGGCCTCGATCTTCAGGGCGGCCTCGAGCTCGTCTACCAGGGGCAGGCGACCGGGACGACCACCGAAGTCAGCGGCGAAGACATCGAGAACTCGATCTCGATCATCGAACAGCGGATCAACAAGCTCGGCGTCTCCGAGCCGGAAGTGGCCCGGCTGGGCACCGACCAGATCACGGTCAGCCTCCCCGGCGTCACCGACGCCAACCGCGCCGCCGAACAGGTCGGCAGCACCGCCCAGCTCTACTACTACGACTGGGAGCCGAACCTGATCGGGCCCGAGAGGGCGATCGGCGGCTCGCCGGGCCGGGAACCCCCGGAAGGACCGCGGAAAGCCTCGGAAAAACGCTGGGAAGAAGCCGGCCGCAACGTCACCAGCCAGGACAACAAACAGCTGATCTACGCCGGCGCATACCCGACCGCCTACGACGCGGCGCAGCTCGCCGCTGAACAGAAGCCGGTCGAAAACTGCAACGACTGCTCGGTCGCGAAACCGCGTTACTACCTCTTCCAGAAAGCCGAGCCGCACGACCTGATTGCTGGGCCGGAGCTGGCGAAAAAGGACCTCTACATCAGCCCGACCGGGAAGAAACGGCCGAAAGACGGGATCGTCGTCGAAGTCCCCGCGGGCACGATCCTCGTCTCCGAATATCCCACCGACGAAGAAGGGAAACTCGACGAAACCGCCGACCCCGGCTGGTTCGCGCTGAAGGACAAACCGGCGCTGAGCGGGAACGACATCACCAATCCGGAACAGTCGTACGGCCCGAACAACGAACCGATCGTCACCTTCGAATTCACCGGCGGCGGCCGCGAGGCCTTCCAGGAAGTCACCCGCCAGATCGCCCAGCGCGGGCAGGCCTCGGCGATCGGGCCGGTCAGCCCCGAAGAAGCGGGCTTCCTCTCCGGACACTTCGCGGTTGTCCTCGACAACGAAGTCAAGACGCGGCCGATCATCAACTTCGCCGAAAACCCCGACGGCATCGACGGCCGCACGGGAGCGCAGATCTCCGGTGGATTCAGCAGCGTTCAGGACGCGCAGGACCTGGCGACGACCCTGCAGATCGGCGCCCTGCCGATCAACCTGAAACTGATCAGCGAGACCCAGGTTTCGGCGACCCTCGGCAGCCAGGCCCTGCACGACGGCATCAAAGCGGCGGTTATCGGCCTCAGCCTCGTCATCATTTTCCTGCTCCTCTACTACCGCTTCCTCGGCCTGATCGCTTCGATCGCGCTCGGCGCCTACGGGGTGATCTTCTTCGCCCTGATCAAACTGATCCCGATCACCCTGACCCTGCCGGGGATCGCGGGTCTGGTGCTGACGATCGGCGTCGCCGCCGACTCCAACATCGTCATCTTCGAGCGAATAA
>DASSMM010000043.1:0-8214 GCA_035688825.1 Solirubrobacterales bacterium | reverse complement strand
GACCAGCACCCGCGCCGCGGGCGCGCCGTCGAGCGGTTGTGCGCCTAGCTCACTCACGCAGCGACCCTCCGATCTCGCCCAGCTTCGCCTCGATCGCCGCGCGCCGCTCGGCGACCTCCTCGTCGGTGAGGGTGCGGTCGTCGGCGCGGAACTCGAGGTTGAGCGCGAGGCTCTTGCGGCCCTCGCCGAGCTGCTCGCCCTCGTAGAGGTCGAAGACCTCGGCTGCCCGCAGCAGCTCGCCGCCTCCCGCCATCACCGCGGCGCGGACCTCGGCCGCCGGCGTCTCCGCAGGCAGCACCACCGCCAGATCCTGGTAGACGGCCGGGAAGGTGGTGACGTCCTCGTAGCGCTCCTCGCCCACGGTCGCGGCGGCCAGCAGCGGCGCCAGGTCGATTTCGAAGGCGACGGCGGCGTCGAGGTCCCAGGTGCGGCAGACCAGCGGGTGGACCTCGCCGAGCCAGCCGGCGGGGGCATCGCCGACCGAGACCGCGGCCGCACGGCCGGGATGCAGGAACGCCTCCTCGACTGGAGCAAACTCGAGCTCGACCCCGAGCAGGGCGGCCAGCCCTTCCAACACGCCCTTCAGCGCGAAGAAGTCAGCAGCCTCACCCCCGCCCCGCCACGACCGAGGCGCCAGCGGCCCGACGGCGATCGCGGCAAGCCGGTGCGGCTCGGCGAACGGAGCCGGCTGGTCCCCGGCGAAATGCCCCGCCAGGGGGTCGACGGGACGATTCCGTCCCGTATCGGGACGTTTTCGTCCCGTCGGCGGGTCATCCGTTAGGTAGACGCGGGCGGATTCGAACAGTGCGAGCGGTCCGGTGCCGCGGGCGGTGTTCCTGGCGGCGACGTCGAGGAGCGAGCCGAGGAGGAGGGTGCGCATCGCCGACTGGTCCTCGCTGAGGGGGTTGGCGAGGAGGACCGGCTTCGCGCGCGGGTCGTCCTCGGGAATCCGCAGCCGCCCGGGCTCGCCCGGGTCGGTGAAGCTCCAGCCGACGACCTGGTCGAAGCCGAGGTCGCGGAGGCCGTCCTCGGCCCGCCGCCGCAGGCGCTGCTCGCGGCTGAGGCCGCCGACTGCGCCGCCGACCGCCGGCAGCGTCGTCGGCAGGTGCTCGTCGATGCCGTGGACCCGCGCCACCTCCTCGATCAGGTCGACCTCGCGGGTGACGTCGTAGTGGCGGTCGGGCGGGACGACGACCTCGAGGTCGTCGCCAGCTTCCCGGGCCTCGAACCCGAGCCGCTCCAGGTAGGTCTTCTGGTCGGCCTGGGAGATGAACATCCCCAGCAGGCCCTCGACCCGCTCCGCCCGCAGGATCAGCCGCCGCGGCGCCGGAATCTCGGCGGCGACGTCGATCGTCCCCGGGACCAGCTTGGCGCCGCAGAGCTCGACCAGCAGCCGCGAGGCGACCGCTTGAGCCCGCATCGTCAGCTCCGGGTGAAGCTGCTTCTCGAAGCGCGAGGAGGCCTCCGAGCGCAGGCCGAGCCGGCGCGAGGTTCGCAGGATGTTGGTCCCGTTCCAGTTCGCGACCTCGAGCAGGACCCGCGTCGTCGACTCGGAGACCTCGGAGACCTGGCCGCCCATGATCCCGGCGATCCCCGCGGGCCCGTTCTTGTCGCAGACGAGGACGGTCTCGGCGTCGAAGGTGCGCTCGACGTCGTCGAGGGTCGTCATCTTCTCGCCGTCCACAGCGGTGCGGACGAAGAGGGCCCCGTCGGGCACCTCGTCGAGGTCGAAGGCGTGCAAGGGCTGCGCCGTCAGCAGCATCACGTAGTTGGTGATGTCGACGACGTTGTTGATCGGGCGCTGACCGGCGGCCGCAAGCCGCGCCTGCAGCCAGAGCGGCGAGGGGCCGACCTTGACGTCGGTGAAGACCCGGGCGGTGAAGCGCGGGCACAGCTCGGGGACCTCGACCGTGACCGAGGCGTAGTCGGAGACCTCCCCCTCCCCCTCGGCCGGCGCGTCCTCGCCCCAGGGATCGGCTGCCAGGGGCGCGCCGGTGATCGCGTGGACCTCGCGGGCGACGCCGTGGACGCCGAAGCAGTCGGTCCGGTTCGGCGTCACCTCGATCTCCAGCACCGGCTCGCCCAGCGGCAGCACCTCGCTCAGCGGGGTCCCCGCGGCCAGGCTCGGGTCGAGCTCCATGATCCCCTCGTGGTCGTCGCCGATCTCGAGCTCGTCGGCGGCGAGGATCATCCCTTCGGAGGGGACCCCCCGCAGCTTCGCCTTGCGCAGCTTCTCGCCGTTCGGCATCCGCGCCCCGGGCAGCGCCACCGCGACCGTCTGCCCGCTGGCCACGTTCGGCGCCCCGCAGACGATGGGGCGCTCGCCGTCGCCGGTGTCGACCATGCAGGCGCTGAGCCGGTCGGCTTTCGGGTGCTTCTCGCACTTGAGGACCTTGCCCACCACAAAGCCGTCGCCTGACGGGGGCCCGACCCGGTCGAGCCGCTCGACCTCGGTCCCGGTCATCACCAGGCGGTCGGCCAGCTCCGCCGGCGCCATCCCGGGGTCGCAGTACTCGCGCAGCCAGGAGTACGGGACTCTCATCCGAACTGCTCCAGCATCCGCACGTCGTTGTCGAAGAAGCGCCGCAGGTCGGGGACGCCGTGGCGCAGCATCGCCACCCGCTCGACCCCGATCCCGAAGGCGAAGCCCTGGACCCGCTCGGCGTCGTAGCCGTAGCTCTCGACGAACCCGAGCACGTTGGGGTCGACCATGCCGGCGCCGAGGATCTCGATCCAGCCCTGGCCCTTGCAGAGGTTGCAGCGCTCGCCGCCGGCCAGCTCGCCGGTGCCGCCGCACTGGAAGCAGGAAACATCGACCTCCACGCTCGGCTCGGTGAAGGGGAAGAAGTGCGGCCGCAGTCGCACCTCGCGGTCGGGGCCGAAGATCGCCCGGCACATCGCCAGCAGCGTTCCCTGCAGGTCGGCGAGGGTGATCCCCGCGGCGATTGCAAGCCCCTCCATCTGGTGGAACATCGGGCTGTGGGTGGCGTCGGAGTCGCGCCGGTAGACCTTGCCGGGGACGACGACGAAGATCGGCGGCGGCTGCGTCTCCATCGAGCGCACCTGCATCGGCGAGGTGTGGGTGCGCAGCAGCACGTCGGGGTGCGACTGCACGTAGAAGGTGTCCTGGAGCATCCGCGCCGGGTGCCCGGGCGGGTGGTTCAGGGCCGTGAAGTTGTAGTAGTCGTGCTCGATCTCCGGGCCTTCGGCGACGTGGTAGCCGAGGCCGATCATCGTGTCCTCGATCATCCGGGTGGTGCGGGCGATCAGGTGGGCGTGGCCGACCGGCCGCGGCGGCGCCCCGGGCAGGGTGACGTCGACCCGGTCGGTGACCAGCCGCGCCTCCAGCTCGGAGGCGTCGAGCCGCTCCGCGCTCGCCTCCAGCAGCGCTTCCAGCTCCTTGCGGGCGCGGTTGGCGGCGCCGCCGACGGCGCCCCGTTCCTCGGCGGGCAGCTCGGCGATCCCGCGCAGGATCGAGGTCAGCTCGGCTTTGCGGCCGAGGTAGCGGACCCGCAGCTCCTCCAGCTCGGCGCTCGAGCCGGCGCCCTCGACCGCCGCGGCCGCCTCGGCCCTGATCTCCTCGATCCGCTCAACCATCGCTCTGGGCCTCCCGCATGGCGAGCGAAGATATCCGCTGAGCCGCGATCGCAGCCGCCGCAGCGACGTTGAGGGACTCAGCGCCGCCGGGACGCAACGGGATCGTCACCCGGGCTTCGCATTCGGCGAGCACCTCCTCGGGCAGCCCCTCGCGCTCGGCGCCGAGGCAGATCGTGGCGACGCCGTCGAGCGCCTCGAGACCTTCCCCACCATGGGCGACGAGCGCCGCACGGGGCTTCGGCGTCTCTTCGATCTCAGCCCGCACGGGCGACTGGTTGAAGATCGACCCCATGCTGGCACGGACGGCCTTGGGCGAGTAGGCGTCGGCGCAGCCCGGCCCCAGCACCACCGGTGCGTCGACAAATGCATTCGCGGTCCGCACGATCGTCCCGACGTTGCCGGGGTCACCGACAGCGTGGAGGTACAGGCAGGCGCCGAAAACGCCTTTCTTCCCGCTATGCGGAGACAAAGGCGTTTTCACCTCAGGGATCGGCCAGACGGCGATCACGCGCGTGCCGGAGCCGAGGGACGAGACGTCGGCGAGGAGACCGGGCGCAACCTCCTCGCCCTCGAGGCCCGAGCCCGCCGCGACGAGCACGAACCGCGGCTGCGCCCCGGCCGCCAGCCCCGCTGCGAACAGGTCCTCGCCCTCGGTCGCGAACAGGCCCTCGCGCTCGCGGTGCTTGCGGTCGCGCAGCTTGCGGACCAGCTTCAGCTTCTCGTTGTGGGGGCTCTCGATCATCTTCAGCGGTGTTTCTTCTCGGTCGTTTCTTCTCCTGGAACGAAAAAGCGGGCCGATAAACGGCCCGCCCGGGAGAGAGGAAGTGTCGGTTCCGCGATCAGGCGGCCGCACCCTCCCGGGCCAGCTCCACAAATCGACGAAAGGCGTCGCGGTCGTTGACCGCGATCTCGGCCAGCATCTTCCGGTTCACCTCGACCTCGGCTTTGCTGAGGCCGTGCATCAGTTCCGAGTAGCTCATGCCCTCGAGCCGCGCGGCGGCGTTGATGCGGGTGATCCAGAGGCGGCGGAAGGTCCGCTTCTTGTTGCGCCGGTCGCGGTAGGCGTACATCCCCGACCGCTGCACCTGCTCTTTGGCGAAGCGGTAGGAGGAATGCTTGCGGCCGAAGTAGCCCTTCGCTTCCTTCAGCACCTTGCGGCGCTTCTTGCGCGCGTGGACCGAGCGCTTGACGCGGCTCACTTGCCGCCTCCCAGCAGGGTCCGGACTTTCTTCTGGTCGCTCGGCGCGATGTCGACCGGTTTCGCCATCTTGCGCTTCCGCTTCGGCGACTTTTTCTCCAGGATGTGACTGGAGAAGGCGCGACGGCCGCGCAGCTTGCCGCTGGCGGTCTTCTTGAAGCGCTTCTTGGCGCCGGAATGGGTCTTCATCTTCGGCATCGGGTCCGCTATTGAAGCAGACGCTGTCATTTTTCTGTCAGGTCCTGTGCCTGAAGCGACACTTTCTGTCGCTTTCCTGACATACGCTGCGCTCGGCATGCGGATCCTCTACGTGGTCGGAACCCGGCCGAACTTCGTCAAGACGGCGCCGGTGATCGGGGCGCTGCGCGAGCGCCATCCCGAGGGCCGGCACGCGATCGTCCACACCGGCCAGCACTACGACCGCCTGATGTCCGAGGTCTTCCTCGAGGAGCTGGGGGTGCCGGCGCCCGACTACATGCTCGAGGTCGGCTCCGGCAGCCACGCCTCCCAGACGGCGCGGACGATGGAGCGGCTGGAGCCGGTCCTGGCCGACGAGCGGCCGGACCTGGTGATCGTCCCCGGCGACGTCAACTCGACCCTGGCGGCGGCGCTGACCGCGGTGAAGATGGGGATCCCGGTCGCCCACGTCGAGTCGGGCCTGCGTAGCTTCGACATGACGATGCCCGAGGAGGTCAACCGGATCGTCGCCGACCGCTTCGCCGAGTGGCTCTTCCTCCACAGCCCCGAGGCGGTGACGAACCTGCGCCACGAAGGCATCCCCGACGAGCGCATGCACATGGTCGGCAACACGATGATCGACAGCCTGATGGCGCTGGAAGGGCGCTTCCGGGCCGCGGGCTCGGCCGCGCGCCTCGGCGTCGAGCCCGGCTCCTACCTCCTCGTCACCCTCCACCGCCCCGCCCTCGTCGACGGGCCGTTGCTCGGCGAGACGGTGGCGCAGCTAGCGGCGCTGGCCCGGGCGATGCCGGTCGTCTTCCCGGTCCACCCGCGCACCCGCAAGATGATGGAAGGCCTCGAGCCTGGTGCGCCCGGCCTGCACCTGGTCGACCCGCTCGGCTACGTCGACTTCCTCTCCCTGATCGCCGACGCCGGTGCCGTCCTCACCGACTCCGGCGGCATCCAGGAGGAGACGACCTACCTCGGCGTGCCCTGCTTCACGCTCCGCGACAACACCGAGCGGCCGGTGACGCTGACCTCCGGCACCAACACCCTGCTCGGCCTCGACCCGGGCGCGATCGCCCGCGTCCCCGGCCTGCTCGCCGAGCGCACCGGGCCGCCCCCGCCGCCCCCGCCCCTCTGGGACGGCCGGGCCGCGCAGCGGATCGCCGACGCGATCCTGGGCTAGGCGCTCGCGGCGGAGTCGGACTCCCCCGCCTCGCCGTCGGCCTGCTCGGCGCCGGCGAGTTTGTCGACCTCTTTGCTCGGGCCGAGCAGCATGCTCATGTTGCGGCCTTCCTGCAGCGGCGCCGATTCGATCACGGCGAGGCCGTCGAGGTCCTCGAAGAGCTTCTGCAGCAGGTCGCGGCCGCGCTCGGGGTGGGCCTGCTCGCGACCGCGGAACATGATCGTCACCTTGACCTTGTCGCGGTGCTTGAGGAAGCGTTCGACGTGGCCCTTCTTGGTCTCGTAGTCGTGGGTGGCGATCTTCGGCCGCAGCTTGATTTCGCGCACGTTGACCTGCTGCTGGTGCTTGCGCGCCGCCTTCTGCTTCTGCTCCTGTTCGTATTTGTACTTCGAGTAGTCGAGCAGGCGGGTGACCGGCGGCTTCGAGTTCGGCGCCACCTCGACCAGGTCGAGGTTCGCGTCCTGCGCTTTTTTCAGCGCGTCGTTCGTGTCGAGGATCCCGAGCTGCTCGCCGTCGGCACCGATCAGACGCACCTGCGGCACGCGGATCCGCTCGTTGATCCGAGTCGTGTCGCGCTCTGGGGGGCGCCGGTCGAACCTACGGGGAACCGGCACTATCGCGAGAGGAGGTGAGACTTCAAGAGGACGAAACTGGGGTCGGGCACGGGGCGCTCAGCGGCGGCGGTGTTTGTTCGTGCCTGCGATCAAGTTCGCCGCAGTATAGAGACCGGGCGGCCGTGAGCAAAGCCGGCCTCAACGAGCGTCCGTCTCGGCGCGGACGCGAGCGGCGAACTCGGCCAGCGGCATCGCCCCGAGATCGCCGTCGGCGTGGGAGCGGACGGCGACCGCGCCGTCCTCCTCCTCGCGGTCGCCGACGACCAGCATGTATGGGTAGCGGCCGATCGTCGAGGCGTCGCGGATCTTCTTGCCGATCGACTCGGAGCGGTCGTCGACGGCGACCCTGACGCCTTCTTCGCGCAGTTGCTCGAAGGCCCGGCGGCCGTAGTCGTTATGGCGATCGGAGATCGGCAGCACGATCGCCTGCACCGGCGCCAGCCAGACCGGGAAGCGGCCGGCGTAGTGCTCGATCAGGATCCCGGCGAAGCGCTCCATCGAGCCGAGCAGGGCGCGGTGGATCATCACCGGCCGGTGGGCGGAGTCGTCGGCGCCGGTGTAGTAGAGCTCGAAGCGCTCGGGCATCTGGAAGTCGAGCTGGCAGGTGCCGCACTGCCAGGAGCGGCCGAGCGCGTCGGTGATGTGGAAGTCGATCTTGGGCCCGTAGAAGGCGCCGTCGCCGGGGTTGAGCGTGTACTCGCGTCCCTGGCTGTCGAGCGCCTCGGCCAGCGCCGCCTCGGCCTTCGCCCACTGCTCCTCGGTCCCCATCGACTTCTCCGGCCGGGTCGAGAGCTCGACGTGGACGTCGTCGAAGCCGAAGCGCGCGTAGAGCTCGTCGATCGCCTCGCAGATCGAGGCGACCTCCTCGCCGATCTGCTCCTCGGTGCAGTAGACGTGGGCGTCGTCCTGGGTGAAGGCGCGGACGCGCAGCAGGCCGTGGAGGACGCCCTCGCGCTCGTTGCGGGAGACGCGGCCGAACTCGGCCAGCCGCAGCGGCAGCTCGCGGTAGGAGTGGCGGTCGGCGGAGTAGACGAGGCAGGCGCCGGGACAGTTCATCGGCCGCAGCGCGTAGCCGCGGTCGTCGTCCTCCATGAAGTACATGTCGTCCTTGTAGTTGTCCCAGTGGCCGGAGCGGTGCCAGAGGTCGACGTCCATCACCTGCGGGGTGGCGATCTCCTGGTAGCCGCGCTTGCGCAGCTGGTCGCGGACCTCTGTCTCGATCGTCCGCAGCAGGGTCGTCCCGTTCGGCAGCCAGAACGGCATCCCCGGCGCCTCCTTGCGCAGCATGAAGAGGCCGAGCTGGGGGCCGAGGCGGCGGTGGTCGCGTTCCTTGGCCTGCTCGAGCCGCTCCAGGTGCTCCTCGAGGTCCTTCTTCGAGAAGAAGGCGGTGCCGTAGATGCGAGTGAGGCTCTCGCGGTTCTCGTCGCCGCGCCAGTAGG
>DASSMM010000042.1:0-38638 GCA_035688825.1 Solirubrobacterales bacterium | reverse complement strand
ACGTAGCCGGGCATCGTCCGTTTCTCGGTCTGGACTTTCTGCCCGTCCTTCATCTCGGAGACCTGCTCGGTGGGGACGACGACCTGCCGCACGTTGCGGTTCTGGCTCATCGTCTGCACCCGGTGCTCGAGGTTGTGCTTGACCTTGTTCTCGTGCCCGGAGTAAGTGTTGATCACGTACCAGCGATACATCGCGTTTTCGAAGCCTTTGTTCGGGATCCCGCTAGAGGATCTGCTTGATCAGCCAGTTGAAGGCCGCGTCGAGGGCGCCCAGGTAGGCGGCCGCGACAACCACGAAGAGGATGGTGACGGCCGTGGCCTGAACCAGGGTCTCCCGGTCCGGCCACTGGACCTTCTTCAGCTCCTGCCAGCAGGAGATTAGGAAACCGATGAAGCCGCTGCGTTGACGTTCGGCTTTCGCCTGCTTCTGTTTTTTGTCCAGGTGCTGGCGCTCGCGCCGCTTCTGCTCCTCGCGCTTGCGCTTTTCCGCTTCCTTGGCGGCCCGTTTCTCAGCCCGCTTGTCGCCGCGAGCGGGCTTCGGGTCCTCGGGAAGCCGCAGCGCTTCCTCCGAGGCACCGGCAGCGATGCCGCGCTCACGTGCCTCGACCAGCGCCTCGTCACCGGAGATCGGGACCTGCGTGTCGTGCTGAGCCTGGACCGGGCTCTCGTGATCGCGCGAGCGTCTCTGCTGTTCGGCTTCCCGAGCCCGGCGCTCGGCCTTGCGCTGTGCACGGGTTTTCGCCATCGCGGACTACCTGGTCTCTTTATGCGGGGTGTGACGGCCGCACCAGCGGCAGAACTTCCGCATCTCGATGCGGTCCGGCGTGTTCCGCCGCGACTTGTTGGTCTGGTAGTTGCGACGCTTGCACTCTTCGCAAGCCATCGTCACCGCAATGCGGACATCTCCGCGAGCCATCTTCTCCCTCGTTCCGTGCCTGAGGTAGTCGTTACAAAAAACAAACCCCGGGCCGAAGCGCGAGGCTGAGGGCAAGGATAGCGCCCGACGGCGCCCGGTGACTGGCAGCCGCCACCCACTCGAACGGCATCTCCACGTATTACCTAATTTTTTGTAAAGTCGTTTTCCAGCCAAAGTTTGCGGGCACTTCGGAGGCCAGATGCGGGCGGCGATCGGCAGCGACAGCGGTCTCTACGACCGGGACAGCTTCGTAGAAGCGGTGGAAGAGCGGATCCTCGACCCGCTGCACGCCGGACAGACGGGGGCGCTGCTGCTGCTCGACATCGACTCCTTCCACATCGTCAACGACTCGCTCGGTCACGAGGCCGGCGACCGGCTGCTCGAGGCGGTGGCGGTGGCGCTGCGCGAGCAGTCGCGCGCCGAGGACCTGCCGGCCCGGATCTGCGCCGACGAATTCGGCCTGCTGCTGCCGCGCGCCACCCCGGCGCAGGCGATGACCACGGCCGAGCGGCTGATCGCCCTGGTGCGGGAGCGGGGCCAGCCCGCGGTCGGGGCCAGCGTCGGGATCGCGGCCTTCGGCGGCACCGGCGAGGAAGTCAGCGCCGAAGGGCTGATGATCGCCGCCGACATCGCCCTCTGCGAAGCGAAGGAAGCAGGCGGCGGCCGGGCGGTCGAAGCCGGCGGCGGGCCCAACCTCAAACTGACCTGGGCGGATCGCATCCGCGAAGCGATCGACCAGCGGCGGATCGTCGTCTATGCGCAGCCGATCTTCGACCTGCGCAAGGAGTGCGTGGCGCGGGAAGAGCTGCTGGTGCGGATGCTCGACGAGAACGACGACGTCATCCCTCCCTCCTCCTTCCTACCGACCGCCGAGCGACTCGGGATGATCACCGAGATCGACCGCCTGGTGCTGGCGAAAGCGGTCGAGCTGGCGGGCCGCTCGCAGCCGATCGCGGTCAACGTCAGCGGCGCCTCTCTCTCCGACCCGCGTCTGATCGCCGACGTGCGCGCGGCGATCGCCGACGGGCTCAACCCGGCCTGGCTCGACTTCGAGATCACCGAGACCGCGGCGATCTCCAACATGGAGCACGCCAAGGCCTTCGCGGAGGCGGTGACCGGGATGGGCTGCGGCCTCGGGCTCGACGACTTCGGCACCGGCTTCAGCTCGTTCAGCTACCTGAAGGAACTGCCCGTCCAGCACCTCAAGATCGACGTCGAGTTCATCCGCGACCTGCCGCGCTCCCCGACCGACCAGCGCCTCGTCCACGCTCTGGTCCAGTTCGCCAAAGCTTTCGGCCAGGAGACCGTCGCCGAGGGGATCGAGGACTCCGAGACGCTGGCGATGGTGCGCGGCTTCGAGATCGACTACGCGCAGGGCTTCCACATCGGCGAACCGGCCCTGGTCGAGGGCGGCGAGTACGCAGCGACCGCTTAGAGCCCGAGCGTTTTGGCGATGATCGTGCGCTGGATCTCGGAGGTGCCGCCGTAGATCGTCGAGACCAGCGAGGTGCGGACGAGGCGCTCCATGTCGTACTCGGAGGAGTAGCCGTAGCCGCCCATCATCTGCATCCCTTCCAGGGTCACCCGCTTCGTCACCTCGGTGACGAAGAGCTTCACCATCGAGGCCTCCTTCGGCAGCATCCGGTCGGGCGCCTCGTCGACCAGAGAGGCGACCCAGTGGGTCATCAGCCTGGCCGCCTGCAGGTCGGTGACGAGGTCGGCGATCCGGTGCTGGAGCGCCTGGAAGGAGCCGATCGGGCGGTCGAACTGGCGCCGCTCCTTGACGTAGAGCAGGAGGTCGTCCATCGCCCGCTGGGCGATCCCGAGCATCGTCGCCGCGAGGATCAGCCGCTCGACGTTTAGCCCGGCCATCAGCTGCGTCCAGGCCTGGTCGACCTCGCCGAGGACGTCCTCCTCCCGGGCCACGCAGTCGGTGAAGTAGAGGTGGTTGGTCTCGCGGCCGCCCATCGTCTCGATCGGGATCACCTCCATCCCGTCGACGTCCTTCGGCACCCAGATCATCGTCATCCCGGCGTGCTTGTCGGCGCTGCGGGTGGTGCGGCAGACGACGAGCACGTGGTCGGAGATATGGGCGTTGGAGCAGAAGACCTTCTGCCCGTTGAGGACGAAGCCGCCGTCGACGCGCTCGGCCTTGCAGGAGAGGGCGCCGACGTCGGAGCCGGCCTCGGGCTCGGTCATCGCGATCGCCTCCACCGAGCCGGAGGCGATGCCGCCGAGGATCTCCTCCTTCTGGGACTCGGTGCCGAAGCGCTGGGTGGCGCCGGCGACGATCAGCGTCGTCGCGTAGCCGCCGATCGGGGCCAACCCGCGCGAGCTCTCCTCCATGAACAGGCAGGCGTCGAGCATCGACCCGCCGGAGCCGCCGTACTGCTCCGGGATCGTCACCCCGAGCCAGCCCAGCTCGGCCATCTTGTTGTAGATCTCGAAGTTGTGGTGCTCGCGGTAGCCGTCGGTCAGCCGCTCACGCTGATCCGCGGTCCCGCACTCGCGGTCGCAGAAGTCGCGAATCGCGTCGACGAAGTCCTTCTGCTCGTCGCTGAGAGCGAAATCCACCGCGCCAGCCTACAGGCGGGAGGGAGCCTTTGGCTGCCTGGCCAAAGAAGCCCGAAACCGAGATTCTGTTCCTGTCTCGAGGATATGCTTGGGCTTCTTTAAACGTTAAGCGGCCATTACGCCAAAAGACGCACAACCCGACGAGGAGACATGAACGTCGCCACCTGGAACATGCAGGGTGCAAGCCACAGCACCGAAGACAAGTGGAACAAGGGCGTGCAGGCGCTGCTGAACATGAGCGGCTCGCTGCGGCCCGACGCGATCTGCCTGCAGGAGGCAGGCGCCGTCCCGGCCTCCGCGAAGCAGGAAGCCACGAGCGAATTTCGAGGCCCCGGTGGGCGTCCTGTTTATGTGTACATCTACTCCTGGGGCGGCACCGACCGAACGGCCCGTCGGCTCGTCTACTTCTGGTGGGACGAAGCGGGAAACCGCTGCAACCTCGGCGTCATCACTCGGGAACTCATACCGTTCGACAGCCTCGAAGTGGGGCTCAACTGGGCCCAGGCGGGTCCCGAATGGCGGCCTGCGGTCGGGCTGCGGGCAGGTAGGTCGACGTGGCTTTTCTCAGTCCACGCGATTTCGCCCGGAGGCGCTGACGCCCCCGGCCTGGTCAACGCCGTACAGAGCTACGCCCGAGGACGGCCCTGGGCCGTCGGCGGCGACTTCAACCGGGAGCCGAATACGTTCAACGTCCCGAACGCGACGGTGCGCCCCCCGAACGAACCGAGCTACTCGGTGACCAATCCCGTCTCCAGGTACGACTATCTGGTTCAGAGTGGCGACAACAACAACCCGGGAGCCGTTGTCAAACAGCTGGTGATGAGCGACCACTATCCGGTCGCGTTCGCACTCTGAGCTCAGTCGAGGCTCTAGGACCTGCTTAGAGAGAGAGAGAGAGAGAGAGAGAGAGAGAGAGAGAGAGAGAAGCCCGGAACGAGACTCGAACTCGTGACCCCTTCCTTACCATGGAAGTGCTCTACCAACTGAGCTATCCGGGCGGGTCGGCCCCCTGTGAAGCCGTGCGCTCAGGATGATTCTAGAGGGTGCCGGGCGAACTGCTATCCCCGCCACCAGGGGAGGGCGACGGCGAGTTTCCAGACGCCCTCCAACTGCCGCATCACCACCATCGGCGTCAGCGTGCGGGTGAAGGAGGCGCCGTCGGACCCCGGCGATGTGACGGTCCAGCGCTCGGTGCCGAGGGCGACCTCGCCAGCGGCGAGGACCGAGGTCTCCTCGACCTCGATCTGGGACCCGAGGACGATCAGCTGGTGGAGGATCGGGCGGATCTCGTCGCGGCCGCGGACCGCGGTCGCGTCCGGCGTCACCAGGCAGGCGTCCTTGGCAAAGCAATAAGCCGCGGCGTCGAGATCGCCGCGGCTTATCGAAGCTGCGAAAGCACGGGTGCTTTCCTGGGGTGCCTGCGCGCCGCTGAGGACTGCCATCAGCCGCGGCGCATTCCCTAGATGAACTTGTTCGGTTCGAACTTGCAGTAACGGAATTCGTAATCGAGGACCAGGTTGTTGGTCTTCCGGGCGTTGCTCTGGAGCCGGATGATCATCTTGCTGGCCCCGTTCGTTTCGCCTTTCGCCAGCTTCCTGCCGGCGGCTTCGAGCAGTTCGATCTCGGTCTTGACGCCCTTCAGCCACTTCGTCAACCGCACCGCGTCTTCGGCCGGCTTCGGAACCTGGAGCAGTTCGGTGCGCGCCTTCTTAAGCGCTTTGGCAGCCCCGAGGAGCTGTCGCGAAGCCTCGGTCAGCTTGCCCGTTTTCACGTTCTTGCGCGCGCCCTCGAGGATCTTTTCCTTCGATTTGAGGTCCTTGCAGATCGGTTCGACCTGGGCCTTGTATTCGTCGGGGCTTATTTCCGCGGCGAGGGCGGGGACGGCCGCGAACATCACCGCAGTCGCGACCAACGACAACACGAGCGTTTTACCTGGCATCTTCTCCCTACGTCCTTTCAGGCCCCTGCCCAAAGCGGCCGGTTTTGTCTCTCGCGCGATCCCGATCCGCGCTGGGCGCACTAAAGCATAGGCTCCGGCTGTATATAAATCTGCGTGTCTTCCGGTTGCAATCGCCGCCCTCCGATCGGACGGATGCCTTCCTTCAACAACCGGGCTTGGCCAACGGAGCGGTAGCGTTCCGCGAATGCGCTGCCCCCGTCCGCTGCTCACCCTCCTCTGCCTCCTCGCCCTCTTCGTCGCCGGCTGCGGCAGCTCGAGCGAGGAAAGCTCGCGTCCGGCGCCATCGGCTGCCGAATTCCCTTCCGCGAAGGGGAAGACGATCGCGGATCTGCTGCGGAGCTCGGGGGCGAAGCCGGCGAAGGACGTGATCGCGCCGGCGGCTCAAGTCTTCGACGTCGGCGACAACCGCTACCCGTTCGGCGTCTTCACCCGCGGCAACGAACAGGTGGACGACGCGGACGTCGCCCTCTACTTCGCCAAGGACGAAGACAAGGGGCCGGTGACCGGGCCGCTGCCGGCGCAGGTGACCTCGCTCGAAGTCAAGCCCGCCTACCGCGCGGCCGGCGAAGATCCCGACGAGGCGAAGAACGTCTACGTCGTCCCGAAGGTGAGCTTCGACCGCAAGGGGCCCTGGGTGGCGATCGCGATGCTGAAGGGGAAGGGCGGCCTGGAAGCCTCGCGGGTGCCGAGCCCGGTGGTCGGCGGGCCCCCGGTGCCGCAGGTCGGCGAAAAAGCGCCGCTGATCCACACCCCGACCGCCGCCGACGTCGGCGGCGACCTGGCGAAGATCGATACCCGCATTCCCCACGACCAGATGCACGAGGTCGACTTCGCCGACGTCCTCGGCAGGGAGCCGATCGTGCTCGTCTTCGCGACGCCGGCGCTCTGCCAGAGCCGGGTCTGCGGCCCCGTTGTCGACGTCGCCCAGCAGGTGGCGGACGAGTACAAAGGCAAGGCCGACTTCATCCACATGGAGGTCTACAACGACAACGACATCGCCAAGGGGATCCGGCCGCAGCTTCAGACCTACCACCTGCCGACCGAGCCCTGGACCTTCCTGATCGACCGGCAAGGCGTGATCCGCGACCGGATCGAGGGCGCCTACGGCGTCCCGGAATTGGAAGCGGCGATGCGGTCGATCGTCCCCTAGCGGGAGCTGCGCCGGCTTCGCCTGCCGCGAGAGGATCCGCGGCTCGGTTTGGCGGCGTCGCGGAGAGTGCGTTCACCGGCTTTCTCGGTCGACTCGCCCATCGTCATCTGGAACATCGCCAGCAGCGCGTCGGAGGCCAGCGGGCGCATGCGGTCGAGCGCCTCGCGGACCTTCGGCCAGTCCTCCTCCGGGCGGCCGGCCTTGTCGAACGGCTCCCAGATCTCCTTGACGAAGAGCTCGACGAAGACTTTGGCGACGCCTTCGGAGTGACGGCGCAGGTCGGCGGCCGTCCCGATCGCCGCCTGGGGGGACACGCCCAGCTCGATCAGGGCGGCGCCTGCGCGCTGCAAGCGGGGGCTGATCACCTCGACCTTGCCGTCGGGAAGCTGGCGCAGGACGCCGAGTTTTTCGGCCTGCCGCAGCAGCTTCGGGTCGAAGCTCTCGATCCCCCAGGCGGAGGCGAGTTCCTCCTCGTCGAAGATTTCCGGCGTCTCGTCCTCGAACGGCGCCCGCACCGCGCGGGCGAAGTCGACCATCTCGCGCGAGGAGCCCTCGCTGCTCTCGAGCACGCGGCGGATCGCCTCCAGGTTGAGGCCCTCGGCCTGCATTTCGCGGGTCAGCTCGATCCGCGCGACGTGGTTCTCGTTGTAGTAGCCGGTGCGGCCGTGGACCTCCGGCGGCGGCAGCAGGCCGCGCGTCTGGTGGGCGCGGATGTTGCGGATCGTCATTCCGGTCCGCCGCGCCAGCTCCCCGATCGTCATCTTGCCGTCGGGCGCTTCCCCTTGGCCCTTCTGGGTGGCCATCAGCGCATGGTAAGCGCGAAGCGCTGGCCGTTCATCTTCTTGGCGGCATCCGAACAGAGAAATGCGATCGCGGCGGCGAGGTCCTCGGCCGGGGTGAAGGTCGGGAACTCCTTGCCCGGGTTCTCATCGCGCATGCGCGGAGTGAGGATCGCGTCGACGACAACGATGTTGGCGGTGGCGCCACCCGGCTCGAACCCGTCGGCGAGGGCGAGGGTCCAGGCCTCCGCCGCAGCCTTGGCGGCCGCGTAGGCGGCGTTGGTGTTAGTCGGGTTCTGCGCCTGCTTGGCGGAGACGAGGACGAAGCGGCCGTGGGCGCTGGCGGCGAGCTGGCCATGGAAGGCGCGGGTGGTGTGCTGGACGGTGCGAATCAGGAGGTCGTGCAGGAGCGCCCAGTCGCTGAGCGGAGCGTCGTGCAGCGGTTCGCCTCCGCGCCAGCCGCCGACCAGGTGGACGAGGCCGTCGACGCGCCCGAAGCGCTCGACCAGCGCCGCGCACCACTCACGCGCGGCATCCTCGTCGAGCAGGTCGACAGCGCGCCCGTCCCAGCGCTCGGGCGGCAGGCCGAGGTCGGCGGCCAGCGCCTCGAGCCGCTCCGCGCTGCGCTCGGCTCCGGCCACGATCGCTCCCTCAGCCGCGAGCCGCTCGGCAACCACGGGCCCGAGCCCACCGCCGGCACCGGCGATCGCGATCACGCGGTCTTCAAGCATCCGCACATCTTCGCAACACCTTTGTTGAAGCTTATTGTCCGGCAGTTTTACGTCTTCAGCATCTGCAAGGATGCCGGCATGGCGACCTCTTCATTCACCGGACCTCATCGCCGCGAGCGCTCCGTGAATCGCCGGGTCCAGGGAGACATCGGCGAGCTCTCTGCGATGGAGTGGCTGGCGAGCCGCGGTGCGACCGTTTGGACTCCCTCAAATCACAGTCCGCACGTGGATCTGATGGCGGAATGGGACGACCGTCTGATCAAAATCCAAGTCAAGACCTCGACCTTTCGGTGGGAGACGAAGAATCACGAGGAGCGGTGGAAAGTCTCCATCGCCACCAACGGGGGCAACCGAAGCTGGACGGGACTGACCAAGAAGTTCGACCGAGCGAAGGTCGACTACCTCTTCGTTCTCGTTGGCGATGGACGTCGCTGGTTTATCCCGGCCGTTTATGTCGAGGCGGCCCGGGGAATCGCGCTGGGAGGGAGGAAGTACTCGGAGTTCGAGGTCGAGCGAGGGACGCCGTTCGAAGAACTTATCTATGGAGATCTCGCAGCCAATAGAATTGCGGATGCCTCACCATTACCGGGGGAGTGCCAGAGCGGTCAAATGGACGTGACTGTAAATCACGCGGCAATGCCTACGCAGGTTCGAATCCTGCCTCCCCCATCTTCTTCAGCTTCAGTCAGCCGCCAGATCCTTCTTCGGCCGAAAAGACAAGCCACGTTCCCGAAGGATCCGTGTGAGGAGGCTGGAATCTTCCCCGGAGACCGTCTTCGTGTCTCCACCGATGGTCCAGGCCGGATTGTCTTCGAGAAGATCGGGGCCGACCCGAGCGACGCGCCGGTCTAACCTTCCGACGCGCCCAGTCGTGCCGACATCTGCTCGTTGAAGGCGGTGAGGGCGGAGAAGGGGCGCATGAAGACGGTCAGCTCGGCAACGCGGCCGTCCTCGTCGAGCTCGAGGAAGTCGATGCCCTCCAGCTCGCGGTCGGTGCCGGCGACGTTGGCCTTGAAGCGGAGGCAGACGGTCTTACCGTCGTTGAGCTCGTCGACGTAGGTGAGGTCCTCGAGCGTGGCGGCCACGTGGGTAAGAACGATGGCGACGGTGTCGCGGCCTTCGAAGCCGCGGAAGAGGATCGGGCTGTGGAGGACGACGTCCTCGCGCAGCGTCTCCGTCAGCAACTCCAGGTCCTTCGCCTCGGCGGCGCGGCGGAACGGGTGCGGCTCTGCCATGCGCCCACTGTACCTCCACCCGGTGGAATACTCATGCCGTGCCGAGCGACCGCTTCTACTCGCGGATGTCCCATTCTCTGGGGGCCACCGGCCTGCGGCTGGTCGGCAAGCTGAACGTCCCGCTCTACCGCGCCACCCGCGGCCGGCTCGGCGGCAAGGTCGGCAACGGCCCGGTCCTGCTCCTCACCACCACCGGCCGCAAATCCGGTCAGCCGCGGACCGCGCCGGTCCTCTACCTCGCCGATGACGAGCGCTTCGTCGTCATCAACACCAACGCCGGCAACGCGAAGACGCCGGCCTGGTCGCTCAACCTGCGCGCCGATCCCGAAGCCGAGGTGGAGGTCGGCGGCAAGCGCACCAAGGTGCGGGCCCGCCTCGCCGAGGGCGATGAGCGCGACGACCTCTGGCGCCGCCACATGCAGCAGTACTCCGGCTGGGACTACTACGAGTCGAAGCTCGACCGCCAGCCCCAAGTCTTTGTTCTGGAACCTTCCTGACGGCGTTTCCGGCCGTCAGGAAGCTTCCCGAAGCATTTGTGCCTCGGGTAGACGCTTCAGCTTCTTCAGCGTGTTGTTCTCGATCTGGCGGATCCGCTCGCGGGTGACGCCGAAGGCTTTGCCGACTTCCTCCAGCGTCAGCGGCTCGGTGCCGGAGAGGCCGTAGCGAAGTTCGATCACCTGGCGCTCGCGGTCCGGCAGCGCGTCGAGCGCCCGGCGCACCCCCTCTTTCTGCAGGTGCTCGCTGGCTTCCTCGAAGGGCTCCAGCACCGCGTCGTCAGCGACGAAGTCGCCGAGCTCGGATTCGTCCTCGTCGCCGACCGGTTTCTCCAGCGAGACCGGCAGCTGGGCGACCCGGAGGATGTCCCGCACGTCGGAGACCGGCCAGCGGAGCTCCTCGGCGATCTCCGCCGGCTCCGGCTCCCGCCCCAGTTTCTGCACGAGCTGGCGTTCGACGTGGGCGACCCGGTTCAGCTTCTCGACCATGTGGACGGGGATCCGGATCGTCCGCGCCTTGTCGGCGATCGCCCGCGTCACCGCCTGGCGGATCCACCAGGTCGCGTAGGTGGAGAACTTGTAGCCGCGGCGGTAGTCGAACTTCTCGACCGCCCGGATCAGCCCCAGCGAGCCCTCCTGAATCAGATCGAGGAAGGAGAGGCCGCGGCCCAGATAGCCTTTCGCGATCGAGACGACGAGCCGCAGGTTGGCCTCGACCATCTGCCGCTTCGCCAGCATGTCGCCGCGCTCGATCCGTTTCGCCAGTTCGACCTCCTGCTGCGCGGTCAGCAGGTCGACCTGGCCGATCGCCCGCAGGTAGAGCCGCAGCGAATCGAGGCTCGGCTCGACCGTGAGGTCGAGCTCTTCTTTCTTCGCCGCGCCGCCGCTGTCGCCGCTGCGCTGGGCTTTGTAAGCGCTGACGCCGTCCTCGGCGACGACGTCGATCCCGTGCTCGACCAGGTGCGCGTGGAGCTGCGTCACCTGCTCCTTGGTGATCTCGACCTCCTCCAGTGTGGAGGAGATCTCCTCGAAGGTCAGGTAGCCGCGCTCGCGACCTCTGGCGATGAGTCCCTGAAGCTCCTCGATCTCGGCGATCGGGCTCGCTTCCTCCTCGCGCTCTACGACCTCAGCCGTACTCTCCAACGGTTCGATAGACACTTTCCCTCGCTGCGTTCCCTTCTCCCTTCGAGGGCCGGTCGGCCCCGACGCTCCGACCGCGCCGGATTATAGGGAGATAAGGCAGAAAACTTTTGTAACGACCCCCCGCCGCCCGAGAACCCGAGTCGCTTACTATTCATAAGCCGATGGCAAGCCAGCCGATCGCCACCCCCACCACCCCCGACGTCCAGGCCGCGCTGCCGGCGACGCAGGTCGGCCTCTCCCGCGTCGGGGTCACCGGCGTCGAGAAGGTGATCCGGGTCAAGACCGACGGGGTCGAGAACCTCTTCTACGCCGAGTTCGAGTGCTTCGTCGACCTCAACCCGAAGCAGGCCGGCGTCCACATGTCCCGCTTCGAGGAGATCGTCGGCGAGGCGATCGACGAGGTGGTTCTCGGCGAGGCGTTCAAGGCCGAGGTCCTCGCCGCCCACATCGCCCAGCGGGTGCGCGAGCGCCAGGCCGGCGAGCGGGCCGAGGTCTCGATCACGGCTCGCTATCCCGAGACGGTGAAGACCCCGGAAACCGGCAAGAGCACCCAGGAGATCTACGTCCTCTACGGCACCGCCGTCGCCTCCGAGCGCGGCACCCGCACCCTGACCGGGGTCGAGGCGCAGGGGATGACCGCCTGCCCCTGCGCCCAGGAAGCCGTCGCCGCCCTCGCCCGCGACCGCCTCGCCGCCGACGGCTTCGGCGACGAGGAGATCGAGCGGATCCTCGAGCTGGTCCCGGTCGCCACCCACAACCAGCGCGGCATCGGCACCCTCTGGGTCGGCTGCCCGGAGGGCGGCCCGGCCTGGATCGAGGCGCCGGAGCTGCTGCGGATCGTCGAGAGCTCGATGAGCTCGGAGATCTACGAGCTGATGAAGCGCACCGACGAGCGCTCGGTGGTCGTCAAGGCCCACGAACAGCCCCGCTTCGTCGAGGACTGCGTCCGCGAGATGCTGCGCCAGGTGGTCGAGGGCTACACCGACCTGCCGCCGGAGACCTTCGTGATGGCGCGCCAGGAGAACCTCGAGACGATCCACCGTCACAACGTCGTCGCCGAGCGCTACGGCACCCTGGGCCAGCTTCGCGCCGAGCTGCAAAGCAACGAGCACCCCGCGCATCACCTGACGATGCGCGAGTGGCTCGAGGCGCCGACCGCTTAGGTCGGCTTCGCCTTCGCCGCTGCCCGTTCGCGCTCCAGCGCCTCGATCCGGCGGCGGAGGCCGAAGAAGTAGTCGGCGCCGCTGAGGACGGTCACCGCGAGGGCGACGTAGACGAGGACGTCGACCCAGACGGGCGAGGGGTCGGCGGCGATCAGGGCGATCACGGCGGCGATCTGGAGGACGGTCTTCAGCTTGCCGAGCCAGGAGGCGGCGATGACGATGCCGCGCTCGGCGGCGATCGCGCGCAGGCCGGTGACGGCGATCTCGCGGGCGATGATCACCATCGCGATCCAGGGCGCGAGGCGGTGCAGGGAGACGAGCGAGAGCAGGGCCGCGGTGATCAGCAGCTTGTCGGCGAGCGGGTCCATCAGCTTGCCGAAGGTGGTGACGGAGTCGCGGGAGCGGGCGAAATAACCGTCGAGGCCGTCGGTGAGGGCGGCCAATGCGAAGACGCCGGCGGCGAGAGCGTCGCCGTTGGGCGTCTCGCCGAGCAGGGCGGCGACCACCACCGGCACCGCGAGGATGCGGAGGAGGGTCAGCGCATTGGGCAGGTTGAGCGGGAACATCTCCCGCTCACTTACCCCCGACGGGCGCCGGATGAGCAGCGGCGGCGGCTTCGGCGTCGCGCTTGGCGAAGTACTCCTCGCCCTCGATGCTGAACTTCGGCACCACCTTCTCCATCCACCGCGGCAGCCACCAGGCTTTCTCCCCGAGCAGCACCATCACCGCCGGCACCAGCAGGCAGCGGACCAGGGTCGAGTCGATCGCGATCGCCACCGCCAGGCCGATCCCGAACTCCTTCACCACCGGGTCGGAGACGAGGACGAAGCTGGTGAAGACGCAGACCATGATCGCCGCCGCCGAGGTGATCACGCGGCCGGTGTTGGCGACGCCCTGGACCACCGCGGCGCGGGCGTCGCCGCTCTCTTTGAAGTGTTCCTTCATCTGGGTCAGCAGGAACACCTCGTAGTCCATCGAGAGCCCGAAGAGAATCGCGAACATCAGCAGCGGCACGAAGCTGACGATCGGGATCGCGTGATCGAGGCCGATCAGCTCGACCCCCCAGCCGAGCTGGAAGACCGCGGTGACGACGCCGTAGGCGGCGGCGACCGAGATCAGGTTCATCGCCGCCGCCTTGATCGGCACCAGCAGCGAGCGGAAGGCGATCAGCAGGACGACGAAGCTGAGGGCGACGACGATCGCGATCATCAGCGGCAGCTTGTCGGCGATCTTCGTCGCCAGGTCGATGTAGCCGGCGGTCTGGCCGCCGACGTAGGACTGCGCCTTCGTCCCTTCGAGCGCGCCCGGGATCACTTCGTTGCGGAGGTTTTCGACCAGGTCGACGGTCTCGTTCTTCCACGGCTCCGATTTCGAGATCAGGGTGTAGACGCAGACGGTCCCCGCCTTGTCGCAGTCCGGTTCGGTGACGGCGGCGACGTCTCCCGCTTCCCCGGTCGCTTTCTGCAGTTTCGGCAGCACCTGTTTGGCTTCTTGGGCGGAGCTGAATTCGGAGGAGATCAGGAGCGGACCGTAGACGCCCGGACCGAAGCCCTCCCGCAGCCCTTCGAACGCTTCCCGCGAGGTCGAGTCCTTGGGCAGGGCGCTGATGTCGTTCTGGCCCAGTTCGAGCTGGAAGATCGGCAGCGCCAGGATCCCGAGCACCAGCAGCGAGGCGACCACCGAGCGCCAGGGCCGGTCGGCGACGGCGTCTGCCCAGCGCAGCCAGCCGTGCGGCTTCTTGTCATCCGGATGGGTCTTGCCGAAGTGGACGCGGAGGCTGTCGATCCGCGGGCCGAGCGCGCCCAGCATCGCCGGCAGCAGCGTCGCCGCGGCGCAGACGGCGACGACGACGGCAACCGCCGCGGTAAAGCCGAGGGTCGAGACCAGGGGGATGCCGGCGAAGGCGAGCGAGCAGAGGGCGATCATCACCGTGAAGCCGGCAAAGACGACGGCGCCGCCGGCGGTCGCGGTGGCGCGGGCGATCGACTCCCGCAGCTCCATCCCTTCGCGCAACTGGATTTTGTGGCGGGTGACGATGAAGAGCGCGTAGTCGATGCCGACGCCGAGCCCGATCATCGTCGCCAGGGTCGCGGCGACCCCCGGCACCTGCAGCGTGTGCTCGAGCAGTTTGATGATCGACAGCGCGCAGCCGAGGCCGATGATCGCCGAGACGATCGGCAGCATCATCGCCGTCGCGGTGCCGAAGGCGAAGAGGAGGATGATCACCGCCGCGACCAGGCCGACGACCTCGGCGAACTCGGTCTCCGGTTTCGAGAGTTGCTGGCCGACGTAGCCGCCGACCGAGGCGGCGACCCCGACCTTTTCGGCCGGTGCCGCGGTGTCGAGGATCTCTTCGGCCTGTTCTTCGTCGATTTCCCCCGGGCCGTCGGCGAGGACGACCGGGATGTAGGCGAAGCGCTGGTCCTTCGAGATCGTCTTCGAGCCCTGCTGCAGCGGGCTTTCCGCCGAGTTGACCTCCGGCAGCTTCTGCAGCCGCGCGACCGTTTCTTCGATCGCCGCGGCGTACTTCGGTTCGCCCAGCTTCTTGCCGGCGGGGGCTTCGAAGACCAGCGGGTTGGAGCCGTAGGCCTGCTGCGGCAGGTTTTCTTCCAGCAGTTCGGTCGAGATCGTCGAGCCGGTGCCGGGAAGGGTGAGGTTTTCGCTCGTCTTGCTGCCGGCGGCGCTGCTGATCGCGATCAAGGCGATCGCGAGGACGACCCAGGCCCCGATGACCGGCCAGTGGTGGCGCGAGCAGAAGCGCCCGATCGCGTAGAGGGGTCCGGTCATCTGCTTTCGTCCGTCCTTTCGGGAAGGGGTAGTTCGCCGGTCTCGAACGCCGACGGGATCACTTCGTCGGACCCCGCCCCCAGCGCCTGCCGCAGCAGGACCAGGTGCTGGGCCTGGTTGGTCGCCATCGAGGCGATCAGCGGGCGCGGCCAGTCGAGGCTGAGCTTGCCGACCGCGCTGAGCTCGGCGTCGAGGGTCGCGCTTTCCATCTCGTAGAGGAATTCGAGGCTGTCCGCGCGCGTGTTCAAGTTGTCCGCTTCGATCGTTTCGGCCGGCGGATCGGCTTCGCCGCCGATCCCACGCAGGGTCTTCGTCACGGCGTCCACATGTTCCTGTTCCTGGGTGCGGAACTGCCGGGCCAGCGCCAGCTCGGCGCCGCGGAGCTGCGGCAGCGCTTGACCGTAGGCCGCGACGGCGGCGAGCTGGCGCCCGAGGATCTCGTTGAGGACGCGGGCGTCGCGTTCCTGATCCCCGCTGCCGGAGGACCCGCCGCTGCCTCCGCACGCGGTCACGGTCGCGCCGAGGAGCGCGACGGCGACCCCGAGCAGGAGAGCGCGGCGCACGGCGCGGCCGCGCATGATTCGGTTCGGTGCCATGACGATGCCCGCAAGCCTATGAGCAAAGACCGCCGCCGCGCCCTCGCCGCGCTCGCCGAGGAGGTCCACGGCTGCCGCCTCTGCCCGCGCTTGGTCGAGTGGCGCGAGGCGCAGGCGGCGAACCCGCCGCGCCGTTATCGCGGCGAGGAGTACTGGGCGCGCCCGGTCTCGGGCTTCGGCGATCCGGAGGCGCAGGTCGCGATCGTCGGCCTCGCCCCCGCCGCGCACGGCGCCAACCGCACCGGCCGCATGTTCACCGGCGACCGCTCCGGCGACTGGCTCTACGCCTCCCTGCACCGCACCGGCTTCGCCAACCAACCGGGGTCCCGGCGGCGCGGGGACGGGCTGGAGCTGCACGGCGCCTACATCACGGCGACCGTGCGCTGCGCGCCGCCGGCGAACAAGCCGACGCCGCAGGAGCGCGACACCTGCCTTCCCTACCTGGAGCGGGAGCTGCGGCTGCTCGAGCGGGTGCGGGTGGTGGTCGCGCTCGGCGCCTTCGGCTGGGACGGCTTCCTCCGGGCGGCGAGGGCAATCGGCGAGGAGGTGCCGCGGCCGCGGCCGAAGTTCGGGCACGGCGCCGAAGCCGAGATCGGCCGCCGGCGATTACTCGGCTGCTACCACCCGAGCCAGCAGAACACCTTCACCGGCACCCTGACCGTACCGATGACCGACGAGATCTTCGAGCGGGCGGGCCGGCTGGCGAAATAGGACGTACCAGAGCCGGACACCAGTATCCAAACGGAACCCTGTCGGCCTCTATTGCGGTCTCACCTGCGCCAAGAAACCCAAGGGAGGGAATTTGCGCAGGCCCAGGATCAAGCGGACCACGGAGCAGATAGAGACGCCCGACGGCGACATCTACCTGCTGCGGCCGAGTGCGAGCAACGACATCCGGATCGAGAAGCCCGACGAAGGCGAACGCCGGCTGCTGGAGGCGCTCGACGGGGAGCACAGCCTCGAGCAGCTACACGACGAGTTCGGCGCGGAGACGGTCGACGAAGTGCTGGCGCAGCTGCGGGAGCTGGAGGTGGTCGAGGACGCCGAGGACTACGAGCGGCTGGCCCCTGGCGAGCTGGAGCGGCTCGACCGTCAGCTCCGCTACTTCAGCGACATCGGCACCGGCGACCTGACCGCCTCGCTGTGCCAGGAGCGGCTGCGCGAGGCGAAGATCGCCGTGCTCGGCGTCGGCGGGCTCGGCGGCTGGTCGGCGTGGGCGCTGGCCTGCACCGGCGTCGGCGAGATGTGGCTGATCGACGGCGACCGGGTCGAGATCAGCAACCTCAACCGCCAGATCCTCTACACCGAGGCGGATATAGGGCTGCTGAAGGTCGAGTGCGCGGCGGCACGGCTGCGCGCCTTCAACTCGGACACGACGATTACGACCGACGCGCGACGGCTCGAGAGCCAGGACGACATCGCCGAGTTCATCGCCGGCTCCGACGTCGTCATCGACGCGGCCGACTGGCCCGCCCACGAGATCGAGCGCTGGTGCAACTCAGCCTGCTTCGAGGCCGGGATCCCGTACATCACGATGAGCCACTTCCCGCCGGTCGCCCGGGTCGGGCCGCTCTACGTCCCCGGCGAGACCGGCTGCTACATCTGCCAGGAGATCTCCTACCGGCGCGACTATCCGCTCTTCGACATCGCGGTCGAGCAGCGGCGGGCGAAACCGAGCCCGGCGGCGACCCTCGGCCCGGCCTGCGGCCTGATCGGCGGCCAGATCGCGCTCGAGGTGATGCACCTGCTGACCGGCCTGGCGAAACCGTCGACCCACGGGGTCGCCCACCTCTACGACCTGCGGACGATGGAGGTCAAACGCGAGGCGGTGGTGCCGGAGCCGAGCTGCCCCGTCTGCGGCGAGATGGAGCACCTGGAGCCCGAGGCGCCGGAGGCCGGGGAGGGGGAGCCGGCGGCCGGGTAGGTTGTCGATGCATGCGGGTCCTCGCCATCCTTGCCGCGCTCTGCCTCGCCGCCGCGCTCCTGTTCGGCTGCGGAGGGTCGAGCGACTCGACGATGACGGGACCGCACATGGGCAATGAGATGCCCCACATGTCGGGTGGCGCCTCGATGGCGAAGATGCGCGCTTCCTGGATGGCGAGCCCCAACTGCGGACATCCGCACGGGGCCTCCCGCTGGGGCTGCTCGGTCGGCCCCTACCGCTGCCAGGCGGTGGTCGTCGACCGCGGCTGGGCGGTCGACTGCGCGATGCCCGGCCGCTCGATCTCCTTCACGGTTCCGCCCCGGAAGTGATCCGCCGCACAAGCCCCCTGGTGGGGTCGAGGAAGAGGACCAGCCAGACGAGCGGCGCCAGCGCCGGCGAGAGGAAGGCGAGTGGGATCGAGGCGAGGAAGACCAGGGCGACGAAGAAGGCTCGCAGCCGGAACTCGCGCTCTTCGCTCGCCGCCATCGTCGTCAGCCCGGCCCGGTGGGCGTCGAAGGCCATCACCCAGCCGAGCAGGGCCACCGCCGCCAGGTTGACCGCGTAGAGGACGATCGCACTGGTGTCGCCACCGTGGTCCCCGAGCACCTCGCTGCTGAAGGGGATGAGGACGATCCAGGCGAGGTAGAGGATGTTGAGCGCCAGCAGCCGCCCGTCGAAGCCGGTGACGTCGCCGAAGAAGCGGTGGTGGATGACCCAGAAGCGCCCGATCACGGCGAAGCTGATCGCGTAGGCGAGCAGGTCCTGCCGCTGGTCCCAGAGCGCCGAGCCGAGGCTTTCTCCGTGAAGCTGCTCGGGGATGTCGAGCGAGAGCACCAGCAGCGTGATCGCAATCGCGAAGACCCCGTCGCTGAAGGCGACGATGCGGCTGAACTCGATCTCGTTGCCCTCGCGCCGTTTCGCCCGCTCTCTCGCCACCCGCGGATCATCGCCTTCGGCCGCGACGGAACCGGGAGCCGAAGCCTTTTAGAATGCCCCGGGCAGGCCGGCGTAGCTCAGTTGGTAGAGCACTTCATTCGTAATGAAGGGGTCCCCGGTTCAAGTCCGGGCGTCGGCTTCCAGCGCTGCTCGGGGCCCTACTTCTTCTTCTGGCGACGTTCGAGGACTTCGCCGAAGGCTTTCTCGATTTCGGTGGTGAGGGAGAGGCGGAAGGTCGCGTTGAGGGCGTCGAAGGCGAGCGGGCGGAGGCGGCCGATCGCGGCGATGATCTCCTCCCAGCCCTCCTCGGGGCGACCGGCGTCGTCGAAGGGCTTCCAGACTTTCTCGACGAAGAGGTCGACGAAGGTGCGGGCGGAGGTCTGGGCGTTGCGGCTCAGTTTCTCGATCGCGGCGAGGGCGGCGGGGAGCTCGATGCCCATCGCCGTCACTTCCTCGGCGGCGCGGATCAGGGCGGGGCTGGGTGCTTCATACCGTTCCTCCCCGATCTCGACGAGGAGCCCGAGTTTCTTCGCTTTCTCGATCAGGCGGTCTTCGTCGGTGCCGAACTTCTCGGTCAACTCCTCTCGGCTGTAGACCTCCGGTGCCTCGGTCGCGAAGGGGGCGGTGACCGCCTGGCGCAGGCCGACGAAGCGGTCGGCGTCCGCCCCGTGCTCGCCGATCAGGCGCGAGATCGCGCTCAGCTTGAAGCCCTCGGCCTGCATCTCCTGGATCAGGCGCAGGCGGGCGACGTGCTCGGGGCCGTAGTAGCCGATCCGGGCGCGCACCTCGGGCGGCGGCAGCAGGCCCCGCGACTGGTGGTTGCGGATGTTCCGCACCGACATCCCCGTCTCGTAGGCGAGCTGCTCGACGGTGAGGTTCGCCTCTGAATCCGGCGGATTTGCGGCAGCTTTCTCCCGTTTCGCCACGTCCGGAAGTTTAGCCTCTTGAATGTAACCTCGTTTGAGGTAACGTTTATTAGGGAACAAGCTTCTGGCAATCCACTCCCCCGAGGAGCTTCCTATGGACTTCGACTTCGCAGCGATCCTCGCCGCGGCCCCGCCTCCCCCCGCCGGTGGCGCCGAGATCGCTCAGATCGTGATCGCCACGGTGGCCGCGACCGTCGTCACCTGCGCCCTGCTCTTCCTCGGCCTCGGCCACCGCAGCGGCCGCACCCAGATCCTCCAGCGGCTCGCCGACCACGGCGAAAGGGCCTCCGGCTTTCCCGGCTGGGTCGCCTTCCCCTCCGCCGTCGCCACCGCCTCGCTGCTCATCGCCCTGTTCGGGATGTACTGGGACATCTCGATCCACATCGACAACGGCCGCGACGCCGGCCCGCTCGCCAACCCCGCCCACTACTTCATCCTCGCCGGCCTCTTCGGCATCTTCAGCGCCGGCTTCTTCGCGATGGTGCTGCCGAAGGAGAAGCCCAGCGGGGTCGCGATCCGGATCGGCCGCGACTGGTACGCGCCGCTCGGCGGCGTCCTCATCTGCGCCTGCGGCGCCTTCTCGCTGATCGGCTTCCCGCTCGACGACATCTGGCACCGGCTCTTCGGCCAGGACGTGACCCTCTGGGGCCCGACCCACCTGATGCTGATCGGCGGCGCCGCGATGACCCTGGTCGGGATCGCCGTCCTTTCGGTCGAGGGGATGCGGGCCAACGCCTCGGGCGAGGTCCCGATCCAGGAGCTCGTCCACACCCGGCTCGCCCGGGCGATCGCCCTTACCGGCGGGCTGATGCTCGGCCTCTCGACCTTCCAGGCCGAGTTCGACTTCGGCGTGCCGCAGTTCCAGCTGATCTTCCAGCCGATGCTGCTGATGGTCGCTGCCGGCGTCGGCCTGGTGCTGGCGCGCGTCTACGCGGGACGGGGCGCGGCGCTCGGCGCGGCGGTCTTCTTCGTCCTCCTGCGCGGCGGCCTGGCGCTCCTGGTCGGGCCGGTCCTCGGCCAGACCACGCCCCACTTCCCGCTCTACCTGGGCGAGGCGCTGATCGTCGAGGCTGTCGCCCTCTTCGTCAGCACCAAGCGCCCCCTGGCCTTCGGCCTCGCCAGCGGCGTCGGGATCGGCACCGTCGGCCTCGCCGCCGAGTGGGCCTGGTCCCACCTCTGGATGCCACTGCCCTGGCCGGACGCCGCCTTCCCGGAAGCGGCGCTGCTCGGCTTCGCCGCGGCTGTTGCCGGCTCGACCCTCGGCGCCTGGATCGGCACCCATCTCTCCCCCGAGCCTACGCCCGAGCGCTCGCCGCTGCTGCGCCGCGCTGCCGTCTGCAGCGCCGCCGTGATCGCGGCCCTGGTCGGCTACGGCCTCTACACCACCCCCGCGCAGGGGGTCAGAGCCCAGGTCGCGCTGCACGACGTCGGCGGCTCGGCCGGGCGCGAGGTCGAAGCGACCGTGCGGATGAGCCCGCCCGACGCCGCCGCCGACGCCGAGTGGTTCGACGTCACCGCCTGGCAAGGCGGCGGCCTCGTGGTCGATCCGCTGAAGCGGGTGGGCGACGGCGTCTACCGGACCACCGAGCCGATCCCGGTCCACGGCAACTGGAAGGCGATGATCCGCCTCCACGACGGCAACTCGCTGACCGCGCTGCCGATCTACCTGCCGCGCGATTCGGCGATCCCGGTCGGCGAAGTCCCCGCCCCCGCCCACTTCACCCGCAGCTTCGGCAGCGAGCACGAGCTGCTGCAGCGCGAGCAGAAGGGCGGCAGCCCGGCGCTGGTCGCCCTCGCCTACTCGACGGTGGCGGCCATCACCCTCTCGCTGCTCGCCCTCCTGGCCTGGGCGCTGCACCGGCTCGCGGTCGGGATGCGGCCGGCGCCGCGCCGGCGGCGGCTGCGGGTGCGCGGCCTCGGCTTCCAGCATGGCGGCGGCAGGTGATCCTGCCGCTCGCCCACCACAACGCGATCGTCGCGCTGCCGGTCTTCGCCCCAGCGCTGATCGTCCTCGTCGTCCTCGTCGTCCATCACCTGCGCGAGCGCCGGCACTGGAAAGACGAAGAGGAGACCCAGGCTTGATTCACCGGGACCGCGAAAACCCGTCCTGGAGACGGGTTTTCGCGGTCTCGCGCTCTATCGCCTCGGCGTAGGGGCCGTGGAGGGTCGAGCGGGGCGGGCGGATGGTGATGGCGTAGGCCTCGCGCATCGCCTGGGCGAGGGTGCGCTTGAAGGTGGGGCCGTGCCAGGCGTGGGCTTCGGCGGCGCGGCCGACGTGGAGGTGGACCAGCTCGTGGAGGAGGGTCTCGAGCACGTCGCCGCGGCGGATGCCGGGATAGGCGGTGACCGAGAGGCGGAACTCGCCGGGGACGGCGAAGCCGAGGCGGTTAGGACGCCGCCGGGCGCGGCGGACCTTGAGCTGCGGCGCCGAGCGCGCGAGCGGCCCGCCGGCGAAGACCGGCAGCGCGCGCAGGCGCTCCATCTCCTCGTCGAGGGCGACGCCGGCGACCGCGTAATAGGAGCGCGGGCGGGGGCGCGTGGACCGTTTCGCAGCGGGCGTTCGCGGAGCGCTGGGGGCGCGCCGCCAGCGGCGTCTCAGGCCTGGCAACGCGGGCACCAGTAGGTGGTCCGGTTGGCGTCGCCCTGGCCGCGCGAGGAGATCCGCCCGCGGCAGCGGGGGCAGGCGCCCTGCCGGCGGCGGTAGACCTCGAACGGGTAGCGGCCGCTCTTCACGGCCTCCAGCATCAGGCCTCGGGCGGCGGCAAGGACAGCCCGCAGCTCCTCTTCGGAGAGGTCGCCGACCGACCGCCAGGGGTCGACACGGGCGGCGAAGCAGGCCTCGCTCTTGAAGATGTTGCCGATGCCGGCGACGAGGTGCTGGTCGAGCAGCGCGTCCCCGAGCCCGCGGGTGGGATCGGCGCGCATCGCGGCGACGACCGCGTCCTCGTCGAACTCCGCGGCGAGAATGTCGGGGCCGAGGCCGGTGATCTGCGGGTTCCGGCGCAGCCGCGCCGTCGTCGTCACCTGCAGCGTGGTGCCGCCGAACTGGACCGCGTCCCATTCGGCGCCCGAGAGGACCGCCCAGGCGGAGGCGCGGGGGCGCCGCCAGCGGGCGCCGTGGCGGTAGACGTGCCAGCCGCCGCTCATCCCCAGATGGCTGTGCAGGGAGAGCTCGCCGAAGAAGAGCAGGAAGTGCTTGCCGCGCGCTTCCACCCCCTCCAGCCGCCGCCCGTCCAGCCGTTCGATCCCCGCCGCCTTCCCGCGCGGGTTGGGTGCGCTCGCCGCCACGGTCTCGCCGACGATCGTCTGCTCGAACCGCCGCGCCAGCCGCAGGATCGTGTCCCCCTCTGCCACTCCCCCATCATCGCGAACCGCCTCCCCCGCCGAACTGCATCAACTTGACCACCTACTGGATAGTCAAGTTGATGCAGTTCGGGCTAGGCGGGTAGGAGGAGCCTATGTTCCGCCGCCAGCGACGCATGGACTCGAAAGCGCGGCGGGTGGCGCTGCAGATCGGGGGGAGCCGGGTGGCTCTGGGGACGGCGATCTTCCTGGCGACCCGGCCGATGCTGCGGGCGATGCGCTTTCCCGAGCCGGGGCCGACCGGGGTGGCGCTGGCGAAACTCGGCGGCGGCAGGGACATCGCGATCGGGGCGCTGACGCTCGGGGCGCTCTCCGATCCCGACCGCCTGCGGACGGTGATCCTGGTCTCCAACCTCTGCGATCTCGCCGACGCGTCCGCCTTCGCCTTCGCCGCCCGCGATCCGCAGATGCGCCTGCCCGCTGTCACCGGTGTCCTCTCCGGCGCCGCCGCCGCGGCGGCCGGCTTCTGGGCCTGGCGCCGCCTCGGCGACTGAACCGCTCCGAACTCTTGGGGGTCAGAGGCCCCAAAAGCTCGGCGAGGTGCAGGTGGACCTAGGCGACGGCCGCCGGCTCGCCGGCCTGGAACTCGTGCGACTCGATCACCCGGTCGATCAGGCCGTACTCGACCGCCTGGTCGGGCTGGAAGAATTTGTCGCGTTCCATGTCCCGGTGGATCTGCTCCTCGGACTGGCCGGTGTGCTTGACGTAGATCCCGTCGAGCCGCTCGCGCAGCTCGAGGATCTCTTTGGCGTGGATCTCGATATCGGTCGACTGGCCTTCGAAGCCGCCGCTCGGCTGGTGGATGAGGATGCGGCTGTTGGGCAGCGCCATCCGCTTGCCTGCCGCCCCGCCGGTGAGGATCAGCGATCCCGCCGACATCGCGATGCCGTAACAGATCGTCTGCACGTCAGGCTTGACGAACTGCATCGTGTCGTAGATCGCCAGGCCGGCGTAGGCGGAGCCGCCGGGGGAGTTGATGTAGAGGCTGACGTCCTTCTCGGGATCCTCGGCCTCGAGGTGCAGCAACTGGGCGATGATCAGGTTGGCGAGGTCCTCGGTGACGGGTTCACCCAGGAAGATGATCCGCTGCGCGAGCAGGCGGCTGTAGATGTCGAAGGAGCGCTCGCCGCGAGCAGTCTGCTCGACGACCATCGGTACCAGTGGCATAGGGCCTCCAATCCAGGGTTGCTTCCCTACACCGTAGTGAGCCGCGGCGCTCGGCCGCCCGCTCCTAGGAGGCGTCGCCGTTGAACTTGTAGCCGACGCCCCGCACCGTCACCACCAGCTCCGGCTTCTGGGGATCGCGCTCGACCTTCTGCCGCAGGTTGGAGATGTGGACGTCGCAGGCGCGCTCGTCGCCGTCGAACTCGGTCTGCCAGAGCTCCTCCATGATCTGCGAGCGGGAGAAGACCTCGCCGGGCCGGGCGACGAGGAGCCGCAGGAGCTGGAACTCCGAGCGGGTGAGGTTGACGGGAACGCCGCGGACGGTGGCGACGTGGCGGACGAGGTCGATCGAGACCGGGCCGGACTCGATCTTCACCGCCTGGGCCAGGGGCGAGCGGTCGAGTTCGCGGCGACGCAGCTGGGCGCGCACCCGGCCGAGCAGCTCGCGGACCGAGAACGGCTTGGTGACGTAATCGTCGGCGCCGACCTCGAGCCCGACCACCTTGTCGACCTCGGCGTCTTTCGCGGTGAGGACGATGATCGGGACGGCGCTGCGGGAGCGCACATCGCGGCAGATGTCGAGGCCGCTCGGCCCCGGCATCATGATGTCGAGGATCAGCAGGTCGAAGGGGACGCCGTTGCCGAGCAGCGACGCCGCCTCGTTGCCGTCGGCGGCCGGGGTGACGTCGAAGCCCTCCTGGGTGAGCGCGTAGCCGACCGAGTCGCGGACCGAGGGCTCGTCGTCGGCGATGAGGATCCGGCCGCTGCTCATGCGACCGGGGTCGGGCTCGGTTCCGCGATCGGGAGGCGGACCCAGAAGGTGCTCCCCTCCCCCTGCACCGACTCGACCCCGATCCGGCCGCCCATCACGTCGACCATCCGCTGGGCGATCGCCAGGCCGAGGCCGAAGCCCTCCTGCGTGCGGGTCTCGCTGCGGCGGTAGAAGCGCTCGAAGATGCGTTCGAGCTCCACGGCGGGGATGCCGGTGCCGGTATCGATGACCTCCAAGATCACTTCTCCCTCGCTGTCATGGCGGCCGCGAACGGTAACGGTGCCGGGCGGTGGAGTGTTCTTGAACGCGTTGGTCAGCAACCCGATCATCACCTGCCGCAGCAGCGTCGGGTCGCCCGTCGCAGCCAGATTCGACTCGACGTCGACGACGAGGTCGACGTGTTTGGGCGCGTCGCAGGCGTCGACGACGTCGCGGACCGCCAGCGGCACGTCGACGGTTTCCCGCTCCGCCGCCCCGCGCGACTCGACCCGCGCCAGGGTCAGCAGCGACTGGGTCAGCCGGTTCATCCGCTCGGCGTCTTCGCCCAACCGTTTGAGGAAGTGGTCGCGGTCGCGGGGGTCGTCCTTGGCGCCGCTCTGCAGGACCTCGATCGCGCTGGTGATCCCGGCCAGGGGATTCCGCAGCTCGTGGGCGGCGTTGGAGACGAAGTCGGCTTCGGCGAGCTCTTCGCGCAGCTCGTCGGTGCGGTCGCGGAGGACCGCGAGTACAGCACGCTCGTCGGGCAGCGAGCGGGCGGTCATCGCGTAGGCGCGATCGCCGATCCGCAGCGCCGGGTGGGCGGAGAAGCCGACTTCGGAGGCGCGCTGGAGCTGCGGCAGGACCGGCTCGGGCGGCTGCCCGGAGGAGTCGAGCAGGCGGCTGGCGGCGCTGTTGGAGAAGCGGACCGGGCCTTCGTAGTCGACCACCATCACCACGTCGGTGAGGCCGTCGAAGATCGCCGCGAGCTTGTTGCGGTCGGCGGTGAGGACGCCGAAGCTCTCCTTCAGCGAGGCGCGCATCGAGTCGAGCGCCCGGGCGAGGTCGCCGATCTCGTCGGGCCCGGCGGTTTTCAGCGGCGCGTCGAAGGAGCCGCCCGCCATCTCGCCGGCGGCGCGGGCGAGGCCGACGACGCGGTGGGAGATCGCGATCGCGATCATCAGGCCAGCGAGGACGCCGAGGGCGACGGCAGCGATCAGCGCCTGCGGCTTGTCGCCGAAGAGGTAGACCGCGGCGGCGGTGATCAGGCTGACGGCAGCGAAGGCGCCGGTCAGCCAGAGGCGCATGCCGACCCGCAGCGCGCCGGGGGGCGCAGCGGTGGGATTGTCCGGGTCGCGGCGCATGAAGATTTACTAACACAATCCTCTCGCCGGGGCGGCGAATCCAGCCGTTTTCCGCCCACATGGGAGAATCGAACCTGTGCGAACTCTCGTCTTCATCCCAGCCTGGAACGAGGAAGCCGCCCTCGCCGGCGTGATCGCCGACGTCCGCAAGGCGATCCCCGAGGCCGACCTCCTTGTTGTCGACGACGGCTCGACCGACGCCACGGCCGAGCGGGCACGCACGGCCGGGGCGCTGGTCGCCTCCCTGCCGTTCAACCAGGGGCTGGGGGCAGCGCTGCAGACCGGCTACCTCTACGCGCTGCGCAACGGCTACGACGTCTGCGCCCACCTCGACGCCGACGGCCAGCATCCGGCCGAGGAGGTGGCGCGGCTGCTGGCCGAGGTGACGGCCGACCGCGCCGACCTCGTGATCGGCTCCCGCTACCATGCCGGCGCGGTCGCCGCGACCGGCGACTACCGGCCGACCTTCTCGCGGCGGGTCGGGACCAGCGTCTTCCGCTTCTTCCTCACCCTGGCGACGCGACAGCGCTTCACCGACACGACCAGCGGCATGCGCGCCGCCAACCGCCGCGTCATGGCCCTGTTCAGCCAGCACTACTCGCCCGACTTCGCCGAGATCGAGTCGCTGCAGCTTGCGGTGCGCCAGGGCCTGCGGGTCGAGGAGCTGCCGGTGCGGATGCTGGAGCGGGCCGGCGGCAGCTCCTTCCTGACGCCGCTGCGCTCGGCCTTCTTCATCTTCAAGGGGCTGGTCGTCCTCCTCGTCGGCCAGTTCCGCCCGCGCCACGTGGAGACCGAGTGATGGGCCTCCTCCTCGCTGCCGACACCGGGCAGGTCCACCTCACCTCGCAGACCCGGATCGTCGCCGCGGTGCTGGCGCTCGTCTTCATGCTGATGATCCTCGAGCTGATCCGCCGCGATCGCCTGCAGGAGCGCTACAGCGTGATCTGGTTCGTCGCCGGCCTCGGGATGCTCGCCGGCGCCGCCTTCCCGGGCCTGCTCGAGGTAGTCGCCAACCTGATGGGCGTCCGCAACACCAACGTCGCCCTCTTCTCGATCGTGCTGCTGCTGCTGCTCGGCCTGGCGCTCAACTTCAGCGTAATCATGTCCCGCCAGGCGGCCCAGATCACTCGCCTGGCACAGGAGCGGGCGATCGAAAAAGCGCTGGCGGAAAAACGTGCCGAGGGCGCGAACGGCAACGGCTCCTCAGGCGAAGAGGGAGTCGAGCCGGAAAAACAGCGCCTCTAGGGCTAGCTCCTCGGAGACGTTCAGATCGAGGCCGCGGCTGGTCTCCTGGACCAGCTCGGCGCCGCGGCGGGCGGCGGCGGGGTCGAGGCCCTGGGCCTGCGAGCGGAGCTGGTCGAGGCGGTCGCGGTTGAAGACCACCTCCTCGGCACCGGCGGCGACCGCGGCGAGGTCGCGGAGCCAGGCGGCGCAGAGCTCATAGGCGAGCGCGAGGATCTCGGTGCGGCGGCGGCGGCCGGCCCGTTTCGCCCCGTCGCCGATGTCTTTCGCGCTGCGTTTGATGCCGGCCTTCGCCTCCTCTTCGAGCGCTTCCCGGGCGGCGGCTTCAGCGTCGTCGCCAACCGCCTTGGCGCGATCGAGCAGCCCTTTCCAGGGGGCGCCCGCGCACTCGCCTTCCAGCGCCGCCGTCAGGCAACGCTCGACGTCTCCCCGCAGCTGCCGTCCCCGCTCGCTCAGCAGCAGCCGCGCCCGCTCCAGATCGCCGGCGGCAAGGCGCGTCGCCGCAGCTACCTCCCCTGGGTGACGGGCCGATTCCGTCCCGGATAGGGACGTTTTCGGCCCGTCGACAAGCTCCTGCTCCAAGACCTCGGCCGGGAGGGGAGCGAACTCGATCGTCTGGCAGCGGGAGGCGACGGTCTCCAGGAGGCCCTCGCC
The DNA here is from genome assembly GCA_035688825.1 of Solirubrobacterales bacterium. Taxonomy (GTDB): domain Bacteria; phylum Actinomycetota; class Thermoleophilia; order Solirubrobacterales; family 70-9; genus VAYN01. The sequence goes on along the minus strand of DASSMM010000042.1, from coordinate 10,790 downwards.
GTCGGAGCTGAGCAGGATCAGGTGGACGAACTCGGGCGGCTCCTCGAGCGTCTTCAGCAGCGCGTTCTGGCTCTCGTCCCGCATCGCCTCGGCCGCCTCGACCACGAAGACGCGCTTGCCGCCTTCGAAGGGCCGGTAGGCGGCGGCCCGGATCACCCGCTCGCGCACCTCCTCGACCATGTGCTGGGTGCCGGTCGGGGCGAGCCAGACGAGGTCGGGATGGGGCGAGGGGTCGAGCAGCGCCCGCCGCCGCGCGTCCTCGGGATCGGTCGAGGCGGCGGCGAGAACCTCCGCCGCGAATGCCCGCGCGGCGGCGCGCTTGCCCGAACCGCGCGGCCCGCGGAAGAGGTAGGCATGCGAGGGGTCGCCGGCGAGCGCCGCGCTCAGCGCCACCCGGGCGCGCGCCTGGTGCTCGGTCGCCGCGATCAGCGCTTCCGACTTCGACCCCGCCAGGGCGTGGTCAATCTCGGCTGCGCTCACGTACCGCCTCCATCACGCGCTCGTGCACCTCTTCGACCGAGCCGGTCGCATCGATGATCTCGACGCGGTCGCTGGCGATCTGGGCGATCTCCTCGTAGGCCTCGGCAACCGCCTGCTGCAGGCCCAGCCCCTCCCGCTCGAAGCGGTCGTCGCTCTCGGCCCGGCTGAGCCCGGCCTCCGGGGCGAGCCGCAGCAGCAGGGTCAGGTCGGGCCAGAGGCCGTCGGTGGCGGTGTCGCAGAGGCCGATCACCTCGCCGACGCCGAGCCCGCGGGCAGCGCCCTGGTAGGCGACGCTGGAGTCGGAGAAGCGGTCGGCGACGACGTGGCGCCCGGCCTCCAGGGCCGGCCGGATCACCCGCTCGGTCAGATCGGCGCGGGCGGCCAGGAACAGCATCAGCTCGGCCAGCGGCTCCAGCTCGACCTCGGGGTCGGCGAGCAGGGTTCGAATCCGCTCGGCCGCATCGGTCCCGCCCGGCTCGCGGATCGCCACCGTCCCCTCCCCCAGCGCCTCGACCAGCAGCCGCGCCTGGGTGCTCTTCCCCGACCCGTCGACTCCCTCCAGGGAGATGAACAACGGCGGCCTCAGCTTTTGGCGCCGGCTTTGGCGCGTTTGCGCCCGCGCGTCGCGGTGTCCGCTTTGGACGCTTTCACTTTCGCTTTCTTCGCCGGAGCGGCGTCCTCGTCGCCCTTCGGCGGCGCCTTCTTTTCCATCTCCGCTTTCGCCGCTTTGGCGGCTTCGCGCTCGGCCCGGCGTTTCTTCATCTCCTGCATCGACTCGCAGTCGTCGTTGAGGCAGAGGTTCCAGGGCCGGCCGCGGAACGGCTGGACTTTGAGGCGCGGGGTGCGGTCGCAGATCGAGCAGCGTTCCTCGAGCCGGAAGACATCGCCGCGCTGGGGCAGCGGGAAGGTCTGGTCGCAGGAGTCCGGATCGTCGGCGGTCCAGCCGCTGCAGCCGACGAACCGTTTGCCGGATTTTTTCGCCCGGATGATCCGCAGCATGTTCGGCGAGCCGTCCTCCTTGGTGCGGCCGGCTTCTTCGCAGACCTTGCAGGGGCCGAGGATGCGGTCCTCGTCCATCCCTTTCCAGATCACTTTGGCGAGGTCTTCGCGGCTGCCGTCGATTTCGGTCCAGGTTTTGTGCAGGAGGTCGCGGCTCTCGCCGACGACCGCACCCTTCGACATCTCGCCGGCGGCGATCCGGTCCATCTCGGCCTCGAGCTGGGCGGTCATCTCCGGCGTCGCCATCGCCGGCACGTAGTTCTTGAACGCCTCGTAGAGGGCAATCCCGGTCTCGGTCGGGACCGGCGGGTTGCCGTAGACGTAGCCGCGGTCGAAGAGCTTCTGGATGATGTCGGCGCGGGTGGCTTTGGTGCCGAGGCCGCGCTCCTCCATCATCTCGATCAGTTTCGCCTGCGAGATCCGGCCGGGCGGCTGGGTCTCCTTGTCGACGACCCAGGGCTCGCCGTCGAGCTGCAGGGGCTGCCCCTCCTCCAGCCGCGGGATCTCCTCGTCGGCGGAGCGGGCGTAGGTATAGATCGCCGCGTAGCCGGGGTCGACGACGACCGAGCCGCGGACGAAGTAGGTCTGGTCGCCGGCTTCGATGTCGGCGCGCGTGGACTCGGTGATCATCGGCGGGCTGAAGGTGGCGAGGAAGCGGCGGACGACGAGTTCGTAGACCCGTTTCTTCGGACCCTCGAGGGCGCCGGGGTGTACCGCCTGGGTCGGGTAGATCGGCGGGTGGTCGGTCGTCTCTTTTTTGCCGCGGGTCGGTTTCAGCTCGCCCTCCAGCAGGCCGGAGGCGGCGGAGAACTCCTTGATCCGCACCAGCGAGGAGACCAGCTCGCGGACCGGCAGCGAGGACGGGTAGACCGTGTTGTCGGTGCGCGGGTAGGAGATGAAGCCGTCCATGTAGAGGTCCTCGGCGATCCGCATCGCGCTGGCGGGGGTGATGCCGAGGCGGCTGGAGGCGTCGGTCGAGAAGGCGGTGGTGTTGTAGGGGGTCGGCGGCTTGCGCGTGTTTTTGCGCGCCGTGACCGATTTGACCGTGCCGGGATTGGAAGTCCCGGCGAGCGCCGCGTCGGCCTCGGCCTTCTCCCAGAATTTGTCGACGCTGTGGTGGGCCTCGAAGCTGCCGTCGGGGTGCTGGAACTTGGCGAAGACTTCCCAGAAGGGTTTGGCGACGTGGGCGCGCCGTTCCATCTCGCGCTCGACGATCAGGCCCAGGGTCGGGCTCTGGACGCGGCCGACCGAGAGGAAGTTGGAGCCGAAGCGGCGGCTGGCCAGGGAGACGGCGCGGGTCAGGGTCGCCCCCCAGAGCAGGTCGATGTCCTGGCGGGCGGCGCCGGCGTTGGCGAGCGGGTAGGAGAGCTCGTCGAGCTCGGCGAAGGCGCGCTCGATCTCCTCTTTGGTCAGCGCCGAGTAACGGGCGCGCTTGATCCGCAGCGTCCCGTCAGCGGTGCCCTCGCGTGAGCCGAGGGCGGGGTTGGCGTCGAGCATCTCCTCCAGCGCCTCGAGCCCGATCAGCTCGCCCTCGCGGTCGAAGTCGGTGGCGATCACCAGCTCGTCCGCCTCTTTGGCGAGTTTCTTGATCGCTTTGACGACGTTTTTGTCGGTCGGCTCCTTGATCAGCTCGGCGTCGATCAGGTCGTGCAGGTCGGTCTTCTGCCAGTTCGAGTAGCCCTCGGGGAAGGCCGGCCCGAGCACGTGGCCCTTGAGGCCGACGGTCATCTGCTCGCTGCCGTCGTCGTCGGTCCAGGTGTAGAACGGGACTTTGAAGGTTTTGTCGCTGGCGTTGCTGCCGCGGCTCAGCGCTTCGGCGATCTTCTTGGCGCTGTTGTTCTTCTCGGTGACTATCAGTCTCATGGGGCGGCGAGGGTAGCAGGGGTCGTCGGCCGCGCAATAAGGCGTACAACCGGCCAATCTCATCGGCGGGGCCCGCCGATGTGCTTAGGATCACCGCCTCATGAGATGTCTGGTCACCGGCGGCGCGGGCTTCATCGGCTCGAATCTGGTCGACGCTCTACTCGCGCGGGGCGACGAGGTAACGGTCGTCGACGACCTCTCGACCGGGCGCATGTCGAACCTCGAACCGGGGCTCGCCGGCGGCGCCGAGCTGGTGGAAATGGACATCCGCGACCGCGACGGGCTGGTCGGCCTGGCGAACGGGAAACGGCCCGAGGCGATCTTCCACCTCGCCGCCCAGATCGACGTCCGCAAGTCCCTCGCCGATCCCTTCTTCGACGCCGGCATCAACGTCGGCGGCACCGCCAACGTGCTGGAGGCGGCCCGCGCCTCGGAGTGCGGGCGCGTGGTCTCGATCTCGACCGGCGGGGCGATCTACGGCGAGGGCCAGGGCCAGGATCTGCCGCTGCCCGAGAGCGCGCCGATCGCGCCGATGTCGGCGTACGGCCAGAGCAAGTTCGCGGCCGAGGGATACGTCTCCCTGTACGAGCGCCTCTACGGGCTCTCCGGAATCTCGCTGCGGCTGGGCAACGTCTACGGGCCGCGCCAGGACCCGCTCGGCGAGGCCGGCGTGATCGCGATCTTCTGCGGCCTGCTGAAGGAGGGCGGCCGCCCCACTGTCTTCGGCGACGGCAAGCAGACCCGCGACTACATATATGTGGGCGACGTCGTCTCCGCCGCGCTTGCGGCCGGCGACTCCGAGACGACCGGGGCGGTCAACATCGGCACCGGCCGCGAGACCGACGTCCTGGAGCTGGTCGAGGCGCTGCGCAAGCTCAGCGGCAAGGACGACTTCGAGCCGGAGTTCGCGCCGCCGCGGACCGGCGAGGTGCAGCAGATCACGATCGACGCCTCCCGCGCCGAACGCGAGCTCGGCTGGCGCCCCGAGATGGACCTCGAAGAGGGCCTGAAGGTCACTCTCGACTCCGTCTAACGGCCGACGGGACGATTTCCCTCCATATAGGGGTACTTTCGGCCCGTCGGCGGCCGATCACTAGTCTTTCCCTTGATGCCAGCTCAGGCCTACGCCGGCAAGGAGTGCGTCTGCCAGTTCCGCAAAGGGATCTGCGATCAGTCCTGCGTGCGGGACATGCTCGAGACCCCCTTCTACATCGCCTGCCTGAAACTGACCGGGCGCAGGTGCCTGGTCGTCGGCGGCGGCGACATCGGCCTGGAGAAGGTCGAGGGCCTGCTGGCCTGCAGCGGCGACGTGACGCTGATCGCGCCGGTCGCCCATCCCGAGCTGGAGCGGCTGGCGAGCGAGGGATCGATCACCTGGGAGAAGCGGGCCTACGCCGGCGCGGAGGACCTCGAGGCGGTCTTCATGGTGATCGCCTGCACCGACGACTCCGAGGTCAACATCGGGATCTTCGACGACGCCGAGCAGCGGGCGATGCTGGTCAACATCGTCGACGTGCCCCCGCTCTGCAACTTCATCCTCCCGGCGATCGTCCGCACCGGGCCGCTGGCGATCGCGATCTCCACCGCCGGCGCCTCCCCCGCCCTCGCCAAGCGGATGAAGCGCGAGATCTCCGAGCTCTTCGGCGAGGAGTACGCGCGCCTGGCGGTGATCCTCAACGACGCCCGCGGCTGGGCGAAGGGGACGCTGCCGACCTACCAGGACCGCAAGGAGTTCTTCGAGGGGATCGTCAACGGCGACCCCGACCCGATCGAGCTGCTGCGCGAAGGCCAGGAGCCGGCGGTGCTGGCGATCGTCGAGTCCGCCAAAGAGCGGGCTGCCGCCGCGCTCGCCTGAGCGCTTCGGCTGCGCCTCAGCTCATCCCGCAGGCGGAGCTGCGGACGCTGTCGAGCATCTCGCGCAGCTCGTCTGCCTGGGCGACGGTGAGCTTCGCGCTGAAGGCGGCGGCCAGCTCGGCCCGGACGATCGGCCGCATTTCTTCCAGCAGCTCGACCCCGGCGGGAAGCAGCGTCGCGTAGCTGACCCGGCGATCGGTCTCGCAGAAGTTCCGCTCGAGCAGGCCGGCCTTGATCAGCCGGTCGACCAGCTTGGTCAGGCCGCCGCGGGTGATCACCAGGGCTTCGGCCAGCTCCCCCATCTTCAGCCGCTGCTCGGGGGCGCGGTCGAGCGTCGCCAGAACCTCGAACCAGGGAAGCGGCGGCAGCTCGGCCGCGGTGAGCGCCTCCTGCAGGCGGCCGGTCACCGCTGCGTGGGTCTGGGTCAGCGAGATCCACGCCTCGCGGTGCGGATCGACGTCCGCGCTCGTCCCGCTTCGCTCTGCGACTGCGCTCTGCTCGCTCATCGGGTACATCTTCCCACAGGATGGTTGATTTGACAATAGTTGACAAGCAAACTTTCTCTGCTACGATTGTTTCTGCGTCAAATGTTTCGCCATCAACCGTCTAGGGAAAGTAGGAAGCAATGAGCACGGAGACGATCACCCGACAGATTCCGGCAGGTACCTGGGCGGTGGACCCGGTCCACTCCTCGGTCAGCTTTGCCGTCACCCACAACGGAGTAACCACCTTCCGCAGCGGCTTCGAGCGCTACGACGCGAAGCTGACCGGCGGCGAGCAGCCGCGGCTCGAGGGCACCGTCGAGGTCGCCAGCATCGAGATCGACGAGGAGATGCTGAAGGGCCACCTCCTCTCCCCCGAGTTCTTCGACACCCAGCGCTTCCCGCAGCTCCGCTTCACCTCGACCGAGCTCAGCGTCGGCGAGGACGGCACCCTGCGCGTCGCCGGCGACCTCGAGATCCACGGCGAGACCCGCAAGGTCGAGGCCGGCGGCCGCTTCGCCCAGCTCGGCGGCGACATGGCCGGCAACCCCCGCGTCGGCCTCTCGATCTCCTCGACCGTCGACCGCCGTGACTTCGGCCTCGACTGGCAGGCCGAGCTGCCGAGCGGCGGCGAGGTCCTCGACTACGCCGTCACCATCAACGTCGAGCTCGAGCTCGTCGGCGAGGAGGCATAGCGATGAGGGTCCTGGGCATCACCGGAAGCTTGCGCCGGGACTCCTACAACCACGCCCTGCTGCGGGAGGCCGCCGAGCGGCTTCCCGCCGGGGCCGAGCTGGTGGAGTTCGACCGCCTCGGCGAGATCCCGCCCTACGACGCCGATGTCGAGGCCGAGGGCATCCCGGAGCCGGTCGAGGCCCTTCGGCAGGCGATGCGCGAGGCCGACGCGGTCATCATCGCCACCCCCGAGTACAACCACTCGATCCCCGGCGTCCTCAAGAACGCCCTCGACTGGGCCTCCCGCCCCGCCGGGCAGAGTGCCCTCACCGGCAAGCCGGCAGCAGTCGTCGGCGCCTCGACCGGGATGTTCGGCGCCGTCTGGGCGCAGGCCGAGACCCGCAAGGTCCTCGGCGCCCTCGGCGGCCGCGTCGTCGAGGGCGAGCTGCCCGTCGCCCGCGCCGCCGACCTCTACCGCAACGGGCGCCTCGAACTTCCCCCCGAGCAGTCAGAGCAGCTCGAGGGCCTGCTGGCCGAGCTCGTCTCCGAAGCCGAGCAGCTCCGCGAACCGGTTCCCGCCGCTGCCTAGCCCTTCGGCAGGGCGAAGAAGGCGATCGCCGCGTACTGGGCGATCGCCGCGGCGATGACGAAGAGGTGGAAGACCTCGTGGTAGCCGAAGACGGCGGGGTTGGGGTTAGGACGCTGGGTTGCGTAGACGACGGCGCCGGCGGTGTAGAGGAGGCCGCCGAAGGCGACGAGGAGGGTGCCGGTCACCCCCAGGGCGGTCCAGAGTTCCGGGAAGGCGGCGACGGCGACCCAGCCGAGCGCCAGGTAGATCAGGGCCGAGGCCCATTTCGGGTGGTCGATCCAGACCATCTCGACGATCGCCCCGGCGACGGCGCCGATCCAGACGACGGCGAGGATCGCCTGCGCCAGGGTCCCGTGCAGGACCAGGAGCGCGAAGGGGGTGTAGGTGCCGGCGATGAGGAAGAAGATCATCGAGTGATCGAGCCGGCGCATCCACTGGCGCAGGTCCGGGCGCGACCATTCGACGCCGTGGTAGAGGGCGCTGGTCCCGAACAGGGCCGAGAGGCTGACGGCGTAGATCGCGACCGCGAAGGTCGCCTTCGGGGTGTCGGCGAGGAGGATCAGCGCCGCCCCGAGCACCAGCGAGGCGAAGAAGGCCCACTTGTGGGAGACGCCGCGCAATTTCGGTTTGACCAGGGCGATCGCCTCGGCGGTCGCCTCTTTGGCCGCGGTCGCCCGCTCGCCCATCGTCTCTTTGGCCGCCTGCGCGCGATCACCCATCGCCTCTTTCGCGGCTTGCGCGCGGTCACCCATCGCCTCTTTGGCCGCATTGGCGCGCTCGCCCACCCGTTCTGCGCCTCTGCGCAGTTCCTCCATGCACAGAGGGTACCCCGCAACAGGCCCCCACACGCAGAAAAGGCGAATGCCGAGTTTGGGAAGTTGACACAATATGTAGAGAGACCTGTGGCTTTTAGAACCTCCTAATTGCGTCTTTCGCCACTTTTTCCGACCGACCGATTGGCGATCCTGCGTAGTTACCGCTGAAAGCCCGCCCGAGAGGAGTTTTTTGATGTCCAAGACCGCCGTTGCCAGTCCCGAAAACGGTCTGCAGGGCCTCTCGATCGAACGCAAGTTCTCGACGGCAGGCGTGCATCCTTTCGACCAGATCGAGTGGGAGATCCGCGATGCCGTGATCGGCAATCCGGAGAGCCCGGCCTTCGAGCAGCGCGGGGTCGAGTTCCCGAAGAGCTGGTCGCAGAACGCGACCAACATCGTCGCCCAGAAGTACTTCCGCGGCAAGCTCGGCAGCCCCGAGCGCGAGAGCTCGGTCAAACAGATGATCGGCCGCGTCGCCGGGACGATCGCCGGCTGGGGCCGCGAGCTCGGCTACTTCGCCTCCGAGGACGACGCCGACGCCTTCGAGATGGAGCTGACCGCGATCCTGCTGATGCAGAAGGCGGCCTTCAACTCGCCGGTCTGGTTCAACGTCGGTTTCGAGGAGAAGCCGCAGTGCTCGGCCTGCTTCATCTTGAGCGTCGAGGACACGATGGAGTCGATCCTCGACTGGAACACCAAAGAGGGGATGATCTTCCGCGGCGGCTCGGGCTCCGGGATCAACCTCTCCAACATCCGCGGCTCGGTCGAGCACCTCTCGAAGGGCGGCCTCGCCTCCGGCCCGGTCAGCTTCATGCGCGGCGCCGACGCCTGGGCGGGCACGATCAAGTCGGGCGGCAAGACGCGGCGGGCGGCGAAGATGGTCGTCCTCGACGTCGACCACCCGGACATCGAGGACTTCATCTGGTGCAAGGCCAAAGAGGAGGAGAAGGCCGCCGCCCTGCGCGACGCCGGCTTCGACATGTCGATCGACGGCGAGGGCTTCACCTCGATCCAGTACCAGAACGCCAACAACTCGGTCCGGGTCACCGACGAGTTCATGGAGGCGGTCGCAGCGGGCGAGGACTGGCACCTGACCGCGCGCACCGACGGCTCCTCGGTGAAGACGCTGGACGCGCGCGAGCTGATGAACCAGATCGCCGACGCCGCCTGGCGCTGCGCCGATCCGGGCGTCCAGTACGACACCACGATCAACCGCTGGCACACCTGCCCGGAGTCGGGTCGGATCAACGCCTCCAACCCGTGCAGCGAGTACATGCACGTCGACAACTCGGCCTGCAACCTCGCCTCGATCAACCTGATGAAATTCCGCCGTGAGGACGGCAGCTTCGACGTCGCCGACTTCGAGCACACCGTCGACGTCGTCTTCCTCGCCCAGGAGATCATCGTCGGGCCGTCGAGCTACCCGACCGAGGAGATCGGCGAGAACGCCCGCCGCTTCCGTCAGCTCGGCCTCGGCTACGCCAACCTCGGCGCCCTGCTGATGTCCGACGGCCTTCCTTACGACTCCGATGCGGGCCGCAACGTCGCCGCCGCGATCACCTCGCTGATGACCGGCCGCGCCTACCGCCAGTCGGCGCTGATCGCCGCCGGGGCGACCGGGCCGTACGAGGATTACGCAAAGAACCGCGAGCCGCACAACGGCGTCATGCGGATGCACCGCGAGGCCGCCTACGAAGTCGACGGCACCGGGATCAAGGGCGACCTGCTCGAGGCTTCGCAGCGGGCCTGGGACGAAGCGGTCGAGCTCGGCGAGGAGCACGGTTACCGCAACGCCCAGGCGACGGTGCTGGCCCCGACCGGGACGATCAGCTTCCTGATGGACTGCGACACGACCGGGATCGAGCCCGACTTCTCGCTGGTCAAGTTCAAGGAGCTGGTCGGCGGCGGCTCGATGACGATCCCCAACCGCTCGGTGCCGCTGGCGCTGCAGACCCTCGGCTACGACGAGGCGGAGATCGACCAGATCAACGCCTACATCGCCGAGAACAACAAGATCGTCGGCGCGCCGGGCCTGAAGGACGAGCACCTGCCGGTCTTCGACGTCGCGGTCGGCGAGCGGGCGATCAGCCACACCGGCCACATCGACATGATGGCCGCGACCCAGCCGTTCATCTCCGGGGCGATCTCGAAGACGGTCAACCTGCCGCAGACGGCGACGGTCGACGACATCGCCGACGCCTACACCCGCGGCTGGAAGGGCGGCCTCAAGGCGCTGGCGATCTACCGCGACGGCTCCAAGACCGCGCAGGCGCTGCGCACCGACGCGCAGGAGGAAAAGGAGGCCGGCACCGAGGTGGAGATGGCCCAGCCGGTGCGCAAGAAGATGCCGCGCGAGCGCGAATCGATCACCCACAAGTTCTCGATCGGCGGCCACGAGGGCTACATCACCGCCGGCAAATACGAGGACGGGTCGGTCGGCGAGATCTTCCTCACCGACATCGGCAAGGAGGGCTCGACGATGCGGGGGCTGCTCAACGCCTTCGCCACGGCGATCTCCCTCGGCCTCCAGTACGGGGTGCCGCTGGAGACCTTCGTGCGCAAGTTCAGCTACATGCGCTTCGAGCCGGAGGGGATGACGCAGAACCCCGAGATCCCCTTCGCCAAATCGATGCCCGACTACATCATGCGCTGGCTCGGTAGCCGCTTCATCGACGACACCGAAGTGCTCGAGGACCTTGGGATCATGACCCAGGAGGTGCGCAGCAAAAAGGAAGCCGAGACCGCCCAGCTGGGCCTCGGCGTCCCAACCGACACCGCCGGCCCCGCCAACGGCAACGGCCAGGCGAAGTCGAGCGCCCCGGTTCCGGCAGCCTCGGCACTGACCGAAACCCCCCCGGTCCGCCCGGCGAAGATGCAGGGCCTCGAACTCGGCCCAGCCTGCGAGCAGTGCGGCGGCATGATGCAGCGGACGGGGTCTTGCTACACGTGCAGCAGCTGCGGCAACAACACTGGTTGCGGCTGATCCACAGCTGAAGCGGAAGAAGGTTGAAAAGGGCGCCCTACGGGGCGCCT
>DASSMM010000041.1:0-8798 GCA_035688825.1 Solirubrobacterales bacterium | reverse complement strand
GCGACGCCGGCGACCGGTGCGGTGACCGGGACGCCCGCGGCCTGCAGCGCCATCGAGGAGGCGCAGACCGAGCCCATCGAGGAGGAGCCGTTGGACTCGAGGGTCTCGGAGACCACCCGGATCACGTACGGGAACGACTCTTCGTCGGGGATCGTCGCCAGCAGGGCGCGCTCGGCGAGGGCGCCGTGGCCGATGTCGCGGCGCTTCGGGCCGCGCATGAAGCCGGCCTCCCCGACCGAGAAGGGCGGGAAGTTGTAGTGGTGCCAGAACCGTTTCGTGGTCTGCAGGCCGAGCGTGTCGATCCGCATGTCCATCCGGGTCGTGCCCAGAGCGACGTTGGAGAGGATCTGGGTCTCGCCGCGGGTGAACAGGGCCGAGCCGTGGACGCGCGGGGAGATGTCGACCTCGCACTCGATCGGCCGGATCTCGTCCTGGGCGCGACCGTCGGGACGCTTCTTTTCGACGGCGATCGCCTTGCGGATCGTGTCCTTCTCGATCGAGTCGATCGCGGCCTTGACCTCGGCCACCCTCGCCTCGTCGATCTCATCGGCCTCGTGGGCGGCGGCGTAATGGCCGACGACCTCGTCCTTGACTTTGTCGATCGCCTCGTAGCGCTCGAGCTTGCCCTCGGTCGCGATCGCGTCGACCAGCGCCTGGCCGTGCGAGTCGCGGATCTTGGCCAGCAGGCCCTCGTCGATGCTCGGGGCCTCGACGATCATCTTCTCTTTGCCGGCCTTGTCTTGGAGCTCCGCCATCGCGGCGCAGAGCTTCTTGATCTCCGCGTGGGCGATGTCGAGGGCGTCGAGGATCTCGGCCTCGGTGACGCCGGTCGCGCCGGCCTCGACCATCAGGATCGCCTCGTCGGTGCCGGCGACGATCAGGTCTAGTTCCAGCTCCTCGTGCGTCTCCTCATCCGGGTTGACCACGAAGTCGCCGTCGAGCTTGCCGATGCGGACGGCGCCGACGTGGGCGGCGACCGGGACCGGCGAGATCGCCAGCGCCGCGGAGGCGCCGTTCATCGAGAGGATGTCGTAGGGGTGGACCTGGTCGACCGACATCGGGGTCGCGACGAGCTGCGTCTCGTAGTGCCATCCCTTGGGGAAGAGCGGGCGGATCGGACGGTCGATCATCCGCGCCGTCAGGGTCGCCTTCTCGCTCGATTTGCCCTCGCGACGGAAAAACGAGCCGGGGATTTTGCCCGCGGCGTACATCCGCTCCTCGATGTCGACGGTGAGGGGAAGGAAGTCCACGTCGCGAAGGTTCCCGACGGTGGCGGTACAGAGGACCATCGTGTCGCCGCTGCGGACGACGACAGCACCGCTCGCCTGCTTCGCGAGTTTGCCGGTCTCAAAGGAAATCTGGCCATCGCCGATATCCGCCGAGACGCGGGTGACGTCAAACATGCTCATTTAGTTGTTACCTCCGGCCGCCCGGATGGCGGCCATCTGCTTTCAGAACTCTCGTTCTCTTTCAACCGGAAGAGTACAGGCCCACTAACGTGTCCGCATGGGGAGTCAGCTGGGGAAATGCGCGAGCGGGTTGGCCTGCCTCTTCGCCGCCCTCCTGCTCTGGGCGTTGCCTGCCCAGGCCGACGGCCTCGGCAGCAAGCTCGGGTTGGTCCCGAACACGGGCGTCTGCTCTTCCCGGGCGAGCGCGGAAGTCTTCTGCACGGAGAGCCAGCTGTGGCTCAGCCAGCGCTACCGGGTGAGCGAATACCTCGTTCCCACGACTCGCGGGGTGATCACGCAGTGGCGGGTGGCAAGCGGCCCGGCCTCCCCCGCCACCGAAAGCGTCCGGCTGCGGCTGCGGTTGCTCCGTGGCCGGGACCCCGTCCCCGGCGCGGCGACCGTCTTCCGGCAGCTGCCCCTGGCCGATCCGGGGATCCACCGGTTCGCCGCTCGCCTGCCGATCGAGTGGAACAACCGGCTTGGCCTCGACGTCGCCGTCCGCGGCAACGGCAGCGGCGAGGCGAGCGCGCCGATCGGCTATTCGGCGCCGGGCATCGGCGAAGTCGGGGAGTGGATCCCGCCTCTGGCCAACGCCCCGCGGCTACAGCCCTACCGCCTGGCCGACACCGACCTGCTGGTGAAGGCACAGGTCGAGAGGGATCTCGACGGCGATGGTTACGGCGACGACTCGCAGGACGGCTGCCGCTACGACCCCCGACGTCAGGGTCCCTGCCTGAAGAACAGTCGCGCCCCGCGGGTGGAAGTCCGCTACGCGAAGCGGCAGAGCTTCCTCAGCAACGGGATCGTCCGGGTCAGGGCACGCTCGGACGAGCTCGGGAGCCTCTGGATGGTCGGGTCGATGGAAACTCCATCAATCCAGACCGCCTGGATCGGCATCGGCTCTGAAGCGTGGGTGAAGCCTGGGGAGTGGACCTCCCTGTCCCTTCACTTGGAACCGGAAGCCAGAGCGGCCGCCCGGAAGGAACTCAAGAACGGCGGGCATCCCTATATCCAGGCGGAAGTCAGCGCCACCGACACCTCGGGAAACGATGCGAAGAGGCAACGGGTGGTGATCAGGCCGCAGGGACGCTGAAGACGCCGGGGGTCGAGGTAACCCCGGCGCGGATGCCGGACTCGAAATCGCGCCGCACCCGGGCTTCCACCTCGGCGGAGCGGCGATCGGCCTCGAAGCGGTCCAGATCGAGTCCGAGCTGCTCGACCCGCTCCCAGAGGTGCGGGTCGTCGACGCGGCCGCGGTCGGCGTAGAGCGAGTCGACCATCTCGAAGAAGCGCCCCTGCCGGCCCGCCGCCTCGGCGGCGGCGTGGAGGGCGGGCGAGCGCGGGTGCTTGCTGGCGACCGGGAAGTGGCGGAAAACGAGAAGGCCAGGGGTCTCCCGCAGCCGCGGCCACTCAGCTGCGCAATGGGGACAGCCGAGGTCGGCATAGACGACGTTCCCCTCCTCTCCCGATCCGCGGACGTGGTCGTCGGGGCCGATCGGCGGGATCGACGCACTAGATAAGTCGTTCATCTCGCGAGTCCGTCGATTTCCTTGCTCTACAAGGACTGAGACGGACTCGCTAGATGAGCGCGTCGAAGATCAGGTTGGCGCCGGGGATTTCGGTGTCCTGGGGGGACTCGTGGACCCATGCGACCCTCCCCTCCTCGTCGACGAGGACGAGGGCGCGCTTGGCGATGCCGATCTTCTCCTGGTAGGCGTCGTAGGCGCGGGCGACCTCGCCCTTCGGCTCGAAGTCGGCAAGCAGGGTGGTGTCGATCCCGAGGTGCTCGCGGAAGGCGCGATGGACGAAGAAGCTGTCGACGCTGATGCCGACCAGCTCGACGCCCTTCTCGGCGATCTGCGGCTTGACCTCCTGGTAAATCGAGAGCTGGTCGCCGCAGACGGGGCTGAAGTCGCCCGGATAGAAGACGAGGAGGACCCTGCGGCCCCGGTAGTCGGAAAGCGAGACCTTCTCGAAGTCCTGGTTCCGGAGGGTGAAGTCGGGGGCCTGCTCCCCGACGGCGATCATCGACGCAGGCCGAGCTCTTTGACCAGGGCGCGGTAGCGCTCGAGGTCGGACTTTTCGAGGTAGCGCAGCATCCGGCGGCGCTTGCCGACCAGCATCAGCAGCCCGCGCCGTGAGTGATGGTCTTTGGCGTGAGCGCGCAGGTGCTCGGTGAGTTCGTTGATCCGCTCGGTCATCAGGGCGATCTGGACCTCGGCCGAGCCGGTGTCGTTGTCGCCGCGGCCGTACTTGCCGATCAGCTCGCTCTTTTTCTCTTTGGTCAGGCTCATCTCGTAAAAAAACCGCGCACTGCGGTGCGACGGCCGCTGGAAAGTAGCACAACGGCCACGCCCTCCGGCGCCTCTCACCGACTTGCCGGTTGACTTCCTGAATGCCGTCTGAGACGGTCGGCGGTAATGGGAACCGCGAGCGTCTTTTCCCTGCGCCTGCGCAGATATCGAGTTCTAGCCGCGATGGTGATCGTATCCGCCCTGGGTGTCGGCGTCGCACCGGCACAGGCGACGATGAAAACCTTCGGGTTCACCGGCGCCGAGCAGACGTTCACGGTGCCTGCCGGCGTTCACCTGATCTCCGTCAACCTCGTCGGCGGCATGGGCGGTGACGGCGGTGGCGCAGGCGGCGCCGCGGCGGTGGTCACCGGCGATCTTGAAGTTACTCCCGGCCAGGTCCTTTACCTGGAGGTGGGAGGCAACGGGGAGGATCAGATCGAAGGGGGCGTCGGAGGCTTCAACGGCGGCGGCTCCGCCTCGGGCGGCGGTGGTGGTGGCGGCGCCACGGACATCCGAACCGAGCCGCTCAGCGCCGGCTTTTCCTCCCTCAACAGCCGTCTGGCAATCGCAGCGGGTGGCGGTGGCGGCGGTGGCGACGGCGCCGAAGGGGGCGCGCCAGGTGGGGCCGCTGACACCGCAGGCGAAACCAGCAGCGGCGGCAATGGGGGCGGCGGCGCGGGCACCATCGGCAACGGGGGCGGCGCCGGAAGCGGTTGCGGCGGCTCTGGCGGCGAAGGCGCATTCGGCCAGGGCGCGACCGGCGGCACCGGCGAAGGTGGCTCGAACGGCGGGGGTGGTGGCGGTGGCGGCTACTACGGTGGCGGTGGCGGCGCGGGCGGCTGCTCCCTAGGCGGTGGCGGTGGCGGTGGCGGCGCCTCCCTCGTCCCGGTCGACGGCGAATACTCCATCGGCCTCGACACCGTCCCGGTGATCGAAATCTTCTACACGCCCCCGCCGACGATCAACATCTCGCTTCCTGCCGACGGAGGGACCTATACCCAGGGCCTAACGGCGACGGTCAGCTACTCCTGCACCCCCCATGAGCTCGCGAGCGTGGTCGAATGCGCCGGGACGACCGCAAACGGCAGCCCCCTCAACACCTCCTCGCTTGGCCAGCACAGCTTCACCGTCGAAGCCGAAGACAGCCAGGGTGGGACAAGCTCGAAGACGGTCACCTACACCGTCGTCTCTCCCCCGCCCGGGCCTCCGCCCGCGCTGAATCCGCCAGGACCTTCGCCCCTCCCGCAGACCCTGCTGGGGAAACACCCGCCGAAAACGATCAAGACCGCGAAGAAGAAGGTCAAGGTCAAATTCACCTTCTCGACCTCGACCAGCGGCGCGACCTTCAAGTGCAAGCTCGACAAAGGCGCGTTCGCGCCCTGTGCCTCGCCCAAGACCTACAAAGTCAAAGCCGGCAAACACAAATTCTCGGTCGAGGCGATCAGCGGCGGGAGCGCCGACCCGACGCCGGCGAGCTTCGCCTTCAAGGTCGTCAGGAAGCCGTAATCAGCGCCGCTACGGCGAAGTGAAGCCGGCGCACGCCCGCTTGGCGTCCTCGACGTCCCGGTGCATCTGGTCGATCAACTTCTGGACGTCGGGGTAGTTGCGCTCGCCGCGCAGGCGCTCGACGAAGGCGACGCGGAGGATCCTCCCGTAGAGGTCCTCTTCGCGGTCGATCAGGTAGGTCTCGATCAGGACGCCGCGACCGCTCTCGAAGGTCGGGCGGATGCCGACGTTGACGGCGGCGGGGACGCCGTCGGCAAAGGCGGCGTAGACGCCGTGGCCGGGGATCACGAGGCGGTCGTCGGGGACGATGTTGGCGGTCGGGAAGCCGAGCTCGCGGCCGCGCTGGTCGCCGGAGACGACTTCGCCCTCGACCATGAAGGGGGCCCCGAGGCAGCGGCGGGCTGCGTGCATCTCCCCGGCAGCGACGAGCGCCCGGATCCGGGTCGAGGAGACGGTTTCGCCGTCGACTTCGACCAGGGGCACCACCCGGCTCTGGAACTCCGAGCGCGCTTCCAGCATCGCCGGGTCGCCTTTGGCCTTGGCGCCGAAGCGGAAATTCTCGCCGACCGAGACCTGCTTCGCGTCGAGCTTCTCCAGCAGCACGTGCTCGATGAAGTCCTCAGCGCTGCGGTGGGCGAAGTCCTTGTCGAAGGGGATGACGACGAGCTCCTGTACCCCGAGGCCTTCGATCACGTCGCGCTTGACGTTGAAGGGCATGATCAGCTTCGGCGTCGCCGCCGGATGGAGGACTTCGAGCGGGTGCGGGTCGAAGGTGAGGACGGTGTCGGCTCCCTCGATCACCGCCTGGTGGCCGAGGTGGACACCGTCGAAGGTGCCGATCGCGACGTTGCGCGGCCGCGGCTCGGCGTCGGGGAGCGAGGTGACCTTCATGCTGCTCATCGCAGCGCCTCTGCCACCGCCGGCACCAGCTCCGCCACCTCGGCGGCCGGAACCTCCTGCCCCGCGTCCTCGACCCGGAAGGGGCCGATCGCGGTCCGCCGCAGCTCCTCGCAGTAGGCGTCGCCGAGCGTCTCCACCAGGGTCCTGACGTAGGTCCCCGCCGAGCACTCGATCTCGTAATGGGCATGCTCCCCGTCGCTCGAGAGCAGCTCGGCCCGGTGCACCTGGACGTCACGGACCGGCGTCTCCACCACCTCGCCGCGGTGCGCCTTCTTGTAGAGCCTCTCCCCTCCGACCCGCACCGCCGAGGTCATCGGCACCCGCTGGCGCACGGTCCCGGTCGGCAGCTCCAGGCTCTCCGGAACCCGCCCCGTCTCGCTCAGCTCCCCGTCGGGGTCACCGGTCGTCGAGCGCCAGCCGAGCCGGGCCGTCGCCAGGTAGGTCTTCGGCAGGCCGACGAGGAAGCGCTGCAGGCGGGTGGCGCGGCCGAGCAGGATCAGCAGCAGGCCGGTGGCGAAGGGGTCGAGGGTGCCGGCGTGGCCCGCCTTGACGCCGCGCTCGCGCCGCACCCGGGCGACGGCGTCGTGCGAGGTGATCCCCGCCGGCTTGTCGAAGAGCAGCACCGAACCGGACGCGGCCGTCATGCTCAGGCAGGGAGCTGGGCGGAAACCTGGTTTGACAGGAACTCGACCAGCTCCTCGAACTCGAGGTCGGTCGAGAAGCCGGCGGCGCGCTTGTGGCCGCCGCCGCCGTTGAGGCGGGCGATCGCCGAGACGTCGACGTCGCCGGCGCTGGAGCGGAGGCTGACCTTGCGGGCGGAGCGGCCGCGGTCGCCGAGGTCGCGGATCACCGCGGCGACCTTGACCCCCTCGATCGAGCGCAGGTTGTCGATCAGCCCCTCGGTCATCTCCTCGCCGGCACCGGTCGCCTCGTAGTCGGCGGTGGTGATGTAGCTGACCACGAGCTTGCCGTCGCAGAAGCTGGAGATCCCGTCGAGAGCGCGGGAGACGAGCCGCAGCTTCTCGATCGGGACGTGCTCGTAGAGGCGCCGGTAGGTGTCGTCGACGTCGACCCCGGCCTCGATCAGGTCCGCCGCCACCCGGTGGGTGTGAGCGTTGGTGTTCTCATACATGAACTTGCCGGTGTCGGTGATCAGGCCGACGTAGAGCGCCGAGGCGATCTCCGGGGTGATCTTCGCCCCCAGCAGCAGCGCCAGGTCGTAGACGATCTCCGCCGTGCAGGAGGCACCGACCTCGACCAGGTTGACGTCGCCGAAGCGGGTGTTGTCGTGGTGGTGGTCGATGTTGATGACGTCGTTGCCGCTTGCCGTCAGCCAATCGACCGGGACCCGGTCGATGTTGCCGCAGTCGAGGAAGACGACGGTGCGGTCGGCCATGTCGGCCGGCGCCTCGTGGAACACCTCTTCCAACGGCAGGAACCGGTACTCGATCGGCAGCGGGAACTCCTTCGCGGCCATGAACATCACCGAGTCCTTGCCGAGCTGGGTGAGGACTTTGTGCAGGCCCAGCAGCGAGCCGAGGGCGTCGCCGTCGGGGCCCTCGTGGGCGGTCAGCAGGAATTTGTCGCGGTCGCGCAGCTCGGCGGCGGCGCGCTCGAGGTCGGTGGCGATGTCGGGCAGAGAGCTCATGCTTCGTCCCCTCCCTCCTCCAACAGCTCGGAGACGCGGGAGGCTTTCTCGATCGTGTCGTCGTAATGGAAGGTCAATTTGGGGGTGCGCTTCATCCGCGTCTCGCCGGCGATCCGCGACTGGATGACGCCGTGGGAGGAGCGCAGTCCCTCCAGGGTCGCCTCCCGTTCGGCCTCGTCGCCGAGCACGCTGACGAACACCTTGGCGGTGCGCAGGTCGGGGCTGGTCTCTACGGAAGTCACGGTCACGAAGCCGATTCGGGGATCGTGCAAATCGCCTGCAAGAGCCGCCCCCACGACCTCGCGAAGCACCTCGTTGATGCGCCGCATGCGGGGGCCGGCCATGCTACTCCAGCGTCTGCTCGACCTGTTTCGTCTGGAAGAACTCGAGCACGTCGTCCTCCTTGACGTCGGCGTACCCCTCGAGGACGATGCCGCACTCCTGGCCCTCCTCGACTTCCTGGACGTTGTCTTTGAAGCGCCGCAGGGAGCCGAGCTCGCCGGTCCAGATGACCGTTCCCTCGCGGATCAGGCGGACGCTGGCGGTGCGCACGGCCTTGCCCTCGGCGACGATGCAGCCGGCGATACGCCCGACTTTGGAGGCTTTGAAGGTCTGTTTGACCAGCGCCTCGCCGATCGTCTCCTCGACGGCAACCGAGTCGAGCAGGCCCTCCATCGCGTTGCGCAGGTCTTCGGTGATTTTGTAGATGACCGAGTAGGTGCGGACGTCGACGCCCTCGCGCGCGGCGGCCCGTTTGGCGTCCAGCAGCGGCCGCACGTTGAAGCCGATGATGATCGCGTCGGAGGCCGAGGCGAGCATCACGTCGGACTCGTTGATGCCGCCGGTCTGCGAGTGGATGATGTTGATCGCGACCCGCTCCTGCGGCACCTTCGCGAGCTCGTCCTGGAGCGCCTCCAGGGAGCCGGCGACGTCGGCCTTGAGGACGATGTTGAGCTCCTTGATCTCGCCCTCCTGGGCGCGGGCGAAGACCTCGTCGAGGCT
>DASSMM010000040.1:0-8160 GCA_035688825.1 Solirubrobacterales bacterium | reverse complement strand
GTCGCCGCCGAAGCCGAGCCGGAACCGCCCGCCCGCAGCGTCGACGGTCAGCCGCTGGCCCTCGGCGATCTCCCCGGTCAACGGCGGCAGGAAGCCGACCCCGCCCCCGTTGGCGTTTTCACTGTCGTAGCGCTCGATGGTGTCGCCGTAGGCGAACGAACCGCCGAAGATGCGGTTACCCGCGTAGACGATGCCCCGCGAGTCCACGGCAACGGTTTCCGGCGAACGGTCAGAAGTAGCGCCCAGCGGGTTGAAGGTTCCGGAGCCGAAGGACGACGGGGCGGAGCCGTCGAGCCCGAAGGTGTCGACTCGGTGGTTGAGCACGTCAGCGACGAAGACCGTGCCGGAGGTCGGGTTGCCGTCGGGCTGGCTGACCGCGATCCCCCCGGCGCGTTGGTTCAGGATCCGCTGGCCAATCTGGCCGGTGCCGCTGCCGCCCGCCCCCGCTTTGCAGACGTCGCCGTCGGCGGCAACGCAGACCTCGTAACCGGTCCCGGTGTCCCCGGGACCGCTTCCGGCGACGTCCCAGCCGAAGGAGCGCAGGAAGGTGCCGTCGCCTTCGTAGACGTCGACCCGGGAGTTGTTCGGGTCGACGGCGTAGACGCGGCCGGTGTCCTGGTCGACGGCGATCCCGGTCAGCCTGGAGAAGGTGCCGTTCCCCGCCGGCGTGCCGTTGCCTCCGCCCGCCACCCCGGCCTTGCACTCCGCTGCGACGGTGCAGATCTCGTAGTCGCTGCCGCCGCTCGGCGTCGCGTCGACGTCGGTCCCCCAGGCGCTGAGGAACTGGTAGCTGTCGTCGTAGGGGTTGCTGGGAGTGCCGCCGTCGTCGTGGCTGAAACGCTGGATCCGGTTGTTGCCGAAGAGGGCACCGGATTCGTCTTGGATGCCGCTCTCGACGACGTAGATTTCACCCGCAGCGGCGGGGCCCGCGCCGGTCTGGTTGACCGCCACGTAGGTGGGTCGGTGGAACTCGCCGCCGAGGGTTCCCTGGCCTTCGCCGAGGCTGCCGCCGCCGTCCGCGGTGCCGAAGTAGTCGACCACCTCTTTCGAAGCCTGGGCGCTGGGCGCCGCGAGCGCGGCGGCAACGGTCAGGATGATGCCGACGAGCACGATCCCAGCCCGCGAACGCGGCCGGACCCGGTCCGTTCCTCCCTGGCTGCGGCATGAGGGCATTTCGCACTCCTTCGTCGAGCGGGGTTTCATCAGGTCGTCCCAAACCGCCGCTCGGTCCGGTGGATCACGGGGGCTGGTTACCTGCTCGGTACTACCTGGCCCTCCCTGGGCTCAGCGGCTACAGCGAAGCACAGTTCGCAATAAGGGTCAAGCGCTATTTTCTGAAGAGAGCGCCTCAGTCGGAGCTCAGGCAGCAGCCGGCTGGCGCGAAGAGGGCGCGCGGGCAATGCGGGCGGCCTCGGCCTGACCAAGGTAGGTGCGCAGCACCAGCTCGATCAGCTCCGGCAGCAGCTCCGGCAGGGAATCGGCCTCACCGACGATGAGGCGCTGGTACGCGGACCAGAAGACGGAGCCCGAAAGGGTGTCCTCCACCGTCGCCGGCAGCTCGGCGCCCCTGGGATGGGCCTCGCGGCCGGCCCGAAAGAGCGGGACGAAGGCCTTGGTCACCCGGTCGTAGCGCTCCAGCATGCTCGGACCCACGGTCGGCGCCTCCACGATCACGGCGCGAGCGACCAAAGGCTCCGCGACGATCCGTTCGATCCAGATGGTGAGGGCAAGGACGACCCGGTCGGCCCATTGGTCCGTCTCGGCGTCGAGGCGCTCCCGGATCGCTTTCTCGGTGGACTCGTAGGCGCTGTCGAAGAGTTCCTTGAAGCACTCTTCCTTGCCGGAGAAGTGCTTGTAGAAGGTCTTGTAGCTGACGCGAGCGCGCTTGACGATTAACTCGACCGTGACGTCAGCGTAGCCGCGCTTGGCGACCAGCTCGGCGATCGCGCGGAGGATGCGGCGGCGCTGATCCCGCTGCGCGTTTGTCCGCGTGACGGAAGCGGGAGCAGCGTCGAAGGCGACCCTCGACTCTCTTCCCGGTAGTGCACGCATGAACATGAGCATACTGGGTGGCGGCGGTTCTGCGGAGAGGCGCTCCGAATATTCAGACTGTGGGGAAGGCGAAGTCAGGCGCCGGAAGCTGGGAGGAAGCGCCGGGCGACCGAAAACACGCTCCTACCCGCTCGCCCACCGGCCGTTGCGAGAGAGCACTTTTCTGAAAGGATTAGTACCTTTCCTGACCGGTGAGGGCGGGGGAAGAACAGGAGGCGCTGGCCGGGCTTGCTGATCGGCTGTGCGCCCAGCTGGGCTATCGCATCAACAGCGACGACCCGTGGCGGACACGGCCGGAGCTCGACGAACCACGGGGGCGGTTGTTCCCCGAGCTGAACCGGGCGGAGGACGAGGCTCTGGTCGCGACCGCCCGGCGATGTCTCGTCCGCCTTGCCGGAGCCCTGGGCACCGATCGGAGAGAGGTCATCTCCGAGAACGTGTACGAGGCCCTGCTGGACGGGGCCGAGGTGGTCATGAGAAGGGAGCTGGCAGCCGGCAGGCGGGTCTCGGCGTTAATGCCCAGCTTCGTGTTCTTGATCGCGCTTCCCTTGGTGACCGAGGACCAGGCGCTCGAGCTCTCCCGCCGCACCGCTTCGCTGCTGGAACTTCCCTGCGAGTGAGCAGCGCTCCTCTGCCCTACCCCGTCCTCTTGATTGCTTATTTGGCTTCTTCGGAGCTCGACTCGATCTCCTGCGCGAGCTCCTCGAGCTCCTCCGCGAAGGAGGTGCCGAAGCCCTCGACAGGCGCCTCGACCCCGTCGACGCCGAGTTCGGCGGCGAGCTCGTCTTCTTCGAGCAGGTCGTCGGCCGGGGCCTCGATCGGTTCGGCGGGCTCGATCGCGACCGTGCGGTAGTGCTTGAGGCCGGTCGCGGCCGGGATCAGCTTGCCGATGATCACGTTCTCCTTCAGGCCGACGAGGCGGTCCCGTTTGCCCTCCAGGGCAGCGTCGGTGAGCACCTTCGTGGTCTCCTGGAAGGAGGCCGCCGAGAGGAAGGACTCGGTCGCCAGCGAGGCCTTGGTGATCCCGAGGATGACCTCCTCGCCTTTGGCCGGGGTCCCACCGTCTTCCTTGGTCTTTTTGTTGAGCCGTTTGAGGCTGCCGCGATCCTCGAGCTGGCCCGGCAGGAGGCTGGTCGAGCCCTTCGACTCGATCCGCACCTTCTTCAGCATCTGGCGGGCGATCAGCTCGATGTGCTTGTCGTTGATGTCGACGCCCTGGGCGCGGTAGACCTTCTGCACCTCGTCGACGAGGTAGAGCTCGGTAGCGGTGCGCCCGCGGATTGCCAGCAGGTCGGCCGGATACAGCGAGCCTTCGTTGAGCTGCTGGCCGACCTCGACGCGGTCGCCGTCGGCGACGTGCAGCCGGGTCCGCAGCGGGAACGAGTAGCTGTGCTCCTCGCCGCTGGACTCGGTGACGATCACTTTCAGCGCTTTGTCGGTTTCCTCGATCGAGACCTTGCCCGCGGCCTCGGCCATCTGCGCCAGACCCTTCGGTTTGCGCGCCTCGAAGAGCTCGACGATTCGCGGCAGACCCTGGGTGATGTCCTGGCCGGCGACACCTCCGGTGTGGAAGGTGCGCATGGTCAGCTGGGTCCCCGGCTCGCCGATCGACTGGGCGGCGATAATGCCGACCGCGTCGCCGATGTCGACCATCGACCCGGTCGCCGGCGAGATGCCGTAGCAGGAGCGGCATACCCCGGATTCGGCCTCGCACTTGAGCGCCGAGCGGACCGGGATCTTCACTCCCTCCTCGTCGCCGAAGGCCTCGGCGATCTCCTCGACGTGGGTCTGGGTGATCTCCTGGTTGCGCTTCAGCAGCTCGCGACCGCGCTTGGTCTCGAGCTTCTTCGCGGCCAGGCGACCGAACAGGTTGTCGTTGAGGGACCCGTCGTCCTTGCGGAGGTCCATCTCGATGTGGTCTTTGGTCTTGCAGTCCTCCTCACGGACGATCACGTCCTGAGCGACGTCGACCAGGCGGCGGGTCAGGTAACCGGAGTCGGCCGTCCGCAGCGCCGTGTCGGCGAGGCCCTTTCGGGCGCCGTGGGTGGAGATGAAGTACTCGAGGACCGAGAGCCCCTCCATGAAGTTGGCCTTGATCGGCCGCTCGATGATCTCCCCTTTCGGGTTGGCCATCAGGCCGCGCATCCCGGCAAGCTGGCGGATCTGTTTGAACGATCCGCGAGCGCCCGAGTTGGCCATCATGAAGATGGGGTTGAGCTCGTCGAGGTTGTCCTCCATCGCCTGCGCGACCTCGTCGGTGGCGCGGTTCCAGTGGGCGGTCACAGCCTCGTGACGCTCCTCGGCGGTGATGTAGCCCTCGTCGTACTGCTGCTGGATCGCTTCGGTCTCCTTCTCGTAGCGATCGAGGATCTCCGCCTTCTCCGGCGGCGAGACCACGTTGTTCTTGGCGACCGTGATCCCCGCCTGGCTCGCGTACTGGAAGCCCAGGTCCTTGAAGGCGTCGAGCACCTGCGAAACCGCCGGCGCCCCGTAGCTCTCGACCAGGTCGGAGACCATCTGGTTGATGTCCTTCTTCTTCAGCGAGCGGTTGGCGAACTCGAACTGCTCCGGATCGAAGTCGTCTTCCAGAGCTTCGGCGAGGGCGCGCTCGATCTTCTCGTTGAAGATGATCCGCCCGACCGTGGTCAGGAAGTGCCCGCGCCCGGCCCGCCGGTACTCGGCCTGGTCGTGCAGCTTGCAGCCGCCGTTCTCGTAGACGAGCTCGGCCTCCTGCGAGGAACGGAACACCTTCACGTTCGAGCCCGAGCCGTTCGTGCCCTTGCCGGCCTTCAGCTCCTCGTCGATCTTCTGCAGCTCAGCCTCTTCGGGACCGTAGGTCAGGTAGTAGATGCCGAGCACCATGTCCTGGGTCGGGGTCGCCAGCGGCGCCCCGTGGGCCGGGGAGAGGATGTTGTTGGCCGACAGCATGAGGATCCGCGCCTCGGCCTGAGCCTCGGCGGAGAGCGGTACGTGCACCGCCATCTGGTCGCCGTCGAAGTCGGCGTTGAAGGCGTGGCAGACCAGCGGGTGGACCTGGATCGCCTTGCCCTCGACCAGGACCGGTTCGAAGGCCTGGATGCCGAGACGGTGCAGGGTCGGCGCCCGGTTCAGCAGGACCGGGTGCTGGTGGATGACTTCCTCCAGCACGTCCCAGACCTCCGGGATCATCGACTCGACCATCTTCTTCGCGGCCTTGATGTTCTGGACCGCTTTGCGCTCGACGAGCTGGGCCATGATGAACGGCTTGAAGAGCTCCAGAGCCATGAGCTTCGGCAGGCCGCACTGGTGCAGCCGCAGGCTCGGGCCGGAGACGATCACCGAGCGGCCGGAGTAGTCGACGCGCTTGCCGAGCAGGTTCTGGCGGAACCGGCCCTGCTTGCCCTTGAGCATGTCCGAGAGCGACTTCAGCGGCCGGTTGCCGGGGCCCGTAACGGGGCGCCCGCGCCGGCCGTTGTCGAACAGCGCGTCGACGGCCTCCTGCAGCATCCGCTTCTCGTTGTTGACGATGATCTCGGGGGCGCCGAGGTCGAGTAGCCTTTTCAGGCGGTTGTTGCGGTTGATCACCCGGCGGTAGAGGTCGTTGAGGTCGGAGGTCGCGAAGCGGCCACCGTCGAGCTGCACCATCGGCCGCAGCTCCGGCGGAATCACCGGCACCGCGTCGAGGATCATCCAGTCCGGCTTGTTGTCGGAGTTCTTGAAGGCGCTGGCGACTTTCAGACGCTTCACGGCGCGGGCCTGTTTCTGGCCTTTGGAGCTGTTGATCGTCTGCTCGAGCTCCTCGCATTCGGCCTCGAGGTCGACCTGCTCGAGCAGGTCGCGCACCGCTTCGGCACCCATGCCGCCGCGGAAGTACTCGCCCCAGCCGAACGGGGAGCCGAAGCGGTCCTTGAGCTCACGGAAGACCGTCTCGTCGTTGATGACGTCCTTCGGCTTCATCTCGGTGAAGATCTTCCAGACCTCCTGCATCCGCTCGGCCGCCTCTTCGAGGTAGGCCTCGGTGTCGGAGATCTCCGCGTCGAACTGTTTGCGCAGTTCTTTGATCATTTTCGCGCGGTCGTCGTCTTTGAGCTTGCGCAGCTGCGCCGCGGTCAGTTTCAGCGAGTCGGCCCAGATGTGGTCTTCGTCGTCGAATTTGTCCTGGGTGCCGTCCTCCAGGTAGGCGATCCGGCGCTCCAGGGACTCGTTCAGCTCCTGGGTCCTTTTCTGTTTTTCGGACTCGTAGGAGTCGACGACTTTTTTGACCTCTTTCTCCAGTTTCCCGATGTCCTTGTCACGGGCCTCCTCGTCGACCCAGGTGACCATCGAGGCAGCGAAGTAGAGGACCTTCTCCAGCTCTTTCGGAGCCATGTCGATCAGGTAGCCGATCCGGCTCGGGACGCCCTTGAAGAACCAGATGTGCGAGACCGGCGAGGCGAGGTCGACGTGCCCCATCCGCTCGCGGCGGACCTTGGAGCGGGTCACCTCGACGCCGCAGCGCTCGCAGACGATTCCCTTGTAGCGGACCCGCTTGTACTTGCCGCAGTAGCACTCCCAGTCCTTGGTCGGACCGAAGATGCGCTCGCAGAAGAGCCCGTCTTTCTCGGGCTTCAGCGTCCGGTAGTTGATCGTCTCGGGCTTCGTGACCTCGCCCCAACTCCAGGAGCGGATCTTCTTCGAGGACGCGAGCCCGATCTCGATCGCGTCGAAATTGTTGATGTCGATCATCAGTCCTCCACCTCGGCCGGCGCGGCCTCTTCGGCTTTCCCGGCACCATCACCATCAGTTCCAGCCTCGCCCTCGGCGACCACCTGCTCCTCCTGCTCGTCCGCGGCTCCGTTGGTGGAGTCGGCGCGGACGCCGGTCAGGTCCATCCCCAGCTCCTCGGCTGCTTTCAGCAGGTCGTCTTCCTCGTCGGAGATTTCGACGTCGGTCCCCTCGGAGACCACGTTGGCGTCAAGCGAGAGGCTCTGGATCTCCTTCAACAGCACTTTGAAGGACTCCGGGATCGAGGGCTCGGGAATGTTCTCGCCCTTGACGATCGCCTCGTAGGCCTTGACGCGCCCGACCGTGTCGTCGGACTTGACCGTGAGCATCTCCTGCAGGGTGTAAGCAGCGCCGTAGGCCTCCAGGGCCCAGACCTCCATCTCGCCGAAGCGCTGACCGCCGAACTGCGCCTTGCCGCCCAGCGGCTGCTGGGTGACGAGCGAGTACGGGCCGGTCGAGCGGGCGTGGATCTTGTCGTCGACCAGGTGCAGCAGCTTGAGGATGTACATGTAGCCGACCGTGACCTTGCCCTCGTACGGCTCGCCGGTGCGGCCGTTGTAGAGCTGGGCGGTGCCGGAGGCACGGGCACCCGCACGGGCGCTCTTGTCGACCCCGAGGTCGATCCCGCGCTCGGCGTTCTCCTCGTTCCAGGCGACGAGGGCGTCGTCGACGTCCTCGACGGTCGCCCCGTCGAACACC
This sequence comes from Solirubrobacterales bacterium, assembly GCA_035688825.1. Classification (GTDB taxonomy): domain Bacteria; phylum Actinomycetota; class Thermoleophilia; order Solirubrobacterales; family 70-9; genus VAYN01. The sequence goes on along the minus strand of DASSMM010000040.1, from coordinate 666 downwards.
TGGGTCGCCACATAGACGCGGCCGTCGCCTTCGGAGTGGGCCTGCTTGTAGGCCTCGGAGCCGTCGTCGTACCAGCCGTTCGCCGCGACCCACCCGAGGTGGGTCTCGAGGATCTGGCCGATGTTCATCCGGCTCGGCACGCCGAGCGGGTTGAGGATGACGTCGACGGGGGTCCCGTCGGCCAGGTGAGGCATGTCCTCCTCGGGCACGATCTTCGAGATCACACCCTTGTTCCCGTGGCGGCCGGCGAGCTTGTCGCCCTCGGCGATCTTGCGCTTGGTCGCGACGTAGACGCGGACCAGGTCGTTAACGCCGGGCGGCAGGTCATCGCCGTCGTCGCGGCTGAAGGTGAGGACGTCGATGACGACCCCGCCCTCGCCGTGCGGCACTTTCAGCGAGGTGTCGCGGACCTCGCGCGCCTTCTCCTTGAAGATCGCGCGGATCAGCTTCTCCTCGGCGGTCAGCTCGGTCTCGCCCTTCGGCGTCACCTTGCCGACCAGGAGGTCGCCGGAGACGACCTCGGCGCCGACGCGGACGATGCCGCGCTCGTCGAGGTTGCGCAGGCTCTCCTCGGAGCGGTTCGGGATGTCGCGGGTGATCTCCTCGTCGCCGAGCTTGGTCGTGCGGGCGTCGATCTCGTACTCCTCGATGTGGATCGAGGTGAGT
>DASSMM010000039.1:0-4281 GCA_035688825.1 Solirubrobacterales bacterium | reverse complement strand
GCGGCGTAAGGAGGCAGAGAGCACCCGATGGAGATCAAGCCCGACGAGATCGCAAGCATCCTGCGAGAGCGGATCGAGGGACTGGAGACCGATTCCGCCGACCTCACCGAGGTCGGGACGGTCCTGTCCGTCGCCGACGGCATCGCCCGCATCCACGGGCTCGACAACTGCATGGCGCTGGAGATGCTCGAGCTGCCGCACGGGGTCACCGGCCTGGCGCTGAACCTCGAGTCCGACAACGTCGGCGCCGTGCTCTTCGGCGAGTGGGAACACATCGAGGAGGGCGACACGGTCAAGCGGACCGGCAAACTGCTCGAGATCCCGGTCGGCGAGGCGTTGCTCGGCCGCATGGTCGACCCGCTCGGCCGCCCGCTCGACGATCGCGGCGACATCGCCACCACCGAGACCCGCCCGGCCGAGTTCAAAGCCCCCGGCGTCGTCCAGCGCCAGCCGGTCGAGGAACCCGTCCAGACCGGGCTGATGTCGATCGACGGGATGATCCCGATCGGCCGCGGCCAGCGAGAGCTGATCATCGGCGACCGCCAGACCGGCAAGACGGCGATCGCGATCGACACGATCATCAACAACAAGGACAAGGACCTGATCTGCATCTACGTCGCGATCGGGCAGCGGATGTCGACGGTCGTGCAGCTCAAAGAGACGCTGGAGGAAAACGGCGCGATGGAGAACACCATCATCGTCGCCGCCCCCGCCGACGAGGCGGCGCCGATCAAGTACATCGCCCCCTACGCCGGTTGCGCGATGGGCGAGTACTTCCTCTACAACGGCAAAGCCGCGCTCTGCGTCTACGACGACCTCACCAAACACGCCTCCGCCTACCGGCAGATGTCGCTGCTGCTGCGGCGCCCGCCGGGTCGCGAGGCCTACCCGGGCGACGTCTTCTACCTGCACTCGCGGCTGCTCGAGCGGGCGGTCAAGCTCAACGACGAGCTCGGCGGCGGCTCGCTGACGGCGCTGCCGATCATCGAGACCCAGGCCTCCGACGTCTCCGCCTACATCCCGACCAACGTGATCTCGATCACCGACGGCCAGATCTTCCTCGAGTCCGATCTGTTCTTCTCGGGCGTGCGGCCGGCGATCAACGTCGGCATCTCGGTCTCCCGGGTCGGCGGCAACGCGCAGACCAAGGCGATGAAGAAGGTCGCCGGAAAACTGCGCCTCGACCTCTCCCAGTACCGCGACCTCGAGGCCTTCGCCCAGTTCGGCTCCGAGCTCGACGCCGAGACCCAGAAAGCGCTGACCCGCGGCGAACGGCTGGTCGAGCTGCTGAAACAGAAAGAGCGCGAACCGCTCTCGGTCGGCGACCAGGTCGCCTCGATCTACTCGGGCACCGGCGGCTACCTCGACCGGATCAAAGTCGAGCGCGTCGGCGAGTTCCTCGCCGACCTGCGGACCCGGCTGCACTCCGAGCAGTCCGAGCTGCTGAGCCGGATCGAAGAGAGCGGCAAGCTGGAGGAGGACGACGAGAAGAAGCTCGGCGAGGCGATCGCCGACTTCGTCGACGACTTCGGCCCCGACTTCGACGAGCACGGCGACCCGCTCGAGGAGGGCGAGTCCGACCGCATCCACTCCAAAGAAGAGCGCGAGGCCCCGGCCCGCACGCCCGGGTCCGACACGGCTCCCGAGACGACCGAGGACGAGGAGGCGGCGACCCCGGCCTAGCGGCCGGGAGCGACTCCCTCATGGCAACGCAGAAGGAAGTCAAGAACCGCATCGCGTCGGTCAAGAACATCAACAAGATCACGCGGGCGATGGAGATGGTTGCGGCGGCGCGCCTGCGGCGGGCCGAACAGCGGATCTCCGACATGCGCCCCTTCGCCGAGGGGATGCGCAAGCTGACCCGCCGTGCCGCCGCCCAGGCGGGCGGCATCCCGCGGGTGCCGGTTCTGGAAGAGCGCGAGAACGTCAAACGCGTCGGCATCGTCCTCGTCACCGGCGACCGCGGCCTCGCCGGCGCCTTCAACTCGAACATCATCCGCGAGGGGATGCGGTTGGCGGCGAAAGTCCGCGAGGAGGGGGCCGAGCCCACCTTCGCCGTGGTCGGGCGCAAGGGCGTCTCGGCGCTGACCTTCCGCAAGATGGACGTGACCGATTCCTACGTCGGCTTCACCGACCGTCCCGCCTTCGCCAACGCCCGCGAGATCGGCGAGGCGCTGACCGCCCGCTACGTCGACCAGGATCTCGACCGGGTCGAGCTGATCTACAACCGCTTCGTCTCACCGCTCACCCAGCACGTCTGGCGACAGACCCTGCTGCCGCTGCAGCAGGCCGAGGTGATCGGCGAGGGCGCCGGCGAGGAGGCCGCCTCCGAAGAGGAGGAAACCGACGCCGAGAAGGCCCAGAGCCGCTCGGAGTGGATCTACGAGCCCGATCCCGAGGAGCTGCTGGCGCGGCTGATCCCGGAGTACGTGACGATCTCGGTCTACCGGGCGCTGCTCGAGTCGGCCGCCTCGGAGCTGGGCGCGCGGATGACGGCGATGCGCAATGCGGCGGAGAACGCGGAGACGATGATCGGCGACCTGACCCTGGAGATGAACCGGGTCCGTCAGGCGGAGATCACGCAGGAGATCTTGGAGGTCGTCGGCGGCGCCGAGGCCCTCGGCTAGCGACACGCCATAAGCGACAGCATTTCAGGCAACTTCGATTTAGAGACGAGAAAAGGAACCCATGGCTGAGAGCAACGGAAACGGAAGCAACGTAGGGCGCGTCGAGCAGGTCACCGGAGTGGTCATCGACGCCGTCTTCCCCGACAAGCTGCCGGAGATCTTCTCGGCGGTGACGATCGAGACCAGCGCCGGCGACGGCGACGGCGAAGCTGCCGTCCTCGTCTGCGAGGTGCAGCAGCACCTCGGCGACGACCGCGTCCGCGCGGTCGCGATGGACGCCACCGACGGGATCGAGCGCGGCGCCGCCGTCACCGACACCGGCGGCCCGATCACGGTTCCGGTCGGCGACGTCACCCTCGGCCGCATCTTCAACCTGCTCGGGGAGCCGATCGACAACGGCGACGAGATCGGCGACGTCGAGCGCTGGCCGATCCACCGCCCGGCCCCGAAGGCCTCCGACCTGACCCCGACCCAGGAGATCCTCGAGACCGGGATCAAGGTCATCGACCTCCTGGCGCCGTACGCGAAAGGCGGCAAGGTCGGGCTGTTCGGCGGCGCCGGCGTCGGCAAGACCGTGCTGATCCAGGAGCTGATCCGCAACATCGCCGAGGAGCACTCCGGCCTCTCCGCCTTCGTCGGCGTCGGCGAGCGCTCGCGCGAGGGCAACGACCTCTGGCTCGAGATGAAAGAGTCGGGCGTGATCGACAAGACCATGCTGGTCTTCGGTCAGATGAACGAGCCCCCGGGCGCCCGCCTCCGCGTCGCCCTCTCCGGGCTGACGATGGCCGAGTACTACCGCGAGCAGGGCGGCCAGGACGTGCTCCTGTTCATCGACAACATCTTCCGCTTCGTCCAGGCGGGCTCCGAGGTCTCGGCGCTGCTCGGGCGGATGCCCTCGGCGGTCGGCTACCAGCCGACGTTGGAGACCGAGATGGGCGGCCTGCAGGAGCGGATCACCTCGACCGACCGCGGCTCGGTGACCTCGATCCAGGCGGTCTACGTGCCGGCCGACGACTACACCGACCCGGCCCCGGCCTCGGTGTTCGCCCACCTGAACGCGACCACCGCGCTCTCGCGGTCGATCTCCGAGAAAGGGATCTACCCGGCAGTCGACCCGCTCGACTCGACCTCGACGATCCTCAAGCCCGACGTCGTCGGCGACGAGCACTACCGGACCGCGACCGAGGTGCAGGAGGTGCTGCAGCGCTACAAGGAGCTGCAGGACATCATCGCCATCCTCGGCATCGACGAGCTCTCCGACGAGGACCGCCAGACGGTCTCCCGGGCCCGCAAGATCGAGCGCTTCCTCTCGCAGCCGTTCTTCGTCGCCGAACAGTTCACCGGCCGCTCCGGCGAGTACGTGCCGGTGGCCGAGACGGTGCGCGGCTTCCGCGAGATCCTCGACGGCCAGCACGACGACCTGTCCGAGGGCGCCTTCTACATGCAGGGCTCGATCGACCAGGTCCTCGAGAACGCCAAGTCCGGCGCGGCAGCGTAGGAGCAACCGGTGGCGGCGGAGCACATGGTCGACGTCGAGGTCCTGACCCCGGAGGGCGAGGTCTGGAGCGGTGAAGCGCGCCAGGTCTCGACCCGGACCGAGGTCGGCGAAATCGGCATCCTCGCCAACCACGCGCCCGTCCTCGCGGCGCTGCGG
>DASSMM010000038.1:0-4763 GCA_035688825.1 Solirubrobacterales bacterium | reverse complement strand
TGCGGGTGCCGTCGGGCGACCAGGCGGTGCCGTACCAGGCGGCGCCGCTGGTGAGCTGGCGCTGGTTGTGGCCCGCCGCGTTCATCACCCAGATGTCGCCCCAGCTGGGGTTGACGACGTCTGCGATGCCGTGCGTGTCGGTGAGGTAGGCGATCTTCGAGCCGTCCGGGCTCCAGTCGGGCACCTGGTCCTTGGGCTGGGGGTCGAAGGTGAGCTGCCGCTGGTGTGAGCCGTCGGCGTGCATCAGCCACACCTGCCGGACGCCGCTTCGGTCGCTGGTGAAGACGATCTTCGTCCCGTTCGGCGAGAAGGCCGCGTAGGAGTTGTCGCCCTCGTCGCTCGTCAGCTGCGTGAGGCCGGTACCGTCGCTGTTGACGACGTAGATGTTCCGCATCGGCGAGCCGGCGGGCTTGGCGGTGAAGACGATTCTGCTCCCGTCTGGCGAGAAGTCGGGGAAGATCGCCGGCCCCGTCATATGGGTGATTTGCCGCTTGTCGGTGCCGTCCTGGTTCATCGTCCAGACCTGCACCGGCCCGCCGCCCTGACCCGAGCAGTAGGCGATCCGGGTTCCGTCGGCCGAGTAGGCGGCGCAGGCGTCGAAGCCTGGGTCGGTGGTCAGCCGCTGCAGATCCTGGCCGTCCGGCAGCACCGAGTAGACGTCGGTGTTGCCGCCGATGTTGATGCCGAAGGCGAGCCGGCCGTTGCCGCCTGCGTAGGTGGCGTGAGCCGAGCCGCCGAGCGCAGCCAGCGCGCCGAGCGCGCAGACAGCGGCGAGCGCCGTGATGGCGAGAGCCCGCTTCATCTCATCCCTCCTCTTCCTGTTGTCGATGCCGTGGCTGGCCCGCCGGCCGACGGCCGCTGATCCGCCAGGCGACCTTCACGTGCGGTTGCTCGGTCGCGATGGTGAAGCGACCGCCGTCGAGCTCCGCCGTGATCCGTGCGCTGCTCGGCGGCTCCAGGTCACGCAGCTCGTACTCGAGCGGCGGCAAGAGCCGCTCCGCCCCAGTCGGCAGACGCACGGTCGCGAAGCCGCGGCCATCGGTCCACACCTCGCCGTGGAATGCGATCGAGTCCACTCCGGCTTGGTCGGATCGGCGGGCCATGCGCCCGAATCTCTTCGATCGCGATAAAGGCGCAGCCACGATCGGATAAAGGAGCGAACCGCGATCACACCGTCGGCGCTTCCAATCCGGCTTGCGAAGCGGTAAAACGAGTCGGTGGAGTTCCGGATTCTCGGGCCGCTGGAGGTGCTCGAGGACGGTCGGCCGCTCGCCCTCGGCACCTTGAAGGAGCGGATCGTCTTGGGAGTTCTGCTCTTGCACGCGAACGAGCTCGTCTCGCGTGACCGCTTGATCGACGAGCTCTGGGGGGTGGCGCCGCCGCACACGGCGCGGAAGGCCGTCAACGTCTACGTCTCCAAGCTGCGGAAGACGCTGGGCCGCGACGACCACGACCCGATCGCGACCGAGGACGGCGGCTACCGGCTCGTCGTCGATGCCGACGCGATCGACGCGGCGCGCGTCAGAAGCGTCGTCGACGCGGCCCGCGAGCGGGTCGCCGCCGGCGACGCCGGGGCGGCGTCGCGACTGCTGCGCGAAGCGCTCGCCCTCTGGCGGGGCCCGGCGCTGGCAGGCCTGACGCTCGAGTCGTTCGGACGCGACGAGGTCGCCGAGCTCGACGAGCTCCGGCTCGCGGCGCTGATGGACCGGATCGACTGCGACCTCGCGCTCGGCGGCCACGAGCAGGTTCTCGGCGAGCTGAACCTGCTCGTTCGCGAATATCCCCTGCGCGAGCGCTTCCGCGCCCAGCAGATGCTCGCCCTCTATCGGGCCGATCGCCAGGCCGACGCGCTCGACGCCTACCGGCAGGCTCGGCGTGACCTGATCGACGAGCTCGGGATCGAGCCGAGCGAGTCACTGCAGAGGCTCGAACAGGCGATCCTGCGACACGATCCCGCGCTCGAAGCGCCGACAGGGACGGCCGCCGCAAACGGCGGAGCGCCGGCGGCCGCACCGGCCGAGGTTGCCGCCCTCCCGGCCTCGCCTCCGCGCATCCGCCGGCGGCCGGCGCTCCGTCGACGCTCTCTGGTGGCTGCGGGGCTCGCCGTCCTCGCGGCCCTCGCCGCGGTGGTCGTCGGCCTCTCCAGCCGCGGCGGCGGGCACGAAGCGCCCAGCAGTCCCGTCTCCTTCGTCGGCGCGAACGGCCTCGCGCTCATCAACCCGGCCACGGGCAAGCTCGTCCACGAATTCTCGGGCGGCCTCAAGCCCGGGCCGATCGCGCTCGTCGGGGATGCGCTCTGGGTCGGCATGCGGGGGAACGCGCAGATCCAGCCGTACGACTTTCGGACCCAGAGGGGTACGCCACCCTTTTCGGCTTCAGCCGCTCTCGACGACATCGCGGCCGATGCCGAGGGCCACGCCTGGGTCTCCGACAGAACGCCGGTCGTTACCTGGATCGGCCATGTGACGAGCGTCACCGACCCCTACGCAACTCCACAGGTGACGTCGCAGGACATCCGAGTCCCGCTGCCAGGGGCCGGGGCGGAGTCGGTCGGAGGGGGCTACCTCTGGGTGATCTCGGACCTGCCCGGCCGCACCGGCACGTCCGTCTCCCGGATCGACGTGCGCGACCGCCACCTGGCCTCGAGCATCTCCCTCGGCCGGCAGACGACCGCAATCGCCTACGGCTACGGCTCCGCCTGGATCGGCGCCTACGACCCCGAGGCCTCGGTCGCGTGGCTGTCGCGGGTCAGGCCCGGCTCGCAGCAGGTCCAGTCCGTCAAGCTCGAGACAGCGGACGGCGCGGGCCCGCTCGCGGTCGCCGTGGGAGAGGGCAGCGTCTGGGTCGTTACCTCCCGCGGCAGCCTCCTGCGAGTAGACCCCAGAGACCTACAGATCACGCACCGCATCCCGATGACCGCCGAGCAGCCAACGCAGCTCGCCGTCGGCGCAGGGTCGGTGTGGACCGCCAACCACGAGCGCTACTCCGTCTCCCAGGTCGACCCCGCCAGGAACAAGGTCGTGCGCACCGTCCCGCTCGGCAGCTACGACGCCGTCCCCTGTGGCATCGCCGCCATACGTCACACCGTCTACGTCACGTTCGGCGAGAGCACCTGCAGTTGACAGCGATGACACCGCGTCCGAGGATAGGCGGTTGCGGGGGTGACACGACCGAGCGAGGTCGGCTGATGCAAAGGACAACCGCCGCAATCGCAGTCGCCCTCACGCTCGCGGCGCTCGGCGCGACGCTCCTGACCGGCTCCACGAGCGCGGCGCACCGCAGGTACACGGTCGTGTCCGTCGCGTACAGCCAGTCGACCGGGATAGGCGGCCGGGCTGCGGCCAAGCGGCTCGGCGTGCGCTTCATCCTCGCCAGCGAGCAGAACCTCGGCTCCCCGCAGCATGTGATCCGCTACTACAAGTCGCTGATCGCCCGCCATGTGGACGCGATCGTCAGCGGCGGCTACGACCCTTCGCTCACGCCGACCTTCAGGAAGGTCCGGAAGGCGGGGATCCTCTTGCTCTCGTCTGGCGACGACATCGCCGGGAAGCGCGACCTCTGGGTCAACTACTCCGACACGCTCGCCTTCGCCCACGCTCTCGCCGACGCGCTCGCCTCGCAGATCCACGGCAAAGGTGAGTACGCGATCCTCGACGAGCAGGGGGAATTTCCCATCGCCCACTTCTGGGCGAAGGCCGTCGCCGCCTATGTTCCGAAGGCCTATCCGGACATGACGTCCGACGGACTGGTCACGGAGACCGGCGCCGGCGACCAGGCCGAGGTCGACGCGATCAAGAGCTTCATGTCCTCCCATCCGAACCTCAAGGGCCTGATCGGCATCACTCCGACGGAGGCCTACATGGCGGCAGCGGCGATTCAACAGGCCGGCCGGATCGGCCAGATCTTCTCTGCCGGCAACGGTGGCTCGGACTTCAAGGGCACACCGCTGGTCGGGTGGGTCCGAAGCGGTGCCATGGAGGACGTTGTCGTCGGCGACTCGATCAACCTCGGGTACCTCACCGTCTGGGCCGCCCACTACTTGCTCACCGGCCACCACTTCCGACCCGGCGCCTACCAGGTCGGCGGCCCGATCGGCCTCGTCTGGTACTACGCCAGGCACCAGGAGCTGCGGCTCGGCCAGCCGCTCACCATCACCAAGAAGAACGTCGACAAGTACGCGAAGCGGTTCTAGCGTTCGGCGTCCACGGCGGATCCCGGACCCGAGCGCCTCGGCGTAGCCACCAGGCCGGCGCCGCGGGCGGCCCGGAGTGGCGGCGGCTCGGCACCCGCCTCGTGCCGCGGCTAGCTCTCGCCGCCGGAGCGCAGGAGCTTGTACGTCGCAACCGCGGCGCCGACGCCGACTACCGCCGAAGCGAGCAGCGCCTTCGGTCGGGAGACGCGGCCGCCGCCGACGCGCTTGCCTGCCGCCTCGGCCACCGTCCCCATCGCCGCCGCCTTCGCCATGTAGTGGGCATACCGGCACGCGGCCGGCGCCAAACCGCAGGCAACAGGCCGGCGCCGCCCTGACCCGCGACCGCCGACGCGTACTGGTGCCGAACGCGTAGCACACGATCAGTGACCGGACGGCGAGCAGCCAGAGCCGCCGTAGACGACGAGCTTGGCGGAGATCGCCGCCTGCGAAGAGCAGTCCGGTCGCGAGTCCGAGTGCCCCTCCGGCGCCCGCCTGAAGCCGGCGGCGTCGGCGCGTGCGGCGTCTTCGTCGACGTACCACTGCGTGGCGATCGACCCGTGTGCGGGGGCGA
>DASSMM010000037.1:0-13241 GCA_035688825.1 Solirubrobacterales bacterium | reverse complement strand
TCGCCGGACCCTCCCCGCTGTTGTCCGCCGACCCCCATCCCCGGCTCCTCCCAGCCGTAGTGATTGCCGACAGCTTCGGCCGCGCCTGGCGCCTGGGCCAGGCCGAGGTCGCGATCGGCTGTGCTGGTTTGCAGCCGCTGGACGACTGGCGAGGACGACTCGACGCGAGCGGACGTGAGCTCGGCGCGACGGTGATCGCGATCGCCGATGAGGTCGCAGCCGCTGCTGACCTCGTCCGCGGCAAGGACGAGGGGGTGCCGGTTGTCGTGGTGCGAGGGCTCGGCCGCCACGTCGGCGCGGAGGACGGCCCCGGCGCTGCCGCCCTCCGCCGCCCTCCCGGCGAGGATCTGTTCCGCTAGTCGCGGTCCTTCCCCACGGCGTCCTTGACCTTGTCGGAGGCCTTGTCGAGACCGTCCTTGACGGCGCCCGAGGCTCTGTCGACCTTGCCTTCGCGCTTGAGGTCGTCGTCGCCGGTCAGGCTCCCGGCGGCCTCCTTGACGCGTCCCTTGGCGTCGTCCTTGTTGCGAATCTCGTCGCTCATCGGCATCCCTCCATTGGCTTACGTGGACGCCGTTCCCATACCCGGGACGCGATCTAGCCGAACTGCATCAGATTTCCTACCTGCCAGAGGAGAAATCTGATGCAGTTCGGATCTGGAGGACGGCAGCGCCTCGGAAGGCGCCGGCGCGCAGGTCCTCCAGCGCCTGGTTGGCCTGCTCGAGGGGGTAGGCGGTGACCTCGGTTTGGACGGGGACCCTGGGCGCCAGGGCGATGAACTGCTCGCCGTCTTCGCGGGTCAGGTTGGCGACCGAGCCGAGGACGCGCTCCTCCCAGAGGTCGGCGTAGGGGAAGGACGGGATGTCGCTCATATGGATGCCGGCGCTGATGATCCGGGCGCCCTTGGCGCTCGCCCGCAGCGCCGCGGTCATCAGCGCCCCGACCGGGGCGAAGACGATCGCGCCGTCGAGCTCCTCCGGCGGCGTCTCCTCCGAGCCGCCCGCCCACACGGCGCCGAGGCCGCGCGCGAACGCCTGCGTCTCCGCGTCGCCCTCGCGGGTGAAGGCGAAGACCCGCCGCCCTTCGTGGACCGCGACCTGGCAGAGGATGTGGGCGGCGGCGCCGAAGCCGTAGAAGCCGATCCGCTCCGCCTCGCCGACCAGCCGCAGCGCCCGGTAGCCGATCAGCCCCGCGCAGAGCAGCGGCGCCGCCTGTAGATCCGGATAGCCGTCCGGGATCGGGAAGCAGTAGCGGGCGTCCGCCGCCGCCACCTCGGCGTAGCCGCCGTCGCGGTCGTAGCCGGTGAACCTGGCGTTGTCGCAGAGGTTCTCGCGGCCGCTGCGGCAGTAGCGGCAACTGCCGTCGGTCCAACCGAGCCAGGGGACGCCGACCCGGTCGCCGGGAGCGAAGCGCTCCACCCCCTCCCCCAGCTCGCGGACGATGCCGACGATCTGGTGCCCGGGAACCAGCGGCAGCTTCGGTTCGCTCAGCTCGCCGTCGAGGATGTGGAGGTCGGTGCGGCAGACGCCGCAGGCGCGCACGTCGAGCAGGACCTGGCCGGGGCCGGCGCTCGGCTCGGGCAGCTCAGCCGGACGGAGCGGCTGCCGCTGCCGCTCGAGGACCATCGCTCTCATAGGTCTCGATGATCTCGTACAGCGTCGTCCGCTGCGCCGGTTCCCGACCCGCCGCCCGCGCCGCCCCGATGAGCTGCTCGGCCTCCAGCCGCACGCCGTGCTGCGATCCGGCCATGCGGGAGATGTTCTCCTCCATCAGCGTCCCGCCGAGGTCGTTGACGCCCCAGCGCAGCGCCTCCGTCGCCCCCTCCAGCCCCATCTTCACCCAGCTCGCCTGCATGTTGGCGACGCTGCGGCCGAGGGCGAGCCGGAAGGCGGCGGTGTGCTTGAGGTTCTCCTGTATCGCGATCTCCTCGATCCCGTGGGTACGCCCGAGCATCGTGTTGAACGGGATGAAGGAGAGCGGGACGAACTCGGTAATCCCGCCGGTCCGCTCCTGCAGGGCGCGGATCACCCGCATGTGGCGGGCGAGCTCACGCGGCTCCTCGATGTGGCCGAACATCACCGTCGAGGTCGAACGCAGGCCGGCGCGGTGGGAGGCTTCGATGATCTCGACCCAGCGATCGGCGGGGAGCTTGTTCGGCGAGATCCGCTGCCGCACGCCGTCGTCGAGCACCTCGGCCGCGGTCCCCGGCGTCGAGCCGAGCCCGCACTCGAGCAGGTACTCGAAGACCTCCAACGGCTCCTTGCCGGAGCGCTCGCAGGCCCAGTTGATCTCCATCGGCGAGTAGGCGTGCAGGTGGAGCTGCGGCGCCACCTCCTTCGCCAGCCGCAGCCAGCGCCCGTACTCCTCCAGGGTCAGATCGGGATGGATGCCGCCCTGCATGCAGAGCTCGGTGGCGCCGAAAGTCACGGCCTCTTCGACCCGCACCGCGAAGTCCTCCTCGGAGACTTCGTAGGCGTCCGGCGACCGCTTCCCCTGCCCGAATCCGCAGAAGGCGCAGCCGACCACGCAGACGTTGGTGAAGTTGATGTTGCGATTGACGACGAAGGTGACCCGATCCCCCGCCAGCTCCTGTCGCAGCTCGTCGGCGGCGGTCCGCATCTCCTCGATCACCTCGGGGCGGGTCTCGGCGAAGAGAGCGGTCAACTCGTCCTCGGAGAGCTCCTTGCCGTCCCGCCCCTTCTCAATCGCCCGAGGCGCCAGGTCCGCGTCGATCTTCTCTTCCGAGCGGCGCCCCGACCCCTTCCTCGGGATGAAGCTCCAGTACTTCAGCTTGATCACGTCCAGGACCCCCTGCTCCATCCACTCGGGGTCCATGTACTGGGGGTAGACGCAGAGCCGCTCGGTCAGGGCGTAGCCGCGCGGCGCCAGCTCCTTGCGGACCTGGTGGGGCGAGGGGAAGGGCTCCTCGGGGGAGATGTGGTCGCCGTTAGCTGAGAGTCCGCCCAAATCGGTGGCGCCCGCCTCCACCAGCTCCGGCCACCAGTCCGAGAGGTTCGGCGGCACCTGGACGCCGACGTCGGGCATCAGCCTTTTGCACTCGGCGATCAAGCGCTTGATCTCCCCGATCCCCACGGGGTTCGCCCAGGTCGGAGAGAGCGACGGGGATGCCCCGCCGGGAGCCTCCCCATCTGTTGCTCCCGGAGGGGCATCCCCGTCACCTCCCCACCGCTCGCGAGCAGCCTCATCGGCGATCTCGGCGACCTCGGCCCCGTAGTAACGGGGGTGCGGGACGAAGTTCTGGATGATCACCTCTTGCAGGTGGCCGTGGCGTGCGTGACTGGCGGCCAGCGCTTCGAGGGATTCGACGCGCTCGTCCTCGCTCTCGCCGATGCCGACGAGGATGCCGCTGGTGAAGGGGATCTTCAGCTCGCCCGCGGCTTCGATCGTCGCCAGCCGGGCGGCCGGGTGCTTGGTCGGGGAGCCGGCGTGGACGGTGTCCATCAGGTGCTCGGCGGTCGACTCCAACATCAGGCCCTGGGAGGCGGTGACCTCGCGCAGGCGAGCCAGGTCCTCCTTGCCGAGGACACCCAGGTTCGTGTGCGGGAGCATCCCGCGCTCCATCGCCCGTTCGCAGGCCCAGACGACGTAGCTGGTGAAGTCCCCGTGGCCCCAGGCCTTCAGGCGCTCGGCGACCACCCGGTTCACCTCGGGGCGCTCGCCGGTGAGGACCAGGAGCTCCTTGGCCTTGCGTTTGAGTGCCTCGTCGAGCTGCCGTTCGACGTCCTCAGGCGCGTGGATGTGGGCCTGGTGGGTGGCGAAGGCGCAGTACTTGCAGTAGCACTGGCACGTCCGGGAGAGGGAGAGCGTGTAGTTGCGGGAGAAGGTGACCCGGCGCACGCCGCCCAAGCTACTGCAACCGCCCTGCGGGCACGCTCGCCTGTCGGCGCCTGCCCCTGAAAGCGAAAGCGCCGCCCGGCGGGCGGCGCTTTCGAAGGTCTGCCTCTGAGGGGGTGCCTCAGTCGGCGGGTTTGTCGCTGGTCGGGGTAGCCCGTTTCGGGACCGGCGGCCGAACGTGCTCCGGCGGTTCGGTCGGCGGCAGGCCGCCCGGCTCGAGGACGAAGCGGTAGACCGCCGCGGCCACCAGGGAGCCGACGATCGGGCCGGCGAGGTAGGGCCAGACGCCGCCCCACTCGTTGCCGACGAGGGCCGGGCCGAACCAGCGGGCCGGGTTGAAGCCGGCGCCGGTCAGCGGGCCGCCGACCATGACGATGAAGCCGAGGGTGGTGCCGATCGCCAGCGGCGCCCACTCCTTGAAGCTCTTCTCGGAGTAGACGGCGGTGAGGATGACGAGGACGAGGACGAAGGTCCCGATCGCCTCGACGATCGAGCCGCGGAAGTTGCTGCCGAGCAAGCCGCTCACTTCGAGCGCGGCGTAGTTGCTGGCGCGCCCCTCGTCGAGCAGCAGGCCCTTGGCCAGCAGGGCGCCGAGAACGCCGCCGGAAAGCTGGGCCAGCATGTAGATGACCCCGTCGAGGGGCCGGATGCGGCGGATCACCAGCGCTGCCAGCGTCACCGCGGGATTGAAGTGCCCGCCGCTGACGACGCCGAACATGACGATCAGCCCGAAGAGCAGAAACGCGTGGACGAGGCCGACGACGGCGAAATCGGTGCCGAACTGCGCCTGACCGCCGGTCGAGACATACAGGATGACGACGCTGCAGATGAAGAAGACCAGCAACAGCGTGCCGATCAGCTCAGCCAGATATGCGGCTAGACCTCTTTCCTGCACTCTTTCCTCCTCGATTCCCGTGATCTAGGTAAGCGGCGGCAGTGTACTCACAAACGGTGGATGAAATAGGTTCCCCACCGCATGAGACGGGTTGTCGCGCTGCTGGCGGCCGCTCTCGCGCTCGCCGGCGTCGCCGGCTGCGGAGGGAGCGGCGCAGAACCGGGCGCGCCGCAAGGCGCGACGCTCGTGCTCGATTTCGTCCCCAACGCGGTCCACAGCGGCATCTACGCCGCCGAGTCCGAAGGCTTCTACCGCGAGGCCGGGGTCGACCTGAAGGTGCAGCCGCCGGGCGAATCGACCGACGCGCCGAAGCTGCTCGGCGCCGGCAAGGTCGAGTTCGCGATCCTCGACATCCACGACCTCGGGATCGCCCGCGAGAACGGCATCCCCCTGGTCGGCGTGATGCCGATCGTGCAGCGGCCGCTCGCCGCCGTGATCGCCCGCAGCGACGCCGGAATCCGCAGCCCGCGCGACCTCGAAGGCCGCCGCGTCGGCGTCAGCGGCCTACCCTCCGACGAAGCGGTCGTCGACTCCGAGGTCGAAGCCGACGGCGGCGACCCGGCCAAGGTCGACGAGGTGACGATCGGCTTCACCGCCGTCCCCTCGCTCGCCGCCGGCAAGGTCGACGCCGCCACCGGCTTTTGGAACGCGGAGGCGGTGGCGCTACGCGAACAGGGGGTGCCGATCCGCGTCTTCAAAGTCGACGAGTTCGGCGCCCCGCCCTACCCCGAGCTCGTCCTCTGCACCTCGGAGAAGCTGCTGAAGAGCGACCCGGGTCTGGTTGACCACGTGGTCTCGGCGACCGAAGAGGGCTACGAAGCGACCGAGGAGAACCCGGGGGACGCGCTCGACGACCTGCTCGCTGCGAACAAGAACCTGGGCCTCAACCGCGCCGAACAGGAAGCGCAGCTGAAGGTCCTCCTCCCGGCTCTGCACCCCGAGCCCTTCGACCCCGCGGTACTGAACGAATGGGCCGCCTGGGACCTCCAGCACCACCTGCTGGAAAAGCCGCTCGACGTCGAAGCGGCCTTCCCTACGCGCTGAGCAGCTTCGCGGCCAGGTCCGGCAGTTCGCGCGCCATCCGCGAGCGCGGCACCACGAGGTCGACCCCAGCGGCTTCGGCCGCTTCCCTCGTCTCCACGTCGACGTGCGAGTAGTAGCCGAGCACCGGCATCCCCAGCCCGACTAACGCCTCGGGGTTCTCGACGTCGAGGTCGGCGACGATCAGGTCCTTGCCGTCCCAGGTCGTCTCCTCGATCGCCGGCGCGGTCGTCACCTCGTGCCCGGCGGCCCTGAGCTGCGCCTCGACCTTCGAGCCGAGCATCAGGTCGGCGGAGATGCTGAGGACTCGAGCCATGCGGCCTCCCTACCCGGCCGGCGCTAGAGCGAGCGGCGCTGGCGGAACTCTTCGCGGACGCTCTCCGGTCGGCCCCACATCTGCACGACCTCGGAGCGGCCCTCGCGCACCTCGGCGACCCGCAGCTCGCCCCTCACCCCCGCCGCGTCGAGCCGCTCGAGCACGGCGGCGACGGTCTCCGCCGCGGCGGCGTGGCCGAAGCTGTGGGCGACGAGGAAGCGCCACTGCCAGCCCTCGGTCGGGTGCTGGTAGACCTGCGCGTTGACCTGGCTGACGGCGACCGCGGTGTCGACGTACTGCGAGGCGTCCTCGATCCGCAGGTCGACCTCGAGGTCGGTCCAGTCGGGGGGCAGGGTGTCGAGGATGCGCTGGAAGTCGCCGGCGAGTGCCACGGGCCAAGCCTAGCGGGGGGGCGGGGGTGTCCCCTACCGGACGCCTTCGGCTGAGTGTCCGTACGGGGACACCCCCGCCCCTAGCCGACTGCCAGCTGGAAGAGCAGGAAAGCGTTGAGGGCGATGATGAGAGCAGCGAGGACTCCCGCAATGGCAGTCAGCCACCTCGGGTTCGCGAGGTCACCCATGATCTTTTTGTTCGCCGCGATCACCAGCAGCGGCACCAGCGCGAAGGGGATGCCGAAGGAGAGGACGACCTGGCTGCCGACCAGGGCGTCGGTCGGGTCGAGCCCGATCGCGAGGACGAGGAGCGCCGGGGCGAGGGTGATCGCGCGGCGCAGGAAGAGCGGGATCTGGCGCTCGATGAAGCCCTGCATCACCACCTGCCCGGCCATCGTCCCGACCGAGGAAGAGGCGAAGCCGGAGGCGAGCAGGGCGATGCCGAAGACCGTCGCCGCCCGGTCGGAGACCAGCGTCTGCAGGCCTTCGTAGGCGCCGTCGATCGAGTCGACACCGGTGAGGCCGCTGGTGTGGAAGAGGGCGGCGGCGACGATCATCATCGAGAGGTTGACCAGGCCGGCGAGGGAGAGCGCGATCACCACGTCGACTTTCTCGAAGCCGAGGATGCGCTTGCGCTCGGCGCTGTCGCGGCCGACGATCCGCCGCTGGGTCAGGGCCGAGTGCAGGTAGACGACATGCGGCATCACCGTCGCGCCGATGATCCCGGTGGCGAGCAGGAGGCTCTCGGTGCCGGCAAAGCCGGGGACGACGAGGTGCTTGGCGATTTCGCCGCCGTCGGGGCTCGAGTCGAAGAGCTCGAAGACGAAGGAGGCGACGACGACGCCGACCAGGACCGAGATCCCCGCCTCCAGCCGGCGGAACCCCATCTGCTGCAGGCCGAGGATCGTGAAAGCGCCGATCCCGGCGAGGATCCCGGCCGGGAAGAGGGGGATGCCGAAGAGCAGGTTGAGGCCGAGCGCGGCGCCGACGACCTCGGCGATGTCGGTCGCCATCGCCACCAGCTCGGCCTGC
Source organism: Solirubrobacterales bacterium (assembly GCA_035688825.1). Classification (GTDB taxonomy): domain Bacteria; phylum Actinomycetota; class Thermoleophilia; order Solirubrobacterales; family 70-9; genus VAYN01. The sequence goes on along the minus strand of DASSMM010000037.1, from coordinate 5,713 downwards.
AGCCAGAGGCCGATCGAGGTGCGGCGGCTGAAGCGCTCGCGGCAGAGCTCGGCGAGGTTGCGGCCGGTCGCGATCCCTAGCTTCGCCGACTGCGTCTGGACCAGCATCGCGATCAGGTTGGCCGAGAGCACGACCCAGAGCAGCAGGTAGCCGAACTTGGCGCCACCGGAGATGTTGGTCGCGAAGTTGCCGGGGTCGATGTAGGCGACGGCGGCGATGAAGGCGGGCCCGAGGAAGGGCCAGACGCGGCGGACGCCGCGCTGGTGGCCGTCGAGCGAGCGGTAGGCGGCTTCGGCGACCGCGGCCTCGCCCGGGAGGACGTCCTCGGGCCGCGCTCCCCGCGCCCGCAACTCCTCGACCACCGCTTCGCCCGGCGGCGGCGCCGGCTTCACGCGCTCCCCCAGGTCGGCGGCAGCAGGTCGGGACCGGGGATCGGCGTCCCGTGCGGGTCGTGGCGCGGTTCGCCGAGCTTCGCCGCGATCAGCGCCTCGAGCTCCTCGGAGATGTAGTGCTCGAGGACCTCGGCCTCCTCGTGGACGCGGTCCTCGGGCATGCCCAGCGCCTCGGAGAGGTAGGCCTCGATCAGCCGGTGGTGGCGGATCACCTCCAGGGCGACCTTCTCCCCCGCCGGGGTCAGGCTGACGCCCTTGTAGGGCATGTAGTTGACGAGGCCGAGCTCGGCGAGCTTCTTCAGCATCGAGGTCGCGGTGGCCGGCGTGACTTCGAGCCGCTGCGCGACCTCGCCGTTCAAGACGAGCCCGTCGCGCTCCTCGGAGATCGCGTAGATCGTCTTCGCGTAGTCCTCTATCGCCTGAGAGTTAGACACGTCTAAAAGAGTTTGGCATGTCTAAAAGACGGCTGCTCGGGGGCGGTGTGAGTGTCCCCTATCGGACGCCTTCGGCTGAGTGTCCGTACGGGGACACTCACACCGCCCATGTGAGCCGCTTTCTAGACTTCGGGGGAGATGGCTGAGGCACAGACGGTTGAGCTCGATGGGCAGTACCGCCAGCTCCGCGAGGAGTGCGGGCTGCTCGACCGATCCGAGCGCGGGAAGCTGCTCGTCAGCGGCGGCGAGGCGGCCGAGTACCTGCAGGGGCAGCTGACCAACGACATCGAGGCGATCGGGCCCGGCGAGGGGGCCTACGCGGCGCTGCTCGACCGCAAGGGGCACCTGCAGGGGGACATGCGGGTGCTGCGTCCCGGCGAGGGCCCGGACCTCCTGCTCGACACCGAGCCCGAGGCACTCGAGGCGGTGCGGCGGCACCTGGGGATGTACAAGATCGGCCGCGAGGTCGACGTCGTCGACGTCACCGCGGAGCGGGCGCTGCTCTCGCTGATCGGGCCGCGGGCGGTCGAGATCGCGGGCTCGGCAGCGCTACCGGAGAACTTCTGCGAAGAGGCGACGATCGCCGGCACGCCGGTGCTCGCGATCGGCACCGCCGGCGGGATCGACCTGATCTTCGCGGCCGAGGCGCGCGAGCGCGTCGCCGCGGCGCTGCTCGCCGCCGGCGCCGCCGAGGTCACCCCGGAGGCCGCCGAGATCCTGCGGATCGAGGCCGGCCGCCCCCGCTTCGGCGCCGAGATGGGGACGGAGACGATGCCCGCCGAGGCCGGGATCGTCGAGCAGGCGGTCAGCTTCAACAAGGGCTGCTACATCGGCCAGGAGACGGTCGCCCGCCTCCACTACAAGGGCAAGCCGAATCGCCACCTGCGCGGCCTGAAGCTGAGCGCGGCGTCCGGAGCGCAGCCGGGCGATGCGGTTCTGCTCGGCGAGAAAGAGGTCGGCAGGCTCGGCAGCGCCGGGGTCTCCCCCGCCTTCGGCCCGATCGGGCTGGCGATCCTGCGGCGCGAGGCCGAGCCGGGCGCCACCGTCGCCGTAGGTGAAGATGGCGTTACGGCGGAAGTAGCCGCCCTCCCCTTCAGTTAGATTCAGCCCCGATGGGGCCCGGGAGAGCTAGAGCGTTCGCGGTCGTCGCCTTTGCCGGCGCCGCGCTCCTGGTCGGCTGCGGCGAATCCCGCCACGCCAACGAGCAGCGGCCGGCGGTCTCGACGCGGGTCAGCGTCGTCATCAACCAGCACGAACTGATCGTGCAGCCGGCGAAGGTCGGGGTCGCAGCGGAACCGACCCAGGAAATCGAGCAGAACCAGAACCACCCGGCGCCGCCGATCAAGACGAAGGCGCCGCTCGACCTCACCGTGGTCGCCGCCAACCAGACCGCGAAGGACACGAAACTGAAGATCACCGGCACCAAGAGCGGCGAATCGGACACCGTCTACGCCCACAGCCCCGGCACCTTCGGCTTCAACCTCCCGGCCGGCAACTACACGATCTCCGCCGTCGGAATGCCGGAGGCGCGGCCCGCCCACCTGACGGTGGGCAGCTACCGCGCCTCCTCGCAGAACGCCGTCCTGCTGCCCTAGCGGGCTAGTCGATCCAGGTCGGGATCTGCGCGCCCTCGGCGCCGCCGAGGTCTTCGTAGGCCCTGATTGTGTAATTGCCGGTGACTGTCGCCGGTATCTGTTGGCCGGCTTCACCGCCGCAGAGGCCCGCGGGGCCGATTGTGTTGATCGCGTTGAAGGTGGCATCGATTGTCATCAGCACGTCCGGCGGCGCACCGACCGGGTTTGTGTTGTGGTAGATGCCGCCCGGCACCGGGCCCTGAGTGCCGAGGTCGTATGTGCATGTCGAGACGTTCATCGCGTGCTGGAATCCATTTTGGTAGACGTGGATTTCCAGCCACTTGCCGGCGGGACAGATCAGCCACGCCTGCATTCGACCTGTGCTCGGACTGACGATGCCTGTGGTTCCCGGCCTGCTCACCCCGAAGGAGAAGTCGCAGCCGTTGGTTGTGACTGTCACCGGTGTCGCTCCCGGCTGGGCCACGCAGTTGGCGAACGTCGGAATCAGTGTGACCGGGTCGACGGGGCCGACGATTGTCCCCGTTGTTGTCGAGGTGGAGCACTGAACGCCGTAGGGCCCGACCGCGAAGCCGGTGCCGCCGGGTTCGATTTCCCCTGTGAGGATTGCCGGATACGGGGCCGCTGTGAGTTTGCCTGTTTCGGCGTGCGCGGCAGAGGCGGCGATGGCGAAGATCGCCATCGCGCTCATCGCGACGCCGAGCATCTTGAGTAGACGAGTCATTGATTCATTCCTTTCCTTGAAACTGATGCGTCCCGAAACGGGACTCGCCCTATTCATAACCGCCCCGAGCGCATTACTCAAGAAATTCTTAGGCAATAGAAATGCGGCCTTCCTCCTGAACCCGCTGCAAGCGGCGTTTCAAGACGGCTGTTCCGTCTGGGCGGCGCGTCAGCCTGGACTGCATGACGATCGCACTGGTAATCGCAGTCCTCGTAATCGCCGTCCTCGCCTATCTGCTGGCGACCCGGGAAGGCGCCGAGCCGCAGGAGCAGCCCGACCTCGCGCCGGCGATTCAGGAAGCGGCGCAGGAAGCGACCTCGCGGGCCCTTACCGATCTGCTCAAGGTCGGCGAGGCCGAGCGCAAGCGCGACACCGAAGCGGCCGAGGCGGCGCTGGCGAAACGCGAAGCGGAATTCCGCCGGCTGACCGCGCCGATCGACGAGAACCTGAAACGGATCGAGCGCGAGGTCTCGACCCTGAGTCGCGAGCGCAAGGCGGCTGACGGCGCGATGCAGACCCTGCTCGGCGAGATGAAAGTCGGGCTCGGCGACCTCGGGTCCCAGACCAGCACGCTGGTGAAAGCGCTGCGGCAGCCGAAGACGCGCGGCGAATGGGGCGAGGTGCAGCTGAAGCGCTGCGTCGAGATCGCCGGGATGACCGAGCACGTCGACTTCACCATCCAGACGACGCTGCACAGCGACGAAGGGATGCTGCGGCCGGACGCGATCGTGATGCTGCCGGCGGGCCGGAAAGTCGTGATCGACTCGAAGGTGCCGCTCGACGCCTACCTCGAGGTGCTGGAAGCCGAAGACGAAAGCACCCGCCGGGGCGAGCTGATGCGGCACGCGCGCCAGGTCCGCGACCACATCACCAAGCTCGCCTCGAAGCGCTACCAGGACCAGTTCGAGAGCGGCGACTCGCCCGACTTCGTCGTCTGCTTCATGCCCTCGGAGGCCGCCCTGCACGCCGCCTTCGAGGCCGAGCCATCGCTCTACGACTACGCGCTCGAGCAGAAGATCCTGATCGCGACGCCGACCACCCTGGTCGGCCTGCTGCGCACGGTCGAGCTCGGCTGGCGGCAGGAGCGGATCGCCGAGGAGGCGCAGGAGATCGCCACCGCCGCCAACGAGCTCTACGGCCGGGTCGGCGTCTTCCTCGGCCACCTCTCGAAGGCGGGGCGGCAGCTCAACTCGGCGGTCGGCGCCTACAACGACGCGATCGGCTCGGCCGAGAGCAGGGTGCTGCCGCAACTGCGCCGGATCCAGGAGCTGGGCGCGACCCGCGGCGACGACGTCGAGGTGCCGCAGCGGATCGAGCGCCAGACCAAGCCCGTCGTCGCGAAAGAGCTGGAAGGCCTCGACGGCGGAGCCGAGGACCCGCCGGGCGAGCTGCCCGAAGCCAAGGCCGCCTAACCGAGCCCGAGCGGCCGGAGCCCGGCAAGTGCCTAGAGGCGGCCTGTCCGGCGCTTAACTAGGATTCGCCACCCGATACCCGACCGCGGAGGAGCCGGTTTTGGCCGTTGACACCAGTGCGATTGCGAAGTTGGACGTGGAGCCCGGCACGCTGCCGGAGACGATGGCGGCGTGGGTGATCCGCCAGGAGCGCGAGGGCGAGCCGAAAGACGCCTTCCAGCTCGAGCAGATCGAGGTCCCCGAGCCCGGTGCCTTCGAGGTGATCGTGCGGGTGATGGCGGCCGGCGTCAACTTCAACAACGTCTGGGCCTCGCTGGGTGAGCCGGTCTCGATCTTCGGCTACGGCGACCACCCCGAGTTCGGCCACCACATCGGCGGCTCCGACGCCTCCGGCGTCGTCTGGAAAGTCGGCGAGGGCGTGACCCGCTGGAAAGTCGGCGACGAGGTCGTGATCCACTGCAACCAGGCCTCCTACGAGGACGTCGAGGTGCACGGTCTCGACCCGATGGCGGCGCCGAGCCAGCGGATCTGGGGCTACGAGACGACCTGGGGCTCGTTCGCCCAGTTCACCAAAGTGCAGGCGCAGCAGCTGCTGCCGAAGCCGCGCAACCTCTCCTGGGTCGACTCCTCCTCCTACGGCCTCACCTACTTCACCGCCTACCGGATGCTGATGGACCAGTGCAACCTGCAGGCCGGCCACAACGTCCTCATCTGGGGCGCGGCGGGCGGCCTGGGCGTCTTCGCGGTGCAGCTCTGCAAAGCCGCCGGCGCCAACGCGGTCGGCGTCGTCTCCTCCGACGAGAAGGGCGAGCTGATCAAGAAACTGGGCGCCGTCGACTACGTCAACCGCAACGAGTTCCGCGAGATGATGCGGACCGACGACAACCTCACCGACCCGGCCGCCGACAAGGAGCGCTTCAAGGCCTCGCGCGCCTTCGCAAAGCGGGTCAAAGAGATCCTCGGCGACGCCCCCGACATCGTCTTCGAGCACGTCGGCCGGGCGACCTTCCCGACCTCCGTCTTCACCGTCAAGCCGTTCGGCAAGGTCGTGATCTGCGGCGCCACCTCGGGCTACCAGCTCGACTTCGACGTCCGCTACCTGTGGATGAAGCAGAAGCAGATCATCGGCTCCCACTTCGCCAACGCCTACGAGTGCATG
>DASSMM010000036.1:0-15989 GCA_035688825.1 Solirubrobacterales bacterium | reverse complement strand
CCACCCCGAAAGCGCGACGGCCGAGGGGCCGTACGTGAGCGAGGACGGAGCCACGATGGGCCGCGACTTCGTCATCCCCGGGGTCAACCCACGCGAGCACAACCCCTACAAATTCCACACCGGCCGCAAGCGCGACCACGGTGGCGAGGACGCGATCGAGATCATCGACCTGGTCAAGCAGTTCGGCCGCGCCCGCATCCTCAACGGCCTCAACCTAGGCCTGCCAGAGGACCAGGTCTCAATGGTGCTGGGCCCGTCGGGCACCGGCAAGAGCGTGCTGATCAAGCACATCGTCGGCCTGCTCTATCCCGACTCCGGCGACGTCCTCGTGCACGGCGAGTCGATCCCCAACATGACCGACGACGAGCTCTTCGACGTGCGGAAAAAGTTCGGCCTCCTGTTCCAGGACGGGGCGCTGTTCGGCTCGATGAACATCTACGACAACGTCGCCTTCCCGCTGCGGCAGCACACCGACAAAGGCGAGGAGGAGATCGGCGAGATCGTCAACCGCCGGCTCAAAGAGGTCGGCCTCACCGAGGCGACCTACAAGATGCCGAACGAGCTCTCCGGCGGAATGCGCAAGCGCGCCGGCTTCGCCCGCGCCCTGGTGCTGGAACCGGCGATCGTGATGTTCGACGAGCCCGACTCGGGCCTCGACCCGGTCCGCACGGCGCTGCTCTGCGAGCTGATCCGCGAGGTCCACGCGGAGAACGGCGGCTGCTACCTGGTGATCAGCCACGACCTCGGCACGGCGCGCCGCATCGCCGACTTCATCGCCGTGCTCTGGAGCGGCAAGATCGTCGAGTCCGGCCCCAAAGAGGAGCTGTTCGACTCGAGCAACCCGTTCGTCAGCCAGTTCCTCAACGCTGACGTCAGCGGGCCGCTCTCGATGGACTGAGCTTGAGCGCGGGGCCCTGGTTCGGGCGCGTCGCGGCGTGGGCGGCTGCCCACGCGCGGCCCCTGCTGGCGGTGACGCTGGTGGTCGCGCTCGGCGCGGCGATCGGCGCCACTCAGATCCCCACCGATGCCGGCGTCGGCACCCTTGCCGACTCGGACTCGGCCACCTCCCGGGCGACCGAAGAGGTGCGCCGTGACTTCGGCGAAGAACCTGTCGTCGTGCTGGTCAAGGGCGAACTGCAGCAGCTTTTGCTGACCCAGAACATCTTCAAGCTGCTGCGGCTCGAGGGGTGCCTCTCCGGCAAGGTCCCGAAAGGGGCGGAGCCGATCCCAGGGCCGTGCGCGGAACTCGCCGAGATGCACGCGGTCGAGTTCCTGACCGGCCCGGCCACCTTCCTCAACGAGTCGGTGGTGCAGATCGAAGACCAGCTTCGGCGGCTGGCCGAACACGTGCCGGCGGAAAAATTCCGCGAATACCTGCTCGCGGTGGCGACCAGATACGGGATCACCAGCGCTCCCAGCATCGACAACGAAGAATTCGTCGCCACCGTCGTCTTCGACTTCGCGCGGCCGCGCGGGACTCCGAAGGCGCGACTCTCCTACCTCTTTCCCAACGCGCGATCGGCGCAGATCGTGATCCGGTTGAAGCCGGACCTGAGCGCGGCGGAACGGCGGCAAGCGATCGAGCTGATCGAAGCGACGGTGGCGGATACGACGCCGCGCAAGGCCTGCGGCGAAGAAGGCAGGGCGGCGCCGTGCTTCACCCTCGACGGCGGCACCTACGTCGTCTCGGGCGCCCCGGTCGTGATCGAAGGCGTGGCCGGTGCGCTGAAGGACGCGTTGCTCGTCCTCTTCGCGATCGCGCTCGCGGTGATGGCAGGCGTGCTCTTCCTCGTCTTCCGCTCGCGCTGGCCGCTGCTGCCGCTGGCGGTGGCGCTGATGGCGGTGGCGATCGCCTTCGGCCTGCTGGCGCTCGTCGGCGGCTCGCTGACGATGGCCTCGATCGCGGCGCTGCCGATCCTGATCGGGCTCGCGGTCGACTACGCGATCCAGTTCCAGGCACGGTTCGACGAGCTGGGCTCCGCGCGCGATGCCGCCGCGGCCGGCGGCCCGACGATCGCCACCGCCTGCCTGGCGACGGCGGCCGGCTTCCTGGCGCTGCAGCTCTCGCCGGTCCCGATGGTTCGCGGCTTCGGCTGGCTGCTGATCCTCGGCATCGCCATCGCCTTCGGCCTGGCGCTGACGGTGGGGATGGGGGCGCTGGCGCTGCGGCTGCCGGGCCCCGCCCCCCGACGCAGGTGGCGCCTGCCGGTCGAGCGGCTGCTCCGGCTGGCGCGGGGCTACCCGGAGCTGGTCCTCAGCGTCGCCGTCGCCCTGGCCGTGGCCGGATGGGCCGCCGGCACCCAGGTGGAGACGGTCTCCGACATCAGGTCGCTGGCGCCGCAGAACATCGAGGCGGTGGAAGGGCTGAACGAGCTTCAGGACACGACCGGCGTCTCGGGGGAGCTCGACGTCAGCATCCACGCTCCGGACTTCGCCGATCCGGCGACTATCGAGTGGATGGCCGGGTTCAAGCGGCGGGTCCTGGCGAGCAACGGCTTCGAGGGGGAAGACCCGAGCTGCCTGAGCGCGGAAATCTGTCCTGGACCGGCGTTGTCTGACTTCTTGATCCGGGGAGAAGAAAAGCCGACGAAGAATCGGATCGAAGGGACGCTTGCGGCCCTCTCGCCCTATGCCCTGCGGCAGGTCGCCCCGGTCGATCCCGCAACCGGGAAGGTCGGCCACGAGGCGCTGATCTCGTTCGGGCTCCGGGCGCAGTCGCTGGAAGACCAGCAGGCGCTGATCGAACGGGTCCGAGCGGGGATCGGCGACCCGCCGCCCGGGGTCGAGGTGCAGCTTGCGGGGCTGCCGGTGATCGCGGCGCAGAGCGCCTCCGACCTCTCCAGCAGCAGGTACTGGCTGACGCTCGCCGGGCTGGGGGCGGTGGCGGCGGCGCTGCTCCTCGTCTACCGCTCCTGGCGGCGCGCCCTGATCCCGCTCCTGCCGACCGTGCTCGCGACCGGCTGGGCCTCGCTGCTGCTCTGGATCACCGGGATCCCGCTCAACCCGATGTCGGCGGCGCTGGGGGCGCTGACGATCGCGATCGCGACCGAGTTCGGCGTCCTGCTCGTTGGTCGCTTCCACGAGGAGCGGGACGGCGGCGCCGGCGCGGAGGAGGCGCTGCGCCGGGCCTATTCCCGCACCGGCGCCGCCGTGCTCGCCTCCGGCGTTACCGCGGTCGCCGGGTTTGCGGTGCTGATCGCCAGCGACGTGCGGATGCTGCGGGACTTCGGCCTGGTCACCGTGGTCGACCTCGCGGCTGCCCTCGCCGGCGTCCTCCTCGTGCTGCCGGCGGTCCTGCTCTGGCTGGAGCGGGAATGAGGGATCGCTACTCGCTCCTCGTCGGGCTCCTCTTCCTCGCGGTGATCGTCGTCGCCACCGTCAACACCCTCGAGGGCGGCGGGGGAGGCGAGACGCTGGGGCTCGATCGCTTCCCCGATCGCTGGCCGCTGCCGGAGTTCGCCGTCCCCGCCGCCGCCGGCCAGCTCGAAGGCGACGCCAACGTCGCCCAGGACGACTGCGAAACCTCCGCCGTCCCCTGTCCGGACGGCGCGAGGCGGACCCCCGCCTGCCGGATCGACACCGCCGGGGCGATCCGCGTCTGCGACCTCTTCGGGCAGCCGCTGGTGATCTCGTTCTGGTTCACGAAGGGCGACGGCTGCGCCGAGCAGCAGGACGTGGTCGAGGACGTCTCCGAGCGCTACCGTGGGCGGGTGGGTTTCCTCTCGCTGGACATCCGCGACGACCGTGACACGCTGCGCGATCTGGTCAACCGGCACGGCTGGACGATGCCGGTCGGTTACGACCGTGACGGCGCCGTCGCCAGCCTCTACGCGGTCGGCGGCTGCCCGACTTTCGCCTACGTCTACCCCGGCGGCACTCTGCAGAGCGCCAGTATCGGCGACCTCACCGCGGCCCAGCTCGGGGAACGGGTCGAGCGGCTGCTCGCCGCGACGAGAGCGGCGGAGCGGGGCTGAGGTGGCCGAGGCGGCACAGCGGATGGGCTGGGACCCGGCGCCGCAGCAGGGCTGGGTCGCCCCCCACATCGCCTCCGAGTTCCCCGGCCTCGGGATCGCCTGGGTCGAGGTCGACGCCAAGCCGGGTCGCAGCCCGGAGCCGGTCCGCCGCCGCCTCCGCGACCTCTCCGACCGCACCTACGGCTCGCAGGCGATCCGCCTGCGCGAACGCCCGATCCCCTGGGCCTACCGCGTCTTCTACCGCCAGATCGGCCTCGACCCCGATCGCACCCGGACCCCGGTCGAGCAGCTCACCCTCGAGCGCCTCCACGACGGTGGGTTCCGCCCCCACGGGCTGCCGGTCGATGCGCTCAACATCGCGATCGTCGAGACCGGGGTGGCGCTGCGCGCCTTCGACGCCGATCGCCTCGCCGGCCAGCTCTGCATCCGCGAATCGGCGCCGGGTGAGGCGCTGCCCGGGGCGCCGGGGGAGCTGGCCGGCGGGACGCTGACGATCGCCGACGGGGAGCGGCCGATCGCCCTCCTCTTCGGCGCCACCGGCGAGGGCTACGGGGTCGAGCGGGCGACGCGGCGCCTCGCCGTCGCCGCCGTGCAGGTGAAGGGAGTGCCGCAGATCGCCGTCGAGGAGGCGTTGTGGATGGCCGCTTCGACTCTGGAGGCGGCGTGACTACACTTTTGGGGATGCCCGCTCTGCTGGAACGCGATCGGTTCTCCGGGCTCGCCGAGGGAGTCGACGAGCGCCAGGCGCGGCTCGAGCTGCGTCGCCAGATCGGCCGCCTCGAAGCCGAGCTGAACCGGCTGTTCGGCGAGGCGTTCGGCCACACGGAGGTTCCGCACCGGCTCGAGGCCGTTGCGGCCGCGCCGCGGGTCCTCGATCTCGGCGAGCTGGAGGCGATACGCGACCGCCTCGCCGACCGGACCGTGGAAGCGCGGCAGGCGCTGGTCGAGAGGCGCCGCGAGGAGGACGGGAACCGCGAGCTGGTCGAGCGGATGCTCGCCGCGCCCCAGGACTTCAAGTGGGTGCGGGTCTCGCGGCAGGACCTCGGCCTCCAGGGCTGCGGTCACTGGCACTCGCGCCCCCGTCTCGGCCCGATCGGGATGCTGATGGGCTGGTGGCGGGTCAAGGTCTCCTCCGGATGCCCCTTAGCCGGGCGGCTTGCGGCCGTTGACGAGCAAGGCGAAGGCCGGAAAGGCGAAGCGGGTCGAAGCGGCTGACGAGCGGCCGCCCGCCCCCTGGGGGGATGCGCCGCTGGCCGAGCTGGTCATCCTCGCCGGCATCGTCTCGCTGGCGGTCGGGGTGATCGGCGGCCACCCGACGGCGATCGGAGTGGGCGTCGCCCTGGCGGGCCTGGGCGGCCTCGAGGTGGCGATCCGCGAGCACTTCGCCGGTTACCGCTCCCACACCACGCTGCTGGCGGGGGCGGCCTTCGTGCTTGTCACCGGCCTCGTCTTCTACGTCGCCGGTCAGATCCTGGCGGTGGCGCTGGGCTTCGGCGCCCTCGCCTTCGCCGTCACCTTCTTCCTGGCTCGCCGCGCATTCCAACGGGCCTCCGGCGGCCTCAGCTACCGGATCGGTGGAATGCGCGGCTGAACCGGGGGCGGCCTCCTAGACGGAGACCGCTTCGGCCTCGCGCGCCGTCGAGCGGGTCGCCAGCTCCTGGGCGAGCATGCGCCGCTGCCGCTCGGTCAGGGTTCCCAGCTGCTTGTTCTCGTTCAGCGAGAGCGGCATCAGGAACTTGCGGGCGCGGGTCCGTCCCCACCGCCGCTGGCTCGTCAGCAGCTCCGCGATGGTCATGCTCTCGGTCTCCCACGGGCAATCGCGAACCACCTCCGCGGCATCCATGTCGCCTCGCGCGATCGCGCGCTTCAGCTCGGCTCTTGCCAGCCGCACCATGTTGGCCCTCTCGAGCGCCCACAAGTGCTGCGGAGCCTCACCTGAGGCGATGTTCGATGGTGGTGCCGTTGAGGCAGCTTCCACTGGACTCCTCCCTTCAAGGAATCGATGAACTGGGGTATGTCGTGTCCGGCTGAGGACCGAGCCTCCCGAGGCCCTGGTCCTAGCGGACCGACTTCGTCTTTCCGAACGTCCCGCCCGGGTCATTCGGCGAGGGGGCCAAGCTACGTCTTCGGGGTAGCTGCCGTCAACCCGCCTGCACCGCTTTTACGTCCGGCCCATTCGCTAAGAGCAACAATTTCGGCCCGATCCGAAGCTTGTTCGAAAATGAACAAGGCTGAAACTACCCCCGCCGGGGGATGTCAAGAATCTGTGACCAATGACTAGGCCTTCGGAAGCTCGGGGAAATTCTCGATCACCCGGGCGATCGTCCCCAGGGCGCCGTCGAGGTGCTCGCGCTCGTGCGTCGCCATCAGGCTGGTCCGCAGCAGCGCCCCGCCCGGCGGCACCGCCGGGTGGATGGCGACGTTGGTGTAGACGCCGTTGTCGAAGAGCGCCTTCCACAGCAGCACCGCCTGCCAGTCGTCACCGACCATCACCGGCACCACCGGCGTGGTGGCGACGGTGCCGTCGGGAAGCGTGCCCGGCTCGACCACCTTGAGGCCGAGGTGGCGCAGCCCCTCGCGCAGGTACTCGGCGTTCGAGAGCAGGCGCTCGAAGAGCTCGGGGCCGTCGCTGCGGATCACCCGCAGGGCGGAGAGGGCGGCGCCGACCGCTGCCGGCACCGCCGAGGCGCTGAAGATGAAGGAGCGCGAGGAGATCCTCAGGTACTCGATCACGTCCCGCGGGCCGGCGATGAAGCCGCCGCAGGAGGCGAGGCTCTTGGAGAAGGTCCCCATCCGCAGGTCGACCTGGTCCTCGAGGCCGAAGAGCTCGCAGGCGCCGGCACCGCGGGCGCCGAGGACACCGGCCCCGTGCGCCTCGTCGACCATCAGGCGGGCGCCGTAGCCCTGGCAGAGCTCGACGATCCGCGGCAGGTCGCAGACGTCGCCCTCCATCGAGAAGACGCCGTCGACGACGACGAGGACGCCGCCGCCGTCCTCGGCGGCGCGCTGGAGCATCTTCTCCAGCTTGTCCATGCGGTTGTGGCGGAAGGGCCGCAGCTTGGCGCCGGAGAGGCGGCAGCCGTCGAGGATCGAGGCGTGGTCGCCGGAGTCGCAGACGACGGTGTCGCCGGGGCCGAGGATCGTGCCGATGCAGCCGACGTTCGACTGGTAGCCGGTCGTGTAGACGATCGCGTCCTCGGTCCGCATCCACTCGGCCAGCTCGCGCTCGAGGTCGAGGTGCAGCGGCGTCGTCCCGTTCAGCAGCCGCGAGCCGGTGACGCCGGTGCCGTAGGTCTCCAGCGCCTCCCGCGCCGCGCCCTTGACCCGCTCGTCGCCGGTCAGGCCGAGGTAGTTGTTGGAGCCGAGCATGATCGTCTCCCGGCCCTCCATCTCGACGACGGGGCCGGCCTGCGAGGTCAGCAGGCGGAAGTAGGGGAGGAGGTCGTGCTCCTTGGCGGCTTCGAGCTGCTCGAGGCGGTCGTGGCTGCGGGCCTTCTCGAAGACGTCGACGGGAGCCTTGGCGGTCTCGCTCATCTGACGAGAGTGTAGGTTGCGAGGCCCCATGAGAGCGGAGCGAAGCGAAGCGAACCCTTGAACGGGGGAAGCCTGACGATCCGGCCTGTGCGCAACGGGCGCGACCTGAAGCGGTTCGTCGACCTGCCCTACCGCCTCCACGCGGGCACGCCCTGGATCCCGCCGCTGAAACTCGAGCGCCGGCTCTTCCTCAACCGCCGCCTCAACCCGTACTTCAAGCACGGCGAGGCCGAATACTTCATCGCCCTGCGCGGCGAGCGGGTGGTCGGCCGCGTAACCGCCCAGGTCGACCACGCCTTCAACGAGTTCCACCAGAGCCGCTGGGGGATGTTCGGCTTCTTCGAGCTCGAGGACGACCCGGAGGTGGCCGCGGCGCTGCTCGACGCCGCTGCGGACTGGCTGCGGCAGCGCGGCTGCGACCGCATGGTCGGGCCGATGGACTTCTCGATGAACGAGGAGAGCGGGGTGCTGATCGAGGGGCACCAGCTCGAGCCGCTGGTCCGGCAGCCCTGGCAGCCGCCCTACTACCAGCGCCTCTGCGAGTCCTCCGACCTGGAGAAAGCGATGGACCTCTACTCCTGGTTCCTCGACATCAGCGACCGCGAGGACATGCTGCCGATCCTCTTCGAGCTCGACGAGCGGGCGAAAAACGAGCACGGGGTGAAGATCCGGCGGATGTCGCGGCGCCACCTGCGCCAGGAGATGGACCGCTTCGCCGAGATATACAACGCTGCCTGGGCCGAGAACTGGGGCTTCGTGCCCTATTCGAAGGAGGACCTCGACACCTACACGATCGACATGCACCTGGCCTTCTCGCGGGACTGGTTCATGGTCGCCGAAAAGGACGGCGAGACGATCGCCGTGGCGATCACGCTGCCGGACCTGAACCAGGTGCTGAAGAAGATGAAGGGGCGGCTGCTGCCGCTGGGCTGGTGGCACTTCCTCAGGCGCAACCGCATCTGCGACCAGGTCAGGGTCGGGTTCCTCGGGGTGAAGCCCGAGTACCAGCACACGGGCGTGGCGGCCTCGCTCTACGTCGAGCACTTCGACACCGCTGCGCGGGCGCGCCAGAAACACGGCGAGGCGGGCTGGATCCTCGAGACCAACGAGGCGATGAACCGCGGTCTCGAGGCGATGAGCGCCGAGATCGTCAAGAAGTACCGTCTTTACGAACGATCCCTCGGGGAGTGACCAGCGGGCGCGCTAGAGTCGCGCGGGTGGACGAGTTGCAACTTGACGGCGAGGTGATCGCCGAAGAAGACGCCGCTTCGGGCGAGGCGACCGACCCGGTCCGCCCGCTCCCCTCGGCCTACGAAAAGCAGGCCGGGACCTCGCTCGCCCTGCGGCCGGAGGTGCGCACCGCCGCCCTCGCCGCGGCGGGAGGGGTGCTGGCCGGCGCCGCCACCGTCGCCGCCGTGCGCGCAGTCAGCGCCGCCGCCGCCAGGGCGCGGCCCCAGCGACGGTTGGCCGGCCGCAGCCGCCAGCGCGAGAACGTCGTCGCCAGCCGCTCGTTTCTGATCGACGTTCACCTCCTCGGCCGCTAGCCGCCGATGGGCTGGATGCTGGAGGCAGAGGTGCGACCGCCGTCGCCCTTCCGGATGCCGCGCGGAAGCACCGACCGGACGCTGCGGGTGCGGGGCGGGGTCGCGACCCGGCTCCTGCATCTCGACGGCAGCCCGGTCCTGGTGCGCGCCTGGCAGCCGGGACGCGGCCGGGTGAAGTTCCGGGCCGAGGCGGTCGATCCCGAGCGGGTCTCGCGGCCGGCGATCGCAGCGAGGCCGTGCGAAGGCCCGGCTCGGCGCGAGCAGCTCGAGCAGGCGATCGAGCGGATGCGCTGCGCGCTCTGGGTCGACGTCGACCTCTCCGACTTTCATCGCCGCTTCCGGCGCGACCGCCTGGTCGGCCCGCTGATCCGCCGCCGACCCGACTTCCGGCCCAGCGGCCGTCCCTGGCCCTGGGAGGCGCTCGCGGCCGCGGTCGTCGGGCAGCTGATCGAGGCCCAGCGGGCGGCCCTGATCGAGCGGCGGATCGCCGGCCGCTGGGGACCGCGGCTGGGGGAGGGGCGGGCGGCGCTGCGAGACGTGCCGGGGCCCAGCGCGATCGCCGGCCGCTCCCCGGCCGAACTGGAGGCGATGGAACTGGTCGGCAAGAGGGCTATCGCGCTGCGGCGCCTGGCCCGCGACGTCGCCGCCGGCCGTTGTCGGATCGAGGACCCGAACGGCGACAGCCGGCTGCTGGCGACGCCGCAGATCGGCCCCTGGACGGTCCAGTGCCTGGGTCTCTTCGGCCGCAACGAACTCGACTCCCTGCCGGCCGGCGACCTCGGCTACATCAAGCTCGTCGGCCGCCTGGGCGGCCTCGGCCGCCGGGCGACCATCCCGGAGGTCGAAGAGTTCTATGCGCCATACGAGCCCTACCGGGGACTGGTCGGGGCCCTCACCCTCGCCGGCCTCTACAGGCTCGTGTCCCAGGGCCCGCCGATGCGCCTCGCGGCCTGAGGAGCGGCGAGCTCAAGCGGTTCCTCCACCGGGTCGATAAGCCGGTTGATGCACCTGCCCCCGGAAAGGAACTGGCCCGAGCACGAGGTCCAGCGGTTCGTCGACGAGCTCGCCGCGGGGGGTCAGGACTTCCGCCGCCTGGTCGAGCAGCTGCCGGTGATCGTCTACACCGCCGAGCTCGGCGAACACGGCTGCTGGCGCTACGTCAGCCCGCAGGTGGAGGAGATCCTCGGCTACAGCCCGGAGGAGTTCGTCCGCGACCCCGGGCTGTGGGCGAGCCTCCTGCACGCGGAGGATCGCGAGCGCGCGCTGGCCATGGAGAGCGAGGAGTACCTCGGCACGAGGCACACGACGCCGATCTCCTACCGGATGTACCGCCGCGACGGCGAGGTCGTCTGGATGCAGGACGAGGCGGTGCTGGAAGCCGACGAGGACGGGGTGCCGATCTGGCATGGCGTCCTCTACGACGTCAGCAAACGCAAGCGGGCCGAGGGCGAGCTGCAGCGCTCCCTTTCCCAGCAGGCCGTCGTCGCCCGGCTCGGCGAGCGGGCGCTGCAGAACGGCGACCCGCAGGAGCTGATGGAGGTGGCAACCGAGCTGATCCAGAAGGTCGAGGGCATCCACAGCGCCTGCATCTGGGAGCTCGACCGCGACGGCCGCCGGCTCAATCTCCGCGCCGGGCTCAAGGGGGCGGCGGTCGGAGCCGGGCGGCGGGTCTCCGCCTCCCGCGATTCCCACGCCGGCGCCGCGCTCGACACCGGCACCCACGCGGTCGTCGCCGACTGGGACCAGGAGACCCGTCACACGATGCCGCCGGTCCTGCGGGCCTTCGGCGCCGCCAGCAGCCTCGCCGTCGTCATCGACGGCAAGAACCGGCCCTTCGGCGTCCTCGACGTCCACGCGATCGAGCGCCACCGCTTCAGCGCCAAAGACGTCCCCTTCGTGCAGGCCGCGGCCAACGTCCTCGCCGACGCGATCGAGCGCCACAACGCCGACCAGGCGCTGCGCTACCGCGTCCTCCACGACGCCCTCACCGGCCTGCCCAACCGGCTCAGCTTCGTCGACTCGCTCAGCGAGTCGCTCGGAAAGGCTGCCGTCTCCGGCGCCCCGGTCGGGATGCTCTTCCTCGACCTCGACCACTTCAAGCTGATCAACGACAGCCTCGGCCACCACGCCGGCGACGCGCTGCTGCGGGCGGTGGCGCCGCGGCTGCGCTCGCACCTGCGACCCGGCGACGTCGTCGCCCGCTTCGGCGGTGACGAGTTCGGGGTCCTGATCGACCGTCTCGCCGACGAAGGCGAGGCGATGGCGATCGCCGACCGGGTCGCCGCCGCCTTCGCCCAGCCCTTCGCGATCGACGGCGTCGAGCACTTCGTCAGCGCCAGCATCGGGGTCGCCGTCGCCGGCGGCTCCCGGGAACGGCCGGTCAACGCCGAGCTGCTGATCCGCGACGCCGACGCGGCGATGTACCGGGCGAAGGAAGGCGGCCGCTCCCGCTGCGTTCTCTTCGACGCCGAGATGCGGGCGGCGGCGATGAAGCGGCTGGAGATCGAACGCGACCTCCGCCACGCGATCGACAACGACGAGCTGGCGCTGCACTACCAGCCGGTGGTCAACCTGCGCAGCGGGGAGATCAACGGCTTGGAGGCGCTGGTGCGCTGGCGCCATCCGGAGCGGGGGATGCTCGACCCGGGCGAGTTCGTCTCGATCGCCGAGGACAGCGGCATGATCGAGCCGATCGGCCGCTGGGTGCAGGAGCGCGCCTGCCGCCAGGCGCTGGCCTGGCAGCAGCTGCGCCCCGACGCCCGCCCGCTCGACGTCGCCGTCAACCTCTCCGCCCGCCAGACCGCCCACCGCGACCTCCCGAGCACCGTCGAGGAGGTGCTCGCCCGCACCGGCCTGGACCCGGTCAACCTGCGCCTGGAGATCACCGAGAGCGTCCTCATCGACGAGTCGGCGACCGCGATCGCCTCCCTGCAGGCGCTGAGCGAGCTCGGCGTGCAGCTCGTCCTCGACGACTTCGGCACCGGCTACTCCTCGCTCGCCTACCTCAACCGCTTCCCCTTCCACGCGCTGAAGATCGACCGCTCGTTCATCGACGCGCTGGGGATCGAGCAGGAGGCGACGGCGATCGTCGAGGCGATCATCGGGATGGCGCGGGGGCTCTCGCTGGAGGTGATCGCCGAGGGCGTCGAGAGCGAGGTCCAGCTCTCAGAGCTGCAGCGCCTCGGCTGCGACTACGCCCAGGGGCACCTCTTCCACGCGGCGATGCCGGAGCGCGAGGTGAGCCGGCTGATCGCCGAAGGGGCGCTGCGCTATTCGGGGATCTCGCCCGACGGCAGGTAGCCGTTGTCGAGCAGTTCTTCGGCTTTCGGCAGCGATTCGATCAGGCCGTTGTCGCGCATCCAGCCGGCGAACGTTTCCCACTCCTCCGGGTCCATGTAGCCGTAGGGCCGGTTGCCGGTCCGGGCGCTCAGCAGCGGCAGCGTTGCTTTCACCTCGGCGGCGGCCAGTTTCGGTTCGAGGTCGGGATTGGCTTCGGTGATCGCCGTGGTCGCCTCGCCGGGCTTTTCGGCGGCCGCCTCGGTGCCACGCTGCAGGGCGGCGAGGAAGAGGCGGAACTTTTCCGGGTCTGCTTCGAGCTTCTCGCGGTTGGCGACGAAGACGAGCTCGTCGTAGGTCGGAACCCCGAGCTGGTCGACCGGCGTCACCACCGGCGCTTTGCCGCGCTCGCGCAGGTCGACGCCCTCGACGTTGCTGTAGCCGCCGAGCATCGCCTGAGCCGAGCCGCCGACGAGGGCGGGGAGGAGGCCGAAGCCGACGTTGACCGCCTTGACCTCCTCGGGGGTGAGGTCGACGCGGGCGAGGATCGTCTTCAGGAAGGCGTCCTGGTAGGGGATCCCGGCGGTGGCGACGGTCTTCCCTTTCAGGTCTCCGACACCTTTGATCTTCGATTCCGCCAGCCAGATCAGCGAGGTCAGCGGCCGGTTGACGAGAGCGCCGACCGCGACCACGTCGAGGCCCTGTTCGCGGGCGAGGGCGACCTCGGGCTCGTAGGAGATCGCCAGGTCGGTGCGGCCGGCGGCGACCTGCTTGACCGGCGCCGCCGGGTCGGAGGGAGTGGCGATGCTGACGTCGAGGCCCGCTTCTTCGAAGTAGCCGAGCTTCTGCGCCATGTAGATCCCGGCGTGGTCGGGGTTGGGGTAGAAGTCGAGGGTGAGGCTGAAGCTCTGGCGTTCGCCGCCGCCTTCCTCGGACTTCTCGCCGCAGGCGGCCAGGGCGAGGGTGAGGGCGAGGCCGGCGAGCGCGATCGCCGGGATCCGGAGGCGCGTCATCGCCTGAGTTCTATCGCCATCTGACGACGCGGTGCTCTGCGAGCACGGTTATCGCCATCAGGGCAAGGGCAATGGCGGAGAGGACGGCGACGCTGGCGAACTGGCGGGCGACCTCGAAGTTGGCGGTGTCGGACTGGATCAGGTGCCCGAGCCCGGCGCTGGACCCAGCCCACTCGGCGAAGATCGCGCCGATCGGGGCGATGACGACTGCGATTTTCAGCCCGGTGAAAAGCTGGGGCAGGGCGGTCGGCGCTTCAACGCGCCAGAAGCGCTGCCAGCGGGAGGCATCGAGCGTCCGCATCATCTTCACCGCCTCCGGATCCACGGAACGTAGGCCGTCCAGGGCGGCGATCGTGATCGGGAAGAAGCAGATCAAGGCGATGATGAAGATCTTCGGCGGCAGCCCGTAGCCGAACCAGACGACCAGAATCGGCGCGATCACGACGATCGGGATCGTCTGCGAGGCGATGATCAGCGGGTAGGAGGCGTCGTGCACGGTGCGCCAGCGGTGCATCGCGACCGCGAACCCGACCCCGACGAGGACGGCGGCGAGGATGCCGAACAGGATCTCGCGCAGGGTGACCCAGGCGTTGTCCGCCAACAGCGCGCGGTTGTCCCAGAGCGATTCGGCGACTTCCGCGGGCGAAGGCACCAAATACGGTTCGAGGCTGAAGAGGTCGGCGATCGCCCCCGTCGAGGTGGCGACCTGCCAGATGCCGATCAGCAGCGCCAGCAATGCCGCCGGCAGCAGCACTCGTCTCGATCGCGTGGTTCCTTTGTCCTCCATAGCCGGACTTAGGAACCGCGACTTCCTTGGTGGAGCGCGCGCAGGGCCTCTTCGCGGGCGCTGACGAAGGCGGGGTCGGTGACGGCGGCGTCGCGGTCCTCGGCCCGACGGGTCGGCAGGCCGAGCTCGGCGACGATCCGGGCCGGGCGGGCGGAGAGGACGGCGACGCGGTCGCAGAGGTAGAGCGCCTCCTCGACGTCGTGGGTGACGAGGACGACGGTCCGCGGGTCCGTGCGCAGTGCCGCCGCCAGCCACTCCTGCATCTCCGCCCGGGTGATCGCGTCGAGGGCGGCGAAGGGCTCGTCCAGCGCCAGCACCGGTTTGCCGGCGATCAGCGTGCGCAGGAAGGCGACCCGCTGGCGCATCCCGCCGGAGAGCTCGGCGGGCCGCGCCGCCTCGAAGCCGCCGAGGCCGAAGCGCTCGAACAGGTCGGCGGCGGCCGCCCGGGCCGACTCGCGCCGCAGGCCCTGGTTGCGGAGGGCGAGGGCGGCATTGTCGAGCGCCGAGTACCAGGGCAGGAGGAGATCGCGCTGGGGCATGAAGGCGCAGCGGGCGAGCCGTTCGGCGGCGTCCTCCCGGCCCTCGACCGTGACCACGCCGGCCGTCTGCTCCCGCAACCCGCAGATCAGCTCCAGCAGCGTCGACTTGCCGCAGCCGGAGGGGCCGACGAGGCCGACGACGCCGCCGGCCCCCACCTCGAGGTCGATGCCGGCGAGCGTCTGCAGCCGCCCGTAGGCGTGGCTGAGGGCCGACAGGGAGATTCCCTGCTCGCCCTCTGGCCGGCGCGCGGGTGCGGCCACGGCCGTTTGCGATTGCCCACTTTCGGCCTTCATGTTGGTATCCTGGCGCACTCCGCACTCCTGACCAAGGAGGTCAGGAAAGTCGAAATCAGGGTTGTGCGGAACCCGAGGAACCACAATGGACCCGGCAATCGTCCTCTTCGGATTGGGCATCGGCGTGCTGGTCGGCATGACCGGCATGGGCGGCGGTTCCCTGATGACCCCGCTGCTGATCCTCATCTTCGGGATCCAGCCGACCACCGCGATCGGCACCGACATCTTCTACTCGGCGGTCACCAAGACCGTCGGCGGCTGGCGCCACTTCCGGATGAAGACGGTGAACATGGAGCTGGTCAAGTGGCTGGCCATGGGCAGCGTTCCCTCCGCGGTCAGCGGCGTCCTCCTGGTCTCCTGGCTGCAGACCCAGGTTGGGGAAGATCGCCTCGACGAACTCGTCTACGCCGTCCTCGGCGGCACCCTGCTGATGGTCGGGGTGATCACCCTGGCGAGGGCGCTGATCCTCCGCAGCCTGATCGAGGAGCGGGACCGCTTCGACGTCGAACGCCGCCACAAGATCGCCGCGATCGCGATCGGCGCCACCACCGGCTTCGTCATCGGCATCACCTCGGCGGGCTCGGGCACCGTGATCGCGATCCTCCTGATCGCGGTTTACCGCCTCGCGCCGAAAAAGGTCGTCGGCACCGACGTCTTCCACGCCGCCGTCCTGCTCTGGGCCGCCGGCATCGCCCACTGGATCGGCGGCAACATCGACTTCGCGCTCGCCGGAACGATCCTCGTCGGCTCGGTGCCCGGCGTCATCGTCGGCACCAACCTCTCCGTCAAGGCCCCGCAGAAGTTCCTGCGCTACGCGCTCGCCGTCGTGCTGATGGCCTCCGGGACGACGCTGATCCTGAAGAACTACGAGCCGGGGATCGTGCTCCCGGCGATCGGCGTCGCGACCGTCATGGTCGGGCTGCTGTTCGCGGCCCAGGCGTTCTCGCGCAGCCGCACGCGCGGTCGCACCGCGGCGGGCGCCGCAGCCGCCTAGCGGCGGGCGCTGGCATCCTTGCGGGCCGAGCATG
>DASSMM010000035.1:0-5534 GCA_035688825.1 Solirubrobacterales bacterium | reverse complement strand
GGGGGAGTCTCGCCGGACCCTCCCCGCTGTTGTCCGCCGAGACTCCCCCGGCCCGCCCCTCACCCAAGCTCGACGTCCCGGTGCTTGACCCGGACGATCACGTCCTCCCTCGCCGCGAGGTCGCGGCGGATGCGGTCGGCGACGGTGATCGAGCGGTGGCGGCCGCCGGTGCAGCCGATCGCGATCGTCAGGTGGCTCTTGCCCTCGGCGACGTAGGCGGGGACGAGGAACTCGAGCAGCGGCAGCAGGCGGCCGTAGAACTCTCCCGCCTGGGTGCCGTTCTCGACGTAGGCGCGGACCTCCTCGTCCATCCCGGTCATCGGCCGCAGGTCCTTGTCGTAGTAGGGGTTGGGGAGGAAGCGGACGTCGAGGGTGAGGTCGGCGTCGCGCGGCGGCCCGTTCTTGAAGCCGAAGGTCAGCAGGGTGAGGGCGAGCTTGCCGCTCTCCTCCTGCCCCAGCAGCTCTTCCTTGATCTGGCGCCGCAGTTCGGCCCCGGTCAGGTCGCTGGTGTCGATGACTTTGTCGGCCCGCTCCCGCAGCGGCGCCAGCAGCGCCCGCTCGGCCCGGATCCCCTCGACGATCCGCCCTTCCGGCGCCAGCGGGTGGCGGCGGCGGGTCTCCTTGTAGCGGTCGAGCAGGGTCTCCTCGTCGGCCTCGAGGAAGAGGACCATCGGCTTCAGGCCTTCGGCCTCGAGGTCGTCGATCACCTGCACCAGCTCCTCGAAGTAGTCGCCGCCGCGCACGTCGGAGACGATCGCGGCGCGCTCTACTCCGCTGCCCTGGTGGCGGAAGAGCTCGCCGAGGCTGGCGATCATCCGCGGCGGCAGGTTGTCGACGCAGAAGTAGCCGCCGTCCTCGAAGGCGGCGATCGCTTCCGACTTGCCCGCCCCCGAGTGGCCGGTGATGACGACGAGCGTCACCGCTTTGGCCGGCTGGGCGCCGTTGCCGCCGCTACCGCTCTGCGTCTCCGTTTCCACCCGCTCCGCCATCCGACTCCTCAGTTGGTCCGGTTGAGCTGCTCGTGTATCTCGCGGCCTACTTTGCCAGGCAGGCCGGGCACTGCCTCGAGCTCCTCGCGGGTGGCGGCGAGGAACCGCTCCGGCGTCCCGAAGTGTTGCAGCAGCGCCCGCTTGCGCGCCGGCCCGATCCCGGGCAGGGAGTCGAAGACCGAGCTTTCGAGCATGCCGCGGTCGCGGCGGCCGCGGTGGTGGTCGATCGCGAAGCGGTGCGCCTCGTCGCGGACCCGCTGCAGCAGCCGCGAGGCCTCGGTGTCGGCGGCGAGGTCGAGCGGCTCGGAGCGGCCGGGCACGTAGACCTCCTCCAGCCGCTTGGCGAGGCTGACGACGGTGACGCCGCGCTCGGTGAACGGCTGCAGCGCCCGCACCCCCGCCGCGAGCTGGCCTTTGCCGCCGTCGATCAGGATCAGCGAGGGGAGCGAGGAGAAGCTGGCGTCGCGCTTGCCGTCGTGCGGCGAGAGGTCGGCCTGTTCGAGGTAGCGGGCCATCCGCCGGGAGAGCACCTCCTCCATCGAGGCGAAGTCGTCGGGGCCGCCGTCGCCGACGCCGTTCAGACGCAGGTCGCCGCGGACTTTGAAGCGGCGGTAGTCCGACTTCTTCGGCGCGCCGCCCTCGAAGACGACCATCGAGGCGACGGTGTGCTCGCCGCCGATCGTCGAGATGTCGAAGCCCTCGATCCGCACCGGCAGCTCCTCCATCCCCAGCGCCTCGGCCAGGGCGCCGAGCGCCTCGACCCGCTGGGTGCGGCGGTGCTCGCGCCGCAGCCGGTCCTGGTCGAGCGCGAGCTGCGCGTTGCGCTCGGCCAGCTCGCGCAGGCGCCGTTTGTCGCCGCGCTCGGCGGCGCGGACCTCGACCGGCGCCCCGCGGCGCTCGCCCAGCGCCTCGGCGAGCACCTCGGTGCGATCGCTCAGGTAGGGGCCGACGATGATCGTCCGCGGCATCGAGGGCGAGGCGGCGTAGTACTGGGAGATGAACTCCTCGGCGACCTCGGCCGGCTCGCGTTCGCCCTGGTTTTCGAGGTAGAAGCTCTGGCGCTCGGCGAGGATCCCGTCGCGGACCTGGAAGACCTGGGCGTTCGCGTCCTGCCCCTCGACCGCGACCCCGATCAGGTCGGCGGTCCCCATCGTCACGCCGGCCACCCGCTGGCGCTCGAACAGCGAGCGGATCGCTTTCAGGCGGTCGCGGTGGATCGCCGCCCGCTCGAATTCCTGGGCGGCCGCCGCCGCTTTCATCTTCCCCTCCTCCTCGCGCTCGACCTGGCGGTAGCGGCCGGAGAGGAAGTCGACGATCGCCTCGATGTTGCGGCGGTACTCCTCCTTGCTGATGTAGTCGACGCAGGGGGCCCCGCAGCGCTTGATGTAGTAGTCGAGGCAGGGGCTGCCGGAGCGGCGGCCGGGCTCCTTGCCCTCGCAGGTGCGGAACTGGAACAGCTTGCCGAGCAGGTCGAGCGTCTCCCGCACCCGCTTGGCGCTGGAGAAGGGGCCGAAGTAGGCGCGGCCCGAGCGGTGCTTCTCGCGGGTGAAGTAGACGCGCGGGTACTCCTCGTCGAGGCTGACGGCGACGTAGGGGTAGGACTTGTCGTCGCGCAGGCGGATGTTGAAGCGCGGCCGGTGGCGCTTGACGAAGCTCTGCTCGGTCAGCAGCGCCTCCGCCTCGTTGGCGGTGACCAGCGACTCGATGCGGTCGATCCGCGAGGTGAGGCGGGTGTTGCCGCCGGAGAAGTGCGAGGAGATCCGTTTGCGGATCGAGCGCGCCTTGCCGACGTAGAGCAGCTCGCCGTCGCGGTCGTAGAAGAGGTAGACGCCGGGCTGGTCGGGCAGCTCCTTGCGCTGCTGCGCGATCCGCTCGGCGCGGCCCAGCGCGCCCTCGCCCTCCGCTTTTCCGTTGCCTTTTGCCATCGATCTAAGGGTAGGCTGCTGGCCACCCGGCCAAACCCGCCAACGAGGAGACCCATGACCCCCGAGACCGTCAACCCGCCGCAGCTGAACACGATTCGGATCGAGGTCGACGGCGAGATCGGGACCCTTACCCTCGACCGGCCCGACGCCTTCAACGCGATGAGCCCGGAGCTGATCGGCGAGATGACCGTCGCCTTCGCCTGGCTCGCCGACCGGGCGAAGCTGCGGGGGCTGATCATCACCGGCTCCGGCCAGGCGTTCTGCGCCGGCGGCGACGTCACCTGGTTCCGCAAAGGCGTCGAGTCCGGCGAGATCGACCTGCCGAGCGACGTGCGGCGCGGCGCCGAGGTCCTCCATCAGGCGATCGTCGACCTGCGGCGGATTCCCTTCCCCGTGATCGGGGCGATCAACGGTCCGGCGGCCGGGGCCGGCTTCTCGCTGGCGCTCGCCTGCGACATCCGGATCGCCTCCAGCACCGCCTTCTTCGCCCCCGCCTACGGGCGGATCGGTGCCTCGCCCGACGGCGGCATGACCTACTTCCTGCCGCGCGTCGTCGGCCCGAGCAAGGCGCTGGAACTGCTGCTCGAAGACCCGAATCTGAAGGCCGAGGCGGCGCAGGAGCTGGGGCTGGTCAGCCAGGTGGTCGGTCCCGACGAGCTGATGGAGACGGCGCGGGAGAAGGCCGGTGAGCTGGCGAAGAGGGCGCCCCACTACGTGCGGATGGCGAAGTACCTCTGCGGGGTCAGCCTCGACAACAGCATCACCGAGCACCTGCAGCTAGAGCGGCACGGAATCGCCGACTCGATGGCCACCGAAGACCTGCGCCAGGGCGTCGAGACCTTCTTCAGCGGCGGCACCCCCGAGTTCCACGGCAGGTGACAGCGGGCGTTCAGGCCCGGCTGAACGGGGTAGCGGCTCTTTACGTACCGCGACTAGAGTCCGCCTGAAGATTCTTTGCGGGAAAGGAAAGAGATGAAGAAGCTGATTGCCCTGTTCGCCCTGCTCGTGGCTGCGCTGGCGCTGGTCGCCTGCGGCGGCTCCGACAGCTCCAGCGAAGCCGAAACCGGCGCCGCCGGGATCGTCGAAGAAGCCGAAGGCAAGGCCGAAGAAGCCGGTGAAAAGGCCGAAGAAGTCGGCGAAGAAGCCAAGGAAAAGGCCGAAGAAGCCAAGAAGGAAGCCGAAGGCGGCAGCGGCGGCAGCGCCGCCAGCCTCGACATCGAAGCCGACCCCGGCGGCAACCTCGCCTTCACCAGCGACGAAGCCACCGCCAAGGCCGGCAACGTCACCGTCAACTTCACCAACTCCTCGCCGGTCCCCCACGACGTCCGCATCGAAGACAAGAGCGGCAACGACATCGGCGGCACCGAAACCGTCGCCGAAGGCTCCGACTCCGGCGAAGTCGAACTGAAGCCCGGCACCTACACCTTCTACTGCTCCGTCCCGGGCCACCGGCAGGCCGGCATGGAAGGCACCCTGACCGTCAAGTAGCGACCGCCTCCGCGACTCCGAACTTTTGGTGCCTATAGCGCCCATAAGTTCGGAGTCGCGAAGCGCAGGGGATGATGAGACGCATGGGGAAGCTCCCGAACGCCGAGCAAACGTCGAGGCCCTGGCGGATCCACGAGCTGGTCCGGGACTTCCAGCTCCTCGACGTCTGGGCCCTGCCGACGCCCGGTGGTGCTGACGACTTCCCGCGACTGGTGGAGATCGTCGCCTCCAGCGACACCGGCAGCGACTCCCGGGCGGCGCAGGCTCTGTGGGCGGTCCGCTGGAAGCTGGGGGAGATCTTCGACTGGGACGAGGTCGATGAGGCGGACCTCCCGGACTGGCAGATGCTGCGCGACCGGCTGCCACAGGACCTCCGCGACGGCCCCCGCGGCCCCGAGTTCGCGGAGCTTCCCTTCGAATCGGTCTACCTCCTCGACGACGAGTGGGCGGCGGAGATCGCCAACAAAACCGTCCACGGCATCCTCCACCTCTCCTGGGTCCCCGACGGCCACGGCGCCTACCGCGGTCAGATGGCCGTCTACGTCAAGCCGAACGGCCTGCTCGGCAAGGCCTACCTAGCCGCGATCCAGCCCTTCCGCCACCACCTCGTCTACCCGCCGCTGCTGCGACGGCTGGAGCGGGTGTGGCGTGAGGAGGGCGAACTGCGGTCGGCGCCGACTTAAGCGGCGGCCATCACCCGCGTAACCGAGTCGCCGACGAAGCAGGGCTTGTCGCCGCCCTCGACCTCGAGGGTGAAGCGGGTGATTACCTCGTACCAGCCGCTGCCCTTCTCCTCGACCGAGACGACCTCGGCTTTGGCGCGGATGCGGGAGTCGACGGGGACCGGGGCCGGGAAGCGGATCTTGTTCCAGCCGTAGTTGACGCCCAGGACGAAGCCGGTCGACTCGACCAGCTGCTTGCGGAAGCCGTCGACCAGGCTCAGCGTGAGGTTGCCGTGCGCGATCGTCGTGCCGAACGG
This sequence comes from Solirubrobacterales bacterium, assembly GCA_035688825.1. Lineage (GTDB taxonomy): Bacteria > Actinomycetota > Thermoleophilia > Solirubrobacterales > 70-9 > VAYN01. The sequence continues at coordinate 153 of DASSMM010000035.1, read as the reverse complement.
ACTCTCGGTCTTGGCGCGCTCAACGTCCACGTGGATCCACTGGTCGTCGCCGGACAGGTCGGCGAACGTGTTGATCATCAACTGAGTCACCTCGCGCCACTCACTCGGACCGACGGTCTGTCCCTGGAGCGCGCGAAGTCCTTCGATTCCGTC
>DASSMM010000034.1:0-43049 GCA_035688825.1 Solirubrobacterales bacterium | reverse complement strand
GAGGTCGGCGAGCACTGCAGCTTGGTCAGCGGGTCGTGGATCATCTTCGCCGCCTTGATGTCCTCCAGCGAGTACTCGTCCTGGAACTGGGCGTAGGGGTTGTTGACCGAGTGCTTGTGGTTCTTCCAGCCGATCCAGGCGTAGTGGTCGGGTTCGGAGCCGTACTTCTGCATGTGGTCGCGGCCGGCGTTGCCGAACATCTGCGGGGCCGGCGGCGAGGCCTCCGGGTCGCGGAGCTCGAACATCCGCATCGCGTGCTTGTCGAGGGCGTTGGTGCGGTCGGTGTACTTGACGCCGAGCGAGCCCGGCTCCATCTTCTCGAAGCCGAGCGCCAGCGCGCAGTCGACCAGACCCCCCTTGACCGCCTGCCGCGCCAGGAACAGCGCCGAGGAGCCGGTCGAGCAGTTGTTGTTGACGTTGACGACCGGGATCCCGGTCAGGCCGAGCTGGTAGAGCGCCCGCTGGCCGTAGGTCGAGTCGCCGTAGCAGTAGCCGGCGTAGGCCTGCTCGACGTCCTCGTAAGGGATGCCGGCATCCGCGAGCGCCTTGTCCCCGGCCTCTTTGGCCCAGTCCGGGTAGTCGCCCTCCTTGGTGCCGGGCTTCTCGAACTTGGTCATCCCGACCCCGATCACGTACGTCTTGTTGCTCAACTCTCCGCTCCTCCTACGTTTGGCTGACCAGCCAAATCTACCGCGGATAGCGGATTTGGCCAGAGCCGCCAGGCGAGGAAGGCGATAGCGATGCCCAGCACGGTGCCGACGGCGCGCTGGCCGGCGGCGTGGAAGGCACCCTCCCCCACCGTCGTGCTCATCACCACGACGAAGGTGGTGATCGCCGCGGTGAAGAGCGCGTACTGGACGGTCAGGAGGCCGAAGGAGAGCGCCGCGGCGACCGTGAGGACGATGCCGAGCGCGAGGTCCTCCCCGGCGAAGGCCTCGGCGAGGGCGGTGGCGACGACCAGACCGAGGACGGTGCCGAGGGCGCGGAGGATCAGGCGGTGGTCGGTCTCGGCGCGGTCGGGGCGCATCACGAAGAGGATCGTCAGCGGGATCCAGAAGCCGTGCTGGTGGAGGCCGAGCAGGCGATAGGCGGCGACGCCGGCCGCCAGGGCGGCGCCGAAGCGGAGGCCGTGGCGGGCGCTCGGGGAGCTGAGGGAGAGGTTGGAGCGGAGCGCCGCCGCCGCGGCGCGGCTGTTCCAGGCCTTTTCGGGCTCGTCCGCAGCCTTGTCGAAGGCGATCCAGACGACCAGCGACCAGGCCGCCTGGATCGACCCGCCGACCGTCCCCCAGAGGAGCGCGGACAGGGCGTCGCCGCTGTCGAGGAAGAGCCCCTGGGCGATCATCATCGCCAGGGTCACCGAGAGGCCGACGATCGCCAGCCGCAGCGAGACCGCGAAGCAGTAGCCGGCGAGGAGCCCGAGCAGGCCGAGGGCGAGCACCGCGGTCGGGCCGGCCTGGCTGCTGAGGACGCCGAGGCAGGCGGCGAGGCCGATCAGGGGCGCGGTCGCGCCCTGCCAGCCGGCGCGGGGCCTGGCGGGCGCGTCCATTCCCGGGAAGCCGTTGATCAGGGCGCCGGCGGCGATCGCCCCCTGGGTCGGCGCGTCGAAGCCGAGCTCGACGATCAGGGAGACGGCGATCGGGACCGAGAGCAGGGCGCCGCGGCGGATCGCCGGCCCGGGCGCGCTCGGGCCGATCGCGAAGAGCGGCGAGGCGCGCAGTTCCCTCGCCCTTCCGGAAGCGTTGAAGAGACGAGACGATGACCGCCGTTCCGGCACGGCCCTGAGGGTAACCTGAGGGGTCGTGGTCCACGCCGCAATCAGCTCCGACCCCGCATCGGGAGTGGGAATCTTCGCCGCCCTCGCGGCCGGCGTCGTCTCCTTCCTCTCCCCCTGCGTGCTGCCGCTGGTGCCGGGGTACCTCTCGGCGGTGACGGGGGTCTCGGCGGCGGAGCTCGACGACGCCGGCTGGCGCCGGGTCCTCGGTCCGAGCCTCCTCTTCGTCGCCAGCTTCTCGGCGATCTTCATCCTCCTCGGGCTGACTGCGACGGGCCTCGGCTCGACCCTCCAGGACCACAAGCAACTGCTGACGAAGATCTCCGGCGCCCTGATCATCGCCATGGGCGTCCTCTTCGTCGCCTCGCTCTTCGTCACCCGCCTCAACCGGGAGTGGCACGTCGACGCCCTGCTGGCGCGGGCGGGCAAAGGCGGCCCGATCGTCGCCGGCGCCGCCTTCGCGATCGCCTGGACCCCGTGCATCGGCCCCACCCTGGGAGCGATCCTCTCCGCCGCCGCCGTCACCGACTCGGTCGGCCGCGGCGCATTCCTCCTCGCGGTCTACAGCGCCGGCCTGGCGATCCCCTTCCTCCTCACCGCCGTCGCCTTCTCGCAGATGACCACCGCCTTCGCCGTGGTCAAGCGCCACTACCAGGCGATCGTCGCCGTCGGCGGCGTGATCCTGATCGCGATGGGCTACCTGATCTTCAGCGGCGAAATGTCCCGGCTGAACCTAGAAGCCCAGAACTGGCTCGAAAGCAGCGGAATCAACTTCTTCAACCTCTAGCTTCAGCGAGTCTGCGAAAACTCCGCTTGAGGCAGACTTTTTACGGACTCGCGATCAGTTCTGAACCGGAGTGACGGTCTCGAGCTCTTTCCCGACCGCCTCGACGATCTCCAGGCCGTCGTCCTCGAGGTCGCGAGAACAGACGATCCGAAACCGCCCGGTCCCGATCTCTCCGTCGGGCACCACGGGCAACCCGCGAATCGTGTCCCACCCCAGCCGCTCGACCTCAAACGGATTCATCCGCACCTCGGCCGCCGGAAACGGACAGTTCGAGTTGTGCTGGTCGATCGCCTTAGAGATCGCCTCGAGGTTCTTCGCCTCCGGGGAAGCCACGATTCAGAGTTTAGAACGCTAGAGCGTGGCGCCGGGCGCACCATCCCTGGGTCGACCCGCACCGCATGGTCGGCCGCGCGAGGCCGCGCGAATTCCAGCGGCTATGGCGGTAGTCCGCCGCACTAATTGAAAAGCTTCAGGAATGCCATCTGACGTTTTCTGGACGGGTATGTTCACCCTTAGTGGTGGGTTGGCAGGGACCCTAGCCGGCTATGCCGGCGCCCGATCACAGGCCCGCATTCAAGACAAGCAACTCCAGCTTGAGCGGGACCGTCACAAGAGCGAACGCGCCCAGTTGGATGCTGATCGACGTGAGCAACAGCGGGCAACGCGTCGAGAAATCTACCTGCGGTACTTGCTGGCCCTGGACACGATCGTCAATTCCACCACTGAGGACTCTCTCGACCTCCAAACCCTTAGCGACAGATGGCGGGCGTTTCTTCAGGCTGACAACGAAATCGAGCTCGATGGCGATGAGGCGACGAAGGAGGCCACCTATTCCCTCAATGCCATCGTCGCCAAGATGGCCGGTGAATTCGCAAATATCCTCGACGATCCAGACCTCGAGTGGCCCGATGCGGGGTCGGCCTACATGCGCTCAATTGAAGAGGAGCGACAGGACGCCCGACAAACCATCCTCGGTCACATGCGGACCGACCTACGAAATCCCGCCTGATGTCTCGTAGCGCGCCTACGATCAGTAGGTGAGCTTCGAAGAACGGACGATCGCCCATCTCGACATGGACGCTTTCTACGCGTCGGTCGAGCTGCGGCGGCGGCCGGAGCTGCGGGGGAAGCCGGTGGTGGTCTGTGGGTCGGGGCCTCGGGCTGTGGTGACCACGGCTAGTTATGAGGCACGGAAGCTGGCTGGGATCCATTCGGCGATGCCGGCGGCGGTGGCTCGGCGGCGGTTGCCGGATGCCGTTTATCTGCGGCCGGACTTCCCGGCTTACCGGGAGGCATCGGGGCAGGTGATGGACATCCTGCGGGGCAACGTCGAGGTGGTCGAGGTCGTGGGGCTGGATGAGGCCTACCTGGACCTGACCGGGCTCTTCTCGCCGAAGGCGACGATGCGGCGGGTTCAGACCGAGATCCGGGCGGAGACTGGTCTGACCTGCTCGGTCGGGATCTCCGAGTCGCGGATGCTGGCCAAGATCACCAGCGAGCTCGGCAAGCCGCGGGGGATGGTGGTCCTCTCCCGGGAGCAGGCGCTGGAGCGGTTCGCGGACACCTCCCCCGGTCTGATCCCCGGGATCGGGCCGAAAACCGTCTCGCGGCTGGAGTCGATGGGGATCCGGACGCTCTCGGACCTGCGCGGGCGCAGCCGCGAGGAGCTGGAATCGACCTTCGGGCCGCGGTCCGGCGCGTGGCTGCACGCTCGCGGCGCCTTGCTCGACAACACGCCGGTGACGCCTGAACACGAGACGAAATCCCAGTCGACCGAGATCACCTTCGACGTCGACGTCACCCAGCGCGCCGAGCTCGAGCGACACCTGCACGAGCTCTCGGAGGAGCTCTGCCGGCGCCTGCGCAAACGGGAGCTGCAGGGCCGCACGATCGGGATCAAGGTCCGGCTCGACGACTGGACCAACGCCACCCGCTCGCACACGATCGACGAGCCGACCAACGACCCGGCGGTCGTCGCGCCGATCGCCCTCGACCTCCTGCGCGCCTACGACCCGCAGCGCCCCGTCCGCCTGCTCGGCGTCCGCCTCGCCGGCTTCGATTCCGGCGAAGCAACCGAGCCGGAGCCGACCGACGGTCAGCTCCGGCTCGGCCTCGCCAGTTGAAGTCGTGGTTCCTTTGTCCTCTGTACCCGGACAAAGGAACCACAGGATTGGCTACCGGGTTGCCATCACCGTTCCGACCCCCGGGAAGCCGAGCTTTTCCTTGACTGCCGTCGTCAGGTCGTAGTCGCGACCGGCTACGTAGGGGCCGCGATCGATCACCGGGACGGTCACCGTGCGGCCGTGGTAGCGCAGCTTCACCATCGTCCCGCAGGGGAGCGTCTTGTGAGCGACGCCCATCGTCCCCGGCATCAGCGTCCCGCCGCAGGCGACGCCGTTGCCGTAGAGGCCGGGGCCGTAGTAGGAGGCACCGGCCAGGCGGTAGGCGGTCAACTTCCGCGCCGGGCTCTTCGAGCCGCTCGTCCGGCGGTCGTGGACGCCGTAGGCGCGGACCGCGTAGGTGCCGGTGCGCTTTGGCAGCCAGCGCACGGCGAACGTCCCGTTCGCCTTCGTGGTCACGCCGCGGACGCCGCCGTCGGGACCGCGGAAGACGATCTTGATCCGGTGGCGGCCGCTCGGCCGCACCTTGCCGCGCACCGCGAGGCCGTTCCCCTTCAACACGGAGTGCGTGGTCAGGTGCAGGGAAACGTGAGCGCTCGACCGCTCCTGGTGGTGATGGCTCGCAGGCTGCGCCGCTGCCGGCGCGAGGCCGATCGTGAGCGCAGCGGCAGCCGCCACCGCGGGCAGGATTCGATGCATGTAGTCAGCTCTCTTTCTCTACTGCCTACGGGGTTAGCTGACGGGCTCGCGGTCGCCGGCACCTCCGACTCCCGCTACGGGTGGCACGCCACCCGATTCGCCCCGGGCCGCGCCAAGCGCGGCAAGTGGGTCCCCCGCTCCCCCGCGCTGGCGCGGGGGACTCGGCAGGTTGTTTAGCTCGTTACCTGACCGAACACGCTAGGTCGAGATTCGTTGCGTAAATGTGAGCGGACGCACACAGAAGCTTCATGAAACCGAAACTGCACCGCTCCCCTCGGATTCGGCTCTGGGAAACGGTTCAGCTCGTTCACCTGCGGCCTGGACATACGTGCGACCATGTCTTTCATGACGAAGCCCGAACGACTCAGCGGCCTGGACACCTCCTTCCTGCACCTGGAGCGCTCCGGCGCCCACATGCACGTCGCCTCGGTCTCGATCTTCGAAGGCGAAGCGCCGACCCACAAGGAGTTCCGCGACCACATCGCCTCCCGCCTGCACCTGGTCCCGCGCTTCCGCCAGAAGCTGCGCTTCGTGCCCCTCGCCCAGAGCCGGCCGGTCTGGGTCGACGACCCGCACCTCAACCTCGAGTACCACGTGCGCCAGACCGCGCTGCCGGCGCCGGGCTCCGACGAGCAGCTTCGCAACCTCGCGGCGCGGATCTTCTCCCAGCAGCTCGACCGCTCGAAGCCCCTCTGGGAGCTGTGGCTGGTCGAGGGCCTGAGCGACGAACGCTTCGCGATCATCGGCAAGAGCCACCACGCCCTCGTCGACGGCGTCTCCGGCGTCGACATCACCACGGTCCTCTTCGACCTCGACCCCGAGCCCCAGGGCACGCCGGACAAGGCGCCGCCGTGGCTGGCCGCGCCCGAACCGACCGACACCCAGCTCCTGGGCGAAGCGCTGAAGGAGCGGGTGACGAGCCCGTACGAGATCTACCGCGGCGTCCGCGCGGCGCTGCGCGGCCCCCGCCAGGTCCTCAAGGGCCTCGGCGCCACCTCGAAGATGGTCACGGCCGGGTTGGCCGCTCCCCACTCGGTCTTCAACGTCGAGATCGGCCCCCACCGCCGCTTCCAGATGGTCCAGGCCGACCTCGGCGACCTGAAGCGCGTCAAAGACGCCCACGGCGGCACCGTCAACGACGTCATCCTCTCGATCGTCGCCGGCGGGATCGGCAAATACCTGCGCGCCCGCGGCCACGACACCGACGGGCTCGAGCTGCGGGCGATGGTCCCGGTCAGCGTCCGCGCCGAAGAGGAGCACGGCGCCCTCGGCAACCGCATCTCGGCGATGTTCGCGCCGCTGCCGGTCTGGTGCGAGGACCCGGTCGAGCGCCTGCACGTGGTGACCGCGGAGATGGGCGACCTCAAGTCCTCCGGCCAGGCGGTCGGGGCCGAGATCCTCACCAAACTGACCGACTTCGCCCCCGGCACGATCGCCACCCAGGCGGCGCGCCTGCAGCCGGCCCAGCGCTTCTTCAACCTCGTCGTCACCAACGTGCCGGGGCCGCAGTTCCCGCTCTACGTGCTCGGGCGCCGGATGGAGTCCTTCTTCCCGATGGTCCCGCTGGCCCGCCGCCAGGCTCTCTGCGTCGGGATCATGTCCTACAACGGCCAGGTCAACTTCGGCCTGGTCGGCGACTACGACGCGATGGCCGACCTCGACAGCTTCGCCCTCGACCTCGAGGCGGCCACCCGCGAGGCGATCGCGACGGCGCCGAAGGCGGCCCGCAACGGCGCCAAGAAGAAGGCGAAGAAGTCGAAGGCGAAGTCCGCGGCGGCCTCCCGCAACGGCTCCGGCCCGGTCGCGGCCGAGTCGCGCCCCTAGGGCACCCCCCCTCAGCGCAGCAGCTCGCCGCTGATTTCGAACGGGAAGCCGTCGGTGAGGTAGAGCCAGTCGAGGCGGCGGGCGCTGAAGCCGCGGGCGCGGGCGTCGGCGTTGACGACCACGGCGGTGATCCGGGAGAAGCGGCCGGGCCGCGGCAGCCGCACGGTCAGCCGCCCTCCCCCGCGCTTGAAGTTGATCCGCGAGACCGTGCGCCCGTGCCGCTCGCTGCCGACGCGACCGACCAGCGCCAGCCCGGCCGCGGTCCCGCGCGGCGCCGTCAGGTGCACGACCGCGGCGCGCCCGCTCGGCGCCCGCACCCGCAGGAGCTGGAAGGTCGTGTGGTTGAGGAAGCGGGTGAGGCGGCCGCCGCCCAGCGGCAGGTGCCCCTGGCGCGGCACGTCGGGGTAGAGGCGGCTCTCGCGGAACCCCTGCCCGGTCCGCCACTCCGCCACCGCGGCGGCGAAGCGGGTGAAGTCGCGGCTGAAGTCGGAGGGCCCGGCGGCCCGGATCGCCCGTTCGTAGCTGGCGACCGAGAAGCCGCCCGGCTTCGCCCGGATCGCCCCCGCCCAGGCTTTGCGCACGATCGCCCTACCGTAGCGGCGCGCCAGCCACTGGTTCCAGACGGCGCTGCCGTACTCCTTGATCGAGCTCGCCGTCAGCGGCGTTTCCCACAGCTTCACCCAGCGGCGGACGTAGCGCAGGTAGTCGTCGATGTCGTTGTAGACCTGGTCCTCCATCCAGGTCGCGCTCGACTCGGCGAACCAGGGGTCCTGGTAGGCGTCGTAGCCGAACTGGAGGATGTGGTTGTACTCATGGGCGAAGGTCACCTCGAGGTCGCTCAGCGGCTTCGTCCCCGGGAACTCGAAGGCGCTGTAGTCGTTGTCGAGGACGAGGTAGCCGTGCAACCGCCGCGGGATCCGGTGGTCCTTGGTCGCCTGGCCGCGGTCGGGCGCCGCGTAGCCGAACAGTTCGCCGCCGATCTGCGAGAGGTAGACGTCGGTCTTGCCGTTGCGGCCGCCCTCGCGCCCGTCGCTGCGCGGCTCCTGCCAGCCGAGCTCGTCGTTCTCGACCTCGTGGACGTGTTCGGCCACCCGCAGCACCCGTTCGACGAAGTCGGGGACCCCGTTCCCGTTGCGGTCGCTGAGGTTGGGCGCGTCGAGTCCCTCGGCGACCCAGTGGACGCAGAAGTGCCGCGAGCAGGCCGGCGAGTTCTTCGCCTCCGGGACCGAGTAGGCGTTGCGGTTGGGGTCGGGATTGTCGGTCGGCCGCGAGCGCGCTTCCGTCGGCCGCGACTGCGGCAGGATGAACGGCTTCTGCGCCTGAGAAGCAAGCGTAGATGGAGCGACGGGACGATTTCCCTCCATATAGGGGAATCTCAGTCCCGTCGGCGTTGAGGCGGGGTGGGCAGCGGGTGCTGCGGCGAGGGCCATCAGCAGCGCCGCCGAGGTACCGACCAGGTGGCGCCGGCGGTTCCGCATGCCTCGGAAACCCTACTGAGGGCGAAAAGTAGCCCCCTCGATCATGATGAAGACGCGCGGGTAATAGCCTCCGCGAGCCCCGATGCGCATCGCCCTCGCCCAGATCAACCCCACCGTCGGCGCGATCGACGCCAACGCGGCCAAGGTCGCCGAGTGGATCGGCCGCGCCCGCGACGAGGGCGCCGAGCTGGTGATCTTCCCCGAGCTCTGCATCCCCGGCTACCCGGCCGAGGACCTCTACCTGAAGCGCCACTTCCTCGCCGCCAACCAGCGCGCCGTCGAGGCGCTGGCGAAGGAGGCGACCGGGATCACCGCGCTCGTCGGCTTCGCCGAGCCGGTGGCCGAGCCGACCGACTCCCGCCGCGCCCACAACTCCACCGCCGTCCTCGCCGACGGCGCCCTGCGGGCGGTCTACCGCAAGAACCGACTGCCCAACTACGCCGTCTTCGACGAGCAGCGCTACTTCGTCCCCGGCGCCGAGACGATCTCGGTCGAGGTCAGCGGCGAGAAGGTCGGGATGACGATCTGCGAGGACGTCTGGCTCCCCGGCGGCCCTGCCGAGGCCGAGGCCGCGGCCGGCGCGCGGTTGATCGCCAACCCCTCCGGTTCCCCCTATCACCGGGGCAAGGGCCGGGAGCGGGAAACGATGTTCTGCGAACGCTCGCGCGCCTACGACGCCTACTTCGCCTTCTGCAACCTGGTCGGCGGCCAGGACGAGCTCGTCTTCGACGGCCAGAGCCTCGTCACCGCCTCCGACGGCAGCGTGATCGCCCGCGGCGCCCAGTTCGAGGAGGAGCTGCTGGTCTGCGAGGTCCCGCCGGCCGGGCCGGAGCGCCTCGCCGAACCGCTCGGCGACCTCGACGAGGTCTACGCCGCGCTGACCCTGGGGCTGCGCGACTACGTCCGCAAGAACGGCTTCAAGCACGTCGGCGTCGCCCTCTCAGGGGGGATCGACTCGGCGCTGGTGGCGATGCTCGCCGCCGACGCGGTCGGGCCCGAGGCGCTCTCCTGCGTGGTCATGCCCTCCCCCCACTCCAGCGCGGAGACCCAGCAGGACGCCCGCGACATCGCCCGCAACCTCGGCTGCGAGCTGATCGAGATCGCGATCGAGCCGATGATGGCGGGCTACGGGCAGGCCCTGCGCGGTCTGCTCGAGGAGCCGGAGGCGGCGGTGCCCCGCGACCCCACCAAACCCTCCGAGCCCGACCTGACGGCGGAGAACATCCAGGCGCGGATCCGCGGCAACCTGATGATGGCGCTCTCCAACCGCCACGGCTGGCTGGTTCTGACGACCGGCAACAAGAGCGAGATGTCGGTCGGCTACGCCACCCTCTACGGCGACATGGCGGGCGGCTTCGCGGTGATCAAGGACGTGCCGAAGCAGCTCGTCTACGACCTGGTGCGGCGCCGCAACGAGCGCGAGAGGCGCGAGCTGGTGCCGGCGAGCGTGCTCGACCGCGCCCCCTCAGCCGAGCTGCGGCCCGACCAGCGCGACGAGGACTCGCTGCCCCCCTACGAGCTGCTCGACCGCATCCTCGAGTCCTACGTCGAGCGCGACCAGGGCCGCGAGGAGATGATCGCCGCCGGGATGCCGGCCGAGACCGTCGACGAGGTGATCCGCCTGGTCGACCGTGCCGAGTACAAGCGGCGGCAGGCGGCGCCGGGCATCCGGATCACGCCGCGAGCCTTCGGCAAGGATCGGCGGCTGCCGATCACGAATCGCTTCGGGGGCTAGCTAAGCGCCCGGGCGCGGGCGCACGGCGATCGTCATCGTCGAGAGCGCGCAGAGCTTGCCCTCGTCGTTCAGGACCTCGCACTCCCAGATCCAGGTGGTGCGGCCGCGGTGGCGGGCCTTGGCGCGGACTTCGACCGATCCGCTGGTGACCGGGCGGATGAAGCTGACGTCGATCGACTGACCCATCGCCGCCATCCCCTCGTCCCAGACGGCTCCGGCGGTCGCTTTCGAGCAGACGCTCTCGACCAGGGTCGACATCACGCCGCCGTGCATCAGCCCGAACGGCTGGCGCAGCTCGTCGCGGAGCGGCAACCGCACCCGCGCGTCGTCGGGGTCGTCGCTCAGCCACTCGGTCCCGATCAGCTCGTCGAAATGCCGAGCCTTAACCTCAGCGTCCTCGTTCATGGGGCGCACCCTAATAGGCTTGCCCCCTCGTGCCCCTGAGCGACGACCAGAAGGCGATCCTGCGGCTGCTCGCGCAGCGGGGCGCGCAAGGCTACGAGGACCTCGCGGCGCTGATGGGGATCTCGGTCGACGAGGTCCACCGGCGGGCGCAACAGGCGGCAGCGGACCTGGAAGCGGAAGGGATCCCCGCTCCGTCGATTCCGGCGCCGGGGGGTGAGGCGGACTCCCCCTCCGTCGCAACGGATGGGGAGGCTCCTCCGGGGGAGTCCCCCTCGCCCGAAGCGGCAGAGGCCGCTCCTCCTAGGAGACGGGTTGCTCCTGAGCCGGTCAAGCCGATCCCTCATCACGAGCACGGGCATAGCCCGAAGGAGATCGCTCATGAGGCGAAGCTGCTGGAGAACCGGGGGCTGTGGGCGATCCTGGCGGGGGTCGCGATCGTGGTGCTGTTCGTGGTGATCCTCTTCGTCAGCGGCGGCGACGACGGCTCGGACTCTTCCAGCACCACCACCGCCTCGTCGACGCAGAGCAACTGCGAAAAGCCCACCGCCGCGGCGCCGAAGGCGAACGGCAAGGCGATCGCGGTGCTGGCGGCTTCGGCGATCAAAGCCGGGAAAGAACCGACGCGGGCAGTGCTGAACCCCGTCGACGGCAGCGGAGCCCGCGGACTCGTCGTCTTCGGGCGGGTGAAGAACAGCCTCGCCCTCCAGGTCGCCGCCGAAGGCCTGCCGCCGCTGCCGAAGTGCGGCGGCTACACGATCTGGCTCGCCGCTTCGCCGAGCAAAATGCTGCCGCTGGCCTCGACCGAAGTCGCGAAGAACGGGCAGGTCCGGGCGCAGGTCGGCGTCCCGGTCGAAATCCTCGCCTACCTGGCGAACGAAACCTTCGACCAGATCGCGATCACGGCGACCGACGAATCGCAGCTCAAAGCGACGCTCGCCGAGGCGACGAAGGAAAAGGCGGCCCCCCAGTACACCGGCACCGAAGTCCTCCGCGGCACCGTCTCCGGCCCGATCGTCGGCGTCGCCCAGCGCCTGCGAGAAAAAGAATAAGGGGAGGGTCGCGCTGCGTCGAAGCAGACGACGCAGCGCTCACCCCTACGCTGCCATCTCCCCCGTGCGCTCTGGAATCTGGGCCTGGGGCTCAGACTGAAGGCTCCGCAGGAACAGGTTGAGGCGGTCTGCATCCTCCTTGTTCAGACGCTTCGGGAGTCGAAGCGTTGCCATCGCGCCGCTCTGGAGAGGAAATGGAAACTCGATTAGTTCTCCGAGCGCCGGCGGCTGGGGCTGTTTTTTGGCAGGTGCCGCCGAAGATTTCGTCGTCCGCTTTTGCGGGGACGTGCCCCCTGAACTAGCCCTTCGAGGCCTCGGACTGGGGGTAGTGCCGTCTTTGAGATACGCGAGGTAGGCCTCAACCGCTGCTCGCACGCGGCTTCCGTAAGCGCCGAGGCTTTCCGGCTTGTATTTCCCGCGGGTCAGCGTCTCGAACCGAGATAGATATTCATCAAGATCGAGGTTCTCGAGGGTGGCTGAACCGTAGTCCTCCCCCTCGACTGCCCCAAAAACATTCCGGACAGCCCCCTTCCAGTTTTCCATCGCCTTGCTCCCCGCGAGTCCTTTCTCAGCAAGGAACCCGCAGAACTCGAGGAGACCGTCGACCGTCTTTGAATTGATTTTCTCCGTATTCATCTTTCCTCCAGATTCTTCTTTCTGATCCCTCCGACACCGTTGGGGGCTTTCGGAGCCGATGAGGGATTAGGAAGAATGAGGATGCTGTCGGATGGAAAAATGAGAGCGCTGAGGGGTGGTTTGAGGCTCAGCCCCTCCTTCGCCTCACCAAGGCTGGTTAACGGAGTGTCAGCAGCTTGCCGGGGTTCATCACTCCGGCCGGGTCGAGCTGCTCCTTGACCGCACGGAGGACGTCGAGGCCGGTCTTTCCCACCTCCGCCGCCATGTAGGGACGGTGGTCGCGGCCGATCGCGTGGTGGTGGGTGATCGTGCCGCCGTGGGCGACGATCGCCTCCGAGGCGGCTTTCTTGACGGTGCGCCATTGCTCGAGCTCGGCGCCGCGGCGGGCGCGGGAGATGAAGGTGAAGTAGAGCGAGGCGCCGTCGGCGTAGGCGTGGGAGAGGTGGCAGAAGACGAGGCCGGGCGTCCCCTGCCCGGCGAGTGATGCCCGGATCGCATCGGCGACCGCGGTGTGGAGCTCCTCGAGGCGGCTCCAGGTATGGGAGGTCTCGAGCGTCTCGACCATCGCCCCCATCTCCATCAGCTTGTCGCGGAGGTAAGGCCCCTGGTAGCGGCCGTGCTCCCAGGCGTTGCCGGCGGCCTGGCCGAGGTAGGCGGCGCCGCCGTCGCGGAGCGCCCGGACGGTGAGGGCTCGCTTGCGGGCCACATGCTCCTCGTCGCCCTCGAAGCCGACGATCGTCAACGCCCCGCCACGGCGCTTGCGCAGGCCGAGGTAGCCGCCGAAGAGGCGGCCGCTGAGGCCGCGCGGGCCGGAGAGCGCCAGCGTCCCTTCGGTCTCCTCCTCGTCGGAGACGCGGATGATCTCCGGCAGGCCGGGGCCCTGCGCCAGCGCGCGGACGATCTCCGAGCCGGCCTCGAAGGACTCCGCCATCCAGGCCTCGTAGCGCTTGGCGGCAGGCGCCGGCCGCACCCGGACGGTCACGTCCGGGATCACGCCGAGGACGCCCTCCGAGCCGACCACCAGCTCCCGCAGGGCCGGGCCGGCGGCGGTGTGCGGGGTCTCCAGGGTCGACAGCTCGCCCACGGGGGCGAGCAACCGGACCGAGCTGACCAGAGCGTCGAAGCGGCCGTAGCCGCTCGAGGCCTGGCCGGCGCTGCGGGTGGCGGCGAAGCCGCCGATCGTCGCGTACTCGAAGGACTGCGGGAAGTGGCCGAGGGTGAGGCCGGAGCGTCCCAGCGCCGCCTCCGCCTCAGGACCGCGCAAGCCGGCGCCGAGGCGGGCGGTGAGCGAACGCTCGTCGACGCCGACCTCGCGTAGGGCGCCGAGGTCGAGGCTGATCAGGCGGCCGTGGTCGCCGCGCACCGGCTCGACCCCGCCGACCACGCTGGTGCCGCCGCCGAAGGGGACGACCGCGACGCCCTCCGCCGCGCACACCTCGAGCACCCGCTGCAGCGCAGCGTTGCTCCGCGGCATCACGACCGCGTCGGGCGCCGCCTCCAGCGCCCCGTTCCGCAGTCGCGCCAGGTCGACATAGCCGCGACCGACCGAGTGGCGCAACCGGTCCTCGTCCTCCCTGAAGACGTTATCCTCCCCCACCGCCTCGATCAGCGCCCGCGGCAGCTCCTCCGCGGCCGGCAGCTCGAACCCCTCCGGCGAGCGCGCGAGCGGCCATCCCTCCAACTCCCCGATCCGCTCCCGCAACACCCCCAGCGCCGCCTCATCGAGCGTCGGCGAAACCGAGGGATCCCCCCACCCCCACCACTTCGCGTCCCTCCGAGGAAACTGCATCAACTTAACCACCCAGCAGGTAGATAAGTTGATGCAGTTCGGGGGAGGCGGGTCATGCCAGGGCCCTTTCGATCCCGTCGAGCGCTTCGTCCAGGACGTCGCCGCGGGCGCGGCGCATCAGGGGGGAGCCGAACTTGGACATGCCTTTGAGGGATTGCTCCTCGGTCAGACTGACCTCGGTGCCGCCGTCGCGCTCGCGCAGGCCGATCTCGACCCGCAGCGCCTTCAGGTGCCGCTCGAACGGGGTCCCCTCGAGCTCCTGCTCCCAGACGTAGCGCTCGCGCTCGGCCGAGCTGACGCAGCGGAAGTCGGCGCGGACGCCGCGTCCCTCGGCCGTCTGCAGCACCTTCGTCCACGCCGTCCGCTTGCCGCCCGGCTTCGCGTCGACGTTCTCGACCCGCGCCGTCCGCGGCCACCAGCGCGGCAGGCTGTAAGGGTCGGAGACGAGCTCCCAGACCGCGGCAGCCGGGGCCTCGATCTCGCGCTTGCGGGTGACGCGGGCCATCTTCGGGCGCCCTCGGCGCCGCGCCTACTCTCCCGCCAGCCGGCGCAGGTCCCGGACAAGCAGGAGGTGCTTGAGATGGCTGACCGTCGCCGCCAGGCTCTCGAGGCTCTGCAGCGCCTCTTTGCGGCGCTCGGGGTTGCGCGAGCGCAGCGAGGGCCCGAGCAGCGCTTCCAGCAGGTTCGCCTCGCGGTCGGCCGAGGAGCGGAAGACGCGCAGGTTGCGGGCCCCGACGCCGACCCGCGAGAGCTCGTTGGCGGCGCGGACGATCTCGCGGTCGGTCTCGTCGTAGACGGTCTTGCCCTCGCGTTTCTCCGGCTGCACGATCCCGTAGTTCTCGAGCTCGCGGATCAGCTCCTCGCGGGCGCCCGTCTCCTCGACGATCTCCTCCAGGGTCAGGTAGGCGCGCGAGGTGTCGACGAGGATCGCCCGCCGCACCGCCCCCGTCGCCGGCTTGCGCTCGGCCCCGTCGCCCCCGAGGCCGACCAGGTCCCCCCCGGAGGCGAGCTCCTGGCGGACCACCCGCAGCGGCAGAAACTCGTCGCGCTGCAGCCGCAGGATCGTCCGCAGCCGTTCGACGTCGCTCTGGCTGTAGAGGCGGTAGCCGCCGGAGGTCCGGCGCGGGCTCAAAAGCTTCTGGTCCTCCAGGTAGCGGATCTTCGAGATCGAGACGTCGTCGAATTCGCTCTGCAGGATTTTGCAGACGGCGCCGATCGTCAGCGCCTTGCGCGGGCGGCTCGGCGCCTCGGCGCCGCGGCCGGTATGTCCGGAGATGGTCATCTCAGCGCTCCAGGTAGCTCAGCTTGTACTTGCCGACCTGGATCTCGTCGCCGTCGGCGAGACGGTGGGACTCGATCCGGCGCCGGTTCACGTAGGTCCCGTTGAGCGAGCCGAGGTCGTCGATGTAGAGGCCGTCGCGGCGGCGGACCAGCAGCGCGTGGTTGCGGGAGACGGTGACGTCGTCGAGGAAGACGCCGGCGTCGGGGCTGCGGCCGATCGAGACCCGCTCCTCGCTGACGCTGAAACTCTCCCCCGCGCGGCCGCCGCCGCTGCGGATGACCAGCGCCGCGCCGCTCTCCTCGACCACCTCGTCGATGTCGACCGGCTTCATCTCGCCGGTCTCGTCGACCCGGTAGGTCATCGTCGTCGGTTCGTCGCCGGCCTCTTTCGGCCCGCCGAGATAGGCGCCGCACTTCTGGCAGTAGTTGGCGCCCTCGGGGTTCGCGAACCCGCACTCGGGACAGTGGACTGCCATGACGGTCCCCGCTCAGGCGGCGGGATCGTCCTCCGTCAGCGGCTGCGTCTTCCCGGCCAGGATCTGGGTCAGCTGCTCGACGTCGTCCCCGGAGATCACCGATTCCCCCGCCTCCCGTTTGTGGCGCAGGCGGTTGACCAGCTCGGCCCGCAGGATGTCGATCTTCCCGTGCAGGACGCGCCGCTTGTAGGAGATCTCGTTCTCCTCCGCGGTCAGGTTGTCGATCATGTCCTTCAGCTCCTTGTCGCTGAGGGACCCGAGATCGGGAAAGGTGTCCTCCATCGTGCTCCTAACTCGAGGAGGCGGAGCCTCCGTTTGCGAAAGCGGATGATAAACCCCCGCGGCCAAAAGGTTCAACCCCAGGTTAAGGGTTCGGGTGCATCTGAAGCTCAGCTTGCAGGGCGCTGGGCGCGAACCGCCCGCATCCCGGCGCGGGCGTAGAGGATCGTGGCGAGGATCGCCATCGCCAGCCCCCAGATGACGAGCGCCGTCGCCACCCACCCCGGCGAGAGCAGCGCCAGCCAGATCCCGCCCATCAGCGGGAAGACCGAGATCCGGCCGGGCCAGTTGACCTCGATGTCGACGCCGTGGCGGAGCCCGTACTCGGCGAGGATCAGCATCGAGAACTCGCGCAGCGCCATCAGCGCCAGGGCCCAGCGGGGCAGCAGCTCGAAGCTCCAGCAGACGACGGCGCCGGCGAGGATCGTCAGGCGGTCGACCAGCGGGTCGAGGAGGGCGCCCATGCGGCTGTACTGGCCGGTGATCCGGGCGAGGATGCCGTCGAGGTAGTCGCCCGCGGCGATTGCCCAGAAGACCATCGCCGAGGCGAGCGAGGTCCCGTCCTCGGTGCTGTAGGCGAGGACGAGGAAGACGGGGATCGCCGCCAGGCGAATGTAGCCGACCGCGTTCGGGATCGTCCATGGGCGCAGCGGCTCGCCCTTGCGGGTCGAGGGCGGCGGCGGCGCGCTGCGGTCTAGTCCGAAGAGGCGGCGCACGCGGCCGCGGCCGAAGGGGTCGCGCTCAGTCATCGAGGAGCGACAGCGCCTGCGCGGCGGCGTCCTCCAGGGGCAGCTCGTGCTCGGCGCCCGAGGCGCGCTCGGTCGCCTCCACCACCCCGTTCGCGAGGCCGCGGCGGCCGGCGACGATCCGCAGCGGACAGCCGAGCAGCTCGGCGTCGGTCAGCTTCTCCCCCGGCCCGGCGTCGCGGTCGTCGTAGAGGACCTCGGCGCCGGCCTCGAGAAGCTGCTCGTAGAGCTTGTCGGCGGCCTCGCGCTCGGGCTCCCCCGCCTTCGCCAGCGAGACGAGGTGGATCTGCCAGGGCGCGATCGCCCGCGGCCAGACGATCCCGCTCTCGTCGGCGCCCTGCTCGATCGCGGCGGCGACGATCCGCGCCGGGCCGATCCCGTAGCAGCCCATGACGACCGGGTGTTCGGCTCCGTTCTCGTCGAGGTAGGTGGCCCCGAGCGGCTCCGAGTAGCGACTGCCCAGCTTGAAGATGTTGCCGACCTCGATCGCCGTCTCGATCTCGATCTCGCCGCCGCCGGGCGCCGTGTCGCCGGCCTCGACCTTGCGGACGTCCATCTCGTAGGCCTCGAAGTCGCGCCCCGGGTCGACGCCGCGCAGGTGGGTATCGGGCTTGTTGGCGCCGGTGACGTAGGAGTTGCCGGTCAGCGCCGCGTCCTTGATGATCGGCAGGTTGCTGCCGACGGGGCCGAGGTACCCGACGGGGCCGAGCTGCTCCTCGATCTCCTCGGCGCTTGCCTGGCGGAAGTCGGATTTCATCCCGTTGCGGAGCTTCGTCTCGTTCAGCCGGTGGTCGCCGCGCAGGAGGACGAGGACCATCCCGCGGCCCTCGACGATGATCGGCAGGGTCTTGATGAAGGCGCCCTGCGGCAGGCCGAGGTGGTCGGCGACCGTCTCGACCTTGGTCATCCCGGGGGTCTCGACCTCCTCCGGCGCGCCGAGCGAGGCCGGCAGCTCGACCGGCTGCGGCTCGGCCGAGGCGATCTCGACGTTGGCCGCGTACCCGTCCGCCAACGCCACCTCGTCCTCGCCGGCCGGGCAGGGCGCCATGTACTCGTCGGCGTCGGTGCCGCCCATCATCCCGACGTCGGACTCGACCCGGTACCAGCGCACCCCGCAGCGGTCGAGGATCCGCCCGTAGGCCTCGGCCTGCAGCTCATAGGAGCGCGCCAGCCCCTCCTCGTCGCGGTCGAAGGAGTAGGCGTCCTTCATCGTGAACTCGCGCGTGCGCAGGACGCCGGCCCGCGGCCGCGGCTCGTCGCGCTCCTTGGTCTGGATGTGGAAGAGCATCAGCGGCAGGTCGCGGTAGGAGCGCACGTCCCGCGCCACGTGCGTGGTCACTGCCTCCTCGTGGGTCATCGCCAGGACCAGCGGCGAGCCCTTGCGGTCCTCGAGCTTGAACAGCTCCTCGATCGCATACCGACCCGTCTTTTCCCAGGGCTCGGCGGGCATCAGCAGCGGCATCAGCATCTCCTGACACCCGATCCGCTCCATCTCCTCGCGGATGATCTGCTCGACCTTCCGCTCCACCCGCCACCCGGCCGGCAGGTAAGTCCACAGCCCGGCCCCCAGCTGCCGGATCAACCCCGCCCGCACCATCAGCTTGTGCGAGATCGCCTCCGCATCCGCGGGCGGGTCCTTCAGCGTCGGCAGGAAAGTCTGGGAGAGGCGGCTCACGCGACAAACCTATCCACTGGATGAGCGTGTCGACTTATGCGCCCATATGGAGGCATAAAGCGACATGTGGTTGTCTTGGCGGGCCAAAGGGATCCGGAGCAGAACCTTCCATGACATCACCGCCGGAGCAAACCGAGCAGCAAACGGGCTGGGTCAGCTCCAGCGAGCTACGGCGCCTTTTGGAAACGGCACCGGCGGATCCGGCACTTCTGAAGGATCTCCGAGATGTGCGAGGGGCAGAGCTAGGGATCGACGAGGGTTCCGTCTAGGGAAACTAAGCCCGCGTGAACCTGCGGCCGGCGGTCGGGGAGGCCTCCTCGTCGAGGAGGACTTTGTCGGACTCGCCGCGTTCTACGGCTTCGGCCTCCATCGCGGCGATCTTCTCGGGGGTGAGGTCGCCGGCGTTTTCGCGCTCGATGTTGGCGACCCACTCGGCGCCCTCCTGGGACTCGGCCTCGTCGAACTCGACCTGGCCGCCGCGGTCGAGCGACTTGTCGATCTCCTCGAAGAGGGTGTCGACGAGCTTCGCCTGCGGGACCTTGCGCAGCGGTTTGCCGCCGGCGAAGATCAGGCCCTCGTTCTTGGCCCCGGCGATGCCGAAGTCGGCGTGGCTGGCCTCGCCGATCCCGTTGACGGCGCAGCCGAGGACGGCGACCTCGACCGGCTCCTCGTAGCCTTCCAGCCGCTGCTCGATTTCCGCCACCACCGAGTCCATGTCGAACTGGAGGCGGCCGCAGGTCGGGCAGGCGATCAAGACCGGGCCGCGCTCGCGCAGCTGCAGCGCCTTGAGGATCTCCCAGCCGACTTTGACCTCCTCCTCGGCGTGGAAGGTGGAGAGGCTGATCCGGATCGTGTCGCCGATGCCATCAGCTAGGAGGGTGCCCAGACCAACGGCTGATTTCAGCGAGCCGCCCCACTTCGTCCCCGCCTCGGTCACCCCCAGGTGCAGCGGGTAGGGGATCTTCTCCGAGAGCAGGCGGTTGGCGGCGATCGTGTTCGGCACGTTGGTCGACTTGATCGAGACCTTGAAGTTTTCGAAGTCGAGGCCCTCCATCAGCTCGACGAACTCGACCGCGGCCGCGACCAGCGCCTCGACCGGCGCTTCGCGCTCGAGCGCGTGCAGGTGCTTGGGCAGCGAGCCGGAGTTGACGCCGATCCGCATCGGCACGCCCTTCGCGTTCGCCTTCTCGGCGACCTCGGCGACTTTCTCCCGCCCGCCGATGTTGCCCGGGTTGAGGCGGATGCAGTGGGCGCCGGCGTCGATCGCTTTCAGCGCCAGGGTGTGGTTGAAGTGGATGTCCGCGATCACCGGGATCGGCGACTCCCGCACGATCGTCTTCAGGGCCTCGGCGTCTTTCTCCCGCGGCACCGCGCAGCGGACCAGGTCCGCCCCGGCGTCGGCGACCTTGCGGATCTGCTCCATCGTCGCCGCCAGGTTCGCGGTCTCGGTCTTGGTCATCGTCTGCACGGCGACCGGAGCACCGCCGCCGATCGGCACGTTGCCGACCCAGATCTGCCGTTTTGAAGCCATGTCCCAAGCTTATTGAGCCGGGAAGGCGGGCCGGTTGAACCTCGGGGGTCCGGGAGCCGTATCCCGCCGCAGATGAGGAGGTGGACCGGTCTTTTCCTGCTTGCGACGGTGCTCGGCGCCACGCTCGCCGCTGCCCCGACCGCGCAGGCGAGCTTTCACCTGATGCAGGTCCGGGGGGTCTATCCCGGCTCGGTCGCCGCTCCCGATTCCGAGTACGTCGAGCTGCAGATGTGGGCCTCGGGGCAGAACCTGGTCGCGGGCCACGTCCTGCGCAGCTATGACGCTTCCGGCAATGTCACCGGAACGTCTACCTTCGCCGACGACGTGGCCGGCGCCGCCAACCAGAGCACGCTGCTGCTGGCGACGCCGCAGGCCGAAGCCCAGTTCGGCGTTGCCGCCGATGCTCCTCTTACCGCCGGCGGCCTCTCCCCCTCCGGGGGCGCGGTCTGCTGGGAGACGATCGACTGCGTCTCCTGGGGGAGCTTCAGCGCGGCGCTGCCGAGCCCGGCCGGAACGCCTGCCACCGGCATCCCCGAAGGGATGGCCCTGCGCCGCTCGATCACCCCCGGCTGCGCCACCCTTCTCGACCCCGCCGACGACAGCGACAACAGCGCCGCGGACTTCGCGGTGGTCTCCCCCCTGCCGCGACCCAACTCGGTGCCGCCGACCGAGTCTTCTTGCGGCGCGGGCGGTGGTGGTGGCAGTGCCGGCGGCACTGGAAGCGGGAGCGGCGGCGGTGGTGGTGGCAGCGCCGGCAGCGGCTCCGGGCCGAACGGAACCGTCGAGACCTTCCTACGCCACAAACCGCCGAGGCACACCCATGACCGCACCCCAACCTTCCGCTTCGCCGCTGCCGCCGGCGGCGCCTCCTTCGAATGCAAGCTCGACGGCAAGCCCTACCGCAGCTGCCGCTCGCCCTTCACGACGCGTCCGCTGAAGTCGGGCCGGCACCGCTTCGTCGTCCGAGCCCGCAGCGGCGGCGAGCTCGACCCCACCCCCGCTTCCTGGCGCTTTCGAGTCCTGCCCCGGCCCTAGCGGGTTTCGAAGCCTTCGCCGGTGATCCGGCCGATGTCGTTGGAGAGGCCGATGAACATCAGGATCAGGACGAGGGCGAAGCCGACCACGGTCGCCCGCTCGATCACCCGTAGCGAGACCGGCCGGCCGCGGAGTTTCTCGACCACCGCCCAGAAGATGTGACCGCCGTCCAGGGGCAGGATCGGCAGCAGGTTGATCATGCCCAGCGAGAGGCTGACCAGGGCGAGCAGCAGGAAGGCCTGCCGCCAGCCCTGTTCGACCGCGGCGTGGCCGACGTCGCTGGTGCCGACGATCCCGGAGATCTGCTTGCGCTGTTCGGATTCGAAGATGCGGCCGAAGACGGTGGCGGTCCTGCTGGTCACGTACCAGATCGAGTCGAGCGACTTGTCAAAGGCGTGGCCGAGGCTGATCGGGACGAAGTGGCCGCCGTAGGAGAACCCGATCAGCGCCCGCTTCGCTTCCTTGTCGTAGCGCGGGTAGACCGAGAGCGTCTTCACCTCGCCGTTGCGTTCGATCGTCAGCCGCACCGGCGTCGCGGCGCGGCAGTTCTCGACCTGCGGCCCGGCGCATTTGTGCGCCTTGACGGCGTCGCCGAACCCTTCCAGCCGCTTTTCCAGGCTCGCCCCCGGGAAGCGCTTGCCGTCGACGGCGACGATCCGGTCGCCTTCCTCGAGCACCTTCGAGGCGGGCGAGTCGGCTTTGATCGGCCCTACCGACTGGTCGGCCTTCTGCAGGCCGCCGATCGAGTAGATGGCGAAGAGGATGAGGAACGCGAGGACGATGTTCACCGCCGGGCCGGCGGCGACGACGAGGATCCGCTTCCAGACCGGCTTGCGGAAGTAGGCGTTCTCCCGATGCTCCGGAGGCACCTCCTCCTCCGGGTTCATGCCGGTGATTTTCACGTAGCCGCCGAGCGGGATCGCTTTCACCCCGTACTCGGTTTCTCCGCGCCGGAACGACCAGATCGTCGGCCCGAAGAAGAGGAAGAAGCGCTCGACCCGCATCCCGACCGCCTTCGCGGCGGCGAAGTGGCCCGCCTCGTGGACGATGATCAGGAAGCAGAAGCCGAGGAAGACGAGGAGCCAGCTCATGCGGGCGCCAGCTCCCTGACCTGCTCCTGGCTGCGTTCGCGGGCCTCGGCGTCGGCGGCGAAGAGGTCGTCGAAGTGGCTTACGGCTGCGGCGGGCATCTCCTCGAGAACACGCTCGATCACCGCGGGGATCGCCGTGAACGGGATCCGCTCCTCGAGGAAGGCGGCGACGGCGACCTCGTCGGCGGCGTTGAGCACGGTCGGCGCGGTGCCGCCGGCACGGCCGGCCTCCAGCGCCAGGCGCAGGCAGGCGAAGGTCTCCAGGTCGGGCTGCTCGAAGGTCAGCGAGCCGGCGGCGGCGAGGTCTAGCCGCGGCAGGTCGACGTCGGCGCGCTCGGGGTAGTGCAGCGCGTAGGAGATCGGCACCCGCATGTCGGGATAGCCGAGATGGGCGAGCGAGGAGCCGTCGTTGAGGTGGATCAGCGAGTGGACGAGCGACTGCGGGTGGACGACGACCTCGATCCGCTCATAGGGGACCGTGAAGAGGTGGTGCGCCTCGATCGCCTCGAAGCCCTTGTTCATCAGCGTCGCCGAGTCGATCGTGATCCGCCCCCCCATCCGCCAGGTGGGATGGGCGAGGGCGTCCTCGACGGTGACGTCGGAGAGGTCGTCGCGGCCGCGGAAAGGGCCACCCGAGGCAGTCAGCACCAGCCGCTCGACCGTCCCCAGCGCCTCCGCCCCGATCAGCTGGAAGAGCGCCGAGTGCTCGGAGTCGACCGGCAGCAGCCGCGCCCCCGTGGCCTCGGCCAGCGCCATCACCAGCTCGCCGCCGAGCACCAGGCTCTCCTTGTTGGCGAGGGCGACGTCGATCCCCTCGCTGAGGGCGACGATCGTCGAGCCGAGTCCGGCGGCGCCGACGATCGAGTTGAGGACGAGGTCGGCCCCCGAAGCGGCGATCAGCTCCCTGATCCCCTCCTCGCCGGCGAGGACGCGGCCGCTCCAGGCGCCCCGCGCCCGCTCCGCCGTCTCCTCGTCGGCCAGCGCCACCGTCGGCACCCCGTGCTCTCGAGCCTGCTCGAGCACCGTCTCCCAGCCCGAACCGGCCGCCAGGCCGACGGCCTGCAGCGCATCCGAGCGCCCGATCACTTCCAGCGCCTGCGTTCCGATGGACCCGGTCGACCCGAGCACGAGGACCTTCTTCATGCCCGACAGAGGATACGGGGCTTATTCGGCGAGCCCGCCGAGGAACCAGAAAGGGCTATGGGGGCGCTCGGCGTAGGCCTCGCTCCAGGTGCCCTCGACCGCGACCGAGCTCCCGGGCGGCGCCTCGCCGCGGATCCGCTCCGCCAGCGCGTCGGCGCTGTCCTCGTCGGCGGCCCCGACCAGGACGTACTTCCAGCGGTGGGCGGTCGGTAGGCCCTCGCCGCGCAGCCGATCCGCAAGCTCCTCCGCCTCCCGGCGCGAGGGCAGGTCGATCCGCACCTCGTACTCCGGCCCGTTCGCTTCTGACTCCTCCCGTTCGCGGGCAACCCGAGCCGCGTGCTCGGCGGCCCGGTCCTCGGCGTCCTGCGGCAGCGGCTCGTCGGCCGGCCGCCATTCCTCGGCTTCGGGATGCCAGCGGGTGAAGCTGAGCTTGACCTCCTCCCCCTCCTCTGAGGTCAGCCGTTCGACCAGCTTCTGCGCCTTCTCGGCCTGCTCGCGGTCGCCGGCGTAGAGAAAGACAGTCGTCCCGTCGTTGGAGACGATCACCCGGTCGTGGAAGGCGCGGCTGAGGTCGTGCTCGAGCTCTTCGGCGTCGAGGCGGTCGTGGAGGGCGTCGGCGAAGTGGGTCTCGACGAAATCGATCTGCAGGCGCCAGTCGTCGTTCATCGGCTCAGTAAACCAGGGCCACCGCGAGGTAGTAGCCGACCACGATGGTGAAGAAGACGGCGTCGAGGCGGTCGAGGAAGCCGCCGTGGGGGCCGAAGATGGTGCCGGTGTCCTTGGTGCCGAGGTCGCGCTTCAGCAGCGACTCGAAGAGGTCGCCGACCGGGGCGGCGGCGGCGACGGCGGCGCCGATCAGCAGCGCGTCCACCCCCGAGAGCCAGTCCTGGTAGAGGCCGGCGAACCAGAACCCCATCGTGCCGATCACGAAGCCGCCGATCAGCCCCTCGATCGTCTTGTTCGGGGAGATGTTCGGGGTGATCTTGTGGCTGCCGAACATGCGCCCGGTCGCGTAGGCGGCGGTGTCGGCGACGAAGGTGCCGACGAGAACGTCGATCAGCAGCGCGGCGCCGTGCGAGGGCAGGTCGCGGAGGAGGACGGCGTGGGCGAGCGGGATGCCGATCCAGAGGACCCCCAGCAGCGTCACCCCCATCGAGACCGTCGCCCCGTCCTGGTGCTGGGGCCGGGCGGCGAAGGCGAAGATCAGCGGGAAGGCGGCGGCGAGGACGTAGAGGATGTTGAAGGCGGTGCCGAAGTGGGCGGCGAGGACGAGGCCGGCAACCGCGAGGTAGGCGGGGATGACGAGCGGCCGGTAGCGGCGGGCGATCGCGTCGAACTCGCGCAACGCAACCATCCCGATCGCGATCATCGCCAGCGTGAAGACGATCCCGCCGGCGACGGTAATCGCGATCGCGAAGACGATCCAGGGCAGGGCCACGAGGATCCGCTTGGCGGTCTCGCCGCTCCCGCGGCGGCGTTTCTTCCGCGGCCGGCGCGGCGGTTTGCGCCCCGGCCGCGACTCGTCCTCGAAGATCTCGTCGTCGAAGAGGTCCACGGTGACCTTCGGCTCCTCCCCCTCGGCGCTCACGTACGGCTCCCGAAGCGCCGCTGCCGGGTCTCGTACTCGCGCAGGCAGGCCTCCAGCGCGGCGCGGTCGAAGTCCGGCCAGAGCTCGTCGCGGAAGACCAGCTCCGAGTAGGCGCACTGCCAGAGCAGGTAGTTGGAGAGGCGCTGCTCGCCGCTGGTCCGGATCAGCAGGTCGGGATCGTGCATCTCCGGCGCGTAGAGCAGGCGCTGGAAGTCGTCGTCGGAGCCGCCCTCGAACCGCCGCGCGGCGTCGAGGATCTCGGCCCGGCCGCCGTAGTTGAAGGCGACGAAGAGGGTGATCCGCTCGTTCTCGGCGGTCTCGGCTTCCGACCACTCCATCCGCTCGACCAGCGCCGGGTCGACCCCCTCGCGACGGCCGATGTAGCGCATCCGTACGCCTTCGTCCTTCAGCTCCGGCGTTTCGGTGCCGATCCGTTCGCCCATCATCCCCATCAGGCCGCGGACCTCCTCCTCGGGCCGGCTCCAGTTCTCGGTCGAGAACGAGTAGACGGTCAGCTCCTCGATCCCCAGCTCGGCGGCGTCGCGCAGGCGCGCCTTCAGGGTGTCGGCCCCGGCCCGGTGCCCCTCGACCACCGGCAGCTCCCGCTGCTTCGCCCAGCGGCCGTTGCCGTCGGTGATGATCGCTACGTATTTCGCCGCGGTCACGCGAGGCCGCGATCCTCAGACTTCGAGGATCTCCTCTTCCTTGCCCTTGAGCAGAGAATCGATCTCGGCGATCGCCGCGTCGGTCTGTTTCTGCAGGTCGGCCTCGGCCCGGCGCTCGTCGTCCTCGCCGGCTTCGCCTTCCTTTTTCAGGTCGCGGAGGTCGCTCATGATGTCGCGGCGGATGTTGCGGATCGCCACCCGCCCCTCCTCGGCGACCCCGTGGACGACCTTGACCATCTCCCGCCGCCGCTCCTCGGTCATCTCCGGGATCTGCAGCCGGATCAGGTTGCCGTCGTTGCTCGGCGTCAGGCCGACGTCGGACTCCTGGATCGCTTTCTCGATCGCGCCGATCGCGCTCTTGTCGAACGGCGTCACCGTCAGCAGGCGGGCGTCGCTCGCGGCGACGTTGGCGAGCTGTTTCAGCGGCGTCGGGTTGCCGTAGTAGTCGACCGCGATCCGGTCGAGCAGGTGCGGCGTGGCGCGGCCGGTGCGGACGGTGACGAACTCGCCACGGGTCGACTCGACGGATTTGTTCATCCGCTCTTTCGCGTCTGCGAGCAGTTCGTCGAGTAGCTCCACCGGTTCTGCGTCCCTCTCTAAGCAGCGGGCTTGCTGGAGACCAGCGTCCCCACCTTTTCGCCGGAAACGATCCTATCTATGTTGGTCTCGTCGCCCATGTTGAAGACGTAGATGGGCAGGTCGTTGTCCATGCACAGCGAGAGGGCGGTCGAGTCCATCACCCGCAGCCCGCGCTCGATCGCCTCCCGGTGGGTGATCGCGGGGATGAACTCCGCCTCGGGGTTGGTGGCGGGATCGGAGTCGAAGACCCCCTCCACCCCGTTCTTCGCCATCAGGATCGCCTCGGCGTGGATCTCCAGCGCCCGCAGCGCCGCCGCCGTGTCGGTGGTGAAGAACGGGTTGCCGGTGCCGGCGGCGAAGATGACGACGCGGGCCTTCTCGAGATGACGCATCGCTCTGCGCCTTATGTAGGGCTCGGCCACCTCCTGCACTTCGATCGCCGACATCACCCGCGTGTGCCGGCCCTCGCGCTCGAGCGCGTCCTGCAGGGTGAGGGCGTTCAGCACCGTCGCCAGCATCCCCATGTAATCGCCGGTGGCTCGGTCCATGCCGCTGGCCGCCCCGTCGAGGCCGCGGTAGATGTTGCCGGCGCCGACGACGATCGCGATCTCGACCCCGCGCCCCTGGACCGCCGCCACCTGCTTGGCGATCCGCTCGACCTCGGCGGCATCGGTGCCGAAGTCCTGGCTGCCCATCAGGGCCTCGCCGGAGAGCTTCAGCAGGATGCGCCCGAAGCGCGGCTCGGGGGAGTCGGTCACTGCGGCGCAGCTTATTCGCCGACGCGGAAGTAGGCGAAGCGGGAGATCTGGATGTTCTCGCCGGTTTTCGCCGCCAGCTCCTGGCGCAGCTCCTCGATCGTCTTGCCCTCGTGTTTCTCGGCGTTGACGTGGGTTTGGTCGAGCAGCGCCACTTCGCTCGCCCACTTGTTGAGCTGACCCTCGACGATTTTCTCGACCACGTTGTCGGGCTTGCCTTCTTCGCGCGCCTTCTCTTCGAAGACCTTCTTTTCCGCCTCGCGCTCGGCCTCGTCGATTTCGCTCGTCGAGACGTACTGCGGCGCCGTCGCGGCCGCGTGCAGGGCGACCTGGTAGGCGAAGACCCGGAACTCCTCGTTGCGGGCGACGAAGTCGGTCTCGCACTGGACTTCGACCATCGCCCCGACCTTGTCGTTGGCGTGGATGTAGGAGGCGACGACGCCCTCGTTGGTGCCGCGCCCTTCGCGCTTGGCAGCCGAGGCCTGCCCCTTCACCCGCAGCAGCTCGACCGCGCGCTCGACGTCCCCGTCGGCCTCGACCAGCGCCGATTTCGCGTCCATCATCGCCGCCCCGGTCCGGTCCCGGAGCGCCTTCACATCAGCAGCGGTAACGCTCATTTCGACTCCTCAGCTTTCTCGTCTCCAGCGGGCTCAGCGGCCTCGGCACTCTCAGCGGGCGGCGGTGGCGGCTGCTCCTCAGAGGCCTCCTCTTTCACCTCGGCGACGGAGGCCTCAGGCGGGGCGGCTTTGCTCTCGACCGCGGCGCCGGCCGGAGTGGCCTGAACTTTCGCCCCCGACGCCTCTCCCGTGGGTGACGTCGTAGGGGGGACCGTCTCCTGCGCAGTTGCAGGAGACGGTGGGTCCCCTGCGGCGGCAGGACCCGCGGGCCCCGCGCTCTGAGCCTGAGCAGCTTTTTTCGCCTGCGCTGCTTTTTCGGCCTCTTCAGCCGCTTTTTTGGCCTCCAGCGCTTCGACGCGAGCTTTCTCTTCCTCCTCGCGTTTCTTGCGCTCTTCCTCCTCGCGTTTGCGGCGCTCCATCTCTTCGGCGATCCGCTTCTCCTCCTGCACGCGCCAGGAGGAGGCGCCCTCCTCGATCGCGCCGCCGATCGTGCCGATCACCAGCTCGCAGGAGCGGATCGCGTCGTCGTTGCCGGGGATCACGTAGTCGACCGGGGTCGGGTCGCAGTTGGTGTCCACCAGGCCGATGATCGGGATCCGCAGGCGCGCGGCCTCGTTGACGGCGATCTCCTCGGTCTTCAGGTCGGCGACGAAGACCGCGTCCGGCAGGCGGTCCATGTCGCGGACGCCGCCGAGGTTGAACTCGAGCTTCGCGAGTTCGGCCTCCATCCCCATCCGCTCCTTGGTCGGCAGGAGGTCGAGTTTGCCCTCCTCTTTCCAGCCGCTGAGCTCGTGGAGGCGGGCGATCCGGCCCGACATCGTGTTGAAGTTGGTCAGGAGGCCGCCGAGCCAGCGCTTGTTGACGTACGGCATCTTGCAGCGGTCGGCCCATTCCTGGACCGTGTCGGCGGCCTGCTTCTTGGTGCCGACGAAGAGGACGGTGCCGCCGCCGGTCGCCAGCTCGCCGGCGAATTTGCGGGCGTTCTCGAGCAGCGCCTCGGTCTGCAGCAGGTCGATGATGTGGATCCCGTCCATCTCGCCGAAGATGAAGCGGCGCATGTTCGGGTTCCAGCGGCGCGTCTGATGGCCGAAGTGGACTCCGGCCTCGAGCAGATCTTTCAGTTCTGCCTGAGCCATTCTGTGTTTCTCCTTTTTCTCTCTGTGGGCGAAGCGCCCCGCTGGGCTCGCCGGGACCTGGTGGTGGCCAGGCAGGGCCGGCCGGCTCCTGACGGGGGTTGGATTTGGTGCGCCGATTGTAGAGCGGTGGCGCTACTCGGCGTGGGCCGCCTCCAGCGCGGCGGCCAGGTCGGGTGGCAGCTCGGAGCTGAAGCTGAGCCGCTCGCCGCTCCGCGGGTGGGCGAACGCGAGGCGGTGGGCGTGGAGGAACTGGCGCCGGAGGCCGTAGCGCTCGGCGCCGCCGTAGGTGACGTCGCCGGTCAACGGGTGGCCGATCGCGGCGAAGTGGGCGCGGATCTGGTGGGTGCGGCCGGTCTCCAGCCGCGCCTCCAGGTAGGTCTCGCGCGGCAGCAGCTCGCGCACCTCGAAGTGGGTCCGCGCCTGTCGCGAGGCGGCGCCGGAGACCGCCATCCGGTGCCGCTGGCGGGAGGCGCGGCCGATCGGCGCGTCGATCGTCCCGGTCCGGGACGCCAGCCGCCCCCCCGCCAGCGCCAGGTAGACCCGCTCGACCTCGCGTCGGCGCACCGCCTCCTGCAGGGCCGCGTGGGTCGCGTCGTCGCGGGCGACCACCAGCAGGCCGCTGGTCCCCTTGTCGAGGCGGTGGACGATCCCCGGCCGCTCCGGGTCCCCTCCCCCGCCGAGGATCTCCCCCAGCTCCTCTACCAGGGTCGGGCCGGTGTGCGAAGGCGCCGGGTGGACGACGAGCCCGGCGGGCTTGTCGACCACCGCAAGCTGCTCGTCGAGGTGGACGATCCGCAGCTCCGGCTCAGCCACCGCCGGCCTCCGGCTGCGCCGCCTCCCCCTGCTCGGCGTCCCGCAGGTAGAGGAAGACGAGCAGGAGCACGCCGAGGCTGATCGAGACGTCGGCGAGGTTGAACGGCGGCCAGGAGCCGACGGCGATGAAGTCGGTGACGGCGTCGGCGCGGATGCGGTCGGCGAGGTTGCCGACCGCACCGCCCGCGACCAGGCCCACCGCCAGCCACATCCACGGCCGCTGCGGGTTGCGGGAGAAGAGGAAGCCGATCACGCCGAGCGCCAGCGCCGTGGTCAGCACCAGCTTCACCCCGGCCCCGCCCGCCAGCCCGAAGGCGACGCCGCGGTTGTGGGAGAGCGTCAGCTCGAGGGGCCCCAGCACCGCCTCGTACTGCCCCGGCACCAGGTGCGCCTCGACCGCCGCCTTGGCGGCCTGGTCGGCGGCGAAGACGAGCCCGCAGGCGACCCCCGCCAGGGCCCAGGCGCGGGCGGTGGCGTGGCTCACCCGCGGATCAGCCCGACGACGATCGCCTCGGCGACGAAGAGGACGATCAGTCCGATCATCGGGCTCAGGTCGAGGGCGAAGCCGCCGCCGCCGAACCTCGGCAGGAAGCGGCGGAAGAAGTTGAGGTAGGGGTCGGTGGTCTCGGTGACGAAGTCGAGCACCGCCCGCAGCCAGGGGCGGTAGGGCATCCGCGGGATGAAGGAGATGACGATCCGGGCGAAGATCAGGATCACGTAGACGAGGAAGAGGGCGGCGACGTAGTCGGCGACGTCACCGCGGTCGAGGGCGAGCGGGATCACCCTCGCATCTTCTCCAACGAGGCCCGCACGGCCGCCTCGAACGCCTCCCGCGCGCCTTCGCGGTCGAGCGCCTCCAGGCCCTTCTCGGTGCTGCCGCCCGGCGAGGCGACCGCCTTGCGCACCGCGGCGGGATCGTGGCGGCGCAGCAGCTCGGCGGTCCCGGCGGCGGTCTCGACGACGAGCTCGCGGGCGAGCGCCGGGTCGAGGCCGTCGGCGGCCCCGGCGTCGGCGATCGCCTCGACCGCGAGCGCCAGGTAGGCGGGCGAACAGCCCATCACTGCCGTCGCGGCGTCGAAATCGTCCTCGGGCAGCTCGAACACGCGCCCGAGCAGCTCCAGCTTCTCCCGTGCAGGCGCGCCGGCGGTGCCGGCGACGCAGAGGACCCCCCGCCGCACCTCGACGCCGACGTTCGGCATCACCCGCAGCACCTGCTCGGCGGCGGGCAGCGCCGACCGCAGCCGCTCCAGCGGCGTTGCCGCCAGCACCGAAACGACCTCCTTCGCCGCCGCCAGCTCCGGCGCGACCTCCTCGAGCTTGTTCGGCTTGGTCGCCAGGAGGACCAGATCGGCGCGCTCGGCGATTTCCCGGTTGCCGGCGACCCCTCCCCCCAGCTCGCCGGCGAGCGCCTGCGCCCGCCCCGAGCCGCTGTCGGAGAACAGCATCTCCTCGAACTCGCCGGCCCAGCCGCGGGCGATCGCGGCGGCCATGCTTCCCGAACCTACGAATCCGACGACCATGGCCCGGGAGACTAGCTGCCCCCCGGACCATGATCCGCCCGGCTAGCGCTGCTTCTTCAGCAGCACCTCGTAGGTGGTGTTGTCGCCGTGCTGCTGGGTGTAGAACCAGCGCCACTTCGGCGTTCCGAGCTGGGGAATGCGGGCGCCGAGGATTCCCTGCGGCCCGGTATCGCCGTCGGAGACGTAGACCCCGGTGATCTCGTTGTCGCCGTCGTTCTTGCCGAAGCCGCCGTTGTCGGCGTCGATCGTGGCGGCCGAGTCGCGGCCCTCGGCCAGCCAGCGGACCGGCTGGTTCGCCGGGTTGGCGTAGTTTGCCTCGACGTTCCAGATCCAGCCCGAGTCGAGGGCGTTGCGCTGGGCGTGCAGCGTGTCCCCGGCGTCTTCGGTGAACGTGACCGCGGTCCGCGAGAGGAACGTCACGTTGTCGAAGCCGGCGTGCGCTTCGTCGCCTTTGTAGAAGAGACGCAGGGAGCCGGTGGCGGCGCTCGGATCGCTCTGGCTGAGCACGAAGATCGAGCCCCAGCCGCCGGCGCCGGCGTTCTCCGGGCTGGTTGCGTTGGTGTCGCCGGTCTCGTCGAAGTAGAACTTCTCGAAGTGGCTGCCCGGCTGGAAGACGCCGTTCTCCGGGCGCTTGAACGGCGTCGCTTTCGCGGTCCGCGCCAACGGCAGGGCCACGAACGGCGCGTTCCCGTCGACGGCGGTGTTGTGGATCGTCACCCAGCGGGTCTGGAACGATTTGCCGTAGGTGTGGAGGGCGAGCTGGTCGGGGCTGTTGAGCGCTTCCTGGCTCTGGAAGGTGATCGGGTCACCGTTCTCGTTCAGGACCTGCAGCGCCTGCAGCTTGCCGTGAGCGAGGTCGCCCGGGCTCTGGGGGACGTAGCGGTAGATGTAGCTGTTCGGCTTCTTCGCTTTCGTCCCCGGCTTGTTGGAGCCGCCGATGTCCTCGGCGATCCAGAGGTTGCCGTCGGAGTCGTCCTGGATGCCCTCGTAGCCGCCGCGGCCGAGCGCGCCGGAGATGTCGGTCACCTGCGAGGGGCAGTCCGGAGTCGCCGCATAGGTCGGCGCGCCCGAGTTCTCCGTGGTCAGCAGCAGCCGCTGCGCGAACGGATCCCAGGTCGAGCCGTCGATCGTCGCCAGCGGGTTGCCGTCGACGTCTTCAGTTGCCAGCAGAGTTACCCGGTGCTCGGCGTCGGCGTCGAGGTTGATGCGGGTGATGTAGCCGTGGCCTTCGAAGCCGGCCTCGTGGCCCTGGAAGAGGAAGTCGGTCCCGTAGTCGTAGCTCGGATCCGCTCCCGCGAGGCCTTTCTTGAAGACGAGGTAGGTGTTCTTGTCGGGCTCGGTTTTGTGTGCCTCGGTGGCCGGGTCGGCGGGCGTCGGCAGCATCTGCGGCTCGCCGGCCGAGTTGAGGACGTCGTTGTCGTAGCCGTAGTACGAGGTCAGCGGTGAGCCGTTCTCGAGCCGGGTCGAGCCCTGGGCCACGGCCACCTGGAAGAGCTCGGGCGAGAGCTTCGACGCCGGGGCATAGCCTTCCGAGCGGGTATCGGCTTTCGGTACAGAGGTGAACAGCGGGTCGGGGGAAGGCGAGGCTCCGGCGGTCACGGCCATCACCGCGCCGAGCAAGAGAGCCACGCCGACCAGGAGCGAGACGGTCCTGGTGCTTCTCATCAACTTCTCCTTTCGGGATTTTTCGATCCCGGGGGAAGCTAGGAGCGGCCGGCGCGGCGACCGTTAAGGAGATGGGACGGGATCGTGTCGATCCGGTGAACGCCCGAGGAGCGGAGCTAGGACTGGTTGAAGAAGCCCTTGTCGATCAGTCTCGCCTTTTCCTCGGCGGAGACGTCGACGTTGCGGGGCGTCAGCAGGAACATCTTCTCGGCGATCCGCTGCATGCCGCCGTCGAGGGCGTAGGTGAGGCCGGAGCAGAAGTCGATCATCCGCTTCGAGAGCTCGTGGTCGGCGGTCTGCAGGTTGAGGATCACCGGGACCTGTCGTTTGAACTGGTCGGCGACCTGCTGGGCGTCGTTGAAGTTGCGCGGGATCACCAGGTGGACCTGGAGATCGCCGCCGTCGCCGCCGTTGTCGACCGGGCGCAGCGTGCGGGTGCGGCCGCCGCCGATCGGTTCGTCATCGCCGAAGATGTCGTCGATCTCGTCGCGGCGCGGGCGGCGCGAGGTCGGCAGGCGGCGGACGGAAGAGCTGTCCCCGCGTTCGCGGCGGCCCTCGTAGACCTCCTCGGTCCCCGTCTCGGGCTCGAAGTCTTCCTCGTATTCGGGACCGTAGTCGTGGTCCTCGGCCAGTCCGAAGTAGACCAGCGCTCTATGCCAAGTGTCTTTGAGAGCCATATCTGCAGCGTCTTTCGGCCTTGGGGGGCCGAGTCCTTTACAGATTATTCCCAGATTCGAGGCGAAATCACCCGAAGAGGGCGTGTCCGAGGCGGATGATCGTCGCCCCCTCCTCGACCGCGACCCGCCAGTCCTGCGAGGTTCCCATCGAAAGTCTCTCGAGCCCGTTGGCGGCGGCGAGCTCGGCGAGGCGGGCGAAGTAGGGCCGCGAGCGCTCCGGATCCTCGCTGAACGGCGGCATCGTCATCAGCCCGCCGACCCGCACCGGGCAGCGCTCGAGGAAGGCCGGCAGCTCCTCGGGGGTGACCCCACCCTTGCCCTCCTCGCCGGAGAGGTTGACCTCGACCAGTACCTCGGTGGTCGGCGTCCCGTACTTCTCGAGCTGGGCCAGGACGGAGTCGGTGGCGACCGAGTGGATCAGGCGGCAGAGCGGCAGCACCGCCTTGACCTTGCGGCTCTGC
This sequence comes from Solirubrobacterales bacterium, assembly GCA_035688825.1. Classification (GTDB taxonomy): domain Bacteria; phylum Actinomycetota; class Thermoleophilia; order Solirubrobacterales; family 70-9; genus VAYN01. The sequence continues at coordinate 9,024 of DASSMM010000034.1, read as the reverse complement.
AGGTTGCCGATGAAGTCCCACTCGAAGGCATCGCCCCAGCGCTCGTGCTTGGCGGCGAGGTCCTGCTGGCGGTTCTCTCCCACCAGCCGCACCCCCGCCTCGGCCAGCTTCCCCATCTCCGCGAGCGGGACGTACTTCGTCGCGACCAGCAGCTCGACCCGGTCGCCGGTGACGGCCCGCGCCTCCTCCAGGTTCGCCGCCACCTTGGCCGCATCGATGTCTTGGATCAGCTCGGCCATCAGCTCTCCAGCCACGCTATTCCCGCCTGGCGGCCGGTGCGGCCGCGATCGCGGCGGTGGGAGAAGAAGAGCGTCGGCTCGCAACTGGTGCAGAGCCCGGCGGACTCGACCCGCTCGACGCCGGCTTCGGCGAGGCGACGGCGCGCGACCTCCGGCAGGTCCAGCATCCGGCCCTCGGCGATCCCGTCGCCGAGATCGGCGAAAGCGTCCAAGACCTCCTCGCCGACTTCGTAACAACAGGGCCCGATACCCGGCCCGATCGCCGCCGAGGTTGCCCCGACGGCCTCGGCAGCCGCTCCGACGATCCCCCCGGCAAGCCCGCGCCGGCCCGCGTGGACCATCGCCAGCCCGCCCGGCCCGTGAAGCGCCACCGGCAGACAGTCCGCAACGAAGACCAGCGGCGCCGCCCCCGCCTCCCGCACCACATGCCCATCGGCTTTCGGGAGCGCATCCCGTGGTTCCTTTGTCCTGAAATGCCGGACAAAGGAACCACGCGATGCGCTCGCGCCCTCGGGGTGGTCGATCAGGCGGGTGCCGTGGACCTGGAGGGCGTAGACGACCTGCTCGGGGTCGAGATCGAGGGCGGCGGCGAGACGGCGGCGGTTCTCCGTCACCGCCTCGGGGTCGTCCTCGGTGAGGATGCCGAGGTTGAGCTGGTCGAACGGCGGTTCGCTGACACCGCCTCGGCGGGTCGAGAACGCCGCTCTCGCCCCGCCGAGGTCGGCCTCCAGCCACCGCACGCCGTCGCGCTCGCGCCAATCCATCCCCGGTAACAAAGCAGAAGCGACCGTCAGTCCCGCAGCGCCGCTGCCAGAGCCGTCGCCAGCTCCTCCTCGCGGCCGCGGATCTGGCCTTCGAGCTTCTTGTGCCGGGCCGCTCGCAGCCCGCGGCCGATCGCCGGCCCCTGCTCGACCCCGGCGGCAAGCAGGTCGTCGCCGTCGATCTCCAGCTCGATCCGGCGCCAGGAGGTCAGGTAGCTGTCGAGCCAGTCGGCGCCCATCGCCCGGGCGAGGATCAGCTCGACCGGATCGCGCCGTTCGGCCAGCTCGACCCCCTCCCCCGGTTTCGGCGCCCACATCGAGGCCAGGACCTCCTCGGCCCCGGCCGGCCCCAGCGCCGCCGCGACCAGCGCCCGCTCGCGAGGGACCTCCTCGGCCCAGGGCGGCGTCCGCAGGAGCGCATCGACGGCTTCCATCAGCTCGATCCCCCCGGGCCGCAGGTCGATCGTGCCCCACTCGCCGAGCAGCTCGAAGCCCTCGCAGGCGTTCGCTTCTGCCGCCAATCGCTCCAGCTCGGCGCGCCGGCGGTCGGCGGAGACGGTCGTCAGGTCGGTCTGGCGCAGCAGCTCCTCGGTCCCCGGCTCGAGCCGGAAGCCGAAGCGGGAGGCGTAGCGGGCGGCGCGGATCGCCCGGGTCGGGTCGTCGACGAAGGAGCGGTCGTGGAGGACGCGGAGCAGCCCGGCCTCGAGATCGTCCCGGCCCCCGTAGGGGTCGATCAGGCGCGGCTCTCCCTGCAGCGGGATCGCCATCGCGTTGATCGTGAAGTCCCGCCGGGCCAGGTCCTCCTCGACGCTCTCGGCCGGGGTCACCGTGGGCAGCGCCCCCGGCTTCTCGTAGGTCTCGGTGCGGGCGCCGACGATGTCGAGCTCGTGCCCGTCGACGTCGACCTTGACCGTGCCGAAGCGATCGTGCTCGGAGTTGGCGCCGCCGAGCTCGGCGGCCAGGGCGGTCGCGTTGCCCTCGACCATCAGGTCGACGTCGGCTCGATCGCGCCCCAGCAGCAGGTCCCGCACCGCGCCGCCGACCAGGTAGACCGGCTGCCGCGCCGCCGCCCGCACGGTCTCCAGCTCCGGGTGAGCCTCGCGAAGTGCCTGCGCCAGCCTGTCCATAGACGCCTTACGATGACCGCTTTCGCGGATGAGAGACGACTTCCCCGACCCGCGCGAGCTGCAGGAGCGAGCCGCCCGACGCCTGCAGCGCCGGGAGGAGGTGCGCCACATCACCGCCGCCCTGCGGAGCTCAGCGTCAGAGCCGGACCGGGATGCCGTCCGCGGCCAGGCGCTCCTTCGCCTCGCGGACCCGGTAGCGGCCGTAGTGGAAGATCGAGGCGCAGAGGACGGCATCGGCGTTTCCCTCGGCGATCGCCTCACTGAGGTGGGAGAGCTCGCCGGCGCCGCCGGAGGCGATCACCGGCACGCCGACAGCGTCGGCCACCGCCCTGGTCAGCTCGAGGTCGTAGCCGTCGTTGGTGCCGTCGCGGTCCATGCTGGTCAGCAGCACCTCCCCCGCCCCGCGCTCGACCGCCTCTTCGGCCCAGGCGACCGCGTCGCGCCCCTCGATCCGCTTGCGGCCGCCGTTGACGTAGACGCCCCAGCCCTCGTCCTCGGCCTTGGCGTCGATCGCGATCACCACGCACTGGGCGCCGAACTGGTCGGCCAGCTCGCTGAGCAGCTCCGGTCGCGCCAGGGCCGCCGAGTTGACCGAGACCTTGTCGGCGCCCGCGTCCAGCACCGCCTGGGCGTCCTCGACCGAGCGGATGCCGCCGCCGATCGTGAATGGGATGAAGACGTTGTCGGCCGTCCGCCGCGCGAGCTGGACGATCGTCTCCCGCTGTTCGTGCGAGGCGGTGATGTCGAGGAAGACCAGCTCGTCGGCGCCCTCGGCGTCGTAGCGCTCGGCCAACTCGACCGGGTCGCCGGCGTCCCGCAAGCCGACGAAGTTCGTTCCCTTGACCACGCGGCCGGCGTTGACGTCGAGGCAGGGGATGACGCGTTTCAGTGCCATGCCCTCAGGTTAGGGCGGCGGCCGCTTCAGCGACGGTGAACTTGCGCTCGTAGAGGGCGCGGCCGACGATCACGCCGTCGACGTTGGGGGCGGCCTCGGCGGCGAGGCGCTCGAGGTGGGAGAGATCGCCGACCCCGCCGGAGGCGAGGACGTTTGCCTCCGTCGCCGCGGCGATCCGGTTGAGCAGGCCGATCGCCGGGCCCTCCATCGTGCCGTCGACCTCGATCGCGGTGCAGAGGAAGCGGCGGACGCCGCGCTGGCTGAGCCGCGAGACTGCCTCGGCGACGTCGAGCTCGCTGGTCTGGGTCCAGCCCGAGAGGGCGACCTTGCCGTCGCGGGCGTCGACCGAGACGACGAGGCACTCGCCCTGGGCCTCGATCATCCCGTCGAGGAACTGCGGGTCGCGCAGGGCCGCGGTTCCGAGGACGACGCGCGCGGCCCCCGCCGCCCGCACCGCCTCCACGGCGGCGGTGTCGCGGAGGCCGCCGCCGACCTGGATCGGGCACTCGACCGCGGCGGCGATCCGCCGCACCGCGTCGAGGTTCTGCGGCCGCCCCGCTTTCGCCCCGTCGAGGTCGACTACGTGGATGTACTCGGCCCCTTCCCCGGCCCAGCGCCGCGCCGCGTCCACCGGATCGGCGTCGTAGGCGGTCTCGCGCTCGTAGTCGCCCTGGACGAGCCGCACCGCCTTGCCGCCGCGGATGTCGATGGCGGGATAGAGGATCACGCGGCCGCGGGGGACTTCGCGCAGACCCCGGCGAAGTTGGAGAGCAGCCGCAGGCCGGCGGCGCTCGACTTCTCCGGGTGGAACTGGACGCCGAAGACGTTGTCGCGCTCGGCCGCGCAGGCGAAGCGGGCGCCGTAGACGCCGCTGCCGAGCAGGTCCTCGGGGCGCGGCCGCGGGGCGAAGGTGTGGACGAAGTAGAAGGGCGTCTCCGAGGGGATGCCGTCGGTGAGGCGGGAATCGCGCTCCCAGCGCACCGGCTCCCAGCCGATGTGGGGGACCTTCAGCCCCTCCGCCTCGAGCTCGCCGACCGGCCCCTCGAGCAGGCCCAGCCCGTCGGCGCCGCCGAGCTCGGAGCTCGAATCGAAGAGCAGTTGCAGGCCGAGGCAGATGCCGAGGATCGGCACGCCTGCCTCCCGCCGCTCGGCGATCAGCTCGTCGAGCCCGAGCTCGCGGATCCGCTCCATCGCCCGCGGGAAGGCGCCGACGCCGGGCAGGATCACCCCGTCGGCCGCCCGCACCTCGACGGCGTCGCTGCTGATCGACGCCGTCACCCCGACGTGCTCCAGGGCCTTCTCGACCGAGCGCAGGTTGCCCATCCCGTAATCGAGGATCGCGATTCGCGCGCTCACCGGCTCAGCGTCCCCTTGGTCGAGGGCACGCCGGACTCCTCCGGGTCGATCGAGACCGCCACCCGCAAGGCCCGCGCGAAGGCCTTGAAGGAGGCCTCGATCATGTGGTGCGCGTTGGTGCCGGAACGTACCCAGATGTGCAGGGTCAGCTTGGCGCTGTTGGCGACGGCGCGGAAGAACTCCTCGGCGAGCTCGCTGTCGAAGCCGGCGATCGAGACCACCGGCAGGTCGGCGGCGAAGTCGCAGTAAGGGCGGCCGGAGATGTCGATCGCGCACTCGGCGAGGGACTCGTCCATCGGCACCAGCGCCGAGCCGTAGCGGCGGATCCCGGCGCGGTCGCCGAGCGCCTCGTCCAGCGCCTGGCCGAAGACGATGCCGACGTCCTCGACGGTGTGGTGCGCACCCGTCTCCAGGTCGCCGTCCGCCTCCACCTTCAGGCCCAGCCGCCCGTGGCGGGCCAGCAGGTCGAGCATGTGGTCGAGGAAGCCGACGCCGGTGGCGGCGCTCGCCTCCCCCCCGTCGAGATCGAGCGAGAGCTTGATCCGGGTCTCGGCGGTCTCCCGCTGCTTTTCGGCACTTCGGCTCATGAGCTGCTCCTAATCATCGCGGACTCGCCGTGGACGGGGAAGCCCTCCGCCCGGGCGAGGGCGTCGACGTGCGGCGCCAGCTCCCGTGCCGCCTCCTCGCTCAGCTCGACGTTGGAGATGCGGCGGCGGAAGGTCCCCGGGCCGAGCGGCCCGGCGTAGCGGCCGGCGCCGCCGGTCGGAAGCACGTGGTTCGAGCCCGCCAGGTAGTCGCCGAAGGCGGTGGCGCCGTTGCGGCCGACGAAGACGCAGCCGGCGGTGGTGACGCGGTCCGCCAGGAGCGTCGCGTCGGTCTCCAGGAGCTCGAGGTGCTCGGGGGCGAACGCGTTGGCCAGGTCGATGCCGGCCTCGGCCTCGGGCACCTGGACCAGCGCCAGGGGCGCGTCGGCGACGCTGGGGCGGCTCGCCGCGGCCGTTTCGGCGGCGGCGGCGATGGCGTCGAGCACCTGCTCCTCGACCGCGGCTACGACCAGCGGGCTTTCGGGGCCGTGCTCGGCCTGCGCGCAGAGGTCGAGGGCGGCCCACCGGGGGTCGGTGTCGTGGCCGGCGATCACCATCAGCTCGGACGGGCCGGCCAGCGAATCGATCCCGACCTGCCCGTACACGGCCCGCTTCGCCTCCCGCACCCAGGCGTTCCCCGGGCCGGCGATCACGTCGACCGGCTCGATCGTCTCGGTCCCGTAGGCGAGGGCGAAGATCGCCTGGGCGCCGCCCATCGCGTAGACCTCGTCGATCCCGCAGAGCGCCGCGGCGGCGAGCGTGAGCGGGTTGAGGCGGCCGTCGGGCCCCGGCGGCGAAGCGAGGGCGATCCGCTCGACCCCCGCCGCCTGCGCTGGGATCGCGCACATCAGGACGCTGGAGGGATAGGCGGCGCGGCCGCCGGGGGCGTAGATGCCGGCAGCGCCGATGGCGATTTCCCGCACCGTTACCTTCTGCCCGGCCGGCAGCTCCACCTCGTGCTGCTCGCCGATCTGCGCCTCGGCGACCTGGCGGACGTTGCCGGCTGCGGCCTCCATCGCCTTGCGCACGTCCGGCTCCAGCACCGCCAGCGCGGCGGCGGCGTCGGCCGGGTCGACGCGCAGCGATTCGAGGCTGGCAGCGGGCGCGTCGAAGCGGTTGGTCAGTTCCAGCAGCGCCTCGTCCCCGCGCTCGGTGACCTCCTTGAAGATCTCCCCGACGTCGACCGCCGGGGCGACTTCGGTCGCCCAGTCCCGCAGCGCCGCGGCGGTCTCGGCCGCCCCCTCCCACTCGAAGCGGCGCGCCCTCATCCCTGGCTCGCTTCGCGCAGCTTCTCGGTCAGCTCGTCGATCTCGGCGGCCCGCAGCTTGTGGGCGACGCGGTTGGCGACGAAGCGGGCGGTGCACTCGACGATCTCCTCGCGCACCTCCAGTTCGTTCTCTTCCAGCGTCCGCCCGGTGGCGACGAGGTCGACGATCCCGTCGCCGAGCCCGACCAGCGGCGCCAGCTCGACCGAGCCCTTGACCTCGATCAATTCGATCTGGCGGCCGGTCGACTCGAAGTAGCGCTCGGCGATCCGCGGGTACTTGGTGGCGATCCGCATCGTCCCCAGCGAACGCTCGGAGTCGTCGAGCCGGTCGGATCCCACGCGGCCGGCGAGGACCATGCGACAGCGGCCGAAGCCGAGGTCGAGCAGCTCGTAGACCGGCCGGTCGCTCTGCTCCAGCAGCACGTCCTTGCCGGTGATGCCGACGTCGGCGGCGCCGGCCTCGACGTAGGTCGGCACGTCGGAGGGGCGCATCGTCACCAGGGTCATCCCCTCGGTCTCGAAGATCAGCGAGCGCGAGTCGCCGCGCAGCTCGGAGGTGTCGACGCCGGCGGCGTCGAGGACGTCGAGCGTTTCCCCGAAGAGGGCGCCGCGCGGCACCGCCAGCTTCAGCGGCTCGCTCATCGGTCCCCTCCCCCGCGCCGGCGCTCCTCGATCCGCGCCACCTGGACCCGCTCCAGGTAGAGGGCGAAGCCGGCAGCGGAGAGGTCGAGCCCGAACCGCTTCATCAAGCCGTCGTAGCGGCCGCCGCCGCCGAGGACGCGGCCGACGGCGGGGTCGTAGACCTCGAGGATGGCGCCGTTGTAGTAGTCGAGGTCGCGCATCAGGCCGAAGTCGAACTGGACCCGGTGGCCGCCGGGGCGCGAGCCCAGGGCGTCGTTGACGTCGCGGAGCCGCTCGACCGCCCGGGCGACGGCGGCGGCATCGTACTCCTGCGCCCGATCCAGCACCTCCGGGCCACCCCGGAGCTGCGAGAGGGCCAGGCAGGTCTGCGCCCGCTCGCCGCCGACGCCCGCCGCCTCGAGCTCTTCCTCGAGGCCGACCAGATCGTGGGCGGCCAGGCGCGCCAGGGCCGAGTCGCGAGCCTCCTCCGTCAGGCCGAGCTCGCCCAGCAGCTCGCGGTAGAGGTCGGCGTCGCCGAGGCCGATCACGGCGCTGCCGAGGCCGGCGGCGTCTAGCGTCGCTTCGAGGACGTCGATCACCTCGACCGTGCCCCCGGACGCCGGGGCGCCGATCAGCTCCACCCCCGCCTGGAGGAATTCCCGCATCTCCCCCCGCTGGGGGCTGACCGCGCGGTAGGCGCCGGCGACGTAACAGAAGCGGTGCGGAAGTTCCGCCTCCCCGCCCCCGTAGCGCGTCGCCACCAGGCGGGCGATCGGGACCGTCATTTCCGAGCGCAGCGCCAGCAGCTCGCCGCCCTCGTCGAAGAAGCGGTAGGCGGCGTGGTCGCCGCGGCCGCCGCCCCGGGTCAGCACCTCGTCGTATTCGAGCGCCGGCGTCGCCACCTCGCCGTAGCCGCGGCCTTCGAAGACCTCGATCAGGGCGCCCTGGAGCCTGCGCAGCTCGCGCATCTCCTCGGGCAGGACGTCGCGCGTTCCGGGCGGAATCGGGTGGATCATCGGGGTGACCTTACGTGAGCTGGCGGGAAATCCCTGCTACGCAGGGACCTCCGCAGAGACCCGTTCGATCTGCGCGCCGAGGTCGCGCAGGCGCTCGTCGATCCGCTCGTAGCCGCGGTCGATCTGGCGGATCTCGCCGATCTCGGAGGTCCCGTCCGCCGCGCAGGCGGCGATGAGCATCGCCATCCCGGCGCGGATGTCGGGGCTGGAGACGCGCTCACCGTGAAGCCGGCTCGGACCGCTGACGATCGCCCTGTGGGGATCGCACAGCGTGATCCGAGCGCCCATCGCAACCAGCTTGTCGACGAAGAACAGTCGGTTCTCGAACATCTTCTCGAAGATCAGGACCTCGCCGTTGGCCTGGGTCGCCAGCGCCAGCGCGATCGAGGTGAGGTCGGCCGGGAAGGCGGGCCAGGGGCCGTCCTCGATCTTCGGGATCGCGTCGCCGAGGTCGCTTTCGATCTCGAGGCTCTGGCCCGAGGGGACGAGGACGTCCTCCCCCTGGATCTCCGAGCGCAGGCCGAGGCGCTTGAACTGGCGGCGGACATTGGTCAGGTCCTTGGGATTGACGTCGCGGATCCGCAGTTCGCCGCCGGTCGCCGCGGCGAGGGCCATGAAGCTGCCGACCTCGATGTGGTCGCAGGAGATCGTGTACTCGGCGCCGCCGAGGCTCTCGGCGCCGTTGACGGTCATCACGTTGGAGCCGATTCCGTCGACGCGGGCGCCCATCGCGCTCAGCAGGTGCGCCAGGTCCTGCACGTGGGGCTCGGAGGCGGCGTTGGAGATCTGCGTCGCTCCTGGCGTCAGGGCAGCGGCCATCAGCGCGTTCTCGGTTCCCATCACCGAGGGCTCGTCCATGAAGATCTCGCAGGCGCAGAGCCCGTTGGGGGCGCTGAGCTCGATCCAGCGGCTGCCGTCGATCCGGGCGCCGAGGTCTTTGAAGGCGTCGAGGTGCGCGTCGAGGCGGCGGCGGCCGATGAAGTCGCCGCCCGGCGGCGGCATCTTCGCCTCGCCGAAGCGCGCCAGCAGCGGCCCGGCGAGCAGGAACGAGGCGCGAATCCGCGCCGACAGCGACTCGTCGGGCCTCGTGTCGGACACGGCGTCGGCCTGCAGCCGCAGGGCCTCGTCGGTCCACTCCGCCTTCACCCCGAGCTGCTC
>DASSMM010000033.1:0-41502 GCA_035688825.1 Solirubrobacterales bacterium | reverse complement strand
TGCTGACCGCCAGCTCGCGGCCGTCGACGAAGCGCTCGAGCAGGACCCGGTCGTCGTAGCTGAAGGCCGAGACCAGCGCCTGCGGGACCTCGCCCGCCGAGCGCGCAAAGCGGACCCCGAGCGAGGAGCCGCCGCGGCTCGGCTTCACCACCAGCGGGAAGCCGAGCGTCTCCTCGAGCCGGCCGAGCGCGTCGGCGGCGCCGAGCTCGCGGAAGGCGGTCTGGTTGAAGGCGAACCAGTCGGGGGTGGGAAGGCCGGCTTCCTCGATCGCGTCCTTGCCCTGGACCTTGTCCATGCAGCGCGCGCAGGCCGCCGCGCTCGGTCCGGTGAAGGGGACGCCGAGGATCTCCAGCAGCTCCTGCACGGTCCCGTCCTCGCCGCCGACCCCGTGCATGGCGACGAAGGCGACGTCGGGCTGCTCGGCGACGAGGCGCTTGACCAGGTCGGAGCCGACGTCGATCGGCAGCAGCTCGTGGCCGAGCCGCTCCAGCGCGTCCTCGACCCGCGCCCCCGAGCGCAGGGAGACGCCCCGCTCGAGCGAACGCCCGCCTTTCAGGACTGCAACTTTCAACTCACGCCCCCTCCGCCTTGCGGAACGGAACCACGTTCGGCTGCGGCTCCTCGGCCGGCTCCGGGACCCGGTGCTCGCCGGTCAGGGTGCCGTAGAGCTCGACCTGCTCGGAGATCACCTCGCCGATCCGCCGCACGCCCTCGCGGATTTCCTCCGCGGTGACGCCGGAGAAGTTGAGCCGCATCGAGTGGCGGCCGCGGCCGTCGACGTAGGCGGCCTGGCCGGGGACGAAGGCGACGTCGGCGCGCAGCGCCTTCGCCAGCAGGTCGCTGGTGTCGATGTAGTCGGGCAGGGTCGCCCAGATGAAGAGCCCGCCTTCGGGCTCGGTCCAGGTCGCCTCGGCGGGGAAGTGGTTGCGCAGCGCTTCGATCATGATGTCGCGCCGCTCGCGGTAGATCTCGACGAGGTCGTCGATGTAGTGCTGCCAGCGCCGTTCGGCGAAGTACTCGCGGACGAAGTACTGGGTCAGGGTCGAGGTGCAGAGGTCGGTCGCCTGCTTGCCGAGGCCGATCTTCTCCAGCACCGGCGGCGGCGCCACCGTCCAGCCGAGGCGGATCCCGGGGGAGAGGATCTTCGAGAAGGTGCCGATGTAGATGACGAAGTCGCCGCCGTCGAGCTGGTAGAGCGGCGGCATCGGCTCGCCGCCGTAGCGCAGCAGCCCGTAGGGGTTGTCCTCGACGACGAGGATCTCGTTCGCCCGCGCCAGCTCGACCAGGCGCTGGCGGCGCTCGAAGGACATCGTCACCCCGGCCGGGTTCTGGAAGCTCGGCACCGAGTAGATGAACTTCGGCCGCCGTCCTTCGGAGCGCAGCTCCCCGAGCAGCGTTTCGAGCACGTCGACGTCCATCCCGTCCTCGTCGCATTCGACCTGGACGACGTCGGCCTGGTAGCTGCAGAAGACGGGGACGGCGCCCGGGTAGGTCGGCGCCTCGCAGATGACGACGTCGCCGGGATCGACCAGCGTCTTCGTCACCAGGTCGATCCCCTGCTGGCCGCCGGTGGTGACGATGATGTCGTCGGGGTCGGGGAGCATCCCCTCCGCGCCCATCACCTCGAGGATGCAGTCCTTCGTCTCCTCGAAACCCTCGGTCGGCCCGTACTGCAGGGCTTCGGCAGCCGACTCCTGGGCGATCCGCGTCATCTGCGCGGCGAAGCTCTGGGGCGGGAAGGTGGAGGTGTCGGGAAGGCCGCCGGCCAGCGAGATCACTTCCGGCCGCGCGGTGATCGCCATCAGGTCGCGCATCGCCGAGGAGCGCATCACCGTCGTCCGCTCGGCGAACAGACCGGCGTAGCGCTCGAGGTCGCGGGTGCCGGCGTGGGAGCGCCTGCGGTGGGTCGGCTCGGGCACTTCTGCCATGCCGCAAGTGTGGCGGATCGACGCGCCGGCATCGCACTGGGTTAGGTTTCGGGCGTGGACCTGCTCGAAAACCTGGGGATCGGAATCGCGATCGGGATGCTCGCCGGCACCGCCGGCACCCACGGCTCCGCCCGGGGCCGGATGACGATCCTGGCCGCCGTGATCGCCGTCGTCGCCGGTTTCCTGCTGGACGGCGTGGTCGGCGCAGTGGCCGCCGCCGCCGGTGCGGCGCTCGCCTGCATCGTGATCAGCGACGTCGTCTACGGCGCCAGCCGCCGCGAGGGGAGCGGGGGCGCCGCCCTTGCCCTGATCGTCGCCCTGGCGGCGCTGATCGTGGTCGCGATCGCGCTCTTCCTCGAACCGGTGGTGGTGGTCTTCGTGCTGGCACTGATCTGGCTCGGGGTCGCGCGGCACCGCCGGGCCCAGCGCAAACACGCGGGCCTTCGCGTCCTCCGCTAACGGCGCGCCGTCGGCCGGCGTCCGGCGGAGGGGCATCATTCGTTCCATGGCGGCCGGCAAGAAGCTCGTCCTCACCTACGTCGACTCGCTGCGCACCGACATGCTCGAACGCGCGGTCGCCGAGGGCAGGGCGCCGACCTTCGGCGCCCTGATCGAGCGCGGCGTCCTCGTTCGCGACTGCGTCTCCAGCTTCCCCTCGGTCACCCCGGTCGCCAGCGCCGAGATGGTCACCGGCGTCGCCGCCGACCGCCACTGGATCAGCGGCATGAACTGGTACCACCGGCTCGAGCGGCGCTACGTCGAGTACGGATCCTCGTTCGAGGCGAGCCGCGCCTTCGGCGTCTTCCGCGCCCTCTACGACCTCGTCTACAACATGAACCTCGGCCACCTCAGCCCGGAGATCGAGACGGTCTTCGAGAGCCTCGAAGACGCCGGCAGGCGGACCGCCTGCACGCCGTTCCTGATCTACCGCGGCCGGCAGCGGCACGAGGTCTCGCTGGAGGGGCTGCTGCGGCGGGCGGTCGACGCGACGAAACTGAAGTTCCACCACCACACCTGGGGCCCGACCGACCTCTTCTACGGCGACCTCTACGCCAGCCGCGAGGTGCCGTGCCGCTCGACCTCGATCCCCGGCAACCGCGACGGCTACGCCGCCTGCTGCGCGGCCGAGCTGATGAAGGAGGACCTCTACGACTTCCTCCTCCTCTCGCTCCCCGACAACGACCACTACTCCCACGAGCACGGGCCGGAGGCGACGGTCGAGTCGATCGCCAAGGCCGACCGCGCTTTCACGACCTACGCCGAGGAAGCCGGCGGGCTCGACGAGTTCCTCGCCGACCACGCGGTGATCCTGCTGGCCGATCACTCGCAGACCGACATCCACCGCGGCCTGCCGCTGGCGGAGCTGCTGGGCGCGGAGTGGTCGGTGCTGCAGCCCTCCGAGGAGCGGCCGGAGCACTCGCAACTGGCGGTCAGCCCGACCGGCCGCGCCGCTCACATTTATCTGTTGCCGGGGGAGGGCGAGCGGGCCGAGCCGGCAGCGGTGGCGGCGCGGCTCGGGGTGATCGAGGGGGTCGACCTGGTCTGCCGGCTGGAGACGGCCGACGGGATGCCGTTGGTCCGCGAGAGCCCGGGGATGCCGCTGGCCGACGGCGAGTGGGCGGTGGTCGAGCGGGGGGATTGCGCGTTGCGGTTCCGACCCGGCGGCGAGGTCGGCGACCTCCGCGGCGGCGCCTGGGAGGTCGAGGGAGACCTCCAGGCGCTGGAGGCCTCGGTCGAGGACGGGCGCCTGCGCAGCGAGACCTACCCGGACCCGCTGGCGCGTGTCTGGTCGGCGCTGGCGGCGCCGCACGCCGGCGACTTCGTCGTCTCGCTCGCGCCCGGCTTCGAGGCGGTCGACTGGGGCGGCGTCTCGCACGCCGGCGGCGGCAGCCACGGGGCCCTGCACGCCGGCGACTCGCTGGGGCCGCTGCTCTTCGTCGGCTGCGGTCCGGAGTCCGCGGACGAGCGGGAGCAGTGGGCGCTGCGCGACGTCGCCGGGGTGATCCGCGAGCACTTCGGGGTGGGGCAAGAAGGGTGAGGGACTGGGGCTGGTGGCCGGCGGGTCCTGTCGCCGCAGGGGACCCACCATCTCCTGAACTACCAGGAGATGGTCCCCCCTACGGCGCCACCCGCCGGAGGAGCCGGTTCGTACTTCTCCTCGTACTGCTGACGATGCTGGTGGTCCCCGGCGCCGCGCGGGCTGATGGAGAGAAGATCGGTTCTTCGGAAGCGATCGCTGCCGCCAACCGCGATCCGAAGGTCGTGGGGGAGAAACGGGAGCACCCGGACCTCGGGCCGAGCGCGGAAATGAAGGAAGGGCACTGGGAGGTCGCCTACTTCGAAGGCGGCGACGAGCTGGTCCTGGTCCTCGTCGATGCCCACAGCGGCGAGGTGCTCGAGTCCTGGACCGGCTACCAGGTCAACTGGAAGATGGCCCGCGGCTACTCCGGCGCCTTCGGGCACAAGCTGAACGCGCCCTACGTTTTCCTGCCGCTGTGCGCCTTCTTCCTACTCGGCCTCGTCGACTGGCGCCGCCTGCGCCGCCTCGCCAACCTCGACCTGCTCGTCCTCCTCGGCTTCGGGGTCTCCCACTACTTCTTCAACCGCGCCGAGATCGGCGTCTCGGTCCCGCTTGTCTATCCCGTCCTCGTCTACCTGCTCGGGCGCAGCCTCTGGATCGGGCTGCGGGGTAGGGGGGAGGGGCTGCGGCCGGTCTGGCCGACGATGTGGCTGGTCGTCGTGGCGCTCTTCCTGATGGGCTTCCGCGTCGGGCTCAACCTCGCCGACTCCGGCGCCGTCGACGTCGGCTACGCGGGGGTGGTCGGCGCCGATCGGATCGCCCACGGCGAACCGATCTACGACAACTTCTCTGACGACGTCTCCCAGGGCGACACCTACGGCCCGGTCAACTACCTCGCCTACCTCCCCTTCGAGCGGATCTGGCCCTACTCCGGAAGCTGGGACGACCTCCCCGCCGCCCACGCCGCCTCCGTCGTCTTCGACGTCGCCACCTTCATCCTCCTGCTCCTGATAGGCATGCGAATCCGCCCGGGCCCCGAAGGCCAGCGCCTCGCCGCCATCCTCGCCTTCGGCTGGGCCGCCTACCCCTACACGGCGTACGTCTTGGAGAGCAACTCCAACGACTCGCTAGTAGCTGCCCTGCTCCTGGCGACCTTCCTCTTCGCCGCGAAGCCCCTGGCACGCGGAGCGCTTTTAGCCGGTGCCGTCTGGGCCAAGTTCGCTCCTGCCGTCCTCGCCCCGATGTACCTGACCTACCGACCCGGCCCCGGAGCACCCCCCAATCAGAACGGCCCGAGTTCGGGCGAGGGTGTCCGAGCACGACCCCGCGCGCAGGATACCCTCGCCCGCCCAACCTTGTGGGCTATCGGGGGCTTCCTAGCGATCACCGTCCTGGTACTCCTCTGGCCGGCCATAGATCCCGGCCTAAAGACCTTTTACGACCGCACCATCGCCAGCCAAGCCGGCCGCGATTCCCCCTTCAGCATCTGGGGCCAAACCTCCCTAGAACCCCTCCGGATCGCGATCCTCGCCCTGACCGGGATCGCCTCGGTTGCGTTCGCGTTCCTTCCGAGACGCAAGAGCCCGATCCAACTCGCCGCCCTCTCGGCAGCCCTCCTGATCCTGCTCCAGCTGACCCTGCACCACTGGTTCTACCTCTACATCGTCTGGTGGTTCCCGCTGCTCTTGGTGGGACTCGCGGCAGTCGAGTCAAGTGGCCCGCTGGGAGACGGATTAGTACGTCTATCCAAAGTTCCGACGAAGCAATAAAGAAGCACTGTCAGTTTCCCTTTGCCATACTGCGGTGACGCGTGCAGTACGAGTAAGGTGAAAGAGTGATTATCGCCTACGTGGATGAGTCGGGGGACGACGGTAAGGGGAAGGGGTCTCAGACCTACTCGTTGGGGTGCGTCATGGTCGACTCTGCGAGGTGGACGGAGGTCTTCGATCAGCTGATCGATCATCGAAGGTGGGTCAGATCGACCTTCGGCATCCCTGTAAGAGCTGAGATCAAGGCAAACTACATCTTGAGGAACGGAGGCCCTCTACGCCAGAGGCCGCTAGGCGAGAAAGCCCGCTTTGCCCTTTACCGTTCCTTTCTGCGCCTTCAGCCGAAGTTGGGTCTTGACACGTTCGCTGTCGTCATCAACAAGGAACGCTCGGCTCAGAAGTTCAGCGGAGCACGTGCAGCGTCTGATGTTGCGTGGGAGTATCTCCTCCAACGGCTTGAGCGGCGAGCGACCAAGTCTTCGCCCAAGACGGAGATCCTTCTCGTCCATGATGAGGGAGATCAATTGACTGTGCGAAAACGTGCGCGAAAGGCCAGGCGCGCGGGTACGGCAGGAAGTCACTTTGGAACCGGGCAGTTGAAAAGGCCGTTTGATCGCCTGCTCGATGATCCAGTACCTCGTGTATCGCACCAGTCTTATTTCTTGCAGTTGGCAGATTTGAATGCGTATGCCGCATTTCGGCGGCTTTACCCACCGCCTGCCCGCAAGGTCCAAATCGTTCCTGAAGCTATGTGGGATGAGCTTGGTTCATCCCGATTCGGCGCAGTTCGTCGCCTGTACCGAGGTGGTCCTGTCGGGATCGTTCCAGGGCCCTGAACGGAAACCGCCGGCGCTATGGCCGGCGGTGAGGGAAGGCCGGTGGTCCGCCGTATAGGGCGGGTCGGTCTTCAAGAGCGAAAGTAACAGTAAGAGCGGACGGAACCTTCGTGCGATATAGCACAAAGTTATATGGAGTATGAAGCTGGCAGCATCACCTGCTCGAACGAGTCGGCCAGACCTCGATCGTTCACCACCACGAGAGCACCCATCACCCAGACGTCCTCCTCGGCCGTTTCGAAGCGCGTCGGCATCTGGGTGATCAGCGAGCGCAGGGCCTGCTCGGGCTTGACGCCGAGGACGCTGGTGCGGGAGCCGGTCATGCCGACGTCGGAGACGAAGGCGGTGCCGCCGGGGAGGACGCGGCCGTCGGCGGTGGGGACGTGGGTGTGGGTTCCGAAGACCGCCGCGGCCCGGCCGTCGAGGTGCCAGCCCATCGCCACCTTCTCGCTCGTCACTTCGGCGTGGAAGTCGACGATCACGGCGTCCTGCTCGTGGTGGGCGAGGATCGAGTCGACGGTGTCGAAGGGGGAGCGGGCGACGCGGAGGCCGACGCCGCCGCTGAGGTTGACGACCCGCACCCGCATCCCCGCGACCTCGACCACGGTGTGGCCGCGGCCCGGGTTCGACTGCGGGTAGTTGGCGGGGCGGATCACCCGGTTGCTCTGTTCGAGGAACCCGTAGGCCTCGCGGTGGCGGTAGACGTGGTTGCCGGTGGTGATGACGTCGGCCCCGGCGCCGAAGAGGTCGTTGGCGGTCCGCTCGGTGATCCCCATCCCGCCGGCCGAGTTCTCGCCGTTGACGATCACCAGGTCGGGCGCGCAGCGTTCGCGCAGCTGCGGCATCGTCTCCCGCAACCCCTGGCGGCCGGGGCTGCCGACCACGTCGCCGATGTGTAGAACCCGCATCCCGGGAGACCCTATCTGCGAGATTGAGCGAGGTGGTCGATCCGGCGCAGAGGGAAGCGATCCTGAGGCGGGCGCTGACCTACCCGTACGCGGCGCCGGAGCGCTCCTACCTCTACCGCGAAGGGCGGGCGGAGGAGCTGCCGGACGACTTCGACCTGTCCGGGCGCAGGCCGCTGATCTCCTACGGGGCCAATGCGGCGCCGGAGGCGCTGGCGCTGAAGCTGGCGGCGCTGCCCGGCGAGCCCCTGCCGGTCGTGCGCTCGCAGTTGCAGGGCTTCGACGTCGTCTACTCCGCCCACGTCTCGCCCTACGGCGCAGTCCCGGCGACCCTGCTGGAGA
Organism: Solirubrobacterales bacterium; assembly: GCA_035688825.1. Classification (GTDB taxonomy): domain Bacteria; phylum Actinomycetota; class Thermoleophilia; order Solirubrobacterales; family 70-9; genus VAYN01. The sequence continues at coordinate 33,702 of DASSMM010000033.1, read as the reverse complement.
GCCCGGGCACCGTCGCTCCCGTCTTCGTCGTCCACCCGACCGAGGAGCAGCACGCCCTGCTGACCGCGACCGAGCTGAACTACGACCTCGTCGCGGTCGGCGAGGCGGAGGCCTTCCGCAGCAAGCACGGGTGCCTCGATCTGGACGGCTCGCCGGTCGCGCTGGCAGCGGTCCGCTCCCGCGGCCGCACCCTGCCGGAGCTCGACCAGCCGGCGCTGCTCGAACGCGTCCGCGCCCTGATCGAGCCGGAGCTCGATCTGGAGGAGTTCGTCCACGCCTGCATCGAGCGCGGCGGGATCAAGCCGCTCTCCTTTGACTAGATATCCACGAGTACCTAGGGTCGGGGAGATGCCCGAGCGCCCTCGCGATCCGATCTTCATCCTCGACTCCGAAGAGCACTTTCGGCCGATCGCGGTGGAGAGCGTCGAACAGGTTCCGGCCACCCTGATCCGCGCCGACGGCAGGAACGAGGGGATCGTTCGCCTCGACGACCTGCCCGAGGACGGAGGTTGGATGGACTTTCCGCCGCACCCGCAGGATGCCGAGGATCTGCTCCAGCCGCGCCTCGGCGGTGTCGGGTACCGCCGCCAGGTCGATGGGGGCGGTCTGACCTGGGTCCAGTACTGGCTCTGGTACCTCTACAACCCGAAGCGCATCTTCATCACCGGCGAACACGAGGGCGACTGGGAGTTCGTCCAGGTCGGCTACGTCGATGAGACGCCGGTCTGCATGACCCTCTCCCAGCACCACTCCGGCGGCGCCCGGATGTGGTGGAACGTCGAGCGGCGCAACGGCCGCCCGCTCATCTACGTTGCCCGCGGCTCACACGCCCACTACTTCCGGCCCGTCCACGGGGTCGGCGAGTGGGAGGATCAGGCCGACGGACAGGGTGACGAGCTGGGGGACCTCGAGTGGAGGGAATTCGGCAACTGGTCCGCGTGGCCGGGCCGCTGGGGTCATTCGACCGGTGAGGGGCAGTCGCCGCAGTCCCCGGGCTGCCAGGGCGATCGCTGGAAAGCGCCGCACCGCTTCCACAGCAAGGCGGCCATCCAACTTTGACCCCGCAATAGCGGGGTCGACCTCGGGGAGGTTGGTCAGACCGTTGCGAACCGACGCAGGGCGAAGCGGGCGATGAACCCGTAGGCGGCGCAGAGCAGCGCCAGGTGCAGGAGCGGGCCGCCGATCCCCGGACCGGCCTCGTCGAGGGCCGCGGAGATCGCCTGCAGCGCCGGCTTGAAGGGGAAGAGGGCGGTGAGGTAACGGATCGCGTCGAAGACGGTGGGGCTGACGGCGCCGGAGGGGACCAGGGAGAGGAAGGCGATCGGGAGGGTGACCATGAAGGCGAGCAGGGAGACCGCGCGGACCTCGCGCGCCGCCGCCCCGAGCGCCGCCCCCGCCGCCCCCAGCGCCGCCCCCGAGAAGAGGATCGCGATCAGCCAGAGGCCGATCCGGCTGAGTTCGAGCGGGACGAAGAACTGCATCCCGAGCAGCATCAGCAGCGTCACCACCAGCCCGACGGCGATCCCGAGCAGGACCTTCTCGCCGAGCAGGCCCACGGGCGAGACGAGGCCGCGGGTCAGGCGCGGGAACGCGTTCTCCTCCCGCTCCAGCGCCAGCGAGCCGGCGACGAGGAGGACGACGACGAAGGCCAGCGTCAGCGTCGCGGCGACGGCGATCGCGAAGATTTCCAGCGGCGGGCTGGCCCCGCCGACCACCACCTTGTCGACCTCGATCGGCTGCGCCAGCCGGTCGATCAGCGGTTTGGCGACGTCGAGGTTGTCGCGTGCCTGCGTCGCGAACTCGGCCACTTCCTCCAGCGCCGGCCGCAGGTCCCGGGGGAGCGCCGGGGCCACGCTTTCGAGGATCCGGGCCGTCGCCCGCAGGCCGAGGATCTGGACCGTTTCGCCGAGCACGCTGAACTGCCCGCCGTCGACCAGCAGCCCCAGGTAGCGGCCGCCTTCGGCGCCGATCCGCCGCGCGATCGCCAGGTTCGCCTGCGCCAGCAGCGAGGTGATCCGGTCGTCGACGAGTTCGGCCTTGACCGCGTTTTCCTCGTTGACCAGGACTTCGACTTCGGGGACGCCGGGGGTCAGCGTCGAGAGCGAGTTGATCTTGTTGACGAGGTCGGCGGGCAGGACCAGCGCCGCCAGCACGTCGCCGGATTCCACCTTCTCCTCGGCTTCCGCGCGGTCGTCGACGAAGACGCACTCGACCCGCTTGCAGATCCGCTCCTTCACGTTCGCCTTCGGCAGCTCGCCGCCGCCGACGTCGATGCGCGTGTTCGGCGGCACTTCGTTGAGGAAGGCGACGCGGGGGTTTTCCGGCCCGCGGGAGATCGCGAAGCCGATCAGGACCGCGATCAGGATCGGGTAGGCGACCAGCAGCACCGCCTGCAGGGGCGAGCGGCGGAGGATCTGCAGGTCCTTCAGCAGCAGCCAGCGGACCCCGCGCATCAGTGCCCCCGGTGGTGCAGGTAGGCGACGAAGGCGGTCTCGAAGTCCCGGTCGGCGGCCTCTGGCGCCTCGCGCCGCACCGCCTCGCGCAGCTCCTCGGGCGGGCCGTCGAAGAGCGCCTCGCCGTCGGCGAGGACCAGCAGCCGGCCGCCGTAGCGCTCGGCCTCCTGGATGTCGTGGGTGGAGAAGATCACCGTGGTGCCGCGGTCGGCGAGGGCGGATACGAACTCCCAGAGGCGCGAGCGCTGGCGCGGGTCGAGGCCGACGCTGGGCTCGTCGAGCAGCAGCACCGCCGGCCGCGAGAGCAGCCCGATCGCGATGTTGATCCGCTGCTGGTTTCCTCCCGACAGCCGCGCCACGATCTCCCCCCGCCGCTCCCGCAGCCCGCTCAGCTCCAGCATCTTCTCGGCCGAGGCCCGCGGGTCCTCGTGCCCCTCCAGCCGCGCGAACAAGAGCAGGTTCTCCTCGACGGTCAGCCGCCGGTAGAGCGCCGCCTGCTGCGGCACCCACCCCACCTCGCCGTTCGTCGAGGCGACCTCCCCCTCGTCGGGCTTGGAGATCCCCGCGAGGATCGAGAGCAGAGTCGTCTTGCCTGCCCCGTTGGGACCGATCACCGCGACCTGCTCACCAGGAGCTGCTTTGAACGAGACGCCCCGCAGCGCTTCCCGACTGCCGAACCTCTTGACGACGCCCGTGGCCTCCACGGCCGGACAAGCTACTGCGCTCGGCACCTTCCCTAGACTCAGAGCAGATGGCTTTCCCCGCAACGCGCATGCGCCGCATGCGCCGCACCGACACCCTGCGCGGGCTGGTTCGGGAGACCGAGCTCTCGCCCGCCCACCTGATCCAACCGGCCTTCGTGATCGCCGGCGAGGACGTGCGCGAGGAGGTGCCCTCGATGCCCGGCATCGAACGCTTCTCGATCTCGCACCTGGTCGAGGAGGCGGGGGAGATCGCCGAGGCCGGGATCGGCGCGCTGATGCTGTTCGGCATCCCCGCCGCCAAGGACGAGGCCGGCTCCGGCGCCTACGACGACGAGGGCGTGGTGCAGATGGCGGTGCGGGCGCTGAAGGAGGCGCATCCCGACCTGGTGGTGATGACCGACGTCTGCCTCTGCGAGTACACCTCGCACGGCCACTGCGGCGTCATCCGCGACGGCAAGACCGAGGTCGACAACGACGTCACCGTCGAGCTGCTGGCGAAAACCGCGATCTCGCACGCGCTGGCCGGCGCCGACGCGGTCGCCCCCAGCGACATGATGGACGGCCGGATCGGCTCGATCCGCTTCCAGCTCGATGAGGAGGGGCACCCCGACGTGCCGATCGTCGCCTACAGCGCCAAGTACGCCTCCGCCTTCTACGGACCCTTCCGCGACGCCGCCGGGTCGACGCCGGAGTTCGGCGACCGCCGCGGCTACCAGATGGACCCCGCCAACGCCGCCGAAGCCGTGCGCGAGGCCGAGCTCGACCTCGAGGAGGGCGCCGACATGCTGATGGTGAAGCCGGCCGTCCCATATCTGGACGTCGTGCGGCGGGTCAAAGAGGCGACCGGCGCCCCCGTCTCCGCCTACCACGTCTCCGGCGAGTACTCGATGCTGAAGGCGGCGGCCGCCAAGGGCTGGATCGACGAGCGCGCCGCCGTGGTCGAGACGCTGACCTCCGTCCGCCGCGCCGGTGCCGACGCGATCGTCACCTACTACGCGAAGGAGGCGGCTCCGTGGCTTCGGTGAAAGTTCCGCAGTCGAAGGCGCGCAGCCGCAAGGGCGGCTCGGCGATCCCGCTCGACGAGACCGACAAGCGGCTGATGAACCTGCTGCAGTCGAGCTTCCCGCTCGACCCCGAGCCGTTCGCCCTCGTCGCCTCCGAGGCCGAACTGGAGCTCGACGACGTCCTCGGCCGCACCCGGCGCCTGCTCGACGGGCGGATCATCCGCGAGATCACGCCGATCTTCGACACCCGCGCGCTCGGCTACGAGTCGATGCTGGTGGCGGCGAAAGTCGACGCCGAGCACCCGCAGCGGGCGGCGCAGATCGTCAACGCCCACCCCGGCGTCTCCCACAACTACCTGCGCACCCACGAGTTCAACCTCTGGTTCACGATCGCCACCCCGCCCGACTCCGAGCTCGGGCTGAAGGGGACGCTGGAAGCGCTGATGGAGGAGACCGGCGCCGAGTCGATGCGCGAACTGCCGACCCTCACCCTGTTCAAAATCAACATGAACCTGGAGATGGAGAAGGGGACCGAGGCGCTGGCCGCGCCGGTCGAAGCGGCGCCGCCGCGGGAGCTGGAACCGCAGCCCTACGATGAGGACGACATCGCCCTGATCAAGGCGCTGCAGGGCCCGATGGAGGCGGTCGCCCGCCCCTACGACGACGCCGCCGCCGAGCTCGGGATCTCGACCGAGGAGCTGCTCGACCGCCTGCGCGGGATGGTCGACCGCAAGATCCTCCGCCGGGTCGCGGCGATCCTCTTCCACCGCCGCGCCGGCTTCTCGGCCAACGGGATGGGCGTCTGGAAGGTGCCCGAGGACGAGATCCTCGAGGTCGGCGGCCGCATGGCCTCCTTCCGCGGCATCTCCCACTGCTACCAGCGGCCCACCTACGAGGACTGGCCCTACAGCGTCTTCACGATGGCCCACGGCCGCTCCAAGGAGGAGTGCGACGCGGTCCTCGACGCGATCGCGGTGGAGTGCGGGATCGGCCCGGACGACCGCGCCACCCTCTACTCCTCGACCGAGTACAAGAAGATCCGCCTCCACTACTTCACCGAGGACTACGCCCGCTGGGAGGCGGAACATTCATAAAGGCACGCCGTCAGGCCAGGGGCCTGCCGGCGCGGCTCCGTTCGAGCGCGCCCTGAAGGTCCTGCCGGGAGGCGTGAACTCGCCGGTCAGGGCGATGCGGCAGATCGGCCGCGACCCCGTCTTCATCGAACGGGCCGAAGGCTGTTGGCTCTTCGACGTCGAGGGCAACCGCTACATCGACTGGATCGGCTCCTGGGGGCCGATGATTCTCGGCCACGCCGAGCCGGCGGTGGTCTCGGCGGTGATCGAGGCCGCCAAGCGGGGGACCAGCTTCGGCGCCGCGACCCTGGCCGAGGTCCAGCTCGCCGAGGAGGTGGCGGCGCGGATGCCCTCGGTGGAGATGGTGCGGATGACCAGCTCCGGGACCGAGGCGGCGATGAGCGCGGTGCGGCTGGCGCGGGCGGCGACCGGCCGCGAGGTCGTGGTCAAGTTCGCCGGCGCCTACCACGGGCATTCCGACGGCCTGCTCGCCGACGCCGGCTCCGGCCTGGCGACGCTCGGGGTGCCCGGCAGCCCCGGGGTGACCGCGGCGCAGGCCGCGGCGACGGTGGTGGTGCCGTGGAACGATCCCGACGCGGTCGGCCAGGCGCTCGCCGAGCACGAGGTGGCGGCGCTGCTGGCCGAGCCGATCGCCGCCAACATGGGCGTCGTCCCGCCGGCCGAGGGCTTCCTCGAGTTCCTGCGCGAGGCGACCCGCGAGGCGGGCGCGCTGCTGGTCTTCGACGAGGTGATCACCGGCTTCCGCGTCGCCCGCGGCGGCGCCCAGGAACTGCTCGGTGTCGAACCCGACTTGACGGTGATGGGGAAGGTGATCGGCGGCGGGCTTCCTGCCGCGGCCTACGGAGGCCCGCGCGAGCAGATGGAACGGATCGCCCCCGCCGGCGACGTCTACCAGGCGGGGACCCTCTCCGGGAACCCGCTCGCGGTCGCCGCGGGGCTGGCGACGCTGGAACAGCTCGACGCGGCCGCCTACGAGCGCCTGGGCGAGCTGACCGACCGGCTGGCGCGCGGCTTCGAGCGGCTGGCGGCCGACCGGCCGCTGCAGGTCGCCTCGGCCCCGGGCCTGGTCACGCTCTTCTTCAGCCCCGTCCCGGTGGTCGACTTCGCCACCGCGACCGCCTCGGACACCGAGGCCCACGCCCGCTTCTGCCGCGCCCTGCTCGAGCGCGGCGTCTACCCGCCGCCGGCCCAGTACGAGGCCTGGTTCGTCTCCCTCGCCCACGACGAGGCGACGATCGACCAGACGCTCGAAGCAACCGCCGACGCCCTCGACGAGGCCCTCGCCTAAGTCGTGGTTCCTTTGTCCTCCATATCCGGACAAAAGAACCACCCGATGGCAGACGACCCCCTCCAGGCGCTTGCGGATCAACTTCGCGGCGAGGACACGCCGATCGCCCCGCACGTCGTCGACCCGGCCGAGTCCTCGCAGCTCGGTGAGCTGGCCGGCGGCGGCGAGTACGCGCTCGTGATCGAGGCGGTCCGCGAGGGCTATCTCCTCCACTACGAGCAGCCCCGGCTCCTCGCCGGCCACGACTCCGACCTCGCCCTGCTCGCCGGCGACTACCTCTACGCCCTCGGCCTCGACCGCCTCGCCGCCCTCGGCGACACCCGCTCCGTCGCCGTCCTCTCCGACCTGATCAGCACCTGCGCGCGACTGCAGGCCGAAGGGGAAACCGCGCCGATCGAGAACCTCTGGCGCAGGGCGGCGGAGGAGATCGGCTCGGCTTCCGAAAAGCAGGCCGAGTGTGACGCAAGTCACAGCCCCTAATCAATATGCTTCGAAGCCCTACGCGAATCGACTGTGGCTGACGACGGGAAACAGGTAAACGGGGTTCAAGAGCCCCCCATGCAAGAGCGGGCGAAGCCCGACCCGCCCGGGTATTTCGAGGGCGAGTCGATGACGCGCCGCCGCGCCTTCACGGTCGGCGCCCAGGCGCTCGGCGGGCTCGCCGGGGCCGGGATCGTGCTGCCGGCCGTCGGCTTCGCGATCGCCCCGATCTTCCACCGCGGCAAGGAGCGCTGGGAGGCCGTCGGCCCCGTCTCCGACTTCGTCGAAGACACCTACCGCCAGGTCGTCTTCACCGAAACCGAGGGGATCGGCGACGCCGGTAAGACCACCGCCTACGTCCGCAGAAGCTCCGAGGAACTGGGCGAAGAATCGGGCAAGTTCGTCGCCGTCTCCAACCGCTGCGCGCACCTCGGCTGCCCGGTCCGCTTCGTCGAGGCCGCCGGCAACTTCATCTGCCCGTGCCACGGCGGTGTCTACGACTTCCAGGGCAAGCGGATCGGCGGCCCGCCGGTGCGCCCGCTCGACCAGTTCCAGACCCGCGTCCGCAAGGGCCAGGTCGAGATCGGCCCCCGCTACAGCGTCACCAACCAGATGGAACCCGTCCGCGCCCGCGACCCCGGGGAGTTCACCGGCGGGATCTGGGAATACCTCTACCCGCCGCGGCCCTCCACCTTCCCCGCGCCCTGATGCCGAGCTTCCCGAAACCCAAGATCCCGGACTCGATCGTCCCGCCGCCGCTGCGCAAACCCGGCAAGCCGGGAACCGGCGGCACCCGCAAGGGCCAGGCGCCCAGCGACCTGAAGACCGCTCCGCCCGAGCGCCAGAGCGCCGGCGACAAGCTGCTCGAGCGCGGCAAAGACGCGCCGATCGACGCCCTCGGCTGGGTCGACCAGCGGCTCGCCGCCAGCGGCTTCCTCACCGGGATGCTCTACCGCAAGGTGCCGAAGGGGACCAACTGGTTCTACACGCTCGGCTCCGCGACCCTCTTCGCCTTCGTCGTCCAGGCCGTCACCGGCGTCTTCCTGGCGATGTACTACACGCCCTCGGCGACCCAGGCCTACGCCTCGATCGCCCACATCAACAACGACGTCCCGCTCGGCCAGTTCGTGCACGGCATGCACAAGTGGGGGTCGAGCCTGATGGTGATCCTGATCTTCCTTCACATGGGGCGGACCTTCTTCTTCGGCGCCTACAAGTACCCGCGCGAGCTCAACTGGGTGATCGGCGTAGTCCTTCTGATCCTGACGATGACGATGGCCTTCACCGGCTACCTGTTGCCGTTCGACCAACGCTCCTTCTGGGCCTCGATCGTCGGCATCAACATCAACGGCACCGGCCCGGTGGTGGGTCCGTACCTGAGCGACTTCCTCCGCGCCGGCCCCGAGCTGGGCGCGACCACGCTCTCCCGCTTCTACGCGATTCACATGCTGCTGGTGCCGGGGGCGATCATCGCCCTGATCGGCGCCCACATGTACCTGGTGGTCAAGCTCGGCACCACGGCGCCGCCGTGGATCAAAGCCGAGCGGCCGAAAGGCGCCTCACCCCAGGCCCAGCTCGACGCCGGCGCCGACGGCAACGGCCGCGTCAACGGCAACCGCGTCGACGGCGCCCCGGTCTCCGGCGAGGGCGGGAACGGAGCCGCCTCGTGAAGCCGCAGGACAAGCAGGCCTATCTCGAGGAATACGAGCTTCTGAAGAAGAAGGGGAAGCCGTTCTTCCCCTATGCGGTGATGAAGGACTCGGTGATGGCGTTGATCGTCGTCGGCGTGGTGATCGCGATGTCGCTGATCCTCGGCGCCGAGCAGGGGCCCAAGGCGGATCCGACCTCGACCACCTACGTGCCGCGCCCGGAGTGGTACTTCTTCTTCCTCTTCGAGCTCCTTCGCGTGATCAAGCCGCCGGAGCTGGTCCCGATCGCGACGATCGGCATCCCGACGATCTGCATGGTCCTGCTGCTGCTGCTGCCGTTCTACGACCGCGGTCCCGAGCGCCGACCGGAGCGCCGACCGATCGCCACCACCGCCGGCTGCCTGACGATCATCGCGATGGGCTACCTGACCTACCTCGGTGCCACCGGCGGCTCGCCGACCGAGATCGACATGAAGGTGCCTCCTCAATACGAGAAAGGCAAGGAGGTCGTTGCCGGATCGGGCTGCCTGGCCTGCCACAAGCTCGGCGAGAACGGCAACAACGGTCCCGGTCCCGAACTGACCCACATCGCCGCCCGGATCCCGCGGGCTGCGATCATTCGCTCGGTTGAAATCGGCCCGGGCATCATGCCCTCCTTCCGCGAACTGCCGCCGAAGAAGATCGAACAGCTCGCCGACTTCCTCTCGTCCCTCGACTAGATAGGCGGCCAGGGACGGGCGCTCGACCCGAATCCCATGGACACGATCAACGACAACCGCCACTCGCCGGACTTCGCCGGCCAGGTCAACCGCATGTTCGACCGGGTTGCGGGACGCTACGACGCGCTCAACTCGCTGATGACCGCGGGGCTGCACCACCGCTGGCGCGAGCGGGCGGCGGCGCGGACCCGGCTGCAGCCCGGGGACGCCGCGCTTGACGTCTGCTGCGGCACCGGCGACCTGGCACTCGAGTTGGCCGAGCTGGTGACCCCCGGCGGCCACGTCGTCGGCTGCGACTTCTCCGAGCCGATGCTGGACCTGGCCCGGGAGAAGGCGGCCGAGCGCAGCGCCGACGGCGTCCGCTTCGAATGGGCCGACGCGCTGGAGCTGCCCTACGACGGCGAGCGCTTCGACGCGGTCACGGTCGGCTTCGGCGTCCGCAACCTCGCCGACCTCGACCGCGGCCTGCGCGAGATGGCGCGGGTGCTGAAGCCCGGCGGCCGCCTCGTCATCCTCGAGATCACGCAGCCGACCCGGCCGCCGCTTTCGGTCTTCTTCTCGCTCTGGTTCGACCGCATCGTGCCGCTGCTCGGCGCCTTCTCCAGCAACCCCGAGGCCTACGCCTACCTGCCCGAGTCGGTCCGCAGCTTCCCCAGCCCCCGCGGCCTGGCGGAGAAGATGGACGGCGCCGGCTTCACCGGGATCCGCTACACGGTGCTGGCCGGGGGGATCATCGCGATCCACTCCGGCATCCGCCGGTGACCCGACCCTCCTCCGTTCCACCGCCCGTCACCGCGGTCCTCGACGCCTCCAGCCGCTGGCTGCCGGCGCGGCTCGGCGAGGTCGAGGAGCTGCTGCGCGAGGCGATCGCCGGCCATGGCGAGACCCTGGGCGAGGACGCCGCGGCGACGCTGGAGGCGGGGGGCAAGCGCCTGCGCCCGATGCTGGTCCTGCTCTGCGCCGGGCCCGACGGGAGAGAGGGAGCGGTCCGCGCCGGCGCCGCGATCGAGCTTGTCCACATGGCGACGCTGGTCCACGACGACGTCCTCGACGACGCGCCGCTGCGGCGCGGCCTGCCGACGGTCGCCGCGACCTCGGGCCGCGAGCGCGCCGTCGCCACCGGCGACCTGCTCTTCTCGCGCGCCTTCGGGCTGCTCGGGGAGGCCGCCGACGCGCGCTCGGTCGCCCTCCTCGCCGACGCCTCCGTCGCCCTCGCCCGCGGCGAGCTGGCGCAGCGGCGCGACGCCTTCGACCTCGGGGTGAGCGAGGAGCGCTACCTCGAGCGCTGCAGGCTGAAGACGGCCCGCCTCTTCGAGTGCGCCTGCCTGCTCGGTCGCGACGAGCCGCAGCTTCGCGAGTTCGGCGCCGGGATCGGGCTCGCCTTCCAGCTCCTCGACGACGTCCTCGACGTCGCCGGCCCGCCGGAGCGGACCGGCAAGGCGCGGGGCACCGACCTCCTCGACGGCACGATCACCCTGCCGCTGATCGAGGCGGCGAAGAGCGACCCGAGCATCCACGAGGTCGACCTGCACGCCCTCGACGCCGCCGCGGCGGAGGCGCTCTGCGACCGGATCGAGGCGACCGGCGCCCTGGAGCGGGTCCGCGCCCGCGCCCTCCAGCTCGTCGCCGAGGCCAAGCAGGCCCTAGAGCGCAGCACATTCGAGCCCGAACAGCGCCAGCTCCTCAGCCTCGTCGCCGACGGCGTAGTCCAGCGCTACTCCTGACCCCGCCAGCCCGACCCAGTTGGGGCGGGCGCTGACTCAGTGTTCTTGGTCGGTCGGGCGCACCAGGACCTCGTTGACGGTCGCGTGGGGCGGCCGCGTGACCACGAACTCGATCGTGTCGGCGATGTCCTCGGCCTGGAGGATCTCCATGTCTTCGAGGCGTTTCTCGAGCTGCTCCTTGACCTCCGGCCGGTTGTGGTCCTGCAGCTCGGTCGCGACCGCGCCCGGCTCGACCAGGGCGACCCGCACGTGCCGCCGGGTCACCTCCTGCCGCAGCGACTCGCTGAAGGCGCCGACGCCGAACTTGGTCGCGTTGTAGACGCCGCTGTTGCGACGGGCGATCCGGCCGGCGACCGAGGAGATGTTGACGACGTCGGCGACGCCCCGCTCGCCCTCGGCTGCCTCGAGCAGGTGGGGGACCGCGGCCTTGGTCATGTACATCAGCCCCAGCAAATTGACCTCGACCATGTGCTGCCATTCCTCCACCGGCGCCTCGAGCATCGGCCCCAGCAGCATCACCCCGGCGTTGTTGACGAGGACGTCGAGGCGGCCGAGCTCCTCGACCGTGCCGGCGACCGCCGCCTCCGCCGCTTCGCGGTCGCCGACGTCGAGCTCGACCGGCAGCGCGGTGCCGCCGGCGGAGGCGATCTCCTCACCCAGCTTCTCCAGCCGGTCGGTCCGCCGCGCGGCCATCGCCACCGCGGCGCCGCGGCCGGCCAGCATCCGAGCGGTCGCCTCGCCGATTCCGCTCGAGGCGCCGGTGACCAGGGCCACCGCGCCGTTCAGGTCTCTTGCTGCCATCCCCGGGCTATACCCGGAAGTCGTCCGCGGTGATCAGGTCGCTGTCGATCGCGCGGATGAAGGACTCCGCCATCTCGCTCATGTTGGCGTGTTCCAGGGCCCGCAGCTCGCCCGCGAGCTCGTGGGAGCCCTGGTCGAGCTGCTCGTCGTAGGCGTCGATCGCGACCTCGTCGTGGACCGCCTCACCGGTCCACTCGCACTCGGGGCAGCGCCGCCACACCCGCCAGCAGCCACGGCTCCCTTCCTGTTGCCAGGCGAGCGGTTGCACCAGCTTCGACCCGCAGGCCGGACAGACGTGCAGCAAGGGGGCAGTCTTGTCGGTTCCCGCCTCTGCCATGGAGGAACTATCGAGCAGCAGCCGGTTCCTTCTATCCGTAATTCGCCTCATCGTCTCCCTCGGAACCCTGCAGGCGGGATCTGAAAACTGCCCTCGGCCTGATCCGGCGGCGCCCCGGCACCGTTACCATGGACTAGATGCCAGGAAACATCGGACTTCCAGAGATCGCGATCGTCCTTATCATCGCCCTGCTGGTCTTCGGGCCCAAACGCCTGCCGGAGCTGGGGCGCAGCCTCGGCAACGGCATCCGCGAGTTCAAAGGCTCGATCAGCGGCGACCACAACGACGACGAGGACGACGACAAGCCGAGGCTCTCTCCTTCCGAGCCCGCGAAGGCCCACGGCGACCCGGCCGAGGCGGAGGTCATCCGCGACAAGTCGAGCTGAGGCGGCGCGAGGATGCCTCCTCGCGTCAAGGCGGTCTCGCACGAAGACCGCCTAACCCTCGTCGAGCACCTCGATGAGCTGCGCTCGCGGCTGATCGTCTGCATCGTCGTCTTCGGCGTCGCCCTGGCGCTCTGCTTCTGGCAGAACCACCTGCTGCTCGAAATCGCCCAGGGCCCGCTGCCCGGCAACCACGACCGGCTGATCACCTTCGGGGTGACCGAGCCGTTCACCACCACCCTCACCGTCTCCGCCTACGGAGCGGTCGTGCTCTCGCTGCCGGTAGTCCTCTGGCAGCTCTACGCCTACATCCTCCCGGCCTTCAGCGAGGCGGAGAAGAAGGTAGTGCTGCCGATCCTGCTGCTCTTCCCGCTGCTCTTCCTCGCCGGGATCGCCTTCGCCTACTTCGTCGTCATGCCGGCCGCCGTCAACTTCCTGCTCAACTTCAACGACGACCAGTTCAACGTTCAGATCCGGGCGCGCGACTACTACAGCTTCTTCTCGATGACCGAGATCGCCTGCGGCCTGATCTTCCAGCTGCCGCTGGCGATCATCGCCGTCACCCGACTCGGCATCGTCAGCGTCGAGCAGTTGAGCAAGAACCGGCGCTACGCCTACCTGGTGATCGCGATCGTCGCCGCCGCCCTGCCCGGCGTCGACCCGGTGACGATGCTCATTGAGATGGTTCCGCTGCTTGTTCTGTATGAGTTGAGTATCGTCCTCGCACGGGTGCTGGGCAGGCCGCGCGAAGGAAGCGGCATGGCCACGCCCTCACCACAGGAGTAGAGAGGGAGAGGATGGCGCAGGACGAGCACAGGATGCTTTTCGACCTCCGGCGGGGGAAGCGGAAGACTGCCGTCAAAGTCGTCTACGCGGTTCTCGCCGTGCTGATGGGCCTCAGCCTCTTCCTCGTCGTCGGCCCGCTCAACATCGGCGAAATCTTCAACAGCAACTCCGGCGGCGGCGGCGACGTCGCCAAGCCCTACGAAGAACAGGCCGAAAGGCTGGAAGCGAAACTGAAGAAGGACCCGGAAAACACGCAGCTGCTGGAGGGCCTGACCCGCGCCCAGGTGACCGCCGGCAACAGCCTGCTCTCGCTCGAACCCGACGAAGAGGACCTGACCAACGCGCTGCAGCAGTACCAGCTCGCGAGCTCCTCCTGGTCGGAATATCTCGATCTGACCGACGAACCGAACGCCGGCACCGCCCAGCTCGTCGCCCCGGTGCTGCTCTCGCTGGCCGAACGCTCGCGCACCTACACCGAAGCGCAGCGGAACATCGAAGCGGCGACCGAAGCGCAGCAGATCGTCGCCAAGCAGCGGCCGACGCTGAACTCCTACAGCACCCTCGCGCTCTACACCTACTTCACCGGCGACTACAAGGCCGCCGAAACCGCGCAGGCGAAAGCCGCGAAGCTGACCCGCGCCAAGTTCGAACGCGAACAGCTCAACAAACAGATGGAAGAAGTGAAGAAAAACGCGGAAAAATTCCAGAAATCGCGCAAGCAGGCGGAAGCTGCCGAAAAAGCCGCTTCGAAGGGCAACAAGGCCAATCCGGAAGCCCTGCAGGCGCCGACGAATCCGCTTGGCAGCAGCTTCGGCACCGGCTCGACGCTGGGCGAATAGCCGCCGCCGCGGCTGCCCCCACCCGAGCGCCGACCTTCCTATACTTGCCGGTCCCCGGGCCGTTAGCTCAGTTGGTAGAGCAGGAGACTCTTAATCTCAAGGTCGTTGGTTCGAGCCCAACACGGCCCACTCACCCCGTCCACCGCTACTTGTCGTTGCAGTACTTTTCGACCAGCCCGGAGATCACGGTGCCGTCGGCGAAGAGGAAGTAGCCGTGGGTCTGCAGGACGTTGTCGCTGCAGCGGGCGGAGACGTAGCTTCGCGGCTGCCCTTTGTACCTGTAGCGGCGGCCGATCTCGACGTCGATGTGGGTGAGGGCGCCGAGGCCGCCGGCCAGCGGCGGCACCTCCAGCCGCGCCCGGTAGCGGAAGCCGCCGTGGAGGCGTTCGATCGGGACGAGGATCGCGTAGGTCTCGGGGGCGGGGAGAAGGGTGCGGGCGTGGAGGACGACGCTCGGGCCGGTGGCCAGGGCCGGGCCGTTGAAGATCGTCAGCGGCACCCGCTCGGTCAGCGCGCCGGCGGGAGAGGCGATGCCGGCGGCGATGTGGCCGGTGCCGACGATCGCGCCGCGGCAGGTCCGCCGCGCCCCCGCGGTTCCCTGCTGGGCAATCGATTCCGGCGCGCAGGTCGGCAGCCCGGCGACGCTCAGCCGCCCGTCGCGGTCGAAGTCGATCAGCGCCTGCTGCAGCCGCGGGGGGCCTTCGCCGCGGCGGGCGGAGATCTCGAGGTGGCCCTCGAACTCGATCGGGGCGAAGCGGCGTTTGGGCAGGGTCTGCGGCTGGAAGCCGGCGTCGGCTCTGAGGACGATGTCGTTGACTTCGACCAGCGCTTCGTCGCCGCTCGCCGAGGCGGCGGCCAGCGCCGCTAACGCCAGTGCCAGGACGAGGGCGCGGGCTACCTTGGGAAGTGGCATGGCGAGGTCAGCAGCACCGGGAAGTAGTCGCCGTTGGTGAACCGCGCGCTGCCCTGGACCTGCAGCCGACCGCCGACGCAGTGGGCGTTGATGTAGCCGACTTCCCGCCCGCCGCGCTTGCGGATCGCGCCGATCTTCGCTTCGGCCAAGGTCGCGGCGCCGTAGCCGCCGGCGATCTCCGGCAGCTCGACTTCGGCGCGGAAGCCGTAGCGACCCTTCGCCACCCGTTCGATCGTGATCGGGACCAACAGCGCCTGCGGCACCGGCACCGTCTCGTAAGCGTGGGCGATCAGGGTCGGGCGGCCGTGGTCGGGCGGGCCGTTGAAGAAGGAGAGGGGGGAGGTGATCGTGAACGGCGCCCGGCCCGGCATCGTCACCAGCGCTTTGCCGGTCCCCTTGCCGACCAGGGCGCCGGCGCAGCGCTTGCGCGCCACGGCGGGGGTCGTCCCCTCGAGCTTGGCGGTCGTGCAGGTCGCCAGGCCCTTGGTGTCGACGGTGCCGTTGCGGTCGAGCTGGAAGAGCAGCGTCTGCAGGGTCGGCGGCGTCGAGCCGTCCTTGGTGCCGACCCGGGTGACGCTGCTGAGGAAGACCGGCCGGTTGCCGTGGGCCAGCAGCTCCCGCGGCTTCAGCGTCGCCGTGGCGCTGACCTTTACCGGCCCGATTTCAGCGGTGATCGCGTAGGCGCTCGCGCAGATGCCGACCGCCAGCACGGCGGCGAAGGCGGCGATCTTGCGCGTGCGTCCTCTCAGCTCACTTCCCCTTGCAGCGTTTGAACACCGAGCCCTGCAGGAAGGTGCCGTCTTTGAACTTGAACTGGCCTTTGGCCTGGAGGCGGCCGTCGGGGCAGCCGGCGTTGGCGTAGCTCAGTTTTTTGCCTTTGTAAGTCCATTCGCGGCCGACGCTGAGGCGCGCGTAGAGCGGGATCCCGTAGCCGCCCGCGATTTTCGGAATTTTGGCGACGGTCTTGAAGCCGTAGCGGCCGTCGTGCACTTTCTGGATCTCGATCGGGACGACGAAGGTGGTCGGTCCCGGCACGGTCAGGTGGGCGTGGGCGAGGACCACCGGGTTGCCGTGTTTGGGCTTGGCGTTGAAGAGGGTGATCGGCGAGGAGGCCGGGATCGGGCCCTGTTCGGGGAAGTCGACGACGGCCTTGCCGAAGCCTTTGCCGATGATCGCCCCGGGGCAGAGCTTGCGCGCCTGCGCCGTGGTCGTCGCCGCCAGTTTCCCGGGCGTGCAGGTGGGCAGGCCGCGGGTCTCGACCTTGCCGTGCTTGTCGAACCAGATCGTCACCGTTTCCAGCACCGGCGGCGGCGAGCCGTCTTCGCTTTCGATTTTTCCGAAGCCGTGCAGCTTGATCGGCGCGAAGCCGTGTTTCGGCAGCGTCGTCGGCGTGAAGCCGCCGTCGGTGGTAATCACGAGGTTGGAGGCGTGCAGGACTATCGCGGCAGCCGAGGCGGCCGCGACCAGCAGGACCACCCCTGCCAGTACATGCACCCTTAACAGAGTCTTCCGCACAAATTCCTCCCCTCCGTTGGCGTGACCGCCAAACTACCAGCCGTGGGAAGGAGGATCGGCAGGGGACGTATGAAGTCTCCGAGAAGGCCAGCGGGGCACGACCAGCCCTTGCTGCTTCGCCATCCCCGCACCGTCCTCGCGATCGCGGCGGTTTTGTTGATCGCTCTCGGGGCGATCGGGACCGGGACCGAGAGCCGGCTCGACCCGACCACGCTCGACGTCCCCGGGACCAAGTCCCTGGAAGCGAACGAAATCCTCCGCGAGCACTTCGGCCCCTCGGCGCCGTTCGCGATCCTGCTGCAGGGACCGGCTGAGGCGATCGACCGCCAGGGGCCGGAGATGATCCGCGCCCTGCGCCGCCAGCCGCAGGTGACGACGCTCTCCCCCTGGGACACCGGCGCCGTGCAGCGGCTGCGGCCGAAGCCCGACGAGGCGCTGATCCTCGTCGACTTCCACGTCGGCACCCGCACCGCGGTCAACGACGTCGTCCCGCACCTCAACCGGGTTCTCGACGAAACGATCCACGACCCGGTCCGGGTGACGCAGACCGGCTACGCGACCCTCTCGCGGGCGCTGCAGGACGAGAGCATCGACGCCACCCGCCAGGGCGAGCTGATCGCCTTCCCGTTCCTGCTGGTCATCCTCCTGCTCGTCTTCCGCTCGCCGATCGCGGCGGCGATCCCGCTCGGGTTCGGCGCGATCACCGTGGTCGCCTCGCGCGGCATCCTCTACTTCTTCACCGGCTGGTTCGAGATCGACGCCTTCGCCCTCACCGTCTGCTCGATGATGGGGCTGGCGCTGGGGGTCGACTACTCGCTGCTGCTGGTCTCGCGCTTCCGCGAGGAGCTGGCGGCGGGGACAGAGCCGGCCGACGCGGCCCGGCTGACCCGCCTCCACGCCGGCCGCACGGTGGCGTTCGCCGGCAGCACCCTGCTGCTCTCGATGATCGTCTCGCTGTTCCTGCTGCCGGGGGCGCTGCTCGCCTCGCTGGCCGGGACGGTCTGCATGGTGGTGATCCTCAGCGTCACTGTCGCCAACGTCTGCGTCCCCGCGATCCTCACGCTGGTCGGGCCGCGGGTCAACAAGTGGCGGATCGGCGGGCCGCCGAAGGAGGGGCGCTCGCGACTGATGCTCTTCGTCAGCGCCGCCCTGCGCAAACCGGCCGTGGCGACGCTGGTGATCGGGCTGGTGCTACTGGTCTTCGCCGGGCCGGCGATCGGGCTGAAGACCGGGCCGCCGAGCCCCGAACAGCTCGCCAGGGACAACCCGGCGCGCCAGGATGCGGAACTGATCGACGAAACGATCGGGCAGGGGTGGGACGCGCCCTTCCAGGTCGTCGCCGTCTCCCGCGAAGGGCCGATCACCGGGCCCAAGAACCTCGCCGCGATCAACGAATTCCAGCGCAAGCTGGCGAAGACCCCGGGCGTGCAGGCCGTGATCGGGCCGGCGCGAGCGACGAAACGGGTCGACCGGCTGCAGGAACTCGGCAACGCCGTCCTCACCTCGAAAGGCAACTACGGCCCGGTCAAGCAGCTCGGCAAACTCGGTCGCAGCCTCGCCGTCGCCGCCGGCGGGGTCGGGCAGCTTCGGGAAGGGATTAGCGAAGCGAGCAACGGCGCCGGGCTGCTGGCCACGGGAGCCGGCCGCGCCGGCAGGGGAGCGGAACTGATCGCCAACGGGCTGAGCCGGGCGACGAACGGCAGCCGGCAGGCGATCGAGGCGCTCGACCGCTTCGCCAAAGGCGCCGAACGGCTGGCCGGCGCGCAGGAAACGGCGGCCCTGGGGGCGCTGAACATCAAGCTGGCGCTGAAGGTGAGCTTCGTCCCGGGCCTGCGCAGCAACGCCCTGCGCCGCGCCGAAAAGGTGCAGAAGTCGACCGAAGCGGACGGCAACGAAAAGCTGCCGGAACTGATCGAACCGGCGAAGGTCACCGAAGAAGAGCTGAAGGAAGCGCTGGCGAAGCTGCAGGCGATGACGGTCGGCAAGACCGACCCCGAATACGCGGCGGCGCTGGAAGCGGTGCGCCGGGCGACGGCGGCGGTCACCGGCACCGACCCGGTTGACGGCACCCCCTACGACCCGGTCCCGAGCACGCCGGAAGTCGAGCCCTATAAGGGCCTGCCGACCGAACTGGCGGCGCTGCAGGAACGCCTGCTCGAGGATGCCGACGACGCCAAGCACATCACCGACACCCTGAGCTCGGCGATCAAGGAACTGGAAAAAGTCGGCGACGGCGCCGCCAAACTGACCGAAGGCCTGGAAAAACTGCACCGGGCTGACCTCCGCCTCGCCTCCGGCGCGAAGCGGCTGGCCGGCGCGGCGGAAACGCTCGGCAACGGCCTCTCCCGCCTCAGCGGCGGGGCGGAAGCGCTGGTCGGCGGGATCGACCGGCTCGGCGGCGGCGCCGAAACGCTGGCGGCCGGCCTGCTCGGCGGGGTCGAAGAAAGCGCCCCGCTGGAATCCGGCCTCGAAGAAGCAAGCGTGCAGGTGCTGGCGGGCAAGCGGCGGATCAACCGGCAGGCGACGCGGGTCGCCGACTCGAGTCCGGGGCTCTTCAACTCCGGCTACTTCGTCCTCTCGGCGCTCGACGGGACGCCGCCGGCGACCCGCGAAAGGGTCGGCGAAACGATCGACCTGGGCAACGGCGGCCAGGCGACGGTGATGCTGGTCGTCTCCGACTACGGCTTCAACACCCCCGGCTCGATCCGGCTGAACAAAAAGCTCAACAGCGACGCCGCCGACCTCTCCGAAAAGGCGGACATGACCACCGGCGTCGCCGGCGGCGCCGCCCAGCTCAACGACTACAGCCACGTCACCCGGGAGCGGATCCCCTGGATCGTCATGGCGATCACGCTGGCCACCTTCCTCGTCCTGACGATCATCCTGCGGGCGCTGCCGCTGGCGGCGATCGCGGTCGGGCTCAACCTGTTGACGGTGGCGGTCGCCTTCGGCGTCCTCACCGTCCTCTCCGACATCCCCGAAGACTGGCCGCTGGGCGGCCACAACTACGTCGACGCGGTCGGAGCGACGCTGATCTTCGGGCTCGTCTTCGGGCTCTCGATCGACTACGCGGTCTTCCTGCTCAGCCGCATGCGCGAGCACTACGACACCCACGGCGACAACGCCGCCGCGGTCAACTTCGGCCTCGAGCGGACCGCCGGCGTGATCACCGGCGCCGCAGCGATCATGATGGCCGTCTTCATCGCCTTCGCCGGCGCCCCGATCGCCACGGTCAGCCAGCTCGGCGTCGGCCTCACCGTCGCCGTCATCCTCGACGCGACGGTGGTGCGGATCGTCCTCCTGCCGGCCCTGATGCTCCTGCTCGGCGACCGGGTTTGGTGGCTGCCGAAGCCGCTGGCGCGGGCGATCCCGAAATTCAGCGTCTAGCGGCGCCTGAAAACGCGTTGATTTCCAGTTAAGTCCCTGCTCAGTCAGGGCTTGGCGGGGACCCCCTCGGATACGATCTCCCAGCCGTTCTGCCGGGTCGGAGGGACCGGGGAACCTGAAAGCAAGCGACTATTTGTGGCTGCAAAACCTTTAGGCGAGGAGAGCAAACCGGTTAGCCGGGGGACCACCCCCGCGCGGATCGCTGTGATCGCCGCCCTTGCGGTGGCGGTGATCGTGCTGGCAGTCGTCCTCTTCAGCGGCGGCGGCGGGCACAAGTACACGCTGGTCTTCCAGAACGCCGGCCAGCTCGTGCCCGACAACCAGGTGCTGATCGGCGGCTCGCCGGTCGGCTCGGTCGAAAGCATCGGCCTCAC
The DNA here is from genome assembly GCA_035688825.1 of Solirubrobacterales bacterium. Classification (GTDB taxonomy): domain Bacteria; phylum Actinomycetota; class Thermoleophilia; order Solirubrobacterales; family 70-9; genus VAYN01. The sequence goes on along the minus strand of DASSMM010000033.1, from coordinate 13,252 downwards.
CGACGACAACCTCGCCGAGGTCCACGTCGAAGTCGACCAGGAGCTGCACGAAGGGACGACGGCGACGATCCGCGCCACCTCGCTCTCCGGCGTCGCCAACCACTACGTCTCGATCAGCCCCGGGCCGAACAGCAACCCGGCGCTCGACGACGGAGCCGAGCTCGGCCTCTCCTCGACCACCACCCCGGTCGACATCGACCAGTTCTTCAACACCTTCCCGCCGCGCGTGCGCCAGGGCCTCGCCAACTTCATCAAGGGCAACGCGGCGATCTACTCCGGGCAGGGCGAAAAGGCCAACGACGCCTACAAGTACTTCGGCACCGCGCTCAACCGCACGGGCGCCTTCGCCCGCGAACTGAACGCCGACCAGCGCCTGCTCTCGCGCTTCATCGTCAGCTCCGCCCGGTTGACCACCGCGGTCGCCGGCCGCGGCGAACAGCTCTCGAGCGCGGTCACCAACGCGACCACCGCCTTCGACGCGATCGCCAGCCAGAACGAAAACTTCGACGCCACCCTGCGCGAGCTGCCGCCGGTGCTGCGGCAGTCGAACACCACCTTCGTCAACCTCCGCGCCGCCCTCGATGACCTCGAACCGCTGGTCAATACCGCGAAGCCGGCGACCAAGGAACTGGCGCCGTTCCTCGCCGAACTGCGGCCGGTCTTCCAGAAGCTCGTCCCCTTTACCCGCAACCTGCGGCTGGTCGTCTCGCGGCCGGGCAAGGCCAACGACGCCGCCGACCTGCTGGGGACGCTGCCGAAGGTCCAGCAGCTCGCCTCGAACGCCTTCCCGCACGCCGAACAGGGGATCGAAGACTTCCAGCCGAACCTCAACTTCATCCGCGCCTACACGCCCGACTTCTTCAACGCGATCAGCAAGCTCGGCCAGGTCGCCGGCTACTACGACGGCAACGGCCACTACGTCCGCGCGATCACCTCCGGCCAGAACCTCTTCCGCTACAACGGCGAAAACTCCGAACTCGAACCGATCAAGAAATCGGAACAGTTCGACCCCTTCGAAGATGTCCACACCCACCGCCGCTGCCCGGGCGGCGCGACGCAGCCGGCCGCCGACGGCTCCAACCCCTGGGTGAACGGCGCCAGCGTCGACTCCTCCGAATGCAACCCCGACGACGTGCCCCCCGGACCATGATCAAACGGCTGATACTCGCGGCGGCAGTGGTGGCGGCGGTCGTCGTCGTGGTCCTGCTCGTCGCCGGCGGCGGCGACTCGAACGACGGCTACCGGGTGCGGGCGGTCTTCGACAACGGCGGCTTCATGGTCACCGGCGAGCAGGTGCGGGTCGCCGGCGCCAACGTCGGCACGATCGAAGAAGTCAACGTGACGATGCCCGACGACGTCGTCGCCTACCGGAACGGCAAGCCGGTGAGGAAGGCCGGCAAGGCGGTGATCGTGATGAACATCACCGACCCGGGCTTCCAGGACTTCCGCCAGGACGCAAGCTGCCAGATCCGGCCGCAGTCGCTGATCGGCGAGAAGTTCATCGACTGTCGGCCGACGCTGCCGCGCTCGCCCGGCAGCGAGCCGCCGCCGCCGCTGAAGAAGATCCCCGACGGCGAACCCGGCGCCGGGGAGTACCTGCTGCCGCTCGGCAACAGCGGCACCAGCGTCGACCCCGACCTGATCAACGACATCTACACGCTGCCCTACGCGCAGCGCTTCCGGCTGATCCTCAACGAACTCGGCGCCGGCCTCGGCGGCCGCGGCGAAGACATCGAAGTCCTGGTCAAGCGCGCGAACCCGGTCCTGCGCGACGTCGATCGCTTCTTCGGAATCCTCTCCGCCCAGCGCAAGCAGCTTGCGCAGCTTGCCGGCAACTCGGAGGAAATCCTCGGGCCGCTCTCGCGCGAGCGCGAACACGTCGCCGGCTTCTTCACCAACGCCGGCGCCGCCGCCGAGGCGAGCGCCGAAAAGGGCCCGGAACTGGAAGAAGCGCTGCAGAAATTCCCCACCTTCCTGCGCGAATTCCGCAAGACGATGGTCAGCCTCAAGACCTTCTCCGACGCCGGCACGCCGCTGTTCGAAGACTTTGGCACCGCCGCGCCGTCGCTGACCGACGCGACCCGCACGCTGACGCCGTTCTCGGAAGCGCTGACGGTCTCGCTGAAGAGCCTCGGCAACGCCGCCGAAGCCTCGGGGCCGAACTTCGCCAAGGCCGACCCGGTGGTGCGCCAGGCGGGCGTCCTCGCGAAGTCGGGCGTGGTCCCGACCAAGGAACTGGCGAAGCTGCTGGTGAACCTGAAGCAGACCGGCGGCTGGGACGGCCTCACCGAACTGATCTACAACAACACCGCCGCCCTCAACGGCTTCGACCAGTACGGGCACTTCGGGCGCACGCGGGTGACGCTGTCGACCTGCCTCTCGTACCAAGCAAACAAGGGCGGACAAGGGGGCGGCGGTTGCAGCTCGAGGTTCAACGGACCCAACGCCTCGGTAGCGGCCTCGACCAGTGCCGCCGAGCTGTACAGCCTGCTGCAGCGCCGCTTCGAAGAACGGAGCGGCGGCACCGGGGTGGAACCCGGTCCGGCGATCGGCGTCGGCCAGAGCGACAGCACCTCGTCTGAAGGCGAAACCGAAGAAGGCGAAGCCGGAGTGGCCGAAGCCTCTGAAACCGGCGGCGGCACCAAGCCGCTCCTCGACTACCTCCTGGGGCCATGAGGAACCGCAGCGGCATCAGCGGCGTCGCCAGCAGCCCGGTCCTGGTCGGGGCGGTCACCGTGCTCGTCGTCATCGTCGCCGTCTTCCTCGCCTACAACGCCAACAACGGCCTCCCCTTCGTCTCCACCTACAACCTCAAGGCGCGGGTCCCGAACGCCGACGCCCTGGTCAAAGGCAACGAGGTGCGGATCGGCGGCGTCCGGGTCGGCGTCGTCAAGAAGGTCGTCCCGGTCAACCTCGGCGACGGCCGGGTCGCGGCCGAACTCACGCTCAGCCTCGACAAGAGCGCCGAACCGCTGCCGGTCGACTCGACGATCACGGTGCGGCCGAAGTCGGCGCTCGGGCTGAAGTTCCTCCAGGTGACGCCGGGCGACTCGAAGGAGGGCTTCGAAGCCGGCGAAACGATCCCGGTCACCGCCGCCCACCCCGAACCGGTCGACATCGACGAATTCTTCGACATGTTCGACGAACAGACGCGGAAGGCGATCCGCCAGAACCTGGCCGGCTTCGGCAACGCCCTCGCCGGGCGCGGCCCGCAGCTCAACGAAGCCTTCGGCGCCCTGCGCCGCGCCGTCGTCAACGGCCAGCCGGTGCTGCGCAAGATCGTCGAACCGAGCTCCAACTTCGCCGGCTTCTGGCGCGCGCTCGAGGACCTCTCGGCGACGGTGGCGCCGGTGGCGGAGACGCAGGCGAGCATGTTCGTCGCCCTCGACCGCACCTTCGCCGCCTTCGCCCGCGTCTCCCGGCCCTACATCCAGGAAACGATCGAAAAGAGCCCGCCGACCCTCGACGAGGTCAACGCCGACCTGCCGGTGCTGCGCCCCTTCCTCGCCGACACCGCCCGCTTCTTCACCGCCCTGCGGCCGGGGGTGAAAGCCCTCGCCAAGACCTCGCCGGTGATCGCCGAATCGCTCCACGCCGGGATCCCGGTCCTCAACGCCTCCCCGGTCCTCAACGAACAGTTGCCGCCGACCGCGGAAGCGCTGGTCGACTTCCAGGAAGCCCCGGGAGTGATGACCGGCCTCGAGCTGCTCTCCGACACCAACCGGGTGCTGAAGCCGTCGCTTACCTACATCGTGCCGAGCCAGACGGTCTGCCACTACTGGTCGCTGACCTTCCGCAGTCTCGCCAGCGCCTCGAGCCAGGGCAACAGCAACGGCAACTGGCTCCAGTTCGTCTCCTACGCTCCGCCGGAAGGCCCGAACAGCGAGAGCACCTTCGCCGGCGCCCCCGCCGACGAGGCCGGTGACCGCGAAAACCACCTCCATTACAACCCGCTGCCGCGGACCGCCGCCCCCGGCCAGGAAGAAGTCTGCGAAGCCGGCAACGAGAAATACATCCCGGGTCAGCTCAAGGTCGGCGAAGCGCCGCTGTGGGGGACGACGACGAACGAAGGTGGCGGAGAATGAGCCGGCTGCCGGAGCGGGACAGGCGCGCGCAGGCCGCCAAGGGCGGGCGTTTCGGCTGGCGCCCGGGCAACGTGACGATCGCGATCATCTTCATCCTCATCTTCACGATCGGCCCCTACCTGGCCTTCACCAAACACGTGCCGTTCACCAGCCACGGCTACGAGGTCAAGGCGACCTTCTCGAACTCGGCCAACATCGCCACCAACTCGCCGGTGCGGGTGGCCGGCGTCGACGTCGGCAAAGTGATCTCGACCAGCCGCGACGGCGACAACACCACCGTCACCTTCACCGTCGACGGCTCCGGACGGCCGATCCACGACGACGCCTTCGCGGCGATCCGGCCGCGGATCTTCCTCGAGGGTAACTTCTTCATCGAACTCGACCCCGGCAGCCCCAGCGCCCCGGAGATGGACAGCGGCGGCACGATCCCGGTCAGCCGTACCAGCACCGCGGTCCAGATCGACGAAGTTCTCAGCGCCCTGCAGTCGCCGGTCCGCGCCGACCTCGGCCGCCTGCTCGAGGGCTACGGCAAGGCGCTGACCAACGAACCGACCGCCGCCGAAGACGAGACCCAGCTGCCGGAGGTGAAAGGCAGGAGCGGGGCCGAAGCGCTGAACGACGCCTTCAAATACGGCGGCGACGCCGGCCGCTACAGCGCCCAGGTGACCAACGCGCTGCTGGGGACGCAGCAGCGCGACCTCGCCAAGCTCGTCGCCAGCTCGGGCCGCGCCTTCGGCGCCCTCGCCGGCCGCCAGCAGGACCTGCAGGGCCTGATCGAGAACTTCGACATCTTCACCGGCGCCCTCGCCAACCAGTCGACCAACCTCTCGGCGACGGTGCGGCTGCTGGCGCCGACCCTGCGGATCACCCACGCCTCGCTCGTCAGCCTCAACCGGACGCTGCCGCCGCTGCGCACCTACGCGATCGAGCTGCGCCCGGCAGTGGCCGAGCTGCCGGGCCTGATCAGCGCCTCGAAACCGTGGCTCGCCCAGGTCCGCCCGCTGATTTCCGGCAAGGAGGCCGGCGGCGACGTCAAGCTGCTGCAGGAATCGACGCCGGGCCTCGCCGGAGCCGCGCAGGCGGGCAAGGAAGTAACCCTGCCGCAGCTCAACCAGCTCAGCCTCTGCACCAGCAAGGTGATGGTTCCGACCGGCAACCAGGTGATCAACGACAAGTTCAGCACCGGCGGCCCCAACTACCGCGAGTTCCTCTACACCCTCGTCGACTTCGCCGGGATGGCGCAGAACTTCGACGGCAACGGGCCCTACGCGCGGGCGCAGGCGGGCGGCGGTCCCGTGCTGGTCGGCGAACCCAACCCGTTCGGCAACAAAGCGACGTTGAGCGACCAGACCAACTACGCCCACACGATCGAAGAGCCGCAGGGCACGCAGCCGCGCCTCGGCGGCCGGCCGCCCCTGAAGCCCGAGGTCCGTTGCTACACCAACCCGGTTCCCGACGTCAACGGTCCGCTGGGCCAGGTCGGCCCGGCCTCGCCCTCGATCGCCGGAGCGCAGCCGTGAGCCCGCCTCCCGAAAACGTCAGCCGCTTCACCCACTTCCGCGCCTGGCTCTCGCGGCAGGCCCGCGGGCGTCGCAAGGACACGATCGCGATCTTCGTCCTCGCGATCGCCGGGATCGTGATGATGCTCGGGATCTTCACCCAGCAGAAAGCCTCGCTGCCCGCCTGGCTGCCGTTCGTGGGCGAAGAATTCGAACACGTCTCGGCCCAGTTCTCGACCGCGCAGGCGGTGACGCCGGGGCAGGGCCAGGCGGTCGACGTCGCCGGGATCCAGATCGGCAAGGTCACCTCGGTCGACCTCGAGAACGGCCACGCGGTCGTCGGCATGGACATCGAGCCGAAGTACATGCAGCTGATCCACCCCGACGCCAGCTTCCTGCTGCGGCCGAAAACGAACCTCAACGACATGGTCGTCGAGGTCGAACCCGGCGAAGAAAAGGGCCAGGTCGAAGATGGCGCCGAATTCACCCTCGCGCAGACCGAACCGAACACCAACCTCGACGCCTTCCTCAACACGCTCGACGCCGACACCCGCCAGTACCTGCAGCTCCTGGTCGCCGGCGGCGCGCAGGGGATCGGCGGCCGCGGCAAGCAGCTCGGCAACGCGCTGCGCCGCTTCGGCCCCTTCGTCCACTACGTCGCCAAGCTGAACAAAGCGGTGGCGGCCCGCCACGTCGCCCTGGCGCGGACGATCCACGACTTCAACCTGCTGACCACCGAACTCGCCCGCCGCGAAGACTCGGTCAAGCGCTTCGTCACCTCCTCGAAGGCGGCGCTCGGCAACTTCGCCAACCAGCAGGAATCGGTGCAGGAGGCGTTCCGCGAATTCCCCGCCTCGCTGGAAGCGGCGAAAGCCGGCCTCGCCAGCTCCAACCGCTTCTCCCAGGTCGCCTACCCGAGCCTGGTCAAGCTGATCCCGCAGGCGCAGGCGCTGACCCCCGCCTTCCGGGCGACCGAGAAGCTGTTCGCGGAAACGACGGCGCCGATCCGCGACCAGATCCGGCCCTTCTCGCGCGAAGTCCGCCCGGTGCTGACCCACAGCGCCGAAGCTGCCGAACCGTTCGAAAAGACGGTGCGCAGCTTCGGCAACTCGCTGACCGGGTTCAACTCCTTCCTCAACGAGCTCTCCTACAAGCCGAAAGGCAAAGAGAGCTACCTCTTCTACCTGCCGTGGCTGAACCACGATTTCAACGCCGCCTTCAACACCGAAGACGCTGGCGGGCCGATCCTGCGCGGCCTCGTGTTGATCTCCTGCACCGGTGCGGACCTCGGTTACGGCGCCGCAAAAAACCAGGCACTGCTGGGCCAGCCGTTCCTCGAAACGCTCCTGCAGACCCTGCAGATCCCGCGCAAAACCGAAATCACGGTCCCGTTCAAAACCGCGGAACCCGGCAACACCTGCGTCTACACCGCAAACCCGAACGGTGGAGAATGAGCAAGCGCGCCCCCAGCACCACCCAGCTCCTCGTGATCACCGGCTTCGCGCTGTCGTGCTTCGGGATCCTGCTCTTCCTCTGGGTCACTTTCGGCGGTCCGACCCCGTTCCGCGCCAAGACCTACGAGGTCAAGATCCCCTTCAAGGAGGCGACCCAGCTCGCCGAACAGTCCGACGTCCGCATCTCCGGCGTCAACGTCGGCAAAGTCCAGAGCATCGAGCTGGCGCCGAACGGCAAGCAGGCGCTCGCGACCGCGGCGATCGACGATCGCTACGCCCCGCTGCCCGAGTCGACGCGGGCGATCCTGCGCACGAAGACCCTGCTCGGCGAGACCTACATCGAACTCACTCCCGGTTCTCGCGAGGGACCCGAACTGGCCGACGGCGGCACCCTGCCGGAGGCCAACGTCGCCGAATCGGTCCAGCTCGACGAGATCTTCCGCACCTTCAACGGCCGCACCCGCGCCGCCTTCCAGGAATGGATGCAGGAAGCCGCGGTCGCGGTCAGCGGCAACGGCCAGAACCTCTCCTACGCGCTCGGCAGCATCGAACCGACCTTCACCGAACTCGACAAGCTCTTCCGGGTCCTCGACAGCCAGCGCCTCGCGGTCGGCCAGCTCTTCCGCAACGGCGCCCCCACCTTCCAGTCGCTGCGTGGCCAGAACGGCGAGCTGGCGAACCTGATCCGCAGCTCGAATGCGGTCTTCTCGACCACTGCTCAGCGCAACCAGGACATCGAAGCCCTCTTCCGCGCCTTCCCGACCTTCCTCGACGAGTCGCAGCTGACCTTCAACCGCCTCAAGGGCTTCTCCGAAAACGCCGACCCGCTGATGAAGCAGCTCGTGCCGGCGGCGGAAGAGCTCTCACCGACGCTGATCTCGCTCTCGAAGCTGGCGCCGGAATCGAAGGCCCTGTTCGAAGGCCTCGGCCCGGTGATCAAGCGCGCCCCGAGCGGCTTCGCCGCCTTCCGCAAGCTCTTCCGCGACGAATTCCCGTCGCTGCTGCGGGCGGTCGACCCCTTCGTCCGCAACCTCAACCCGATCCTGGTGGGGTTGAAGCTCTACCGGAGCGACCTCACCGCCTTCTTCGGCAACGTCGCCGCCACCCTGCACGGAGAACTGACGGAAACCGGGCACCCCAACTACCTCCGCGTGGTCGGCGGCTTGAACCCGGAAACGCTGGCGACCTATCCGCGGCGCCTCTCGATCAACCGCAACAGCCCCTACAGCCCGCCGAAGTGGGCCGCCGGCCTGATCGGCGGCTTGCCTAGCTTCGATACCAGGCAGTGCACTACCGGCATCACCGCACGCCTCAACCCCGAATCCGCAAAGAGCAAAAGCTTTGAAGAACGCGCCGCGGCAAGCGAAAAATCCTCACAGGCCGATAACGCAAAATTCCTCTTCGAACGGATCCAGCAGTACGCATTCGGAACCAAGTCCAGCACCTCCGAAATCGGCGCCCCGCCCTGCAAGCAGCAGGCCCCCTTCGAACCGATCTACGGCAGCGGCCCCTCCACGCAGTACCAGCACACCTTCGAACAGCCGCAGCCGTAGGGCACCGCCCCGCGCGGTGCCCTACGGCATCTACAACCGCTCGTACCGCACCAGCGAGATGCCGTCGCCGACGGTCTTCGACTCGGCCAGCTTGAGGCGGTGCTTGGTCTCGCCTTCGGGGAAGAGGCGCTTGCCTTGGCCGAGGAGGACGGGGAAGACCATCAGGCGGAGCTCGTCGACGAGGTCGTTTTCGATCAGGGACTGGACGAGGGTGACGCTGCCGGCGACGAGGATGACGCCGTCGACCTGCTCCTTCACGGTGGGGATGGAGTCGGCGGGGTCGCCGCTGAGGATGGTGGTGTTCTGCCAGTCGGCCCGCTCAAGGGTGGAGGAGACGACGTACTTCGGCATCTCATTCATCTTCTTGGCGAAGCCGGCCTCGTCTTCCCGCTCCGGCCAGGCGGCGGCGAAGCCTTCGTAGGTGACGCGGCCGAGCAACTGGGCCTCGGCCTCCTGCAGCTCCCCGAGCTTGAACTTGTCGCCCTCCTCGCCGCGCTCGACTCCGAAGGCCCAGCCGCCGTGGCGGTAGTCCTCGGCCCCGCCCGGGTCCTCGACCACCCCGTCCAGCGAGATGAACTCCGTGACGACGATCTTCCCCATGGTCCTCCTCCTTGCTAGCGAGACGGCCTTTCCGTGCTCTTCTACCCCGACGACGAACGGGATGGGGAGAAATCGACATGGCTCTCTCGAACCGCCTCGTTTATGGCCGCCCGGCGAGGGGTACCGGGCGCTTCGTACTCAAAATCGATTACGAGGTAGGGGAAATGAACAAGCCGAAACCAGTCGCCTGCGCCGTCCTGGCGCTGGCCTTGCTCGCTCCGGTCAGCGCCGGCGCCGCAACCTTCGAAGTCAATACGCCCGCCGACACCACCGTCGCCGGCGGTTGCACCACCGACCCGACCTGCTCGCTGCGGGACGCGCTCGCCGCCGCGAGCGCGTCTGCCGACCCGGAGGACGTCGTCTCGGTCCCGGCCGGCAACTACGGGCTCGAAAACGGGCAGCTCGAAACCGGCGGCGCCGAATCGCTGACGATCCGCGGCGCCGGGGCGCGCTCCACCGTGATCGACGGGCGCGGGGCCTCCCGGGTCTTCGACGTCGGCGGCGACACGGTGACGATCGAAGGGCTGACGGTCACCGGCGGCGTCGCGCCGGAAGGAGTCGGCGGCGAGATGCCCGGCGACGGCGGCGGGATCCTCGCCTTCGAAGTCGACGAACTCTTCCTCGACGGGGTGGCCGTCTCCGGCAACACCGCGGCCCAGAACGGCGGTGGGATCTCGGCGCCGCCGGAGGGATCGGCCGCGCCTTCGCTGTCGGTCTCCAACAGCACGATCGCCGACAACAAAGTCACGGGTGGGCTCGTCGAGGGGCTCGGCGGCGGTATCTACGTGCTCGGCGACCTGACGCTGACCAACTCGACGGTCGCTCGCAACAGCGCCGAGAGCACCGTCGGCATGGTCCAGGGCGGTGGCGTCCTCGCGGCGCTCGATCCGACCGCGACCGAACCGAGCGAAGTCGACATCCTCAACTCGACGATCGCCGGCAACAGCGTCGGCACCGGCGGGATCGGCGGCGGGCTGGCGGTCTACAACCCGACGCCCGGCGTCGTCACCGAACTCAGCGTGAAGAACACGATCGTCGCCGGCAACAGCGGCCCGGCCGGCGCCGGCGACTGCGGCGCGGTCGCGACGCTGGCCTCCGACCACAACCTCTCCGGCGACGCGAGCTGCATGTTCACCGACGGCGGCAGCAAGGAGAACACCGACCCGCAGCTCGGGCCGCTGCAGAACAACGGCGGCGAAACCGACACCCTTGCCCTGCCGGCGCGTAGCCCGGCGGTCGACGCCGGCACCAACGACGGCTGCCCGGCCACCGATCAGCGCGGGGTCACCCGGCCCCAGGGCTCGGCCTGCGACATCGGCGCCTTCGAGCTGGCGCAGGGCAGCAAACAGAATGGCGGCGGCTCCTCCTCGCCTCCGCCCCCAGCGGCCGGCCCGACGGCCGATCTACGCCTGCGGATCAAGGCGAAGCCGAAAGCACCGCAGGTGGGCGGGAAGCTCGCCTTCCTGATCACGGCGACTAACAAAGGTCCCGCCACGGCAACGGGAGCGATCGTCAAGGGCACCGTCCCGGCGCTCGCTCGCAAGGCGGCGCTGAAGGTGAACGGGAAGCCGGCCTGCAAGCTGGCGAAGGCGAAGAAGGGCAAGCGCCGGCTCACCTGCCGCCTCGGCGATCTCCCGCCGGGGGCAACCAAGAAGGTCAAGGTTGTGGTGGGGACTCCCCACGCCGGCAAGGTCCGAGTCCGAGCCCGCGTCCGCTCCGGGGTGTCCGACCCGAACCTGAAGGACAACCGAGCAACCCGCAGCGCCCGCATCCGCAGCTAGCGAAGTCCCCCCGAGGGAGGGGGGAGAAACCGGCGCGGCTCGCCCCTTAAGGAGGCGTGCCGCGCCGGAAACTCAGAAAAGGCCGCATGCTCTCCGTCGGCGATCCCGAATGGGAGCCGCTGCTCAACTTCGCCCCTGACCACGTTGGGGACTTCATGTGGATGTTCGCCCTCGAGTTAACCGATGGCACCCGGCTACAGGCCTACAAGCACTACTGGACGCGCGACTACCTCCATCTGGACAACGAAGGACGAACCTTCATCTACGCCGGAAATGAGCGATACGAGGAGGTCAACCCGCCCTGGCTGCTGACGCGGATGCTCGGGGTCGAGTTAGAGGACCGCTATTCTGTCAGACAAAATGTACGGCCAGAAGACCCCAGAGTCAGCTTCGCCCGCTCAGCGACGAGGCATCGCATCTCTAGGGAGAGATCCCTCTACGTCATCGGGCAGTGCGGGATGCAGTTCATCCAGCGACGCCGCAGCGATGGCCGGCACCCTGAGAAGCACGTGCTTTTCCTCGGCGACGATCTTGAGGGAGTCGCGCTGGAGGTTCTTGCGGCTGAAAACGAGGAAGAGGAATTCACCGTGATCCACGCGATGAACCTCAGGGACAAGTACCTCGTCCTATATGAGGAGGCGAAGGAATGGCGAAAGTGAGGAAAACGAAAGGCGAAGACGACGAAGTTCTCGGTGTGACCCGGGGAGGTACGGTGATCACCGAGGAGCTTGCGGAACAGTGGGCAGACGAATTCGAGCAGAATCCGCCGGATCCGTCGGAGTTCGAGCGCCGCTATGTCGGCCGCCCCTCGCTCGGCAAAGCGGGCCAATCGCCCCGGGTCAGCTTCCGCGCCTCGCCGAAGCTCTTCAAACGCGCCTGGAAACGGGCCGATGAAGAGGACCGCTCGCTCAGCAGCCTCGCTCGCGAGGCGCTGGAGCGTTACCTGGGCTCGTAGCGGCTGCGCCTGATCGGCGGTACGGTTCCTGCCATGGAGAGGGACGCGGCGCTCGAGGCTGTGTTCATGCCGGTGCGGCCGGCGAGCACGTTCGAGGAGACGGTGGAGCGGTTGGGGAGCGCGATCCGGCTGGGTTTGCTGGCGCCGGGGAGCAGGCTGCCGCCGGAGCGGGAGCTGGCGCGGCGGTTGCGGATCTCGCGTTCGACGCTGCGGCAGGCGCTGACGGCGCTGGTGCAGAGCGGGCACCTGGTGGCGCAGCGGGGGCGGACCGGGGGGACGTTCGTCGCCGAGGAGCCGCCGCTCAGCGAGCACTCCGAGGAGCCGCTGGACCAGGGGGCCTGGGCGGTGCTCGACTACCGGGTCGCGATCGAGTCCGGCGCGGCGATGCTGGCGGCCGAGCGGGGAACCGCGGCCCAGTTCGACCGGCTCGACGAGCTGGTGGCGAAGATGGACGACGAGCTCGAGAACTTCGAGGAGTACCGGCGCACCGACATCCGCTTCCACATCGACATTGCCGAGGCCGCCCAGTCGCCGCGCCTGCTCAGCGCGATGACCGACGTGCAGTCCCAGATGAGCGACCTGATCGCGCTGATCGCCCATCCCCCAGAGGTTCTCGCCCGCTCCAACGAACAGCACGCGCGGCTGGTCAAGGCGCTGCGCAAGGGCGATGGCCCGCGGGCGGTGCGGCAGATGCGCGAACACACCGAGGGCACCGAGCACATCCTCGCCGGCCTGCTGCCGGCGCCCGTTTCCGTTTAGGCGCGGACGCGCTCGCCCTCGGGGTCGAAGAGCGGCTCGCTCGAGACCTCGCCCTCGACCCAGCGGCCGAAGATCTCGACCTCGACCGCGGTCCCCGGCTCGTGCTCCGGCGGCAGGTAGGCGTAGGCGATCGAGCGCCCGACCGTGTAGCCGTAGCCGCCGCTCGTCACCCGGCCGGCGAGCGCGCCGCCGACGCGCACCGGCTCGTTGCCAAGCGCGATCGAGCGCGGGTCCCCCAAGGTGAGGCAGCGCAGGCGCGTGCGCGGCCCGCGCTCCTCGGCGCCAAGCAGCGCCCCTTCGCCGACGAACCCCATCGGCTTGTCGAGCTTGACGCAGAAGCCGACGCCGCCCTCGTAGGGGTTCTCGTCCGGGGTGATGTCGGCGCCCCAGACGCGGTAGCCCTTCTCCAGGCGCAGCGAGTCGATGGCCCGGTAGCCGCCGGCGACGAGTCCGTGAGGCTCGCCGGCCTCCCACAGGGCGCGCCACAGCGCCGCGCCGTACTCGGCCGGGCAGTACAGCTCCCACCCCAGCTCGCCCACGAAGGTCACGCGCAGCGCGCGCACCGG
>DASSMM010000032.1:0-54097 GCA_035688825.1 Solirubrobacterales bacterium | reverse complement strand
GCCCTGCGATTCGGTCTTGCGGTCGAGTTCGAAGGGGAACATGTAGGGGCCCTCCGCGAGGTCCTTGGCTTCCGGCGACTCCTCGACGATCTTCGCCGCGGCCTCCGGGGTCGGTTCGGCGTATTCGGAGCCGACCTTGATCTTGGCGATGCCGAGTTCGCCGGCCTGGCTGGCATCGGCGTAGCCGATCGCGCCTTCGCCGGCAGCGACGGCTTCAACCACGCCGGAGGTGCCGGAGGCAGCTTCGCCGCCCTTGACGGGCCAGTCGCCGCTGACTTCGTAGCTCCAGACGCTCGGCACGACCTCGGAGAGGTATTCGGTGAAGTTCTCCGTGGTCCCCGACTCGTCGGAGCGGTTGACCGGGGTGATGCGGGTGTCAGGCAGTTCGACGCCCGGGTTGTCCTTGGCGATCGCCTGGTCGTTCCAGGTGGTGATTTCCTGGGCGAAGATCTTCGCCAGGGTTTCCGGGTCGAGTTTCAGTTCTTCGACGCCCGGCAGGTTGTAGATGACCGCGATCGGCGAGATGTAGTCCGGGACCTCGATGATTTCGCCCGGTTTACACCGCTTTTCGGCCTTTTCCAGTTCGCCTTCTTCGGTCGAAAGCGCCGCGTCTGAGCCCGCGTAGGCGACCCCGCCGGAGAGGAACTGTTCGCGACCGCCGCCGGACCCGACCGGATCGTAGGAGATCGTCGCGCCGGAGTTGGCGTTCTCGAATTCGGCGATCCAGGCTTCCTGCGCCGCCTGCTGCGCGGTCGAGCCGGCACCGGCGATTTCGCCGGAGACTTCGCCGCCGCCGGAGGAGGAACCGCCGCCGGTTTCATCGCTGCTGCTGGACCCGCACGCGGCGACGCCGAGGGCGAGGGTCACGGCAAAGGCGATCACCACAAGCCATCTAGAGCTGGACATCAGACTCCCTTTTTGGTTCGTTCGACATAGCTGAGACGGAGGCTCCCAGCGGTCGACTCCCAGCTTGTTACTGCTGTGTGGCGGAGATGTAAAAAAGATGTAAAAGCGCCGTCGAGCGGGCTTTCTTCACCCATCTGGCGAGAAGCGGTAGCCGATCCCGTTGTGGGTGTGGATCAGGCGCCGACCCGGCAGGGCCTCGCCGAGCTTCGCCCGCAGCCGGCTGACGTAGACGTCCACCGAGCGGTCGTCGTCGCGCGGCTGCCCGCCCCAGACCTGGGCGAAGAGCTCCTCGCGGGTCATGATCCGCTGCGGGTGCTCGGAGAGGCTGATCAGAAGCTGCAGCTCGCGGACGGTCAGGCTGAGCGGGCGTCCGTCGACGAGCGCGGCGTGCTCCTCTGGCCTGATCTCCAGCCGTCCCATTCCCGCCGAGCATGGCCGGCGGAACGGAGGGGTCGGTTACCCCGCGGTGAAGGTCTTGTGAACGATCTGTGAAGAGGAGGCCGGCTGCGGATCGGGCTGCGCCTCCTCCGCCGCCTCGACCGTGGCGGGCCGCAGCTCCTCCTCGACGATGCCGGCCGGTTCGGGCTCGAACCGGTAGCCGATCCCGAAGTGGGTGTGGATGTAGGACCAGCTCGGAGACCGCTTCTCCAGCTTCTGGCGCAGCTTGCGGACGAAGACGTCGACCGAGCGGTCGCCGTGGGCCATCGCGTAGCCCCAGACCCGCTGGTAGATCTTCTCCCGCTCCAGCACCTGGCCGCGCTCCTCGGCGAGCAGGTAGAGCAGCTCGAACTCGCGCCGGGTGAGGTCGAGCGGGTCCTTGCCGACGAAAGCCTGGAAGCGATCGGGCCGGATCTCCAGCTCGCCGGCGGTGAGCGGCGCGCTTTCGACCTCGCGGCGCCCCCGGGTGTGGCGGCGGGAGACGGCTTCGATCCGCGCCATCGCCTCCTCGGGGTGGCACGGCTTGGTCATCCAGTCGTCGACGCCGAGCCGCAGGCCGCGGACCCGCTGGGCGACCGTCGAGCGGCCGGTGCAGACGACGAGGCCGAGCTCGGGCAGCATCGCGGCGACGCGGTCGAGGTAGGACCACGCTTCGTCGCCCAGCAGGGCCGGGTCGATCAGCAGCGCGTTCAGCTTCATCGCGACGAGGTCGCGCGGCGGCACGGGGCCACTGCTGTGGCTGAGGCTCCAGCCCGCGACTTCGGCACGCTTGGCAAGGACGGTGACGAAGCCGCTGTCGGTGTCGATCACGGCGATGCGGATAGACACAGTGTATGCACGCGGAAGGCGCGAACCGCCTGCGTTCACAGGCTTTTCACAAGTGCGCCCAGGGGTACCCCGAATTTGCGGGAACGCCAACCGGTTTGAAAGGTCAGTGCGGAGTTGAGCACCGTGGAGGTGTCGAACTCCGCACTCGTTTTCTTGACTAGAAGGTCGCCGGGCGCAGGCCGGTGGCGATTATCAGCAGGACGGCGACGCCGACCGCGTAGCGGTAGAGGACGAAGGGGCGGTAGCTGGTCGTCCGCACCAGGCGCAGAAGGAAGGAGATCGCCCAGTAGCCGGAGACGGCGGCGGCGATGGTGCCGACCACCATCGGCCCGGCTACGCCACTGGGCAGGCCTTCGTGAACGGCGCTGGCGGCTTTGTAGAGGGTGGCGCCCGCGACCGCCGGGATCAGCAGGAGGAAGGAGAAGCGGGCGGCGGCGTCGCGGTCGAGGCCGAGCCAGCGGCCGGCGGTGATCGTGATCCCCGAGCGCGAGGTGCCGGGCGCCAGCGCCAGTACCTGGGCGAGGCCGACGATCCAGCCGTCGCGCAGGTCGGTGTCGCCGAGGTTGCGGCGCTCCGGCATCCGGTCGGCGTAGCCGAGCAGGGCGCCGAAGATGATCAGCTGGATCGCGATCATCCACGGCTCGCCGAGGTGCTCGTCGATGAAGCTCGAGCCGAGGCCGCCGGCGATCACCGCCGGCACCGTCCCGATCGCGATCGTCACCGCAAGCCGCTGCTCCTGGGTCCTGATCGCCCGCTGCCGCAGCGCCTGCCAGAAGCCCCGCAGCAGCATCACCACCTCGACCCGGAAGTAGGCGACGGCGGCGACCAGGGTGCCGGCATGAAGAGCCACGTCGAAGGTCTTGTTGAAGGCCTCGTGGTCCTGCAGGAACGTGTAGTTCTGCAGCCACGGCACCAGGATCAGGTGGCCGGAGGAGGAGATCGGCAGGAACTCGGTCAGGCCCTGGACCACCCCCAGCAGGAGCGCCTCGAGGTTCGACATCGGCGCGCATCCTACGCCGGAACGCCGACGCCCCTCCGTCCGCTAGATTTCCACCCCGTGAAGCGCACCGCCGCACTACTGGTCTCGATCTGGGCCCTGATGCTGGTCGCAGCCCCCGCCGCGTTCGCCGAGGAGGGTGTCGGCCTCGCCGGTCCGACCACTGACAAGACGGTGACCTTCTTCTGCTTCGGCGTGATCTTCTTCTTCGCCGCCCTGGTGATCGTCCTCTCGCTGATCCAGGGCCGCCTCGAGAAGCGCAAGGAGCAGCGCCGCGCCGACCTCGCCCGCTTCAACTGACGGCCTGAACAGACGCCTGTCGGCGTCCTCGGTCGGTCGTGTGCGGTGCACACGCCCCTCCCTGCGTCCTTGACAGCCGCCCGTTCAGCCTCGTCAGGAGGTCAGGACAACCTAAACCCGGTTAGAAGGCGCTTCTCGGCTTCGCCCTCGACTTTGGCGACGACTTCTACTTTGCCCTCCAGCGGGGTGCCGCGGATCTTCGTGGCGAGGAGGTCGTCGACCTGGAAGATGCCGGCGGAGTTGTTGAGCTGGATCTCGATCTTGATCGGGCGATCGTCGCCGGACTCGATCCGGACCTCGTCGATCGCGGCGGCGGAGATCGAGTGGATGCCCTCGTGGCCTTTCTCCAGCGGGATGCGGGTGCGGCCCTGGGCCATGTCGAGGGCGTCGGCGACGCGGACGACGCCGCCCTCGAGCGTGTAGGGCTCGCCGCGGCGGCGGTGGCCGATGATCGCGTGGAGGATCTCCGAGGCGACGACGGTGCGCTCGGGCCGGCGGTAGGCGTCGGCGAGCAGGCGGTCGAGGGCGCCGTTGGCGAGGAAGAGCGAGTAGGCCTCGTGGTCGGCGCGGTGGATCGACATGCCGACGTCGTGGAGGAGGGCGCCGCCGGCGACGACGACCTCGGCGTCGCGGTCGCGCATCCCGTGGTCGACGACCATCGCCGGCTCCACCCCCGCCCGCACCAGCAGCCGCAGCAGCCGCAGGGCGATGTTGAGGACGATCTGCATGTGGACCCAGGAGTGGTCCGACATCCCGAGCCGCTCGGATTGGACCTGGGTCATGTACCACCAGGCCCGCACCTGCTCGTCGGAGTTGACCGCGTCGAGGAAGCTCTCGAGCTTGCGGTTGCCGCGGGTCGGCGCCCGCACCCGCGCCTCGGCGACCGCCTCCTTCGGCGGCTTGCGCTTGGGACCGTCGGGGTCCGGCGCCGGAACTTTCTCCTCACTCATCGCGAGGATCGTAGAACCGAGCTCGGCGTTCGTCCTTTCCCATGCATATGTGGGGGAAAGGACGAACGCCGGAGGCTCAACCGCAGACGGGCCAGGGGCTGGAGCCGGAGGCCGCGTAGAGGAGCGCGGCGCGGTAGTCCTGCTCGGCCTCGGGCGCGGCGGCGGGGTCGCCGCTGCCGCCCATCGATTCCCAGGTGCCGTAGTCGAACTGGTATTTGCCGCGGTAGGTGCCGTCGGAGGAGACGGCGGTCGGGTCGCCGCCCGACTCGCAGGAGGCGATCGCTTCCAGGGTCGAGAGCGAGACGCCGCCGGGCAGCTCGGCGAACCGTTCTTCGCGCTCCCGCTCGCGCTTACGGGCGGCGGCGCGTTCATCGGCGCGGATCTCGGCGGCGATCGTGCGGACGAGCCGCTGGAAGCGGACGGCCGGTCGCTGCAGCGACGGGATCGGCACGACCTGCGCCTGGCCGACCTTCGGCCCCGCATCCGAGCCGCTCCCTCCCGCCGCCAGCGCGGCTGCCGGGAAGGCGAGCAGTATGAGCAAGATCCAAGTGAAATGTTTACGTTTTATGAGCAAGCGCTGAACCGTGAGGGTTCGCGCTCCTTCTATGTGTGGTCGGCATCACAGATGCCGCTCCGCTAGCAACAGGCGCCACTACCTCAGGCACGAAGCGCCCCCGCTCGCGCGGTGACTTGGTCGCCATCTTGCGGCCGGAGTCAGCCGCCGACGGCGCTCAGACCGCTCTGGCGATCAGCAGGCGCAGGTCCGGCAGGGTCCGGAACGACTTCACGTCGACGGTGCCGTAGCCGGTCTCCCCCATCCAGCGGGAGACCTCGTCGACGGTGTAGGTGTCGGCGCCGGAGGTGAGGTGGAAGAAGAGGCCGAGGATCGAGGCGGTGTTGGCGCGCGCGCCGGCGGGTCGGTCGTAGAGGTCGAGGACGGCGAAGGGCGCGCCCGGCCGCAGCGCCGCGCGGATGCGGGCGAAGAGCGTCCGCATCTGCTCGGGCGAGAGGTGGTGGATGATGTTGAAGCAGAGGGCGCCGTCGTAGTGGCCGTCGTAGTCGACCTCGAACATGTCGCCGACGAGGTGGCGGACGCGGTCGCTCATCCCGTTTTCGGCGACGATCCCCTCCCCCACCGCGGCGCTGCCGGGAAGGTCGACGATCGTCGCCCGCAGCCCCTCGTGGCGGCGGCAGAGCGCCATCGAGTACTCGCCGTGGGCGCCGGCGACGTCGAGGATCGAGTGCGCGCCCTTGGCGAGCGGCAGCGCCTTCGCGACTTCGGCGCTGGAGAGGCGCGCAAGCTGGTACTGGCCGCGGATGTAGGAGCGCCAGTAGGGATCGTCGGCGTCTTTGCCGTGCAGCTCGGCGTGGGTGCCGTCGCGGACCAGGTCCTCCAGGCGGGCGTACCAGTCCCAGTACTCGGCGGTGTCGGCGAGGAAGTCGCCGAGGTAGGTGTCCGAGCGCGGGTCGAGCCAGGGCCGCCCGCTCTTGGTCATTTCGTAGCGGCCGTCGGGGTTCTGGCGGACGTGCCCGAGGGTGGCGATCACGTCGAGCAGGCGGGCCGTCCCCGCCTCCTGCAGGCCGAGATGCTCGGCCAGCTCGGCCGGCTCTCGCGGCCCCTCGGCCAGCGCCGCCAGGATTCCCGTCCGCTGCGCCACCTGCAGGCAGCGCGCGACCGGCATCGCGAACATCGCCTCGCCGATCGGCGTCGGCAGCTTGTTCAGCAGCAGCCCGAGGCGCTCGACGGGCCCGTCTGGCACGGCGGCAATCCGCATCGACGGCAGCCTATCCGCGATCATCGTCGGATGGGAGAGGCGCCGACCTCACGACTGCTCTTGGCCTGCCCGGACCAGCCGGGTCTGATCGCCCGCGTCAGCGGCTTCCTCGCCGAGTCGGGGTTGAACATCGTCGACGTCGACCAGCACTCGAGCGCCGAGGGGCGCTTCTTCATGCGGATGGTCTTCGACCGGGTCCCGGACGCCGAGCGCGAGGGGCTGGAGATGCGCTTCGCGCGGGAGATCGGCGAGCCGTTCGCGATGGACTACGGGTTCCACGAGACGGGCCGGACGAAGCGGGTCGCGGTGATGGTCTCGCGCGAGGACCACTGCCTCTCCGACCTGCTCTGGCGCTGGCGCAACGGCGACCTCGGCGGCGAGATCGCCTGCGTCATCTCCAACCACCCCGACCACCGCGGCCAGGTCGAGGCGGTCGGGCTCCCCTTCCACCACGTCTCGGTCGAGCCGACGACCAAGGCCGCGGCGGAGCGGCAGATCCTCGAGCTGATCGAGGGCGTCGACCTGCTCGTCCTCGCCCGCTACATGCAGATCCTCTCCGAGGACTTCCTCCGCAGCCTCGGCGCCCCGGCGATCAACATCCACCACAGCTTCCTGCCCGCCTTCGTCGGCGCCGACCCCTACCACCGCGCCTACGAGCGCGGCGTCAAGCTGATCGGCGCCACCGCCCACTACGTCACCGCCGAGCTCGACGCCGGCCCGATCATCGCCCAGGACGTCGAGCCGGTCGACCACCGTGACGAGGTCGCCGACATGATCCGGATCGGCCGCGACATCGAGCGGCTCGTCCTCGCCCGCGCCGTCATGGCCCACCTCGACGACCGGGTGCTGCTGGACGGAGACCGTACGATCGTATTTTGAGATGACCGCGCTGCCCCCAGGCTCGAAGGCCCCGGCGCCCCTCCAGGCCGCCCGCTACATCCGCGATCCCCTCGGCTTCCTCACCGGCTACCGCAGGCGCTACGGCGACATCTTCACCGTCCGCTTCCCCTTCTTCGGCCAGATCGTCTACGTCGCCTCGCCCGAGCTGGTCAAGGCGGTCTTCACCGGCTCGCCCGCCGTCTTCCACGCCGGCGAGGCGAACGCGACGATGCTGGAGCCGGCGCTGGGACCGAACTCGGTGCTCACGCTCGACGACGAGCCCCACATGCGCCAGCGCAAGCTGCTGCTGCCGCCCTTCCACGGCGAGCGCGTCCGCCGCTACGGCGAGCTGATCGAAGAGGTGACGCGGCGCGACATGGCGACCTGGCCGGTCGGCGAGGTCTTCGCGCTGCGCCCGCACACGCAGCGGATCACCCTGGCGGTGATCCTGCGGGCAGTCTTCGGCATCTCCGACGAGGAGCGGATCGAGCGGGCGACGAGGCTGATCGACCGCTTCTCCGACCGGGTGACGACGATCGTCAGGTTCCCGATCCTGCGCCGCGATCTCGGCCCCGGCAGTCCCTGGCGCCGGTTCGTCCGCGCCCGCGAGGAGCTGGACGCCTTCATCTACGAGGAGATCGCGTTGCGGCGGGCCGAAGCCGGGAGCGAGGAGCGCGACGACGTCCTCTCCCTGCTGCTGCAGGCCAGGCACGAGGACGGCGCGCCGATGTCGGACGTCGAACTGCGAGACGAGCTGATCACCGTCGTCGGCGCCGGCCACGAGACGACGGCCACCGGCCTCGCCTGGGCGATGGAGCGGCTGCTGCGGAACCCGCGTGCGCTCGGCCTCCTGCGCGAGTCCCTGGCCGCCGGGCGAGGCGACTACCTGGAGGCGACGGTGAAAGAGACGCTGCGGGCGCGGCCGGTGATCATCGACGTCGCCCGCAAGCTGACCGCGCCGGCGACGATCGGCGGCTACGAGCTGGCGGCCGGCAGCTTCGTCGTCCCGGCGATCGCCGCCCTCCACCTGCGCGAGGACCTCTACCCGGAGCCGGATGAGTTCCGGCCCGAGCGCTTCCTCGACGGCAAGGCGGACACCTACGCCTGGATCCCGTTCGGCGGCGGCGTTCGCCGCTGCGCCGGTGCCGCCTTCGCCGAGTTCGAGATGCGGATGGTGCTGCGCGAGTTCGTCACCCGGGCGGCGCTGCGGACGGCCGACCCGGCGCCGGAAAAGGTGAAGATCCGCAACATCACCCTGGCACCCGAGCACGGGGCCGCGGTCACACTGGAGCGGCCCTTGACCCACCCCGACGCGGAATACAGCGCCTTCAACGCGGTCCCGGCCTGAGCGCTCGCCGGGTCCGGCCTAGGTCGCGGCTCCCTCAGCCTCGGCCTGGACCGCCTCCCACTCTTCGTACAGTCCCTCGAGCTCCGACTTCGCCTCTTCGTGGCGCTTCGTCGCCCGCTCGACCCGGCCCGGGCTCGACCAGGCGGCCGGGTCGGCCAGCTCGTCCTCGAGCTCGCGCAGCTTCGCCTCCGCCCGCTCGATCCGCTGCTCCAGCTTCGCAGCCTTGCGGGCCGCTTTCTGCGCCGGCTTCGTCGCGCTGTACTTCTTGCCGCCGCCTCCCGAAGCGGCTTTGGCCGCGGAGACGACCTCCGCCTCGCGTTCGTCGCGCCGCCGCTGGTACTCGGCCCAGCCGCTGGGGAAGCTCGTCAGCTTCCCGTCCTCGCAGACGAGGGTGCGGCTGCCGACCGCCTCCAGCAGCGCCCGGTCGTGGGAGACCAACAGCACGGATCCCTCGAACTCGGTCAGCGCGTCCTCGAGCGCCTCGCGACTCTCGATGTCGAGGTGGTTCGTCGGCTCGTCGAGGATGAGGACGTTGGCGCCGGAGGCGACGAGGATCGCCAGCGAGAGCCGCCGCTGCTCGCCGCCGGAGATGTCGGAGAGCTGCTTGTCGACGTCCGCTCCCGAGAAGAGGAAGCCGCCGAGGAGCGCACGCGCCCCGTTCTCGTTGAGGCCGGTCTCGCGCTTGGCGGCGTCGAGGATCGTGCCCGAGCCGGCCGCCGTCTCGGCATGCTGGGAGAGGTAGCCGATCTTGACGTTGTGGCCGGTGCGGACGCTGCCGGTCGCCGGCTCGTGCCGGCCCGCCAGGGTCTCGATCAGGGTCGTCTTGCCGGCGCCGTTGGGGCCGACGAGGACGACGTGTTCCTCGCGCTCGATTTCGAGGTTGGCGCCGGAGAGCAGGGTCCGCCCCGGCACCTCCAGGGTGCCGTTGACCATTTTCAGCACTACCCGGCCGGGGCGCTCCGGCGGCTTGAAGTGGAAGCGCAGGTTGCGGGTGTCGCGGCGTTCGGCGCGCGGGCCGTCGCGCTTCTTTTTCTCGATCTGTTTCACGCGCGACTGCGCCTGGCGCGCCTTCGTCGCCTTGTAGCGGAAGCGCTCGACGAAGCGCTCCATCCGCGCGATCTCCGCCTGCTGGCGCTCGATCGCTTTGCCGAGGGCGATCTGGCGCGCCGCCTGCTCCTGGCGCCAGGCGTGCCAGGGGCCGGCGAAGAAGCGGGCGCGCTGCGCCTCCAGCTCCAGCACCGAGGTGCCGACCGCCTCGAGGAACCAGCGGTCGTGGGCGACGAGAACGACGGCGGCGTCCTGTTCGACCAGGTAGCCCTCGAGCCACTCCAGCGAGGGGATGTCGAGATGGTTCGTCGGCTCGTCGAGCAGCAGCAGGTCGGGCCGGGTGGCGAGGGCGCGGGCCAGCGAGGCGCGGGTCAGCTCGCCGCCGGAGAAGGTCGAGAGCGCCCGCCCGGTCTGCTCGTCGTCGAAGCCGAGCCCGCGCAGGACTTCGAGGACGCCGTCGCGCCAGCGGTAGCCGCCGCCGGCTTCGAGCCGCTGCTGGGCGGCGGCGTAGTCGCGCATCGTCTCCTCCTCGCCGTCGCCCATCGCCGCCTCCAGGCGCGCCAGCTCGGCCTCGGTCTCGAGCATGTCGGTGCGGCCGGAGAAGACGTACTCGCTCAGGGTCGCCTGCGATTCCCGCGGCGGCCGCTGGTCGTGCAGGGCGACCCGCGCCCCCCGCTGCACGCTCAGCGAACCGGCGTCGGGCGCCAGCTCCCCCGCCAGCACCCGCAGTAGCGTCGACTTGCCGGCGCCGTTGCGGCCCGACAGCGTCATCCGTTCCCGCGGCTCGAGCTTGAAGGAGACGTCCTCGAAGAGCAGCTTGCCGCCGACGTAGACGTCGAGGTTGGTTGCGGTGGCGATCGCCATAGAGCTCCAAGGTAAGTGAGAGCCGGGGGAGGGGGTCCCGCGGACAACAGCGGGGAGGGTCCGCGGGACCCCCTCCCCGGCTCCACCCAGCTCGCGATGGCGATCGCCTAGGTGTATTTGCTGGTGATCTGCTCGATCGTGCCCATGGTGCGGATCGTCCCGGGGCCTAGGGACGAGTCGATCGCCTTCAGGTCCAGGTCGGATTCGCTGATCCCGCCGCTGGGGAGCCAGTAGAGCTCGCGGCCCTCGATCGCCAGCAAGTCCTCGTCGCTCGTCAGCGCCAGCGCCTTTTTCTTCGCCGCCGCGCTCGGCTTCTTCTTCAAAAGCGAGACCTGGAGCTTCCCCTTCGACTTCTCGACCCGCTTCGCGTCGAACGGCTGCTGCGCGGCGATCGCCGCCACCTCCTCGATGCTGCGCAGGAACACAGGCACGTCGTAGCCGAGCCGCCCGTCGAGCTCCGCTTCCACCCGCTCCGCCAGCTTCCCCTCGGCCTCTCGCCCCGGCGCCGCGAAGATCACGTTGCCGCTGGCGCGGAAGGTCGCCACCTCCCCGAAGCCCATCTCCTCGAAGTGACGACGCAGCTCCTCGTTCTTGATCCGCCGGCCGCAGAGGTTCATCCCCCGCAGGAAGGCGACATAGCGGCTCATGCCGCGACCCTAACCGCTTGCGGCCGGGCGAAGTCCGCCGCGCCGGCGCCGCCGGCGAACCGCCCGGGCGCGGGCCGCGTTGGCAAGCAGCCTCGATAAGGCCCGGTCGCGGCGCCACTCCTCCGGGGTGCGGATGCCCTTTGTCTTGTTGCAGCGGCGGCAGGCGGCGACCAGGTTGCTCGGCGAGGTTGCGCCGCCCCGCGCCCGCGGAGCGACGTGGTCCACCTCGGTTGCCTCGCCGCCGCAATACCGGCAGGTCCATTCGTCGCGGTGCAGGACGGCACCGCGCAGCATCGGATGGATTCGCCGCTGGGCGGGATCCCGTGCGGCCGGGTCCCAGTGCAGAAGTGGGTTTGAGAGATCGGAGATCACTCGTCAAACCGTTCCCGACGTAAAAGGTTCCGCTCTTGAACCAATCTTTATCTGCGCCGCCGCTCCTCGAAGTCCTCGGCCACGGCCGCCAGCTCGGCCAGCGTGATCCCCAGTCCGACGGCGATCCGCCGTGCCGTCGCCCAGCGCGGGTTGCCCTTGCCCTTCTCCAGGCGCGAGACCTGGCTGGGATCGAGGCCGACACGCCGCGCCAGGGCGCTCTGTGTCAGCCCCCTGTCGGTTCGAAGTTTCCGCACAGCCCAGGCGAAGCCCCGCTGTGGTTCCCTGCCACTGGTCACAGCCAGCAGCTAATGCCCTCGGCGGTCTCAGTTCCACAGAGGGAACATCAAGTACTCGCAAGAGAACAGGCCAATGCCCTCGAGGGCTGGCCTGTCGTCGATGGAGGCGCCGAGATTCGAACTCGGATCCGCGGACGCGGTGCGAGGGTGTCTACAGGTTTAGCCGGCGCTTGATTCTCGTCTCCCGGGGTCCGCGCCGGCGGGCACTACGGGAGATAAAGCCCCTTCGATTTCCCCTGGCGGTCGGGACGGTCCGCCCGGGTGAGCCCACTTCTGAAGCCGGTGCCCCTCCCCGTGGGCGAGGGAGGACCGACTCTCACAGCGCTTAGCTTCTAACTAAGCGGCGAGGGCGAACTCATGGTCCGCACGTATTGGTTTGTGACGGGGTTTAACGAGGCCTCCGTCAACCTCGACCTGCAACCGTTCGCACGAGTCGACCACGTCGAAGCCTGTCGCCCCCGTGCTTGGGAATGCCTGGTGATTGTAGATGACCTGGGGTAGATGACCTGGGGTAGATGACCTGGGGGTAGATGACCTGGGCTACCGGGCCGGGCCGGCCGACCTGAAAGGATGCGCCCGGTGAGCGAGCGCAGCTACGACGCGATCGTCCTCGGCGCCGGCCCGGCCGGCGAGGTCTGCGCGGGTCGCCTGGCCGAAGGCGGGCTGCGGGTGGCGATCGTCGAGCGCGACCTGATCGGCGGTGAATGCTCCTACTACGCCTGCATGCCCTCGAAGGCGCTGCTGCGGCCGGCCGACGTGCTCGCCGAGGCGAAGCGGATCCCGGGCGTGCCGACCGGGCACGGCGAGCTCGAGCCGCAGGCGGTCCTCGCCCGCCGCGACGAGGTCGTCCACGACCTCGACGACTCGGTTCAGCTCCCCTGGCTGGAAGAACGCGAGATCGACCTCTTCCGCGGCGACGCCCGCTTCGGGGGCGAGCGCCGGGTCCTGGTCGGCGACGAGACGCTGACCGCGACCCAGGCGGTCGTCGTCGCCACCGGCAGCAAGGCAGCGATGCCGCCGATCGAGGGGCTCGACCAGGTCGAAGCCTGGAACAACCGCAACGCGACCGCCGCCAAGCACGTTCCGGAGAGCATGATCGTCCTCGGCGGCGGCCCGGTCGGCAGCGAGCTCTCGCAGGCCTGGGCCAGCCTCGGCACGCGCGTGATCCTGGTCGAGGGCGGCGAGCACCTGCTCTCGCGCGAGGAGCGGTTCGCCGGCGAGGAAGTCGCCGAGTCGCTGCGCGAGCACTTCGACGTCGACGTCCGCACCGGGACGAAAGTCGAAGCGGTGCAGCCGCAAGGCGGCGGGGTCGCGGCAACCCTGAGCGACGGCACGACCGCCGAGGCGGCGGAGATCCTGGTCGCGGTCGGCCGCGTCCCCAACACCGCCGACCTCGACCTCGAAGTTGCCGGGGCGAAGGCGAACGAACACGGCTTCCTCGACACCGATGCCGCGATGCGGGTCGGCGGCAGCGACTGGCTCTACGCGATCGGCGACGCCAACGGCCGCGCGCTCTTCACCCACATGGGCAAGTACCACGCCTGGGTCGCGGCCGAGAACCTGCTCGGCCGCCCGGTCGAGGCGGTCGCCGAAGACACCGGCTCGCCGCGCGTCACCTTCACCGACCCGCAGGTCGCCGCCGCCGGCAAGACGCTGGCCCAGGCCCAGGAAGCCGGCATCGACGCCCGTGCCGTCGAGGTCCCCACCGACGGCACCCCCGGCGCCAGCTTCCAGGGCAAGGGAACCGGCGGCATCTCCCGCCTCGTCGTCGACCAGGGCAAGGGCACGATCGTCGGCGCCACCTTCACCGGCTTCGAGACCGCCGACTTCCTCCAGGCGGCGACGGTCGCGATCGTCGGCGAGGTCCCGATCTCGCGGTTAAGGCACGCAGTCGCCCCCTACCCGAGCCGAAGCGAGATCTGGCTGAAGCTGCTGGATAAGTACGAAAACGATTGACGGAGCTAAACCGAGGACCGGCTCTTCAGGTCTTCGAGCATCTCCTGCGGGAAGCCGGCGATCTGGTCGAGGTCGTCGGTCGACTGGAAGCCGCCGAGGCGCTCGCGGTGGGCGAGCAGGCGGGTCGCCTGGGTGACCGAGAGGTTCTGCTCGCGAAGCTGCTCGAAGGTGACCGAGTTGAGGTTGATCTGGTCGCCTGAACCGCCGCTGCCTCCGAGCGGGCGAGCGGCCGGGTCGGGCACCGAGTAGCTGGGCGACTCGGCCGCGGGCGGCTGCGCCGGCGGCGGAGGCGTCGGCTGCTCGGGCGCCGAAGGGATCGGCGGGGGGGCCGGCGTCGGCGGGTAGGACTCGCTCGGCTGCGCGGGCTGTTCGGGCCGCTGCGGCTGCTCGAAGGCGGGCGCCTGCGGCTGTTCGAAGGCGGGCGCCTGCGGCTGCTCGAAGGCCGGCGGCGGCGCCTGCGGCGGCTGGTTGACCGGGGTCGGCGGCGCGAACGACTGCTGCGGCTCCGGCGCGGGCGGAGGCGGCGTGGGAGCGCCCCCTCCCTGCACCGACTGAAGCGCGGCCTGCTCGGCTTCGACGGCGTGGCGCTCGGCCTCGCGGGCGCGCTCTTCGGCTTCGGCGACGCTGCGGCGCATCTGCTCGAGGCGCTGGTCTTTGGCCGCCTCTTCGGCCCGCCGCTCCTCCAGCCGTTTCGCTTCCGCCGCGCGCTCTTCGGCGGCTTTGGTCCGCTCTTCGATCTGGCGCAGGCGCTCCTCGGCTTCTTTCATCTCGCGCTCGCGGACGGCGCGTTCTTCCTCGAGCTTCTGCTCCGCCGTGCGGAGGTCGACGGGCGCCGGAACCGCCTGCGGCGCCGCGGGCGGGGCGCCCTGGATCGGCTGCTGCTCGCCGCCGGCCGGGATGCCGCCGTGCTGCTGAAGCTGGTCGGCCGCCTGCAGGCGCCGGTCGGCCTCGGCGCCGATCCGCTGCTGCTCGGCCCGCACCTCGGCGACCTTGTCGCGCACGCGCTGTTCGGCCGCGGCCGGGTCGTAGTCACCAGGCGCCGGAGTGCCGCCGGGGATCGGGGGCGGGGGCACCGAGGGCACGGCCGCGAGCTCGCCGGTCGGCGGCTGCATGGTCGTCGCCTCCTCCCAGGGAGGAAGCTGGCCCGACGGCGGCACCTGGCCCGTGGCCTGCGCTTCGGCCACCGCGCGTTCGTTGGCGGCGCGAGCCTCGGCCAGCCGCTGCTCGGCCTCAGCCGCTTCGCGCTTGCCCTTGCGGCCCAGCTTGAGCCCGAACAGGCTCATCTCGGTGAAGCCCTTCTTCGAGGGTTCGGGCTGCGCAGCGGGAGCGGGGACACCGGCAGGGGCACCCGCGGGTGCGCTCGCAGGCGGCATCGGCCGGCCCTTCTTCTGGGCCTTGCGGCGAGCCTTCTCGTCCTTGCGGCGCTGCAGCTCGGCTTTGCGCGCCTCGCGCATCTGCGCCCGTTTCGCCCGCTGTTCCTCACGCTGGCGGCGCTTGCGGTCTTTCGAGGACTCGTCGGCGGGGACGGGGGCGGCAGCGGGGACCGGCGGCGGGGTCGAGGCTCCGGGCGGCGGGACCGACTGTCCGGGAGCAGGCGCCTGGCCCGGGACGGCCCCGGGAGGCGGAGGCGGAGGCCCACCGGCGGGGACGGCGGCGAGCTCGGCGGTCTGCGCGGGCGCGCCGGGCTGGGCGACTGCCGGCTGCGCGCCGGGCGCCGGGGCTCCGGGGGCGGGCGCGGCGCCCGGCGGCGGGGTCTGCGGCCCGGCGGCCTGGGCGGCGCGCTTCTGTTCCTTCTCCTTCGCGCGCCGCTGCGTGATCCGCACGATCAGCAGCAGGACCAGGATTGCCACCAGGAGGGCGGCGACGAAATAGCCGGTGTGGTCGCTCACGTAATCACTCGCCTTGTCGGGGAAAGATTCTGCGTTGGCCTCCGCCGGAACGGCCATCACGAGCGCGATGATCCCAGCGCCGGCGGCGGGCAATCTCTTCATCGGCTGCATCGACCTGAATCCTCCCATCTGGTTCTGCAGTTTCAACCTCAACGCATCCTTCCCTTGAACTCGCGCTCGACCTCTCGCCGGACGTCGCGGTCGGCGATCTCCCGCCGTCGGTCGCGACCCTCCTTGTTTCGCGCCAAAGCCAGCTCCACCTTCGCCCGCGATCCTTTGAAATAGATCCTGGTCGGGATCAGGGTCAGTCCTTTCTGCGCGGTTTTCCCGACCAGCCGCTCGATCTCCTCCCTGTGCAAGAGCAGCTTCCGCGGCCGCTCGGCGGCGTGGGCGTCGACCGCGGAGTACTCGTAGGGGGGGATATGCAGCTTGCGGAGCCAAACCTCGCCCCCGTCGACGACCGCGTAGGCGTCGGTCATCTGCGCTTTGCCGCTGCGCAGAGCCTTCACCTCCGAGCCCTGGAGGACGATCCCCGCCTCCATCTTCTCCACCCACTCGAACTTGTGGCGGGCGCGGCGGTTGGTGACGACGTCGCCCGAGGCGGGCTCGCGTTTCTTCTTTGCCTTCTTGCTCATGCGGACTCCTCGGAGGGCTCGCCGGCGAGGTCGAGCTCGGCCCTGCCGCGGGCCGCGTCGACTCCAGCGACCCGGACGGATATCGGATCGCCGAGGCGCACCCGCGCTCCCGACTCGCGCCCGACCAGCGCCACCTCGGCCGGGTCGAGCTGGAAGTACTCGCCCGGCAGCCGCCGCGCCGGCAGCATCCCCTCGTAGACGTCGCCGAGCTCGCCGCGGAAGGCGACGAAGGCGGCCGAGCGGATGACGCCGGAGATCTCGCCCTCGAAGACCGCGTCGAGGCCGCGCTCGCCGAGCTCGCGTTCGAGCAGGTAGGCGGCGCAGACGTCGTCGGCGTGGCGCTCGATCTGAGCCGACTCGCGCTCCCGCGCCGAGCAGTCGGCGGCGGCGTCGCGGGCCTGCGCCAGGGTCGGCGCCTCCTCTCCCTCCCCCAGCAGCGCCAGCAGGGCCCGGTGGCAGACGAGGTCGGGGTAGCGGCGGATCGGCGAGGTGAAGTGGCAGTAGGCGGAGCTGCCGAGGCCGGCGTGGCCGACGTTCCGCTCGCTGTAGTAGGCCTGCTTGAGGGATCGGAGCACGAGCGAGGTATACGCCTCGCGGCCGTGCCCGCGTCGGGCGGCCTCCTGCCGCACCAGCCGGCTCGCCTCGGCGGCGACGTGCCCTGCCTCCTGCGGCGAGAGGCCGCGGCCGAGCGGCGGCGTCGGCACCCCCAGCGCCGCGAGCTGCTCGAGCAGGCGCTCGATCCGCGCCGCGTCGGGCTGGGCGTGGACGCGGTAGATCGCCGGCACCCGCTCGCGCTCGAGCAGCTCCGCGACCTGCTCGTTGTTGAGGATCATCAGCCGCTCGATCAGGCGGTGGGCCTCGGTCTGGGCGACGCCGTGGGCGCGGACGACGTTGCCCTCGACGTCGAACTCGAACTCCGGCTCGAAGGACTCGACGTCGAGGCTGGTGGTGCCGCGGTCTTCGCCGAGCCCGGCGGCGACCTCGCGGGCGGCAGCGAGCGGTTCGGCGACCACGGCCGGCGGCCGGCGCCGGCCGGCGAAGACTTCGTCCAACTCGTCGTAATTCAAACGTGCGTCGGAGCGGATGCGGCTGCGGTAGAAGCGCGCTTCGAGCGGCTTCATCCCGGCGTCGAGCTCGATCTCGGTCGTCACCGCCAGCCGCTCGACTCCCGGCGCCAGGCTGCAGGCCTCCGAGCTGAGCGCGTGCGGCAGCATCGGCTCGACGGCGCCGGGGACGTAGGTGCTGTTGCCGCGCCGCCGCGCCTCCTGGTCGAGCAGCGAGCCCGGCTTGACGTGGGCGGCGACGTCGGCGATGTGGATCCAGACGCGGGCGCCGCTCCCCTCGCGCTGGGCGGAGACGGCGTCGTCGAAGTCGCGGGCGGTGGCGGGGTCGACGGTGAAGGTGGCGAGCGCGGTGAGATCGCGGCGCGGCCCGCTTTCACGCTCGGCCCACTTCGCCGCTTCCCGCGCTTCGCCCTCGATCGTCGGCCGGAAGCCGCGGTAGCCGAGCTCCTCGCGCAGCAGCTCCGCGACCGTCTCCCGCGCCGGCCGCTGCGCCTCGCGTTCGCGGGCCCGCCGCTCCGAGCGGGCCTCGCCGCCGCGCCGGCTGCGGCGCCGCGGCGCCGCGGCGCGGCTGCGCTCGCGCCGGCCCCTGCCGCGGCCGGGCATCAGCCGACCTGGCCGGCGAGGACGCCGAGCGCGCGCTGCTTCGCCTCGTCAGCGGGCGTCTTCAGGTCGTCCTTCGCTTTCACTTCCGGGTGGATGCCATGGCTCGTTGCCAGGTTCACCCCTTTCGGCGTGAAGAACGCTCCCACCGAGAGCTTCAGGGCGCCGCCGTTGGCGAGGCCCTGCTCCTCCTGGAAGAGGCCCTTGCCGTAGGAGCGGGTGCCGACGGTGATGGCGCCCTCGTCGTCGGCGAGGGCGGCGGCGAGGATCTCGGCAGCCGAGGCGGTGCCGCCGTCGATCAGCACCACCACCGGCAGGTCGGTGATCCGCCCGGCCTCGGTCTTGTGGACGCCTTCCCCCTGGGTCCGCGATTTCGTGATCACCACGGTTTCACCCTCCGGCAGGAAGAGGCCGGCGCAGAAGACCGCCTCGTCGAGCAGGCCGCCCGGGTTGTGGCGGAGGTCGAGGACGATCCCTTCCGCCCCTTCCTTCTCCACCTTCTTCACCGCGTTCGCGAGCAGGGCATGGGCGCCTTCGCTGAAGGAGAGCAGCCGCACGTAGCCGAGCTTCTTCCCCCGCACCTCCTTGACGCTGCCGCTGACGTTGGGCAGCGAGACCTCGGCGCGGACGATCGTCAGCTCGCGCGCCTTCCCGCCCTTGCGGTCGCGGACGCCGATCGTCACCTGCGTCCCTTCCGGCCCCTTGATCTCCTTCGTCGCCTCGGTGCTGCTCTGGCCGGCGATCGACCTGCCTTCGACCGAGACGATCGTGTCGCCGGGCTCGATCCCCGCCGCGGCGGCCGGCGAGTGCTTGAAGACCTGCGCCACCCGCAGTCCCTGCTTGACCCCGATCACCGAGAGCCCGATCCCGGAGAAGCGGCCTTCGATCTCCTGGTTGAAGCTTTCGAGCTTTTCCTGGGAGAAGTATTCGGAGTAGCGGTCCTCCTTGTTGCGTTTGCGCAGCTCCCTGACCATCCCCTGCAGCGAGGAGTTGCCGAGCTCCTTCGGGCCGACCGGCTCGTAGTAGTTGTCTTCGATCGCTTCGGCGGCTTCGGCGACGAGGCCGGTCGGTTCGGCGACGAAGACGTCGCGCAGCGGTCCCGGCAGGTCTCGGGGGTGACCGCCGAGCCAGAGTCCGGCGGCGAAGAGGACGACCAGCGCCGCCGCAAAGGCGACCGCCCCGCGTCCGCTCACGCGGGCCTCAGACCTTGAGGAAGCGGCGCAGGGTGACGCCGGAGCCGATCGTCGAGACGAGGATCGAAGCGGCGAAGAGGATCGCAATCAGCGCCGGGAAGCCGAGCGTCGAGGTGCTCTGGGCCGAGAGGACGCTGACCGAGCTGCTCAGCGGGTCGACGATCGTGATCTTTCCGAGCCACAGGATCAGTATGGCCAGTAGGCCGCCGACGAAGCCGACGACGACGCCCTCGATCATGAATGGCCAGCGGATGAACCAGCGGGTGGCGCCGACCAGGCGCATCACCTCGACCTCGCGGCGGCGGGTGTAGATCGAGAGCCGGATCGTGTTGCCGATCAGCATCAGCGAGGCGAGCACCAGCAGCGCCGTGATCACGGTGAGGATGATCTTCAGCGCGCTCGTCACCTGCTCGACCTTCTTCTGGCCGAAGGTGCGGTCGAATTCGTTGTTGATGATCGAGGTGAACGGCTGCCCCTTGGGCCCGTTCGGGAAGACGGTCTTCTGGATCGCCGGCAGGTTGGCGGCGTCGTCGGGTTTGACTTCGAAGCTGTTCGGCAGCGGGTTGAATTTCAGCTCTTCGACGATCCGCTTGTCCTCGAGTTCGGATTCGAGCGTCTTCAGCGCCTCGGCTTTGCCGATGAAGTTCACTTCGGCGACGTGCGGGATCCCTTCCAGCTTCCGTTTCGTCGCCGCGATTTCGGCCTTGGTCGCGTCCGGGAAGAGCGCGTACTGGACGCTGAGCTGGTTGCGGACTTCTTCTGACTTGCCCTGGGCGGTCTGGAAGATCGGGATCAGCATCCCGAGCAGGACGACGGTGACGACCGTGGTGACGATCGCCGCCAGGCTCGGGGCGCCGTTGCGCTTCAGCGCGCGCAGAGCCTCCTGGAAGAAAAAGACGATGCGGCCCATGCTCAGCTCAGCTCGTCGTGGTGGGAGTGGCCGTTGGTCAGCTTCTCGCCCTCGGCGCCGACACCCATCTCAGCCCGCATCCGCAGGCCGAATTCGGTCGTCGACTCCTCGGTGTAGCCGCCGGAGACCTCGTCGCGGACGACGCGGCCCTCGTAGAGCTCGACGACGCGGCGCTGCATGTTGTCCACCATCTCGCGGTCGTGGGTGACGACGACGACGGTGGTGCCGGTCTTGTTGATCCGGTAGAGCAGCTGCATGATCCCGATCGAGGTGACCGGGTCGAGGTTTCCGCTCGGCTCGTCGGCCAGCAGCAGCGGCGGGTGGTTGACGAAGGCGCGGGCGACGGAGACGCGCTGCTGCTCGCCACCGGAGAGCTGGTCGGGGTAGCTGTGGAGCTTGGTCGAGAGGCCGACCAGGCGCAGCGTCGCCGGCACCTGCTCGCGGATTTCGGCGCGGCTGGCGCCGATCACCTGCAGCGCGTAGGCGACGTTGTCGTAGACGGTGCGGTTGGGCAGGAGCTTGAAGTCCTGGAAGACGGTGCCGATGTTGCGGCGAAGCTGCGGGATCTTCTTCTCCGGCAGCTTGCCGATGTCCCGCCCGGCGATCTTCACCGAGCCTTCGGTCGCGGTCAGCTCGCGGATCAGCATCTTGATCAGCGTCGACTTGCCGCAGCCGGTCGGGCCGACGAGGAAGACGAACTCGCCGCGGCCGATCCCCAGGGAGATCCGGTCGAGCGCCATGTGGCCGCCCGGGTAGACCTTGGTCACCTGGTCGAGCTCGATGATCGGCGCGCGCCGCCCGCGGGGGCGCCGCGGCTCGTCACCGCTGCGGTTGTTCTTCTTCAGTCTGCGCATCGAGGAGGTGCCTTCTGCGATCACAGGGTGACTCCTCTAGGCCGTCGACCCCGCAAGATTGCGCCCACGCAGGCGAAGTTTCATCACCCGGTAGGCGAAGAGCACGGCGATCGGGATGCCGCCGGCGAGGGCCCAGAGGAGGAAGAGCGGCGAGCCGGTGTCGGTGCCGCCGCCTAAGGCGTGGAAGAGGCCGAGGACATAGACGGCGATCGCGACCGGGGCGGCGAGCGCGATCTGCTCGTGCAGTGCCCGCACCGCCTTGGTGAAGCGCGGCTCGCGCAGCGGCTTGCCCGCCATCGTCAGCCCGAGGAGGACCGACCCTGAGGGTGTGCGGAACCGCTTCGATCACGAGCTGGAGGTGACGACCGGCGGCGCTTCTTCCACTTCGGGTTCGACGTCTTCGACTTCAGGTTCCGGTTCGGCTTCGACGTATTCGCCGGACCCTTCTTCCGGTTCGGCGTATTCGGCCGCCGCTTCTTCCGGTGCGGCGTCGGTCTTCGTTTCGGTCGGCGCCGGCCGCGTCTTCGCCGCCGCCTGCGTCTTCCCCGCCGACGTGCTCGCGCTGGCGCTGAGCTCGAAGGTGAGGACGACGAAGAGGACGACGAAGAGAGCCAGCGAGCCGGCGACGACCGCGCGGGGACGTGGAGTGGTCATGGCTCCGAGGATTCGGCGGTCGCCTAAATCTCCCCTGAAGCGCGGCGAGGTTTTGCCAAGGCTTTACCCGGCACCCGCGAGCGAGGCGAGTGATGTCGATATATCAGCCATAAGTCGCCCCGCTCGGGCGGCTGAGCAGCTCGTCCCTCATTCTCCTGCGCTCCGCCGCCGCGGCTTCCTGCGCTGCTTCGGCCCGGCGCTGGGTTCGCCAGACGAACGCCACCACCAGCATGCTGAGCACGAGCAGGACGAACAGCATGACCCAGAACCCCCAGTGGCGGCCCTGTCCCGGCACCCAGGTGTTGGCTCCGTAGAGGCCGACGATGAAAGTAGGCACCAGAAAGCCGGCTGCCATCAGCTCGACTCGATGCTGCACCCGCTCGCCATGCCGGCGCTGTTCCTCCGTCTGCTCCAGGTGCAGGAGTCCGAAGGACTGTCGCAAGGTGTCGCTCAACCTTCCGAGTGCAGCAAGGGCTTTGTCGATCCGGTCATCCACCCCGACCGCCGCATCGTGATCCGAGCACGGGAGCCACGCCTTCTCGGGATCGGCCCGCAGCCCGGCCTTGTTGAGCGGGTTGAGCCAGTCGCGGAACACCGCCATCAGCCCCCACAGCTCGGGAAGCTGATCGTGGTTGTCGAGGTCGTCTTCCATGTAAAGGCTCAGCTCCCAGTCCTCGAGCCAGGCGTGCAGAGTCCGGTGAACGGGTGCGTAGGTAAGGGAGAGCTCGTGCATGATCGAGATCCCGAGGTCGCCGGGCAGGCGGCCGCGCTGCCGCTTCCACCTCTTGGCAACCGTCTCGAAGACGCCGTCGGCCTCGCCCGGCGGCCGTTCCTCCTCCAGTTTCCTCGAGCCCTGGAAGACGCGCTGGGGATGCCAGCAGGTGATCAGCCACCCCTCCCCTGCCAGCAGCTCGACCGGCTGGAAGCGGAGGACCCCCACCCCCTGCGGCCGCCCGCGCTCGGTGCGTTCCGTGGGTCGCCAGGCTTCTACGGCAAAGGAAGAGGCGAGCCGGATGTTCTCGCCATAGCTCTCTCCCTCCGGTTGCTCGTCCGGAGTGAGCAGGTCGCACAGCATCCGCTCGGTCAGACCGGGGCACCAGGGGCCGAGCGTCTCCATCAGCTCATCGGCGTTCTCGACGCCGCATGCCAGCTCGAACCAGGGAAACCCCGCCCTGCCGCTGAGCTCCGAAATCTCGACCACCTCGGAGCTTCCGTCCTCAGCCCAGGCGCTTATCCGCCGAATCCGCTCGGCCATCCGTTCCTCCCCTCGTAGGACGACGGCGGAAATCTAGGGAATCAAAAGAACTCCTCTGTTTACTCGACTGACGTCCGCCCTCAAGGGAAGACCGTCTCGCCGGTCCACTGGTCGACGACCGAGATCGCGACGGCGGGGCAGGCTTCGGCGGCCTCCATGATCAGGTCGTCGGGGCCGGTGCCGATGACGACGGCGGTGTCGTCGAGGCGGAAGACCTGCGGGGCGATCTCGACGCAGTCGCCGTGGGCGCTGCACTCGTCGGGATCGACCACGGGCACGTAGGTCATGCCGGGACCTCCTCTTCTTCGCGGGCGGCTTCGTGGCCGGCCTCGATTCGCTTGCGCAGGGCAGGGATCGATCGCGGGCGCCCGACCGTAAGGCCGGCGACCGGCCTCCCCTCGCGGACGAAGACGGCTTCGAAGTCGCGTGCCGCGGGGTCTCCCTCGATCAGGACCGAGTCGCCGTGGTGCGGATGGCCGACCGACTGGATGCGGACCCCGTGCTGGTCGCTCCAGAAGCTCGGCAGCGGCGGCGTCCCCGCCTCTTCCCCGAGCATCGCGCGAGCCGCCGCGGCGCCCTGCCAGGCGGCGGCGTCCCAGTGCTCGGTCCGGGAGTGGACGCGGAAGCGGTGGTCGAAGGGGACCGAGGCGTCGCCGGCGGCGAAGACGTCCGGGACTGCCGTGCGGCCGGCGGCGTCGACCTCGACGCCCCTCTCCCCCAGCCCGCTGCCGTCGAGCCAGCCCGTCGCCGGGACCGTGCCGATTCCCACGACGACGATGTCGCAATCGACGCCGGTCCCGTCGGCAAGGCGCAACCGCTCGACGTGTCCGCTCCCCTCGGCGCCCTCGAGCATCGCCCCGGTCAGCAGGCGCACGCCCTCCTCCCGGTGCAGATCCGCGAACCAGCGGCCGAGCTCGGCGCCGAGGATCGGTGCCAGCGGCACCTCCATCGCCTCGATCATGGTCACCTCGGCGCCGAGCCCGAGCGCGGTCGCCGCCACCTCCTGGCCGATGAACCCGGCGCCGACGATCGCCAGCTTGGCTCCCGGGGCCAGGCCGGCCCTCAGGCGGCGGGCGTCGGCGAGGGTACGGAGGCAGTGGACGTTCTCGAAGCCCCCGAG
This sequence comes from Solirubrobacterales bacterium, assembly GCA_035688825.1. GTDB lineage: Bacteria > Actinomycetota > Thermoleophilia > Solirubrobacterales > 70-9 > VAYN01. Next base: position 30,320 of record DASSMM010000032.1, on the reverse strand, counting down.
GAAGGGCAGCCGCCGCGGCTCGCCGCCGCTGGCGATCAGGAGCTTGCCGTAGGGAACGGGCTCGCCCGAGCCCAGGAAGACCAGGCGAGCGCCGGGCTCCAGGCCCGCGGCGCGGGTTCCGAGCAGCAGCTCGACCCCGTTGTCCTCGTACCAACCGGGCGAGCGAAAGGCGGTGCTCTCCTCCTCGGCGCTGCCGGCGAGGACGCCCTTGGAGAGCGGCGGCCGGTCGTATGGCGGCTCGTCCTCGACGCAGAGCATCCGCACCGGCCCCCCGTAGTCGCGCCGCCGCAGGGTCTCAGCGCAGCGCTGGCCTGCGAGGCCGCCGCCGACGATCAGGACCCCCGGGTCTTTCATCCTCATCACGCCTCCTCGAGAAAGGGGATTGGAACATGGGAGCGGCGATCGGCGGGCGGCACCCGCTGCGGCCGCGCCGCCCGAGCCCGCCGCTTCGCCCGACCGGACAGCACGCGGTAGACGAAGAGGCCGCCGATCTCCGGCGTGGTCAGCATCACCCACCAGCGGAACCAGACCGCGGAGGCGTCGCTGCCGGCGCCGACCGCATGCACCAGGCCGAGCACCCAGACCAGGATGGTCGCCCGGTGGGCCTTGCGCCAGAGCTTGGCGCCGATCCGCCGGCGGGCGTAGTAGCTGAGCCCGAGCAGCGCCGCCAGGTAGCCGCCGATCACCCCGAGCCCGGTGAAGAAGGTCTTGAAGCCGAGCGCGAAGGGGACGGTGACGCCGGCGACGCCCGGATGCAGCCAGGGGTCGCCGAGCAGGGCGATGCCGTGGACGGCGATCGCGACCAGGCCGGCAAGCGCGGTCTGCTCGTGCACCGCCAGCAGCTTCTTCGAGAGGCCCGGACGGCGCATCGCCTTCCCGGCCATCGCCAGGCCGAGGAAGACCGAGATCGTCACCAGGACCAGCGCGACCAGACCGGAGGCGCGGCTGGCCAACCACCAGCCGTGGCTCTGGATCACTTCGCTCATCGGACCACCTCGGGCAGGCGGATCCGCGGGGCAACCGCCAGCGGCCCGACCAGCTCGACCCAGCCGCTGTCGTGGATCATCAGGCCGCCGCGCTCGCCGAGCAGCTCGCGCCCGCGCTCCGGTCCCGAGAGCAGCGCCGCCTTCGAGAGCGTCTCCGCCTCCAGGGCAGTGTCGCCGAGCGCGGTGGCGCCGACGAGGCCGGTCCAGGCCGGCTCGCCGCCGGCCGGGTCGAGCAGGTGGTGCGCGTAGCGCCCGTCCTCGTCGCGCCAGATCCGCACGTTGATCCCCGAGGTGGCGACGCCGCCGGAGCCGAGCCGCAGCACGTGGGCGCGGTCGCCGCTGATCGGGTGTTCGACGAAGACCTCGTAGGGACGGACGAGCGCGTCGGCGCCGCCGATGCGGATGTCGCCGCCGCAGTCGACGATGAAGCGCGAGTAGCCGCGCAGGCTGGCGGCGAGCATGTCGGCGGCGAGGCCCTTGCCGGTTCCACCGGTGTCGAAGCGCAGCCCGGGCGGGCGGACGACCTCTCCCGCCTCGTCGTCGACCCGGAAGCCGCGCCAGCGCTGCTCGGGCCGCGGGGCGGCCGGTCGGCGCGGCGGCGCGGCGGCGAGCGCCTCGCCCAGCGGCAGGCCGGCCATCCCGGCGCGGGAGGCGACGTATCCCGCCTGCTCGATCTCCCCGACCAGGGTGGGATCGACGAGCCCGCCGCTGCGCTCGGCGGCGAAGATCCCGGCCTCGACCGCGCGCCGCATCAGCTCGGAGGCGGGCACCCGCTCGCGCGGGTCGGCGTTGAGGCGGCAGAGCTCGCTGGCGGGCTTGAAGCGGGAGAGCGTGGCGTCGAACTCTTCGACGAAGCGCCGGCCCTGCTCGGCGGCGGCCGCCGCCGGCGCCATGCCCGGCCCGGGCTCGCCGATCAGCATCCGCACATGGCTGCCCATCGCGTCGAAGGTGAGGTCGTGTTCGCCCATCAGGACGCCCCCGTCACCACCGGTTCGCCGCCGGCGGAGTAGGAGGAGCTGCTGATCGGCCCGCTGCTGACGGTGTTCCGCCCCGGGCTGGGGACGATCGTCGTCACCACCCGCCGCTTGATCACCTTGCGCACCTGGACCCCCTGCGCGGTCGGCTGCGCCCTCTGTTCGAGCGAGAAGCGGTAGACGAGCAGGGCGAAGAGCGTCGCGAAGAGAATGATCGAGCCCCAGAAGACGCGGCCGGCGCGCGGGCGCTTCGACCTGACTGCCTCAGTCATCGCCACCGCCTCCTCCGCCCTCGCTCTCGTGCTCGACCTCGCCGCCGCCAACCGCGCCGCCGCCGCTGGAGCCGGTGCTGACGGGGGCGGTTTCGGTGCTGCCGCCGCCGGCCCCGGCGCCGCTGGTCGTGGTCGTGACCGGCGCGGTCGCGGAGCCGCCGCCGGAACCGGCGCCGGCGCCGCTCGAGTGGGTGGTGACCGCGCCCCCGCCGGAGCCGCCGGAGCCGCTGGGGTGGTGCGAGCCGCCGCCGCTGGTGTGGGTCGTCACCGGCCCGCCGCCGTGGCTGCCGCCGCCGTGACCTCCGGAGTGGTGCGAGCCGCCGCCACTGGTGTGGGTGGTGACGGGGGCGCTGCCGGAGCCGGAGCTCGGGGGCGCCGAGGAGGCGCCGCTGCTCGCCGTGCTGACCGGCGTCGAGGAGTAGTTGGAGCCGGAGGACGAGCCCGCAGACGAAGCGCCGGTGGTGGCGCTGCCGTGGGCCCCGCTCCCACCCGCGGCGCCGTAGGTCCCGCTCGGGCCGCCGCCGGCCGGCGGGTGCTTCGGCTGTGCGTGCTTGGTGACGTGGATCGTGCGCCGGATCACCTTGGTGTGGACGACCGGCTTGTCGGCGACCGGCTTGCTCGGCGGCGTCCCGCCCTGGCTCAGGGCCAGTCCGGTGAGCCCTCCGAGGGCGACGACCGTCACCCCGGTCGCGACTTTGGCTCTTACGTTCTTCACGGCGATTCCCCCTCTGGCAGCTTGCGAGAGCAGTCTGCGCGCGGCGGCTGTAAGGGCAGGAAAGCGCCGGGTAAAGCCCTGGCAAAACCTGTCGCGAGCCGGCGAAAGTGCCCGCGGCGGGCCCTACAGTTGACCTATGCCAACCCAGTCGCCAGGCGGCCGCATCCTCGTCGTCGAGGACGAGGAATCGATTTCCCAGCCGTTCGCCGAGGCGCTGCGGCGGGCGGGCTTCGAGGCCGTGGTCACCGGCACCGCCGCCGGGGCGATCGAGCTCGCCGGCTCCGAGGAACCCGACCTGGTGATGCTCGACCTCGCGCTCCCCGACGGCGACGGCCGCGACGTCTGCCGAGAGCTGCGCCGCCGCTCCGACGTGCCGATCGTGATGCTGACCGCGCGGGGGACGGAGATGGACAAGATCGTCGGCCTCGAGCTCGGCGCCGACGACTACGTCGTCAAGCCGTTCAGCGCCGCCGAGGTGATCTCCCGGATTCGCGCCGTCCTGCGCCGCAGCGCTCCCCGCGAAAACGGCGCCGGCGAGAAGGGGAAGCCGGTGCGGGTCGGCGAGGTCGAGCTCGACCCGGCGGCGCGGATCGCCCGCTTCCGCGGCGCCGAGCTGGAGCTCTCGCGCAAGGAGTTCGACCTGCTGGCGGTGCTGATGCGCAACGGCGGCCGCGTCGTCACCCGCGAGGACCTGATGTCGGAGGTCTGGGACACCAACTGGTTCGGCTCGACGAAGACGCTCGACGTCCACATCGGTTGGCTGCGGCGCAAGCTCGACGACGATCCCGCCGACCCGACCTACATCGAGACGGTCCGCGGCGTCGGCTTCCGCTTCGCCGCCCCGGAGGACGAGGACCCGGACCGCTGAGCCTGCGCGCGACCCTCCTACTGGCGCTGGCCTACGTCCTGCTGCTGGCGCTGATCGCCTTCGGCGTGCCGCTGGCGCTGAGCCTGCGCGACCGCGTCGACAGCGAGGTCAAGGGGCAGGCGCGCAGCCAGGCCGAAGTGGTGGCGACCAGCGCCGCCGAGTTCGTCGATCCGCCGCAACCGGGACCGCTGCGGCGGATCGCCGGGAAATCCGCCGAGAGCGTCCGCGGCCGGGTGATCGTCGTCGACAAGCAGGGACGCCTGCTCGCCGACTCGGCCGGGGCGCCGCTCGGGCGCAGCTACGACGACCGGCCCGAGGTCGAAACGGCCCTGGAAGGGACCAGCGAGCAGATCACCCGCGACAGCGAAACCCTCGGCGAAGAGATCCTCGCCACCTCGGTGCCGGTCCTCGACCACGGGCGGCCGATCGGCGCGGTGCGGATCACCCAGAGCATCGACGCCGTGCACCGGGCGGTGAAGACCTCGGTCCTCGACATCGCCGCGCTGGCCGGAGTCGTGTTGCTGCTGGGGCTGGTCGCCGGGGCCCTGATCGCCCAGCAGATCGCGCGGCCGATCCGCCGCCTCGACGACGCCGCCCGCAGCGTCGCCGAGGGCGACCTCGACACCACCGTGGCGGTCGAGGGGAGCACCGAGCAGCGCTCGCTCGCCCGCGCCTTCAACGAGATGACGCAGCGGATCAAGCGGCTGCTGCGGGCTCAGCAGGACTTCGTCGCCGACGCCTCCCACCAGCTACGGACGCCGCTGACGGGACTGCGCCTGCGGCTCGAGGGCCTGGCGGAACGGTTTCGCGGCCAGCCGCCGGTCGAGCGCGAGCTCGACGCCGCGATGGGCGAGATCGACCGCCTCTCGCTGATCGTCGACGAGCTGCTGATCCTCAGCCGCGCCGGCGAGCACGAACTGCCGGGCGAGCGGCTCGACCTGCGGGCGGCGGTGGAGCGGGCGGCCGCGCGCTGGCGGGGGGCGGCGGCCGAGCGACGGATCGAGCTCAGGCCGACCGGCGGCAACGGCGGCGAGGGCTGGTGCGCAGGCGCCGACCTCGACCGCGCGCTCGACTCGCTGATCGAGAACGCCCTCACCTACTCGCCGCCCGGCTCCGCGGTCGTGCTCGAAGCCGCCCCCGGCCGGCTCACGGTCCTCGACGAAGGGCCGGGGCTCGCGCCCGGCGAGGAGGAGGCGGTCTTCGAACGCTTCAGCCGCGGCAGCGCCGGCCGCCGAGGAGCGAAGGGAACCGGGCTGGGCCTGGCGATCGCCCGCGAGCTGAGCCGCCAGTGGGGCGGCGAGGTCCGCTTGCAAAACCGCGAGGGCGGCGGCCTGGCGGCGACGATCGAGCTCGCCCCCGCGGAGGTGCGCTCGTGAGCCTCCCGGCCACCGCGAGGTGGGTGCTGCTGGCGCTGCTCGGCCTGGCGATCGCGATCGCGGTGGCGATCGCCGCCGCCAACCTGACCAGCCAGCAGATCGGCATCGCTTCCGAATCGGTCTCGGCCGGCGATGCGCTCGCGCCCGCCCTGCAGGCGCCGGCCGGCACCGGCGGCGCGGGCGACCGGCCGCCGCCCGAAACGAGCACGGACGAACCGACGACGACAACGACCGAAGAACCGCCGCCCGCCGAAGGCGAAGCCACCGTCCCCGACGATCACGGCGGCGAAAGCGGGGGCGGCGACTCCGACGGCGACGACGACTGAGTCGTCTCAGCCGCCACCGCCGCCGGGAGGCGGCGGGTCGCTGGCGTAGAGGCGCGTGATCGCCGCCACGAGCTGCTTCTTCTCGGTGGCGGAGAGGCTCGCGGAGGGATGGACCAGCCGGTACTGAAGCGGCGGCATCTCACCGCTTTCGACCTTCTCCTTCAGCTCGCCGGCGTCGGGCTGCGGCTTGTCCCATTCGGAGAAGTCGAGGGCGCTGCGGCCGTCTTCGACATCGTGGGTGACCAGCCATGAGGCCGGCGCCACGTTCGAGTACCAGCGCCAGCTCGTGAGGTTGCTGTGGCAGTCGTAGCAGCCCGCTTCGGCGATCTGGCGCCCCGGCCCCGGCGGCCAGTGCGCCGCCCGCGTGACCGGGGGATTGCTGTGGGCGTGCCCGTAGGGGACGAGCTGGATCAGCACCAGCAGGACGACGGCGCCGAGAACGCCGATCTTCAGCGTCCGGCCCGACACCCGCCACCACCTCCGCTCGGTCTTCGCCTCAGGCACGGGCGGCAGACTGCCTGAGCCTTGGCAAAGAACGCGTAAAGCCGCTCACAAGAAGCTTGAAAGCCAGGCGGCGATGATTCGAACCCCAGGGCTCTGTTAGCCCCAGCGCTCCGCCAACGTCACCATGTTGACTTCCAGTCGTTCGGGGCGGGCCTTGCCGACCGCGGTGCAGGCGCTGGCGGAGCTGCAGGAGACGGCGGCGAAGGAGCTGAACGTCTTGCCTTCGGGGTTGGGCGAGGACTGCAGGGTCCAGGTGCTGCCGTTCCAGGACTCCGCCAGCAGCGTTTCTTCGTTCGCCACGAGCATGGTGGGCGCGCGGAAGTACCCGACGGCAAGGCAGGAGCTCGCCGAGAGGCAGGAGACGCCACGCAGCAGGGCATGTCCTTCTTTGGCCGGATTGGCGCTGGAGGTGAGAGACCAGCTGCTGCCGTTCCAGCGCTCGGCGAGGGTCTTGCGGCCGCTGGCGGTGGTGTAGTTGCCGACCGCCATGCAGGCGCTCGCCGTCGGGCAGGAGACGCTTTCGAGCGTGACGTCGGTGGAACCTTCGGGGTTGGCCGCGGTCTGGGTCGCCCATTCGCTCCCGTTCCAGCGGGCGACGTAGGGTTTGTTGCCGCTCTTGCCGACCGTCGTGCAGGAGGTCGAGGACGCGCAGGAGACCGAGAGCATCGCTTCCCCGGCGTCGGCCGGGCTCGGCGCCGTCTGCAGCGCCCAGCCGCTGCCGTTCCAGCGGGCGACGTAGGTTTTGAGAATGCCCGAGGCGCTGTAGCGGCCGACCAGCGTGCAGGCGCTTTCAGAGCTGCAGGAGACGTCGCGCAGCCTCACTTCGGTCCCGCCTTCGGGGGCCGGCGGGGATTTGGCTTCGACCCTCCACGCTTCTTCGTTGAGGACCGTTTTCACCCATTTCACCTGCCAGCCGGAGCCTTCGCTCTTGGCAACGACCGCGCACCAGGTGGCGCTGGGGCAGGAGATGGCCCTCATTTCGCCGAGCGAGCTGGAGACGATTTCCCAGCCGCTGCCGTCCCAGGCCTCGACCAGGCCCTTGCCGCGGTAGCGGTCGTTGCCCACCGCCATGCACACCGTCGAGCTGGGGCAGGAGACGTCTTCGAGCTCGTTTTCGGTCCGCGGTTCGGGATTGGCCGCGGATTGGAGGGTCCACCCGCATTGGCCCCCGCTCCCTTTGCAGGTGGCCGCGCTCGTGAACGACTGGTCGGCGCCCCTCGAGATCCCGTTCCCGTTTTCGGCGACGAGCCGGTAGTGGTAGACCGTGTTGCTGTTCAAGCCGGTCACGGCCGCTTCCACTTCGTAGTTTTTGTCGAGCGTCCCGGCCAGGGACGTCGGTGAAAGCGGGACCTTGCTCCCTTCGGAGTAGGGATTTTCCGCTCCTGGTTTGTATTTGCCCGCCTCGACCAGTTCGAACTGGTATTTCGTCGCGTGCAGTTTCGGGTTGACCGTCCCGGTCAGGAGGGTTTCGGTCGCCGACCCCACGCCGACGTAGTTGACGGCCCCGGTGGTCGCGATCGGGGCAGGCCCCAGTCCGTACGCCCATTCGCTGCCGACATCCAGAAGCGGCTCCTGGATTCCATCCCCTGACGTGTCGGTCCAGTTGTGGTTGCCGGTTTCCTCCAGCTTGGCAGCGATCGCTTCGACGTCTTTCAAGGAGTTGGGGTTTTCTTTGGCAGCCAGGATCGCGGCCGCTCCGGCGACGTGCGGCGCAGCCATCGAGGTGCCGCTCTTGAGGCCGTATTTGTTTCCCGGTTCGGTGGAGAGGATGCAGACGGCTGGAGCCGCGATATCGACCAGGGGCCCGTAATTGCTCAGGGTGTATCGGGAGTCGTCTGCACCCCTGCTTACGCAAGTCGGGGCGCTTTTTCCCCCGGGCTGCCCGTCGTAGTCGGCAATTCCGGAGACGGTGATGGCGGCTTCGGTGGTCGCGGGCGACCACCGGACTTCTTCGGCTTGATTGCCGGCGGCGAGCGTGTAGACGATGCCTTTTTCCGCTGATTTGGCGACGGCTTCGTTCAGCGCAGGAACGACTTCCCTTGCACTGAGACTCATGTTGGCGACCTCAATTTCGCTCGAGTGAGCGGTTACCCAGTCGACTCCGGCGATGACATCCTCGACGGTGTTTCCCCCGGCGCCGCCCAGGACCTTCACCGACCACAGACGCGCCCCCGGCGCCATCCCCACGACTCCGAATCCGTTGTCGAGCGCGGCGATCGTCCCCGCGACGTGGGTGCCGTGGGTATTTTCGTCGGTGCCGGTGTTGTCGAGGCACGATTCCCCTGCCCCCGTGCAGTCGGTGCGCGCGACGACGTTGAGGTCCGGGTGGGTCTGGTCGATCCCGGTGTCGATGACGGCCACGTCGACATTCGCCCGGACGTCGTCCACGCCGTCGATGTCCAGCCCTTTGTTGGCCGTGGCGAAGGTACGCCTTATCCCCGTCGGAAACGCATCCGCTTCCAGTTCGACGCCCTGGTGATCTTCGGTTTCCAGTCCGATTTCTTCCGCGAAGACGGGAACTTCACCGTCCGAGACGTAATCGACTCTCGGATCGCGTTCCAGGGCCGGGACTGCGGCCTTGGGAAGCTCGGCCGAATACCCCTTGATCGCGTAGCGATAGACGAAACCGAGCTCGCCGCGGTAGTGCCTGACCTGCGAAGAGGCCAGCGCGGCGGGGGCGGCGACGTGGTCTTCGAAGACGACGATGTATGAGTGCCGCTCTCCGGCCGCAGCGGCCGAAGCGAGGGCCGCGGCCATCGCCGCGAGGGCGATGAGGACAGCGCAAAGACGAAGGGTGTAGCGGATCACGACTGGTGCCTTTCAGGGTCAAGCCGTCAGCGTGGGCCGCCCCGCAGGCGGATGTAGGTGACGTCATCGTGGACCCCGACCCCTCTGCCGACCGCCCGCAGCCGGCGACCGGACCCTCTCTGCGTCAGAACCCTGCCGAGCCCGGAGAGCGACAGCGTCAAGGTGCCGCGCACGCCGGCCGCAAAGCGGAAATGGCCGCGCGCCAGCGTTACCTCCGCCGTCCGCTTCCGCAGGCTCCGAATCGACTTCCTCAGAGCTCCGGGAATGTCGGCGATCCGAACGACCAGCCTCACCTGACCCTCGCACGCCACCCCTGTACTGACGCATCTGACTCCGAGGAGCAGATGGTCGTCCCTCGCCAGCGCACCCGGCTTCAGGTGAAGCTTCGCATCCGCAACGCTTGTCGTCGACGGCCGCGCGGGGTCGGCGGGGGGATCGGCTGGAGGGGGTGGAGCAGGGGGCGCAGGGGGTTCGACTTCCATCCCGCGGCTCATCTGGATCCTCCGCGGCAGCGGGCCGTCGCAGAAGTAGGTGCCGTCGAAGCTTTCCCAGACGACCGTCGGCAGTCCCAGGGAAGCCACCCCGATCTGGGGCCTCTGCGCCTGCTCGCCGTAGGAGGAAGCGTTCTCGACCTGCAGCGCCTCGCCTTCCGAGCCGAGGACCGCGACCTTCACCACGTCGCTGGCGGGATCGAAGCTGTCTTCCGTGCAAGGGTCTTCGGGGGCATAGGGAACCGGCGGGTGGCTCCAGGCCACGACCGTCGTTCCGCTCGCCCCCGCCGCCACGTCCGGATTTCCGGCGAGAAGCCCCGGATCGGACAGCGTCTGGACGGGCCCGGGCACTCCGTTGCCGGCAAGGCGAACCGAGCGGACCCCTTCGCCCGAGGCCCACCATGCAGCGGTCACACGATCCTGGGAGTCGACCGCCACAGAAGGCCGGCCGTGGGCCTGTTCGCCCGCCAGCGTCAGCGTTTGCAGCGGGCCGACGACTCCTCCCGGGCTGAGCTGCACACTCTTCGCTTCGCTGCTTCGCCACCAGGCAATCGTCACCGTTCCCTGGCTGTCGGCGACTGCCTCCAGGAGGGAATCGGCGCCGTCGGTAGACGCGATCGGCTCGATTGAGCCGACGACCCCGGCCGGGTCGATCTGCACCGAGCGCAGCCCTTCCGAGCTGGGCCAGACCACGGTGGCCTCCCCGGAGGGATCAACCGCGACGACGGGTGACCCGAGGCCGGGAACAGCTTCGGCGAGAACCTGGGTTTCTTCGGGTTCGCCTTCGACGTCTAGTCTCACCGCTTCGACGTTTCCCTGTGCCTGGAGGCGCCAGACGACGGTGACGCGACCTTCGTCGTCGACCGCGAGCTCCGGCTCGAAGCCGTCCTCCCCTGGCGGCGACAGGGTAAGAACAGGGCCGAAAGTTCCTGCGGCGTCGATCTGCGCGGCTTCAACCCGGGCGTGTTCGCCGTCATAGCCCCGCCAGGCGATCGTCGCTCGACCGATGGCATCGACCACGACCCGGGGGCAGACACACCCGCTGCTTTTCGGGGGAACTTCCGCAAGCGTCTGAGTCGGCCCCTGCATCCCGTTCGCATCGACCCGAACCGCCTGAACAAGCCGCTGGTTTTCTTCGTCGCTCTCTACCCAGGCCACCGTGGCCCTTCCCTGGGCATCGACGGCAAGCCGCGGCTCGCTGACCCGGCCGGTGCTGACGGTCTGGGCCGGTCCGAAAGCGAGTTCCGCGCAGGCGCCGCCGGGCATGACGAGAAGCCCGAGCAACCCCAGTCCGGAGGCCAGGAGATACCTCCTGGTGCGATACGGCAGTTTTTTACTAAAGAACATTTATATACTCGACCCAAGCGAGACTGAATCAGAGCGATCAGACGGTGTCAACACAGGGTTGACCTCAGGTCGCGGCCGCCGTCACCCGGGAAAGTGTTAGGGAACATGTGCCCTAACATGCCACATTCCGCTTAGGGAAAGCGTTTAGTAAGGATTGGTGCAGCGGCCCCGCGTTCGGGGGCTAGCCGATCGCGACCATGCGCTCGATCGGGATGCGGGCGCGCTCGGCGATCTCGGGGGAGACACTGACCTCGAACTCGAGGTCGCGGAGGGAGTCGCGGAGCTTCGGCAGGGTAATCATCTTCATGTATTTGCAGGTGGCCATCCGGTTGGCCTCGATCAGGTTCGCGCGGGGGGCGGCCTGCTGCAGCGGGTAGAGCATGCCGTTCTCGGTGGCGACGATGAACTCGCCGTCGGGGTGCGCTTCGACGTGCTTCTGCATCCCCGAGGTGGAGAGCATGTGGACCCCCTCGGGGTCGATGTCGCCGGCGGCGACGTACTCCATCGCCTGGGTGCTGCAGCCGCACTCGGGGTGGATCAGGAACTCCGCGTTCGGGTGTTCTTCGCGGGTGCGGGCGATGTCGAGCGGTTTGATCCCGGCGTGGACGTGGCACTCGCCGTCCCAGATATGGAAGTTGCCGCGGCGCTCGGGTTCTTCGGCCAGGCCGGTCTCGCGCTCGACGAAGGCGCCGAGCCACATGTCGGGGCCGAAGAGGATCTCCTGGTCGGGGCCGTGCTCCTCCCAGATGTGCCTGACGACCTGGACGGCGTTGGAGGAGGTGACGCAGTAATCGGTCTCCGCCTTCACCTCGGCCGAGGTGTTGACGTACATGACGACCAGCGCCGCCGGGTACTCGGCCTTCCAGGCCCGAAGCTGCTCGGCGGTGATCGAGTCGGCGAGCGAGCAGCCGGCGTCGAGGTCCGGGATCAGGACGGTCTTCTGCGGCGAGAGGATCGAGGCGGTCTCGGCCATGAAATGGACGCCGCAGAAGGCGATCACCTCGGCGTCGGTCTCGGCCGCCTGGCGCGAGAGACCCAGCGAGTCGCCACGGTAGTCGGCGACGTCCTGGATCTCGGGGAGCTCGTAGTTGTGGGCGAGGATGACGGCCTTGCGCTGCGCCGCGAGCACGCGGACTTCCTCGCTGATCTCAGCGATCTCCTCCGGGCTCAGCTCCGGTCCGAAAGTGGGTTGGATCGTCGGGAGCTCCTGCATGAGCCCTCTCTTTCCTGATGTTCGCCGGCGGGACTCGCGTCCGGACCGGTCGAATGAACGTAGGTGAAGTCTAGACCACGCAGGCGGCCGTCTAGCCTTCTTCGCGATGCCTGAGCTGCCCGAGGTCGAGATCGTCGCCCGCCGCCTCGAGACCGCCCTCGCCGGCGCCGAGGTGGAATCGGCGCTGGCGCCGGGGATGAACGTGATGAAGACCTTCGACCCGCCGCTGGAAGCGCTGGTCGGGCGCGAGGTGACGGGGGTGCGGCGGGTCGGCAAGATGCCGGTCGTCGAGTTCGGCGCCCTGGCGCTGCTGATCCACCTGATGTCGGCGGGCCGGCTGCGGGTCTTCGACAAACGCGCCTCGCTCAAAGACAAAGCCTCGCGGGTGCTGATCCGGCTGACCGACGGGCGCGAGCTGCGGCTGCGCGAGTTCGGGACGAAGCAGCGGGCCTGGGCGAAGCTGTTGCCGGCCGACGCCGTCGCCGAAGACGAGATGGTCGCCGGCCTGGGACCGGAAGCCTGGCCCCCTCCCCCGCTCGACGAGTTCGCCGCCGCGATCGACAAACCGCGCCACCTGCACCCGCTCCTGCGCCACCAGAAAGACATCGCCGGGATCGGTCGCTCCTGGGTCGACGAGATCCTCTGGGAGGCGCGCCTCTCCCCCTTCAAGAAAGGCACTGAACTCGATCCCGAAGAGGTTGAGCGCCTGCACGCCGCCCTCCACGTCCTCGGCGACGCGATCGACCACTACGAGGAGACGATCGGGCCCGAGGTCCCCGACAAGGTGCCGATGCCGCTGCGGATCCATAAGCGCGAGGGCGAGCCCTGCCCCCGCTGCGGCACCACGATCGAGGCGGTCTTCTTCTCCGAGCACCAGACCAACTACTGCCCCACCGAGCAGACGGGCGGCCGGGTGCTGAAAGACCGCCGCCTTTCCAAACTCCTGAAGTAGCCGTTCGGCTAGCTCAGCTCGAGCAGCATCGAGAAGTCGAGCGTCGGCGCCGAGTGGGTGAGGGCGCCGACGGAGATGAACTCGACTCCGGTCTCGGCGATCTCGCGCACGTTCTCCAGGGTGACGCCACCGGAGGCCTCGAGCGAGACGCCGGCCTCGCCGGCGGTCTGGTCGCGCAGCGCCACCGCTTCTTTGATCGACTGCGGGCTCATGTTGTCGAGCAGCAGCCGGTCGACGCCGGTACCGAGGGCGTAGGCGGCCTCGTCGAGGTCGCGGACCTCGACCTCGATCGCCATCTCCGGCTGAGCGGTGCGGGCAGCGTGGACGGCTTTCGCCAGGCCGCCGGCAGCGGCGATGTGGTTCTCCTTGATCAGGATCGCGTCGTAGAGGCCCATCCGGTGGTTGATCCCGCCGGCGGCGGCGACCGCCGCCTTCTCCAGCCGCCGCAGCCCCGGCGTCGTCTTGCGGGTGTCGAGGATCGTGGCGCCGGTCCCGACCACCGCCTCGGCGTAGCGGGCGGTGATCGTCGCCACCCCGGAGAGGTGGCCGAGGAAGTTGATCGCGGTCCGCTCGGCCGCCAGCAGCGCCCGCGCCGGGCCGCTCGCCAGCAAGACCTCGGCCGGCACCTCCTCCCGCCACTGCCCCTCGACGACGAGGCTGTCGACGTGCTCGACCCCGCACTGGCGCATCGTCTCGCTGACCAGCGCTAGGCCGAAGACGACACCCGGCTCTTTCTGCACGATCCGCGCCCGCGCCCGGGCCTCCTCGGGAACCGTCGAGTCGGAGGTGACGTCCCCCGCTTCTCCCAGGTCCTCGGCCAGCGCCCGCGCCACCAGCTCCTCGACTTCGGCCATCAACTCGGTCATCGCGCCACCCTATTTCCTCGTCGATCTCACGTTTCGACCCGCCGCCGCGTTTAATCCCACAGAGTGACCGCGCTGCCGCCGTTTCAAACCGTGCTGGACGAGCATTCCGCCGCCGTGATGGCGATCTTGCACGGCGCGGTCGGCCGCGACGGGGTCGAGGACTGCTTCCAGGAGACCTTCCTCGCGGCTCTGCGCGCCTATCCGAAGCTGGAAGACGCGAGGAACCTGCGCGGCTGGCTGCTGACTATCGCCCACCGCAAGGCGATCGATTACCACCGCGCCCGCGGGCGCAACCCGGTGCCGGTCGCCGAGGTGGCGGAGGTCGCCGCCGAGAACGGGATCCCGGAGCGCGACGAGGAGCTCTGGACCGCGGTCGGGGCGCTGCCGCCGAAGCAGCGGGCCGCGGTGGCGCTGCGCTACGGCAGCGACCTCCCCCACGGCGAGATCGCCGCCGCGCTGGGCTGCTCGCCGGAGGCGGCTCGGCGCAGCCTGCACGAGGGACTGAAGAGACTGCGAAAGGAGCTGGCATGAGTACGAACACCGACACCGCCCTCGAGGGGCTGAGGGCGCGCGCCGCCGAGGAGGGCCTGCTCGACGTCGCCTACACGACCGCCGATTCCCCCTTCGGCCCGCTGCTGCTGGCCCAGACGAAGCGGGGCCTGGTCCGGGTCGGGCTGCCGAACCAGAACTCAGACGAGCTGCTCGTCGACCTCGCCGAGCGGGTCTCGCCGCGGGTGCTGGAGGCGCCGCGCGAGCTGGACGAGGTGCGCCGCGAGCTCGACCTTTACTTCGACGGCAAGCTCGACAGCTTCGACCTGCCGCTCGACTGGCGGCTCAGCGGCGGCTTCCGCCGGCGGGTCCTGCGGGCGATCAACCGCATCCCCTACGGCCAGACCCGCAGCTACACCGAGATGGCCCGCAAGGCCGGCAACGAGCGCGCCGTCCGCGCCGCCGGCACCGCCTGCGGCAGCAACCCGATCCCGCTCGTCGTTCCCTGCCACCGGGTCCTGCGCACCGGCGGCGCCCTCGGCGGCTACGGCGGCGGCCTGCCGATGAAGGAAGCGTTGCTGCAGCTGGAGGGCGTGCTGGACGAAAGTCCAGCTTCCTAACGCAGTCCGCCGCGCGCTCCGATGAGGGGGCCATGCGGAAACTCCCGTACCTGCTGGTCCTCCTGCTCGCCTCGCTGCTGCTGCTCGCCGCGGCCGCCTCGGCGCACGCGCTGACGCTGCCTACCCCCGCCGCGGGTTCCCTCGTGGCCTATTCCGCAGACGACGAAGCCGAAGCCGACGAGGAAGAAGGCGACGCCGAAGCGATCGAAGCCGAAGAAGCCGAAGACGAAAGCGAAGGCTGCGAGGCCGAAGACGCCGAAGACGAAGAACTCTGCAAGGAAATCGAAGCCGAAGAAGCGGCCGAACGGCATCAGGCCAAGCAGCATCAATCAGAGCGGCAAGGAAAAGGCAGCCGCGGCAAGAGCCATGCCCGCCACCACCGGCACCGCCAGCGTCGGCACCACCGCGCTAGTCGAGCACCTCACCCAGCCAGGTAGCGGCGTCGCGCAGATGCGCAGGGTCGATCTGGTGCCCCAGCTCCGACTCGCGGTAGGTGAGGTCGAGGCCGCCGGCTTCGACCAGCTCGCGGGCGCGGTGGGCGAACTCGATCCCGATCACCGGGTCGTTGCGGCCGTGGCTGACGAAGACGCGGGTGCCGGTGCGGTCGGCGAAGCTCGGCTCCCAGCCCTCTACCGTCGGCACGAAGCCGCTGAAGGCGAGGATCCCCGCCGGCGCCGACCGCTCGGCGCTCAACCCCATCGCGTAGCTCATCACCGCGCCCATCGAGAAGCCGCCGAGGACCGTCCGCTCCGGGCCGATCCCGCTCTCCTCCCACAGCCGGTCATGAAGCTCGGCCAGCGCCGCCCGGGCGGCCTCGAAGGTCTCGGGATCCGGGTAGCCGACGCGCGGCACCAGGTACCAGTGGTAGCCGGGCGAACCGGGAAGCTGCAGCGGCCCCCGCGGCGTCACCACCCGCAGGCGGCGCTCGGGGTCGAGGTAGTCGGCGAGGCCGATCAGGTCGCGCTCGCTGGTGCCGCGGCCGTGGTGGAGGACGAGCAGGCCCTCCGGTTCGCCTGCCGCCGCCCGTTCGAGGTGGAAGAGCGGCTCGGCCACCGCTAGCTCGCCGAGGCGGCGGCGGTCTTGTTCAGATAGTCGCGGACGAACTCGTCGAGGTCGCCGTCTAGCACCCGCTGCACGTCGCCGACCTCGTGCTCGGTGCGGTGGTCCTTGACCATCGTGTAGGGGTGCATCACGTAGCTGCGGATCTGCGAGCCCCAGGCGACGTCTTTGACCTCGCCGCGCTGCTTGGCCAGCTCTTCGGAGCGTTTGCGCTCCTCCAGCTCGATCAGCCGCGAGCGCAGCAGCTGCATCGCCACCGCCCGGTTCTGCATCTGCGAGCGCTCGTTCTGGCACTGGACGACGACGCCGGTCGGCAGGTGGGTGATCCGCACCGCCGAGTCGGTCTTGTTGACGTGCTGGCCGCCGGCCCCGGAGGCGCGGTAGGTGTCGATCCGCAGATCGCCCTCGTCGATCTCGACCTCGACGTCTTCTTCGACCACCGGCCCGACTTCGACCTGGGCGAAGCTGGTGTGGCGGCGGGCGGAGGAGTCGAAGGGGGAGATCCGAACCAGCCGGTGGACGCCGCGCTCGGCGGCGAAGAGGCCGTAGGCGTTCTCGCCGCGGGCGATGAAGGTGGCGGACTTGAGGCCGGCCTCCTCCCCCGCCGAGGCCTCGACCATCTCGACCTCGAAGCCGCGGCGCTCGGCCCAGCGCAGGTACATCCGCAGGAGGATCTCCGCCCAGTCCTGGGAGTCGGTGCCGCCGGCGCCGGCGTGGACGGTGACGACGGCGTCGCCGGCGTCGTACTCGCCGCTGAACAGGCGCGCCTCCTCCAGCTCGGCCAGCCGCTGCTCGACCGAGCGAAGCTGCGTGTCCAGCTCGGCCGCCATCTCCTCGTCCTCGGCGGCCATCTCGGCCAGGTCGGAGAGGTCGGCGACGTCAGACTCCAGGCCCCGGAACATCTCCAGCCGCTTCTGCGCCCGGGCATGCGCGGCGGAGGTGCGGGCGGCGCTCTTCTGGTCGTCCCAGAACCCGGGCCGCCCCATCTCCTCCTCGAGCGTGGCCGCTTCCTTCTCTAGGCCGGCCGGGTCAAAGGTAGTCCGCGAGCAGGGTCAGCTGCTCCCGGACAGCGGCCAGGCGCGGCGCAACAGATTCGCTCTGCGCGGTATCGGCCATGGGCACAGGTTATTGGTCAGGAGAGCCGGCTACGTCTCGGCAGGCCGGTCTCGGTCGACCTGCGCACGATCCCCTGCCGCGGCGAGGTCGGCGGTGATCTTCACCGCGGCCGAGAGGAGCGGCGCCGCCAGGACCAGCCCCACCGTCCCGAACAGGCAGCCGCCGGCTATCGTCGCGATCAGCACCGCCAGCGGGTGCAGCTGCAACGCCGCCCCGTAGGCGATCGGCTGGACGAGCTGCTGCAGCACTCCGTTGGCCAGCAGCACGATCACGGCCAGAGCCGCGGCCGTCTCGGGGCTAGAGCCGCCGAGGGCGATGAGGACGGCGAAGGCACCGGCCGTCCAGGCGCCGAGGTAGGGGACGTAGCCGCCGAGGAAGGTGACGACCGCGATCGTCCCGGCCAAGGGGACGCCGAGCAGGAGCGAGCCGACGCCGACGATCAGCGCGCTCCAGGCGGCGACGACCGTGACCCCGAGGAAGTAACCGCGCATGCTCTCGGCGAGCCGTCCCAGCATCGAGTGCGCGGCAGGGACCGGCATCCCGAGATGGCGCTCGATGAAGCCGCCGATCGTCGGCCCGTCCTTGAGCAGGAAGAAGAGGCTGAGCGCGGTGAAGGAGAGGAAGACCGCGAGGGAGGCGAGCCGGTCGATGCCGCCGAGGAGGCCTTGGGTGAGGGCCTGAAAGGCGCTGCTGATCGAAGCACTCGCCTCGGCGTTGGCGTCGGCGGCCGTCGGCGCCTTGACCCCGAGGTCCCGGGCCCAGGACTCGATCTGGCTCGCGCCTTCCTGGAGCCGCGCCGAGAGCCCGTCGGCCTGGCTGGAGATGCCGGCGAGGACGATCAGGCCGACGCCGAAGGCGATCGCGACGATCGCCAGCAGGACGAGGGCGGCGCCGACCCCTCGCGGCAGGCCGTGGCGGCGGAGCCAGCCGACCAGCGGCGAGGCCACCGAGGCGATGATCGCGGCGGTGATCAGCGGCATGACGATCGTCTCGGTCAGCGAGAGCATCCAGATCGCAGCGACCAGGGCGGCGCCGACGCCGACCAGCAGCCAGGCGGAGAAGCCGAGGTCCCGCAACCACTGCGGGGCGGCGAAGAGCCCGTTCAGCTCACCGGGTTCGAGGGCGACGACTTCGTCCTCGCTCGTGTCTTTCTCGCGGCGGAGCCATACTCGGCGGGGCATGAGCAACAGGGAAGATCTCACCTACGTCGGACACGCCACCGTCTTCGTCGAGCTCGACGGCACCCGCCTGCTCACCGATCCGATCCTGCGGCCGCGGGTCGGGCCGCTGGTCCGCCACGGGCCGCTGCCTCCCCCGCGCGTCAGCGCCGGCCTCGACGCGGTGCTGATCTCCCACCTGCACCACGATCACGCCGACCTCGGCTCGCTGCGGCGGCTCGGTCGCGGCACGCCGCTGCTGGTGCCGCCGGGATCGCGCGGCTTCTTCGAGCGCCACGGCTTCGAGAAGGTCACCGAGCTCGGTCCCGGCGAGTCGAGCGCGGTCGGCAGTGTGATCGTGACCGCTGTGGAGGCCGACCATGACGGCGGCCGCCGTCGCGGCGCCGACCAGGTGGAGCCGATCGGCTTCCTCGTCGCGGGCAGCCGGACCGTGTACTTCGCCGGTGACACCGACCTCTTCGAGGGCATGGACGGCCTGGCACCGGGGCTCGACCTGGCGCTGCTGCCGGTTTGGGGCTGGGGACCGACGCTGGGCGCGGGCCACCTCGACCCCGATCGGGCGGCACGGGCGGCGGCGATGCTCTCCCCCCGCGTCGCGATCCCGATCCACTGGGGGACGCTCTATCCCCTCGGCCTCGCCCGCTTCTGGCCCGGTCGGCTGATGCTGCCGGCGCGGGAGTTCGCCGCCGGGGTGCGCAGGCTGGCGCCTCAGGTGGAGACGCGGGTCCTCTCGCCGGGGGAGTCGACCTCGCTCGCGTAGGCGGTCTGGCCCAGCCCGGCAAGCCAGCCGCGGAAGATCCGGTGCACCCGCTCGGCGCCGACGACCTCCTCGGCGGGCCACTCCAGCTCGGCCGGGTGCAGCACGAAGGGGAAGCTCTGGGTGCCGCCCATGCCGCCGTGGGAGCCGACCAGCTCCTCGAAGGCGGCAACCTCGCCGAAGTCCGGCCAGTAGGTGCTGTTGAGCATCAGGTCGGCGCAGTGCGGGAAGCCGTCGGTCCGCCGCAGGTGGTCGGCGGCGTTGGGACCGAAGGGAGCCAGCGGGTCCTCTCCCTCCACCCGATCCTCGTCGAGGAAGTGAGTGCCCTTGGCCCCGATCGCCAGCGCCCCCGCCCCCTCGGACCGAACCAGGATGAAGCCGATCCCGGGGTGGTCCCGCAGGGCCGGGATCAGCCGCGGGTAGAGCGCTTCGATCCGCTCCAGGCTGACCCGGCCCGGCTCGCGCGGGAAGCTGATCAGGCCGAGGCACCCCGAAGCCATCACCGAGAGCTCGGGCAGCTCGCCGTCGTGGGTCTCCTCGACCTCGCGGCGAGCCTCGGAGCCGAGGGCGACGGCGCCGTCGGCGCGGCGGTCCCGCGTCGCCGCCCGCACGGTCCTCGCCGCGACGGTGTCGTCCCGCGCCACCTCGGTGAGGCCGGCACTGAGGTAGGAGAGGGAGTCGTCGTCGCCGGTTTCGGCGGCGACGACGCTCTCCGGATCGCAGGCACCTCGCACCAGCTCCTCGAGCGTCTGGTCGTAGCGGTCGCGGAAGGTTTCCCCCTGCGACTGGCCGTGGTCGGAGAGCACCACCAGCCGGTACGGGCGCGGCGCGTCCTCGCAGGCGCGGGCGATGCGGGCGATCTGGCGGTCGAGGTCGCGGAGCACGGCCAGCGCGTCGTGGCGCTCGATGCCGGAGTGATGGGCCACCTCGTCGTAGGCGAGGAAGGTCGTGTAGATGACCGGGCGGCCGGCGAGGACGTCGCCGATCACGGTCGCGACCTGCAGGTCCCGCTGCACCACCGTCCCCCAGGCGCGGGCGAAGACGTAGGAGCGGCTGCGGTGGATCCGCGGGCGGACGTCGTCGCGTACCTGGTTGCGCGCCGCGCGCCGCTCGCGGCCGATATCGGCGAGCGAGAGGACCAGGGTCCGCGCCGCCGCGTAGGGCCGGGCGAAGTAGGCGGCGTAGTCCCGGCCGATCGGCCGCCGCCGGCGCAGCGCCGTGCTCATCGTCAGCATCGAGTGCGGGGCGTCGCCGGAGAGGATGTTGGCGCGGCTGGCGCCGTCGGCGTGTAGGAGCCCGTGGCCGTCGGAGTGCCGCCGCTCGATCTCTTCGGCGTCGCGCGGGTGGTTGGTCACGATCGCCGCCCCCCGCTCCTTCTCCCACCAGCGGAAGGCCGGCATGTCCTCGTTGGAGCCGTGGAGGAGGCCCGCTTGGCAGGCGCCGGTCTGCGAGGACCAGTCGGTTTCCCAGCAGCGCAGCCGATGCGAGCCGCCGCGCACCCAGGAGGCCAGGTGCGGGGCGCTGCCGTCCTGCAGCGCCCGCAGCAGGACGTCGTGGGCAAGGCCGTCGATCTCGAGGAAGAGGATGCCCGGGACGTCGCTCTCGACCACCTGCTGACGCCGCCGCGCCTGGCGGCGGACGACGTTGCGGTACCAGGCGTCGTCTTCGTCGATCGCCAGCAACGAGTAGACAGCGGCGGTGAGCGCCGCGACGACGATCGTGATCACGATCCCGTCCAGCACGTCGGCGACTTCCGCTCTCGGCAGGAGGTCGATCGCGAAGGTGACCAGGACGCCGTTGAGGACCAGCGCCGCGACCCCCAGCGTCATCACCGTCAGCGGCAGGGCGAGGCGGGCGAGGAGCGGCCAGACGAAGGCGTTGAGGAGGCCGATCACGGCCGCGGCGCCGAGAGCGGTGGCGGCGCCGTCGAGGACGAAGCCGTCCAGCACCTCGGAGAGCAGCAGGAGGATGACAGCGTCGAGGAGCAGGACGAGGACGCCCCGCCGGATTGCCGCTCTCACTCGGGAGGGGCCGGCGCTCTGGCGGTGATGATCCAGGTCGAGGCGGGAGCGTAGACGCCGTCGGGCTGCTCGAACTCGGCGATCGCGGCGCGGATCTTGGCGGCGATCTCGGGCCGGATCTCGTCGACGCGGTCGCCCCAGAGGCGGAGGATCTCGCCGGCCGGGCCGAGGGCCATCCCGAACTCGACCGCCTGGTCGAGGTCTTTGCCGACCTTCATCGGCAGGTCGCAGCGCCGCAGGGCGATCTCCTCGAAGCCGGCGATCTTGAGCTGTTCGGAGACCGTGTCGGCGTTGGCCATCGAGAAGGGGCCGGGGCCGCAGGTCGGTTCCTCGGTCTCCTCGGGGTGCTCGAGGTAATCGTCGACGATCTCCTCCGCCCGCCGCACCCACTCGTTGTCGAGCTTGCGCCGCCAGACGACGGCGGTGAAGCGACCGCCGGGCTTCAGGGCCCCCCGGACGTTGCGCAGCGCGGCAACCGGGTTGGCGAAGAACATGATTCCCATCCGCGAGAAGGCGTAGTCGAATTCCTGCGGAAGCTCCAGCGTCTGCACATCGGCGAGCCGGTACTCGACGTTGGCGGCGCCGGCCTCTTCGGCCTCCTGGCGGGCGGTCTCGATGAACGGCGCCGAGACGTCGACCCCGAGGACCGACCCCCCCGGCCCGACCAGCTCGGCCAGCCGCTGCGTGGTGTCGCCGAACCCGCAGCCGATGTCGATCGCCCGCTCACCGGTCTGCGGCGGGTTGGAGCGCATCGCCACCTCGCCGTGCGCGCCGAGGCCGCCGGTGGTGAGGTCGCGGTACTTGAGGAAGATCTCGAAGAGCGGCCCGCTCCAGGCCTCGGTGGCTTCGGCGTTGTCGGGTGCGACCGATGACATCGGTGAGATCGTACGCCCGGTGCGGCGTTCAGCCAAGCGGCGGCGCGAAATTGGCCAGCCGCAGCGCCTCCTCGCGGTCCTCGTAGGGCCGCCAGCGGAGGATCTTGTGGTCGCGCAGCTCGAAGGCCCAGGCCATTCTGTCGATGCCGGCGACGCTTTCGTCCTCTTCCCAATGCCACCGGCGCAGGATCAGGGCCACGGCGCGACCCCCACCCCCCTCCAGCCCTTCCTCGTAGAGCTCCTCCAGCTCGATCGTCTGCTGCACCCCGCCCGGCTTCCTGGTCGCCCAGACCCGCGCCGCCTCGCGCCCCTTCCGCAGCCCCCGGCTCGAGTGCAGCTCGACCTCAGGGTCGAGGACCGCGACAAAAGCGTCCAGGTCGCGCTCGTTGAAGGCACGGATAAATTCTCTAACCGGGTCCACTGAGGAGCCGAAAATCAAGCAGATCGGGGGATGCAGGGAGGGCGACGAGGGGAGCGCACATTAAGTGCGTGACCCGAAGTCAACCGACCGAAGACCCCGAGATGCGCCGATTTGCAGGCTCCTCAGGCGCCGTGGCACTTCTTGTACTTTTTGCCCGATCCACACCAGCAGGGGTCGTTGCGGCCGATGTTCTCTTTGTCGTCTTTGACGACGGTCTCGACCGTTTCAAAGCCGCCGCTGTTCGGCCCGGCGGCCTGGGCGGCGGCGACATCGACGGCGCCGGCGCCGCTCGCGGCCGCGACCTCCTGCAGCGCCGAGGGCTGGTTCTCCAGGGTGCCGCCGGAGTAGGCGAGGGTGGACGTCTCGCCGGCGCCGTTGGTGACGGCGG
Organism: Solirubrobacterales bacterium; assembly: GCA_035688825.1. Classification (GTDB taxonomy): domain Bacteria; phylum Actinomycetota; class Thermoleophilia; order Solirubrobacterales; family 70-9; genus VAYN01. The sequence goes on along the minus strand of DASSMM010000032.1, from coordinate 7,698 downwards.
CGGCGCCCGCTTCCTCGGGCTGGATTTCGATCTCGGCGCGAAAGATCAGCTTCGAGAACTCGTCCCAGATCGAGTGCAGCAGCTCTTCGAACATCTGGAAGCCCTCGTTTTTGTAGGCGACGAGGGGGTCGATCTGGGCGAAGCCGCGGAGGTGGATGCCTTCGCGCAGGTAGTCCATGTCGAAGAGGTGTTCGCGCCAGCGGTTGTCGATCACCTGCAGCAGGATCGAGCGCTCGAGGAAGCGCATCAGCTCCTCGCCTAGCTGCTCTTCGCGCTCGTCGTAGGCGTTCATCACGTCGTCGTCAAGGGCTTCTTTCAGCTGCATGCGGTCGACCGTCTCCGGCGCCACGCCCGCGACCTCGACGCCGACCGGCCAGATCTGGCGAAGCTGCGTCTCCAGCTCCTCCAGGTCCCAGTCCTCGAGGATGTCGCTGGCGGTGTACTCGTCGACCAGCCGCTCGATCACGCCCTCGAGTTCGTCGCGGGCGTTATCGGAGATGTCGCGTCCTTCGAGGATCTCGCGCCGGTATTTGTAGACGACCCGCCGCTGCTCGTTCATCACGTCGTCGTACTCGAGCACCCGTTTGCGGATCAGGAAGTTCTGCTCCTCGACCTTCTTCTGGGCGTTCTCGACGGTTTTCGTCAGCATCTTCGCTTCCAGCGGCACTTCCTCGCCGTCGTCGCCGACGGGGCCGAGTTTGTCGAGGATTTTGTAGATGCGGTCGCCGGCGAAGAGGCGAATCACGTCGTCTTCGGCGGAGAGGAAGAAACGCGACTCGCCGGGGTCGCCCTGGCGGCCGGAGCGGCCGCGAAGCTGGTTGTCGATGCGGCGGGACTCGTGGCGCTCGGTGCCGCAGATGTAGAGGCCACCGAGCTCACGGACCTCTTCCGCCTCGGCTTTGCACTGCGGCTCCAGCTCGGTGGTCTTCGCCGCCAGCGCCTCCTCGTAGCCCTCGCTCTCGTGCGTGATCCCCTCTTTTTTCAGCTCGGCGATCGCCAGGTGTTCGGGGTCGCCGCCGAGCTTGATGTCGACCCCGCGGCCGGCCATGTTGGTGGCGATCATCACCGCGCCTTTGCGGCCGGCCTGGGCGATCAACTCGCCCTCTCGTTCGGCGTGCTCGGGCTTGGCGTTGAGGACCGCGTGTTTTATCCCCTCGCGTTTAAGCGCTCCGGAGATCATCTCCGAGACCTCGACGGAGACCGTGCCGACGAGGATCGGCTGGCCTTTTTCGTGGCGGCCGATGATCTCGCCCAGGACCGCGCCCCACTTGCCGTCTTTGGTTTTGAAGATCTGGTCGTTTTCGTCCTTACGGACCATCGGTTGGTTGGTCGGGATCTCGACCACCGGCATCTCGTAGATCTTCATGAACTCGGTCGCCTCGGTGAGGGCGGTGCCGGTCATGCCCGCGAGCTTGTCGTAGAGGCGGAAGTAGTTCTGCAGGGTGATCGTCGCCAGGGTCTGGTTCTCCTCGCGGATCGCCACGCCCTCCTTCGCCTCGACGGCCTGGTGCAGCCCCTCCGACCAGCGCCGGCCCTCGAGGATGCGGCCGGTGAACTCGTCGATGATCATCACCTCGCCGTCGATCACCGCGTAGTCGTCGTCCTTTTTGTAGAGCGACTCGGCCTTCAGCGACTGGACGAGGTGGTTGACGAGACTGCCGTGCTCGCCGAGGTAGAGGTTGTCGACGCCGATGAATTCCTCGGCTTTCTTGACGCCGCGCTCGGTCGGGGCGACGGTCTTGTGTTTCTCGTCGTACTCGTAGTCGTAGTCGGCCTCGTGGGTCTCCTTGTTTTCGCCGAGCGATTTCAGTTTCTGTTTCGCCGGCACGCCGACGAGCTGTTTGGCCAGGCGGGCGAAGGTGTAGTAGGTCTGGGCGGCCTGTTCGGGCTGGCCGGAGATGATCAGTGGCGTCCGCGCCTCGTCGATCAGGATGTTGTCGACCTCGTCCACGATCGCGAAGTGGTGGCCACGCTGGACGCAGTGCTCGAGCCGGTCGGCCATGTTGTCGCGCAGGTAGTCGAAGCCGAACTCGGAGTTGGTCCCGTAAGTGATGTCGAGCGCATATTTGCGCTGGCGGGAGTCGTGGTCGTCGAAGTCCTGGACGGCGTCGACGGTGCAGCCGAGGGCGTCGTAGATCGGCTTCATCCATTCCGCGTCACGGCGGGCCAGGTAGTCGTTGACGGTGACTACGTGGACGCTGCCGCCGGCGAGCGTGTTGAGGAACACGGGCAGGGTGGCGGTCAGGGTCTTGCCCTCGCCGGTCCTCATCTCGGCGATGGCGCCGTCGTGGAGGACCATGCCGCCGATGAGCTGGACGTCGTAGTGGCGCTGGCCGGTCGCCCGCTTCGAGGCCTCGCGGGTGAGCGCGAACGCCTCCGGCAGCAGATCGTCGAGGGACTCGCCGCCGCGGGCGCGCTCGCGCAGCTTGTCCGCCTCTTCGCGGATCTCGGCGTCGGAGAGCGCTTCCATCTCCGGCTCGAAGCGGTTGATCGCCTCGGCGCGCTTCTGGTAGGTCTTGAACTTCCGCCCCTCCCCCGCGCGCAGCGCCTTCGTTACAAGGTCCATCGCTGGCATTGGTCAAGAGTAGCGGTGCCGGATTAATTGCCCCTTGCTCCCTTCCGCCGAGAGGGCTACTCTCGTGACGGAACCCACAAGGAGGCACTCATGCGGATTGAGATTCGGGGCAGGAACGTCGAGATGACCGACGAGCTGCGTGAGACGGTGCGGAAACGCTTCGGGCGTCTGGGAAGGCAGGTGTCGCCGCTCGCGACCTTGGAAGTGGTGCTCTCGGAGGAGCGCAACCCGAGGGTCGCAGACAGCCAGGTGGCGGAGGCGACGTTCTACTTGAAGGGTGTGACGCTGCACGCGCGGGAGTGCAGCCCGGACATGACCCACTCGGTCCACGAGCTGGCCGAGGACATCAGCAGGCAGGTGAAGAAGCATCGCGAGCTGCGTCGCAAGCGCCGGCGGACCCGGCGGCTTGTCGACCAGATGCGGGGACGCCCGGCCGAGGCACGGCCGTAGGGCCGCGGAGAGCCAACGAGAGGCGCCGGGAGAAAGTCACCGCCACCACCCGAGACGACCCCGCGGCCCGGAGCGCACGAGCGCAGGCCGCGAGGGTCGCCCCGGTGGTGAGGACGTCGTCGACCAGCAGGACGCTGCGGGGAGCCGCCCCGGTCGCATGGATCCGCGGCGGGTGCCCGACCCGCTCCGCCCGCCTCCGCCCCGCCTGCCTCCCCCTCCCCCGCCGCTCCAAGCAGCACTCGACCGGCGCCTGCAGCCGCTCGGCCAAGGCGCCCGCCAGCTCGCCGGCGGGATCGAACCCCCGCCGCCGCAGCCGCACCGGCGCCGGTGGCACCGGCACCACCGCCCCGCTCAACATGTGCGCCGGCGCCAACCACTCGATCCGCTCCGCCATCAGGTCCGCAACCGGCAACAGCCGCCGAAACTTCAAAGCCGCCACCAGATCCCGAGCCACCCCCTCATAGGGCGCCGAAGACCAGGCCTTGTCCAACCCCGCCGGCCCCGAGCTCAAAAACGGCTCGGCCCGAGCCAACCTGCGCCCACACCGATTGCAAAGCACAGCTTCAGGCCGACAAACCCGCCCACAAGCCGCACAGAGCGGCGGCACCAGAGCGATGGCAACAGCGTCAGCGACATCCATGCCGCGAGCCTGCCGAGCAATAGCTCACCTATGGCGCGCACAAACGAAAACTTCAGCCTCGGCTTTGTCACGAATTGGGATCTAGCGGGGGTAGGAGTCCTATGCCCCTCCCCCAGAGACCGTCGCGCAGCTGATCCTGGTCTTGGGCGCCATCGTGGTCTCTGGAGCCTCTGTGGGAGGGGCATAGGACTCCATGCGACACGCGCTGATCGGAGAGAGGGGGCCCATGCCCCCCGTTAACTCAGCCCCGCGCTGCGGCGATGGCGCCGATGAGAACCGCGTTGGGGGGGATCTCGGCGCCGGGGAGGGCGATCACTTCCTTGAGGCGGGCGCCGGGGCCGACGCGGACGCCGTCGCCGATGATCGAGGGGCCGTCGATGCGGACGTCGTCGCCGATCTCGCAGCCGGGGCCGAGGAGGACGGGGCCGACGAGGTCGCCCTCGTCGCCGGGGTCGGTGCCGCTGCGGTAGCCCTCGACCAGCTCGCCCTCCTTCTCGACCTGGACCGCCCCGGTGAGGGCGTCGACGTTGCCGTCGCGCAGCTCCTCGAGGTTGCCGATGTCGTTCCAGTAGGCGTCGATCTCGTGCGAGTAGAAGGGGACGTCGCCGTCGAGCAGGCGGGGGAAGACGTCCATCGCCCAGTCGGCGAAGCCGTCGGGATCGTCCGGGCCGGCCGCCTTGCTCGTGCCCGGGTCGGGGAAGTAGTCGAAGATCTCCTTGCGGAACATGTAGATGCCGCAGTTGGCGAGGTCGGAAAGCGCTTCGGCGGGCTGCGGCTTCTCCTGGAAGCCCTGGATCCGCCCGTCGGAGCCGACGATCGCGACGCCGAACTGGCTCGTGTCCTCGACCCGCTTCATCGCCAGGGTCGCGATCCCGTCGTGGGACTCGTGGAACTCGCGCATCGCCGTGAGGTCGATGTCGGTGAGGGCGTCGCCGGAGATGATCAGGAAGGAGTCGCCGAGGAACTCGGCCGCGTTTCGAACCCCGCCCGAGGTCCCGAGCAGCTTCTCCTCGTGGCTGTAGGTGAGCGAGACCCCCTGGGCGGAGCCGTCGCCGAAGTAGCCCTCGATCACGTCCGGGAACCAGTGCAGGTTGGCGATCGTCTCGGTGAAGCCGTGGCGGGCGAGCAGGCGCAGGATGTGCTCCATCACCGGCTTGTTGATCACCGGCACCATCGGCTTCGGCATCGCGTAGGTGATCGGCCGCAGCCGCGTCCCCAGCCCCGCCGCCAGGACCATCGCTCTCATTCGGCCATCCCGGCCTTGACGCGGTCGAGCGCCTCGATCCGCTCCGGGTCGACCCCGAGCCGGTCCGCGGTCTCGAGCGAGACCAGGTCGCCGAGCAGGGTCGCCCAGAGCAGGCGTTCGACCCGGGTCTCCCCCTTCGTCTCCACCCGCACCACTGCGGCCGCGCCCTCGCCGACGATCTCCGCGGTGAGGTCGAAGCGGCGGCGCTCGCGGGGGTGCTGGTCGCAGTCTTCGAGGAAGACCGCAGCCATCTTCGCGGCGCCCTCGCCGGTCCAGCCGCAGACCTCGTTGTGGTCGGCCTCCGGCAGCTCGGCGCAGAAGGCCGAGAGCTTCGCGTTCTCGTTGATCTGGGTCTTCCAGCGCTGGGCGACCGGAGCGGTCAGGTCGGCCCCGTAGATCACCGCCACCGCGCTGTCGAGCTCGGCGGCGATCTTGGCCGCTTGCGCCTGCAGTGCCTCGCACTCGCGCTCGAGGAACGCCGCCGCCATGTCGATCTCGGTGTGGATGCTGGGCGCCGCGCCGGCCAGCGCCGCCGCCTCGGCCGCGGCGACGAACATGTAGGCGACCGCGACCCGCGGCTGGTAGATCCCCGGCGGCGCGATCACCGGCACGCCCGCCTCGCGCGCCCGCTCGACCAGGGCGCCGCCGGTGCTGAGCACGAGCCGCCGCGCCCCCAGCACCTCGGCCGCCTCGAAGCAGGCCAGCGTCTCCTCGGTGTTGCCCGAGTAGCTGGAGCAGAGCACGGTCCACTCCGGCGTCGTCCAGCTCGGCAGCTCGTAGCCGCGGATCGAGAGGACCGGCTTGGTCAGGCGATCGCCGAGGGCGCCGGCGGCGAGCTCGCCGCCGATCGCCGAGCCGCCCATCCCGCAGACCATCAGGCCGGCGGATTCGGCCGGCTCCAGGCGCGCGGTTTCCAGTCGCCACATGGCGTCGCGGAGCTGGTCGGGAAGCGCGAGGACGTCGTCGAGGATCGGGCTCATCAGGCGGGGACTCTTTCATCTCGGCCGACCACGGTGTCAACGAGCTGTGCCCCCGCAGCAACCGTTGCCCCGGGAGCGAGGATCGAGCGCTCCACCCGGGCGCCTTCGCCGATCGTGCAGCCTTTGAGGAGGACCGCTTCGGAGAGCTCCGCCCCCGCCTCGACGCGGCAGCCGGAGGAGACGACGGCGCGCTCGCCGAGGCGCGCCCCGGGGTCGACCTCGGCCCCCGCGTCGACCAGGCGGCCGGGGCTGGTCGGCTCGACCTCGGTCTCCACCCGGCCCTCGAGGATGTCCCAGCTCGCCTGCAGGTAACGCTCGGGGGTGCCGATGTCCATCCAGTAGCCCTCGAGCAGCAGCCCGCAGAGCCCCTGGCCGACGAGGCGCGGGAAGACCTCCCGCTCGATCGAGACGGCGCGGCCGGCGGGGACGAGCTCGAGCACCGAGCGCTCGAGGACGTAGGCGCCGGCGTTGATCTCGCCCGGCACCTGCTCGCCCGTCTTCTCGAGGAACTCGAGCACCTGCCCCCCGGGGTCGCAGCGCACAAGCCCGTAGGCGGAGGAGTCCTCGACCGGGTGCAGGCCGATCGTGGCGCTGGCGCCGCGCTCCTCGTGGGCGCGGACCAGGGCGCTGAGGTCGAGGTCGGCGAGGACGTCGCCGTTGAGGGCGAGGAAGCGCTCCTGCAGCCGGTCGCCGAGCGCCTCGGCGGCGAAGCGGATCGCTCCGGCGGTGCCGAGCGGTTCCGGCTCGGCGACGTAGGTGATCGTCACCCCGGCGTGCCGCTCCTCGTCCCCGAGCGCCTCGCGGAGGACGTCGGGCAGGAAGCCGCAGGCGAGGACGACCTCGGTCACCCCGTGCGCCGCCAGCCACTCGATCGCGTAGGCGAGGAAGGGACGGTCGACCAGCGTCACCGCCGGCTTCGGCACGTCGGAGGTCAGAGGACGAAGCCTCGTTCCCTCACCGCCGACTAAGACAATCGCCTGCATTCCAGAGCTCAGATGATCAAGCAGTCCAAGGACGCAGTGAGCGTGGCGTGCTTTGCACGCGAGCTCACGAGGACGCCGGAATGCGCCGGTCAGATGAGCTCTGGCGACCTATCCCCTCGTACTCGAACCCGGCCGAGGTCAGCGCCTCCGGGTCGAGGAAGTTGCGGCCGTCGACGACCAGCGACCGGGTCATCCGCTCGGCGGCGGCGCTCCAGTCAAGGTCGGCGAACTCGCGCCACTCGGTGACGAGGACGGCGGCGTCGGCGCCGTCGAGCGCCTCCATCGCCGAGGTCGCCATCTCGACCGTGCCGAGCAGGTCGGCGGCGCGCTCGGCGGCGACCGGGTCATAGGCGACGACCTCCGCCCCCTCGCCCTGCAGCCGCGCCGCCAGGACCAGGCTCGAGGCCTCGCGCATGTCGTCGGTGTCGGGCTTGAAGGCGAGGCCGAGCAGGGCGATCCGCTTGCCGATCAGCGAGCCGAGATGCTTCTCCAGCTTGCCGACGACCCGCCGCTTCTGCAGCTCGTTGACCTCGATCACCGAGGTCAGGAGCTGGAAGTGGTAGCCGGTGTTCCCGGCCAGCATCTTCAGGGCGCTGACGTCCTTGGGGAAGCAGCTTCCGCCGTAGCCGATCCCGGCCCGCAGGAACGAGGAGCCGATGCGCGCGTCGAGGCCCATCCCCTTGGCGACCTGGCCGACGTCGGCGCCGACCTCCTCGCAGACGTTGGCGATCTCGTTGATGAAGGAGATCTTCGTCGCCAGGAAGGCGTTGGAGGCGAGCTTGATCATCTCGGCGCTGGCGACGTCGGTGCGGAGGATCTCGCCG
>DASSMM010000031.1:0-74721 GCA_035688825.1 Solirubrobacterales bacterium | reverse complement strand
GGACGGCGACGGGGTCATCCAGTTCGACGCCGGCACCAAGTCGATGCGGAAGAAGGCGAAGGCGGCCGCCGAGGAGCTCGGCGGGCTGAAGCGGGTGGTTCTGGGCCATGCGCACGCAGACCACCGCGGCACCGCTTCCTACATGGACGTGCCGGTGCTTTGCCACCCCGACGAAAAAGCCGATGCCGAAAGCGACGCGGCGATCGCCCCTTATATGGACCTCTCGCAGCTGCCGGTCGCCTGGGTGCGCTGGCTCTACCCCTTCCTGCTGCGGCGCTGGGACGGTGGCGCGGTGCGAATCGCCGACACGGTGATCGAAGGCGACGAGGTGGCCGGGTTCAAAGTCCTGCACTTCCCCGGGCATGCGCCGGGGCTGATCGGGCTCTGGCGCGAGAGCGACCGGGTGGCGCTGGTCTCCGACGTCGTCTACCTGGTCGACTCGGCGCGGCTGAAACCGCTGCCCGAGGGCGAGGCGAGCGTCCCCCACCCGGCCTGGGCCTGGGACCACGCCAAGGCGAAGGAGTCGCTGCGGCGGCTGGCGGCGCTGGAACCGCGCGTCGTCGGCGCCGGGCACGAGCACCCGCTGCGCGGCGAGAACCTGCGCGAGACGCTCGAAGCGGCCGCCGAGAAGTACTGAAACCGCCCGCTCCCATAAGTTCCAGCGCCTGATGATCGCGACCTACGCCTCGGCGGCGCTGATCTGCGCCGTCTCGCTGCTGGTCGGCCGGGCCATCCTCTCGCTGGCGGGGAGGAGCGAGTGGACCTGGCTGGAGCCGGCGGTCGGGTTCGGCGCCGTGCTGACGGCGACCGGCCTGGTCGCCCGCGCCCCGGGCCACGGCACCTCCTCGACGCTGGCCCTGGCGTTACTGATCGTCCTCGCCGCCCTGATCCTCTGGCGCGGCCGCCACGGCGGCGTTCGTCCTTTTCCCGAGATAGATGGCAAAAGGACGAACGCCGGCGGGGGGTTCAGCCCGTGGCGGGAAGGTCTGCCGGTCGCGCTCGTGGTCCTCGTCGCGCTCTCGATCCCGTTCGCGGTCAGCGGCCGCTGGGGATTGCTCGGCGTCGGCTTCAACAACGACCTCGGGCTGCACCTCGCCTGGGCCGAGTGGCTGCGCAGCGGCTTCGGTCCGGCGCCGGATCCCGGCTACCCGCTCGGTCCGCACGGGCTGGCGGTGGCGACCGCGGTGGTCCCAGGGATCAACCTCGCCCAGGCCTTCCTCGGCGAGATCATCGCGATCGGGGTCATGACCGGGCTGATCGCGCTCGCCGCTCTGCGTGGCATGAGCCCGGTCCGCCGCACGATCGCCGCCGCGTTGGTCGCCCTCCCCTACCTAGCGGCCTCCTACTTCGCTCAAGCCGCCTTCAAGGAGCTGGCCGAGGCGCTGTTCGTCTTGGCCTTCGCGATCTGGCTGACCGAGTTCGAGGTGCTGCCGACCCACTGGCGCGACCGACTCCTTTTCGTGCTGCCGCCGCTCGCTCTCATGGGAGGCATCTTCTTCTCCTACAGCTTCGCGGGGGTGGCCTGGCCAGTAGTGACGCTCGTCCTCTGGAGTCTGACCCTGCCCGAGGTGAGGGCGGCGCTGCGACCTCGCTCGCTGCTGCGCTTCCTCTTGCGGCCACTGACCTTGGTCGCGCTGCTCGTCCTCGTGGCGATCGCGCTGGCCGTCACCGTCGGCCCCTTCGGCTTCGGCAGCAGCTTCAACAAAGTCGCCGGCAGCAACACCTACGGCCCGGTCTCGGCGATCGAGGCCCTCGGCATCTGGCCCACCTCCAACTACCGCCTCGACGCCGCCGGCGGTGCCCAACTGCCGTGGCTGGCGGGAGCGATCGCGATCCTCGCGCTCCTCGTCGGCGTCGCCTGGTGGGTGCGCCGCCACGAGCTGACGATCCCCATCGCGCTCGGCGCCGGCGCCCTCCTCTACCTGGCATCGCTGCCGACCAGCGGCGACTACTCCCAAGCCAAGGCCCTGATCATCATCGCCCCCCTCGCGATGCTCGTCGCGATCCGCCCCCTCCTCGAAGAATTCCCGCGCCTCGGGAGCCGGGGAAGGGGTCCCGCCGGACCCTCCCCGCTGTTGTCCGGGGGGACCCCTTCCCCGGCCGCCCCAGCCCTGCGTCTTGGCTGGGCGGTGTTGGCAATCGCGTTCATCGCAGGCGCCGTCTATTCCAGCTTCCTCGCGCTTCGGGATGCTCCCGTCGGCCCGCCCGGCCACGGGGCCGAGCTGCGGGCGTTCCTGCCGGAGGTGAAGGGACAGCCGGTGCTCTATGCGGGGCAGGACCGCTACGCCGCCTACGAGCTGCTCGGCGCCGACACCCATGTGCCGCTGGTCGAGTTCCCCGACCCCGCCGTCTCCCCCAACCCGGAAAAGCCCTTCGACACCGGCGACGCCTACAGCCCGATCGACTTCGACTCCTTCTCCCGCGGGACCCTCGACCGCTTCCCGTTCGTGATTACCAGCCGGGCCGCCTGGGACAGCCAGGCGCCGCCGAACTTCAAGCGGGTCGCCACCACCCGCTCCTACGTCCTCTGGAAGCAGACGGGGCCGACGCCGGAGAACCGCCACGTCCTGCTCGAGGGGACCGAGGCCGGCGCCTACGCCGGCTGCGCCGCGCCCGAGGTCCGCATCCTCCTCGGCGGCAGCGGCCGTGCCGGACTCTTCCCCGGCGCGGTGATCGGGCAGAAAGGCGGCTGGGACGAGGGCAGCATCCTCGGCACCGGCGCGGAGACCTCGCAGTCGCTGCGCCTGCCGGCCGGGAGCTGGAACCTCTCGCTCCAGTACTTCTCCCCCTTCGACCTAAAGCTCTCCGCGCCGGGGTTCAGCGAAACCCTGAAGGCAGCGCTCGACGGCCAGCGCCCGAACACGATCAGCCTCGGCAACAACGGCCAGTTCTGGCCCGCCGGCCGCTACGAGAGCAACGGCGGGAGGACGCGCTTCACGCTCACCACCGCCGACGCCAGCACCCTGCAGAGCCTCACCGGCTACGACGGCAAAGCCTACGTCGGCGAGCTCGTCGCCGTCCCGGCCGAACCCCACCGCTCGGTGCCGCTATCGCAAGCGTGCAACAGGTGGATCGACTGGTACGAAGCCGAAGCAGCGCCCTGAGGCCCTGAGGCCGGCGCATCTCGGCGTCCTCGGTCGCTCGCGTGCAGAGCACGCCACGCTCCCTGCGTCCTTGATCTGCTTGGCCTCAGAACCTCAGGAAGGTTCTAGGCGGACTTCGCCGCCATCCGCTCAGGGCTGACGCGCACGACGTCCCACACCAGACCAACCTTCTCCAAACTGTTGATGACCAGCGAGGAGATGTCGACCTGCCACCAGCGCAGGCCGTGGGTGGCCGAGGTCGGGAAGGCGTGGTGGCTGTTGTGGTAGGCCTCGCCCAGCGTCGGGATCGCGATCAGCGCCAGGTTGCGCGACTCGTCAGTGGTCTCGAATTCCTTCTTACCGAAGGTGTGGCAGAGCGAGTTGATGCTGTAGGTGAAGTGATGGAGGACGAACACCCGCACCAAGCCGCCCCAGAGCAGACCGGTCAGTCCGGCGACGAGGGTGCCGCCGATGATCCAGCCGAGGAAGAACGGCAGCAGGAGGCCGCCGACGGCCCAGAGGATGAAGGTGCGGTCGACCCAGTTGATCACCGGGTCCTTGATCAGGTCCGGCGCGAAGCGTTCCTTGTTGCCGCGCTGGGTGTGGATGAAGATCCAGCCGACGTGGGCGTGGAAGAGGCCCTTCATCGCCCCCTTCCAGCCGTGGCCGTGGTCGACGTGGGGGCTGTGGGGGTCGCCGTGTTCGTCGGAGAAGGTGTGGTGCTTGCGATGGTCGGCGACCCAGGAGATCACCGGTCCCTCGATCGCGGCCGATCCCAGGATCCCGAACAAGCCACGCAGCCACGGCTTCGTTTTGAAGGAACGGTGGGTGAGCAGGCGGTGGAAGCCGACGGTGATCCCCAGCCCGGTGAGGAGGTACAGAGCGACGAAGAGGAAGACGTCGGTCCAGTTCAGCGCGCTTCCCCAGACCTGCCAGCCGGCGACGATGACGGCGATGAACGGGATGATCGTCACCAGGCCGGTGATGATCCGATCCCGGGTCTCGTTCTCGACGGGCTGGATGTCTGAGGGGAGTGGTCCGACGGTCGTCATCGCGGGCGATCATACGGGTAGAAGCTGCGGGTTTCCTGAAAATCTTTCGGCCGGATAGCCAGCCGAACCCGAGTCTGTAGGGTGCCCCGCCTATGCCTTTCGCAAACACCGCGCCGCTGCGGCAGGAGATCGAAACCCGCCTCCCCGAGCGGCCTTTCACGATCGAGTTCTGGGACGGCAGCCGCCTCCCCTCCACCTCCGAGGACGACGGGCCCACCTTCCGCGTCCGCTCGCCGAAGGCGCTGGCGCACGCGCTGCGCGCGCCCGGCCAGCTCGGCCTCGGCCGCGCCTACGTCAGCGGCGAGATCGAGGTCGACGACATCGACGCGGTGATCAGCGTCCTCGACGGCTGGCAGCCGCCCTCGCTCGACACCGCCGACCAACGGGCGCTGATGCTGGGCGCGGTGCGGGCGATGGGTCTGACGATGCCGCCGAAGCGCCCCGCCGCCGAGCTGCGCCCGAGCGGCAAGCGCCACAGCAAGGAGCGCGACGCCCGCGCCGTCCGCCACCACTACGACGTCTCCAACGAGTTCTTCGAGCTCTTCCTCGGGCCGACCATGGTCTACAGCTGCGCGATCTGGCGCGACGGCGAGAAGAAGACGCTGGAGGAAGCGCAGGAGGAGAAGCTCGACACCGTCGCCCGCAAGCTGGCGATCAAGGAGGGCGAGCGCGTCCTCGACGTCGGCTGCGGCTGGGGCGGCTTCCCGCTCTGGGCGGCGACCAAGTACGGCGCCGACGTCGTCGGCATCACCCTCTCCCCGCCGCAGGCCGAAAAAGCCCGGCAGCGGGCCGAGGAGGCCGGCGTCGCCGACCGCGTCGACATCCGCGTCATGGACTACCGCGACCTGCCCTCGCTGGGCGAGAAGTTCGACGCGATCGCCAGCATCGGCATGGTCGAGCACGTCGGCTCGGCCAACATCGATCTCTACGCCGAGACCCTGGCCAGCCTGCTCGACTCCGGCGGCCGCCTGCTCAACCACGGCATCACCCGCCTCCGCCACACCGACCCGGAGGCCGGCGACTTCTCCGAGCGCTACGTCTTTCCCGACGCGGCGCCGCTGCACCTCTCGCGCAACCTGCTGGCGCTGGAACGGGCGGGCTTCGTCGTCCACCACGTCGAGGACTTCGGCCCCGACTACGCCAAGACGCTGAAGCACTGGGCGCAGAACCTCGACGACAACCTCGACGCGGCGACCCGCCTCGCCGGCGAGGAACGGATCCGCGTCTGGCGCCTCTACCTGCGGATGGCACGCAACGGCTTCGACACGCGCTTCCTCAACATCTACCAAGCCCGCTGCAGCAAGCCCTAGCGAACTGCATCAACTTAACCACCTGCTGGATAGACAAGTTGATGCAGTTCAGGTGGGGAAGCCCTCCTTGACGTTCTCGATCGACCAATCCGCTCCCGCGTCGGTGAGTTCGTCGACGGCGTAGGAGCCGGTGGCGACGCCGACGACCCTGATCCCGGCGCCGTGGCCGGCGCGGACGTCGCGGGGCGTGTCGCCGATCGCGATCGTCTCCGCTCTGTCGAGCGGGTGACCGGAGACCTCCTCGCCCCGCTGCAGCGCCTTCTTCGTCAGCTCGGTGCGGTCGCGCGAGTCGGAGCCGTAGCCGCCGAAGCTGAAGAAGCGGTTGAGGTCGCCGCGGGCGAGCTTGATATGGGCGGCCGCCTCGATGTTGCCGGTGACGACCCCGAGCAGGATCCCCTCCTTGACCAGCCGCGGCAACAGCTCCTGGATGCCCTCGATAACGAAGTAACCGTCGGATTCGGCGACGGCGTCGGCGAGATGGCCGAGGTAGCAGCCGATCGCCTTTGCCCGCTCCTCCGCCGAGCCCTGGCGGTGCAGCACCTCGCGAAAGACGATCTGGGCGATTTCGGGATCGGTCATCCCGGCGTGGGTGTGTTCGGTGATGTTCGCTTCGACCCCGTAGAGCTCGAGGAAGGCGCGTTGCCAGGCGACAGCGCCGGCGCCGCCGGTGTGGAGCAGGGTTCCGTCGATATCGAAAAGAACCGCCTTGATCACGGCGCGGACCCTATCCGTGTGTCGCCTTTTGGACCCCCGTGGGCGCCTAAAGCGACACGCCTCAGTGCTCGGCCTCGAGCAGGTCCTTCTGCGCCAGCGTGTAGAGGAGCGCCAGCGAGGGCAGGACGAGGACGGCGGCGACGCCGAAGACGACGAAGATGATCGTCATCGTCGGGTCGGGGGCGGCGGCCTGGTCGATGCGGAGGCTGGTCGGCAGCAGGTAGGGGAACTGGGCGACGCCCCAGCCCCAGATCACCGCGGTGACCGCGCCGGCGGCGAGCGGTCGCAGGGGGCGGCGGCCGCCGCGCAGGAGGACCGCCAGCAGCGCCACGCCGCAGAGCAGCGAGAGGACCACCAGCGGCAGGCCCTGGCTGGTGAGGCGGTCGAAGACGTAGCGGGCTTCGCCGTGGAGGGCGATCAGGCCGGCGACGGCGAAGGCGCCGGCGACGACCGCGGCGCCGAGGGCGCGGCGTTCGAAGTAGCGCTCCATCTCCTCGTCGTCGGCCCGGCGGGCGTCGCCGACGAGGAAGACGGCGGCGATGTAGGCGCCGCTGGCGACGAACATCGCCCCGATCAGCAACGGCAGCGGCTGCAGCCAGCTCGAGAAGGCGTCGCCGTTGCCCGCGGCGGGGACGTTGCCGGCGGCGATCGCGCCGACCACCGCGCCCATGAAGAACGGCGTCACCAGCGAGGAGACCGCGAAGGTGGCGCCCATCGCCTGGCGCTCCCGCAGCCCGACCACCGACTTGCGGAAGGCGAAGCCGGCGCCGCGCAGGACGATCCCCAGCGCCGCCAGAGCGATCGGCACGTACAGCGTCGTGAAGATCGCGCTGAAGGCAGGCGGGAAGGCGGTCCAGAGGACGACGAGGACGAAGATCAGCCAGACGTGGTTGGCCTCCCAGACCGGGGTCAGCGAGCGCTGGATCACGTCGCGCGGCCGCTGCCCGCGCTCGGGGCCGCCCGCGATCAGGTCCCAGAAGCCGCCGCCGAAGTCGGCGCCGCCGAAGAGCGCGTAGAAGGTCGCCCCGATCCAGAGGATCGCCGCCGCGGCGTCGGCCTTGCTCACGCCGGCTCCTCCTGCTGCGGCGCGTACGGGCTCTGCACGTCCTCGGCGCCTTGCTCGCGCCAGCGGCGCGACATCGAGCGCAGGACGAGGATCGCGATCGTCCCCAGCGCCGCGTAGAGCGCCAGCACGAGGCCGAAGCTGAACCAGATCCCCTCCGCGTCGGTGACCGCTTCGGAGGTGCGCATGTAGCCCTGGACGATCCACGGCTGCCGGCCGACCTCGGTGACGATCCAGCCGCACCACAGGGCGACGATCGCCCCCGCCCCCGAGACCGCGACCGCGCGCAGGAACCAAGGCGTCCGCGGGATGTCGCGCCGTTTCCACCAGACGAAGCCGAACCAGGCGCCGAGGGCGAGGAGCGCGCTCCCGATCCCGACCATCGCGTCGAAGGCGAGGTGGAGCATCGTGTGCGCCGGCGGCTCTTCGTCATCGGGAATGCTGTCCAGCCCGATGACCTTGGTGTCGGTGCTGAAGCCGACGAGGAAGGAGTCGAGGCCGGGGATCCCGATCGCCCCCTTCACCCCGTCCTTCGTGCAGACACCGCCGAGGTACTCGGTCTGGTCGGTCCCGGTCTTTTCGATGCACTCCATCGCCGCGAACTTCGCCGGCTGGTGGTCGGCGACTTCGCGCGCCGCGGTATCGCCGACGAAGAGCTGGACCGGCGTCGCGATGCAGGCGATCGTCAGCGGGATCACCAGCCCCAGCCGGTGCAGGCGGTCGCGCCGCCCCCTCAGCATTCCGACCGCGTAGATCGAGGCGACGAGGAAGCCGACGACCATGTAGGCGGCGAGGATCATGTGCGGGACCTCGTAGCCGGTCGCCGGGTTGAAGAGGACCTTCAGCGGCTCGACGTCGGTGACCTTGCCGGCGGCGTCGAGGGTGAACCCCTGCGGCTGGTTCATCCAGGAGTTGGCGGCGACGACCGAGAAGGCGCCGCCGATCCCGGTCACGACCATCGGCACCCCGGACCAGAAGTGAGCCCACGGCTTCAACCGCTTCCAGCCGTAGATGTAGACGGCGAGGAAGATCGCCTCGAGGAAGAAGAAGATCCCCTCGATCGCGAAGGCGATCCCGAAGACGGAGCCGAAGCGGTGCTCGAACTGAGGCCAGAGCAAGCCGAACTCGAAGGAGAGGACGGTGCCGGTGACGGCGCCGACGGCAAACGTCACCGCCATCGCTTTCGACCAGCGCTTGGCCAGCTCCATCGCGTCCGCGTCGCCGCGCTTGAGCCCGAGGTAGTTGGCGACGAGAATCGTCGCCGGCAGCGCCACCCCGAGGCAGGAGAGGACGATGTGGAAGCCGAGGGTGAAGGCCATCTGCTCACGGGCGGCGAGCAGGTTCGACTCCGACGCTGCCAGCGGCAGCAAGTCGAGTGCGGGCATGAGCCGGAGGCTAGCGCCGGGAGCGGGCGGCGACAGTGAAGCTGCTCACGCCTGACGCCGCGCGCGGTAGCGCCGGATCAGCGCGTTGGTGGAGCTGTCGTGGCGCAGCTCGGGCTCCTCGGCGGCCTCGAGCTCGGGGATGATCGCCTTCGCCAGCACCTTCCCCAGTTCCACCCCCCACTGGTCGAAGGAGTCGATCCCCCAGATCGCCCCCTGGGTGAAGACGCTGTGCTCGTAGAGGGCGACGAGCGAGCCGAGAGTCGCCGGATCCAATCGCTCGGCGAGGATCGTGTTCGAGGGGCGGTTGCCCTCCATCACCCGGTGCGGCACGACATCCTCCGGCGTCCCCTCGGCCCGCACCTGCTCCGGGGTTTTGCCGAAGGCGAGCGCTTCGCCCTGGGCGAAGACGTTCGACATCAGGATGTCGTGGTGGTCGCCGAGCGGGTTGAGCGAGTTGGAGAAGCCGATGAAGTCGCAGGGGATCAACCGCGTCCCCTGGTGGATCAACTGGTAGAAGCTGTGCTGCCCGTTGGTCCCCGGCTCGCCCCAGTAGATCTGGCCGGTCGCGTAGTCGACGCGGGCGCCGTCGAGGGTGACGTGCTTGCCGTTCGACTCCATCGTCAGCTGCTGCAGGTAGGCGGGGAAGCGGTGCAGGTACTGGTCGTAGGGCAGCACCGCGCAGGTTTCGGCGCCGAAGAAGTCGGCGTACCAGACCGCCAGCAGGCCCATCAGCAGCGGCAGGTTCTCCGCCGTCGGCGCTTCCTGGAAGTGCTCGTCCATCGCGTGGAAGCCGGCCAGCATCTCCTCGAAGCGGGCGGGGCCGATCGCCAGCATCGTCGAGAGCCCGATCGCCGAATCCATCGAGTAGCGACCGCCGACCCACTCCCAGAAGCCGAACATGTTGTCGGTGTCGATCCCGAACTTCCCGACCTCCTCGGCGTTGGTGGAGACGGCGACGAAGTGCTTGGCCACGGCGGCCTCGTCGCCGTCGAGCCCGGCCAGCACCCACTCGCGGGCGGTACGGGCGTTGGTCATCGTCTCCAGGGTCGTGAAGGTCTTCGAGGAGATGACGAAGAGCGTCTCCTCGGGGTCGAGGTCGCGCGTGGACTCGACGAAGTCGGTGCCGTCGACGTTGGAGACGAAACGGAAGGTCATCTCGCGCTTGCTGTAGTGGCGGAGCGCCTCGTAGGCCATCACCGGGCCGAGGTCGGAGCCGCCGATGCCGACGTTGACGACGTTGCGGATCGGCTTGCCGGTGTGGCCGCGCCACTCGCCCGAGCGCACCCGCTCGCAGAAGGCCGCCATCCGGTCGAGCGTCTCGTGCACCTGCTTGACGACGTCCTCCCCGTCGACGACGAGCGAGCGCCCGCGCGGCATCCGCAGCGCCACGTGCAGGACGGGGCGGTCCTCGGAGACGTTGATGTGCTCGCCGCGGAACATCGCTTCGCGCCGCTCCTCAACCCCGCGCTGGTGGGCGAGGCCGCCGAGCAGCATCACCGTCTCGTCGGTGATGCGGTTCTTCGAGAAGTCGAGGTAGAGCCCGGCGCCCTCGGCCCGCAGCCGCTCCCCGCGGTCGGGGTCGGCGGCGAACAGGTCGCGCAGGTGGGCGCCTCGGATCTGCTCGAAGTGGGATTGCAGCTGACCCCAGGCGGGAGCTTCGCGGAGAGACGGCGCTGGGGTGGAAGGTGCCATCCCGGGAAGATTCGCAGGTCCGAGCGGTCCCTTACTCTCCGGGCAGTCGGGGAATGCCATGAGTCTCGCCGCCCGCAGATCCCTCCTCTCCCTCGCCGCCTCGGCGCTACTTGTGCTGTCGCTGGCGCTGCCTGGCATCGCCAAGGCGACCTTTCCGGGGGCCCCCGGCCTGGTCGTCTTCAACCTCACCACCTACCAGCCCGGAAACGTCGTCACCGGCGGGCTCTACGCGATCCAGCCCGGGGAAGAACAACCGCGCCGGCTGACCTCGAACCCATACGACCTCGACCCGAGCTTCGCCCCCTCCGGGAAGGAGCTCGTCTTCGACCGCATCAACACCGCGGAAGACGGCATCTACACCCTCGACCTCGCCAGCGGCCAAACCGAGCGGATAACCGCCCGCGTGTCCGACCACGAACCGAGCTTCGGCCCCCGCGGCATGATCGTCTTCTCCCGCCGGTTCGACGACAGCCTCTACGACCTCGTGCTTCGCACCGGCAACGGCCGGCTGCGCCGGCTCACCTCCACCTCGGAGCGGGATTCAGCCCCCATATTCACGCCCGACGGCAAGCGGATCGTCTTCTCCCGCAGGTCCCGTGGGCCAGGACACCGGGAACGGCTGTACTCGATCCGCCTCGACGGATCTAAGCTACGCGCGCTCCACGCCCTCCCCCGAGAGGCGTACAGCTTCGACCTCTCGCCGAACGGGCGCCGCCTTGCCCTCGGGGTGTTCACGGATGAATCCAGCGAACGCACGACCTCGGCTGCCTGGACGATGCGGCTGGACGGATCGGGGCTCGACGTCGCTGCCGACAACGCGTTCTGGCCCACCTACTCGCCGACGGGAACGGTTCTCGCCTACACCAACGACAAGGGCCTGTGGCAGCGGGCAGCCGACGGGCACGGGGCGCCGACGCTGATCTACGCGGCCGAGCACCCCCACCCGTACGAAGGCAGCTTGGCGACCTATCCCGCCTGGCAGCCGCTGCCCTAGCCGCTTCAGCCGGCGGCGACCCCGCTCTTCGACTCGATCGTCTCCAGCATCTCGTTCCAGGACTTGTTGAAGGCCTCTTTGCCCTCCTCCTGGAGGCGCGTCGCCAGGGCGGCGACGTCGATTCCGGCCTCGACGAACTCGGCCAGGACCTGCTCGGAGTTGCCGCCGTCCTTGGGCAGGAGGTCGGTGACCTGGCCGTGGTCGGCGAAGGCTTTCAGCGTCGGCTCCGGCATCGTGTTGACCGTGAGCGGCGAGGCGAAGGCCTCGATGTAGAGGGTGTCGGAGGCATCGGGGTCCTTGGTCCCGGTGCTCGCCCAGAGCAGCCGCTGCGGCCGCGCGCCCTCGTTCATCAGCCGGCGCATGCGGTCGGAATCCAGGAGCTCGTTGTAGGCGCGGTAGGCGCGGCCGCCGATCGCGATCCCGAGCCGGTTGACCAGCTCGTCGGGCACGTCCTTGCCGACCGCCACGTCCCAGCGGCTCATGAAGATCGAGGCGACGGAGGGGACATGGGGGTCGAGCCCGGCCTCGATCCGCCGCTCGATCCCGCGCATGTAGGCATCGGCGGCGCCGAGGTACTGCTTGTCGTCGAAGAGCAGGGTGACGTTGATCGGGATGCCGGCGAAGATCGACTCCTCGATCGCCTCCCGCCCCGCCTGCGTGCCCGGGATCTTGATGTAGAGGTTGTCGCGCTCGCCCTTGGCGTGGAGCGCCTTCGCCTCCTCGATCGTCGCCTCGGCGTCGTCGGCGATCAGCGGCGAGACCTCGAGCGAGCAGAAGCCGTCGACGCCGGCGGTGCGGCGGTGGACGTCGGCGAAGAGGTTGCAGGCGTCGCGCAGGTCGGCCAGCGCCAGCTCGAAGAAGATCTTCTCGGTCACGGTCGCGCCGACTCCCTCTCCGGCGGCGGCCTTCGGCGCTTCCTCGGCGATCTGCTCGTCGTAGGCGTCGCCGTCGGAGATCGCCTTGTCGAAGATCGACGGGTTGGAGGTCAGCCCGGTGACGGAGAGGTCCCGGATGTAGCCCTCGAGGACCCCGTCGCGCAGCATCGGGCGGGTGATGTTGTCGAGCCAAAGGCTCTGGCCCAGTTCGTGCAGCCGCTCGGTCGGTTTCATGTTGAGCGCCCTCCTCAGGTGGTTGGGTTCGCAGCGGTGCGCTCGGCGACCTCGCGAGCCACCTTGGCGACATTGTCGACGGTGAAGCCGAACTCGGCCTCGACGTCTGCGAACGGCGCCGACTGTCCAAAGGTACTCATACCCATGATCGCGCCCTCCGTACCGACGTACCGCTCCCAGCCGAGCGTCGTGCCCTCCTCGATCGAGAGCCGAGCGGTGATCTCGGGGGGCAGGACCTCGTCGCGGTAGGCCTGATCCTGCTGCTCGAAGATCTCCCAGCAGGGGAGGCTGACGACCCGCGAGCGGATCTCGTCCTTGAGCTGCTCATGGGCACCGAGGGCGAGCTGGACCTCGCTGCCGGTGGCGATCAGGATCAGCTCCGGATCGCCGTCCTCGGGGTCGGCGAGCACGTAGCCGCCGCGCTGGACTCCCTCGGCCGAGGCGTACCTGGAGCGGTCGAACACGGGCACGTTCTGGCGGGTCATCACCAGCGCCACCGGACAGTGGGTGCGGCCCAGAGCGATCTTCCAGGCCTCGGTCACCTCGTTGGCGTCGGCGGGGCGGATCACGTCGAGGTGGGGCATCGCCCGCAGCGACATGAGCTGCTCGACCGGCTGGTGGGTCGGGCCGTCCTCGCCGAGGCCGATCGAGTCGTGGGTGAAGAGGTGGACCACCGGCAGCTCCATCTGCGCCGAGAGGCGGATCGCGGCGCGGCCGTAGTCGGAGAAGGTGAGGTAGGTCGACCAGAGCGGCCGCAGCTTCGCCGTCGACATCCCGCTGCAGGCCGCAGCGGCGGCGTGTTCGCGGATCCCGAAGTGGACCTGGCGTCCGTCGTAGCTGCCGGGCTCGTACTGATCGGCGTCGCTGAGCCGGACCGAGGTCGAGTCGGTTAGGTCGCAGGAGCCGGCGATCAGCCACGGCACCCGCTCGGCGATCGCGTTCTGCACCTTGTTCGAAGCCTTGCGGGTCGCCAGCCCCTTCTCTTCGTCGGCCTCGAAGGTAGGCAGGCCGACGTCCCAGCCGTCGGGCAGGCCGCGGTGCTGCATCAGCTCCAGCTCGGAGGCGAGCTCGGGCTTGTCCTGCTTGTA
The DNA here is from genome assembly GCA_035688825.1 of Solirubrobacterales bacterium. Classification (GTDB taxonomy): domain Bacteria; phylum Actinomycetota; class Thermoleophilia; order Solirubrobacterales; family 70-9; genus VAYN01. Next base: position 61,231 of record DASSMM010000031.1, on the reverse strand, counting down.
GCTCTCGAAGGTGTCGACCCAGGCGCTATGCAGATCGGCGCCGCGCTTGCCGATCACCTCGTCGAAGTGCTCGCGGACGCCGTCGGGGACGAGGAACTTGGCGTCCTTCGGCCAGCCGTAGACCTCCTTCGTCAGTTCGATCTCCTCTTCGCCGAGCGGTTCGCCGTGGGCGGACTCGGTGTCCTGTTTGTTCGGCGAGCCCCAGCCGATGTGGCTGTCGACGACGATCAGGGTCGGGCGGCCGACCTCGGCCTTGAACTCCTCGAAGGCGCGCCCGAGCAGCGTCGCGTCGTTGGCGTCGCCGACCCGCAGCACGTTCCAGCCGTAGCCCTCGAAGCGGCTGAGCACGTCGTCTGAGAAGGCCAGCGCGGTGTCGCCGTCGATCGAGATGTGGTTGTTGTCGAAGATCCAGCAGAGGTTGTCGAGCTTCAGGTGCCCGGCGAGCGAGGCCGCTTCGTGGGAGATGCCCTCCTGCAGGCAGCCGTCGCCGGCGAGCGCGTAGGTGTCGAAGTCGAAGAGCTCGGTCCCGTAGTGGGCGCCCAGCCACTTCGAGGCCATCGCCATCCCGACCGAGGTGCCGACGCCCTGGCCGAGCGGCCCGGTCGTGGTCTCGACGCCGGTCGTCCAGCGGTACTCGGGGTGGCCGGGCGTGCGCGAGTGGAGCTGGCGGAAGTTTTCGATCTCATCGAGGCCGCAGGCCGGCTCGTCGAGGACGTTGTAGTCCTCGTCGACCCTGCGCACCCCGGCGAGGAAGATCATCGAATACAGGAGCATCGAGGCGTGGCCGGCCGAGAGCACGAAGCGGTCGCGGTTCGGCCAGATCGGGTTCGCCGGGTCATAGCGAAGGTGGTTCTGCCAGAGCTCGTAGGCGACGGGCGCCAGCGACATCGGCGTCCCCGGGTGGCCGGAGTTCGCCTTCTGGACGGCGTCCATCGAGAGGGTGCGGATCGTGTTTATGCAGAGCTGATCGATGTCCTGAGTCATTAGGCCCGATCCTAGATGTTTGCTCGCGCTGCCTAAGTCGCCGTCGTCAGGGCTCGATCCGGGTGACGGTGCCGTCCCCGTTATTTGCGACCCAAACCGCTTCGCCGCCCACCGCGACGGCGCCCGGTTCCGGGCCGACCGCGATCGGGTCGCCGGCGGTTTCCCCCGAGTCGAGATCGATCTTGCTGACGGTCCCGTCGGCGGCGTTGGCGACCCAGATGGCGCTGGTGCCGGCGTCGATGCCGCCGGGCTTGCTGCCGACGTCGACCTGGGCCCGCACTTCGCGCAGGGAAGGATCGACCTCGGTCACCGTCCCGCGCGGGGGATTGGTGACCCAGACGGCGCCATCGGCGACGGTGATGCCGGCCGGGCGCGGTCCGGCGAGGATCGGGGCACCGGGCGCGAGTGAGCCGAGGTCGATCCGCCGCACGCTCCCGGTCGAGGAGCTCGATGCCCAGAGGCCGCCGGCGCCCACCGCCAGCCGCAGCGGCGCCGCCTGCGGAGGGAGCTTGGTGCGGATGCGACGGCCGCTTTCGGCGTTGACCACCGCGATGCCGGCGCCGTCTTCGTCGGCGACCCAGACCCGGCGCGGCGCGGCGCTGAGGGCGATCGGCCCGGGGGCGCCGGGGATCGGGATCGCCTGCTTCTGTCGCAGCGTCTTCGCATCGAGGCGCAGGAGCTCGTGCCGGCGCGGGTTCGTCACCCAGAGCCACTTGCTGCCGATCGCGATCCCGGAGACGCCGGGCCACAGGGTGACCTGCCCGAGCCGTTTCCCGGTGTCGGGGTCGAGCCGCGTCACGGTGCCGTCCCGCTCGCTCGTCACCCATGCTCCCTGGCCGTCGGCCGTGATCCGCAGCGGCGGGGTTCCGATCGCGATCGGCGCCGAGACGCTCGGTCCTTCGCTACCGAGCAGCAGGAAGACGGCGGCCGCGATCGCGATCGCGATCACCGCGAAGCCGCTGAGGATCCAGAGGGCCGCCCGCCGTCCCGCCAGCCCGAACCAACGCTGGGAGGCATTCGGGACCGTCGAGCGCTCGCTGCGGTCGTGGGAGAGGACGGCGGTCGGTCGCACCTCCGAGCCCAGACCGGCACGGGCGGCGGCGATCAGCTCGCCGGCGCTGCGGAAACGGTCGGCCGGGTCTTTGGCGACGGCGTGGCGGATCGCCTCCTCCACCCCCTGCGGCATCTCCGGCTCGGTGTCGGCTTCGGCGCGGGCGAAGGGAGCGATCCCGGTGATCGCCTCGTAGAGGACGCAGCCGAGCGAGTAGACGTCGGCGGCGGGGCCGATCGAATCGCCGCGCCACTGCTCCGGCGACATGTAGTGGGCGGTGCCGACCACCGAAGTGGCCCCGGCGGAGCCGCTCTCGTCGAATGCCTTGGCGAGGCCGAAATCCGAGAGGTAGGCGCGGTCGCCTTCGACGAGGATGTTATGCGGCTTGACGTCGCGGTGGACGATGCCGGCGGCGTGGGCGGCGTCGAGCGCGTCGGCGACCTGGGCGAGGAGCTCGAGGGCGCGATCGGGCGAGAGCGGCCCCTCGCGGTCGATCAGCGCCCGCAGGTCGCCGCCTTTGATCAGCCGCATCGCCACGATCAGCTCGCCGTCGACTTCGCGCGAGTCGTAGATCGGCACCACCGAGGGGTGGTCGAGACGGGCGGCGAGGCGGGACTCGCGCAGGAAGCGCTCGCGGAAGCCCTCACGGTCGGCGAGCTCGCGGGCGATCACCTTCAGCGCCGCTGGCCGTTCCAATCCAAGGTGGGTGGCGCGGTAGACGACGCCCATGCCGCCGCGCGCGATCAAGCCTTCGATGCGGTAGCCGGCGACCTCGGAGCCGATAGAGAAGTCCCCCACCCGGCCGTTATAGCCGGATGGGGGACGGGATCGCTGACTGGTCCTGCGGTTACCGCCGGTGGGGCACCGGCTGCCAGGTGACGATCGGGCCGATCTTCGTGGTCACTTCGCCGCCCGAGTAGCCGACGACTTCGGCGTAGCTGCGGCGACCGGTGTCGACGTCGATCACCGAGAGCGACTGTTCTTCGTCGGCTTCGGTGAAGGTCGCGACCTGCTTGCCGTCCGAGGAGAAGACGCTGTTCACCTCGGCGTTGTCCGGCAGCTCGGAGAGCTTGCGGCCTTTGCCGCCGAGCTGTTTGACCCAGAGGCCCTGGTCGCGGCGGAAGAGGATCGTGCGACCGTTGGCGGTCACGTCCTCGACGTAGGCAGAGCCGGCGCCGGCGATCAGTTTCTTCACTTTCTGGCCGTCGAACGCCATCTTGTAGATGTCGGCGTAGGCGCTCGGTCCCTCGGCGTTCTTGCCGCGGCTGAAGACGATGGTCGTGTTCAGCACGTTGGGCGCGTACTCGTCGATCCCGGCGGTCTTGGTCAAGCGCCGGAGCTTCGCGCCGGACGGCCGCACCGTGTAGATGTCGTCGTTGGTGCCGGTGCCGACGGCGGAGGTGCGGACGAAGGCGATCGTCTTGCCGTCGGGCGAGAACGAGGCTTCGTGCTCGTCACCGGCCGAGGCGGCGATTTTGTGCGGCGAGCCGCCGTTGATGCTGACCGTGTAGAGGTCGCGCGGGCCGCCCGCCACGGTACGTCGCTCGAAGACGGCGATCTTGCCGTTCGGCGAGATCTGCGGACGCGAATCCAGCTCGGCGCCGCTGGTCAACCGTTTCTCGCCGGAGCCGTCGGCGCGGATCGCGAAGACGTCCCCGTCGCGGACGAAGGCGATCGTGTGACCGTCGGCCGAGAACGAGGGTTCGGTGTCCCCCGGGTTTTCGGTCAGCTGGTTGAGATGCCGGTCTTTGACCGCGAACAGCCCGCCTTCCGGCGCTTTCGGCGGCAGGGTTTTTTCGCCTTCTTTGTAGATGCGATGGTCTTCGGTGACCTTCGAGAAGACGATCGCCCCACCAGCGGCAAAGGCACTCGCAGGAATGGCCAGTGCGAGGAGGGCGACGAAAACGGTGATGAGGCCTTTCTTGAACATCGGATTGCTCCTTTCCGAGCGATCGGTGATTGCGTACACCGATGCTCGGGCCAGGAGCCGTACCGCCCAATGACAGCGACTGCACCGATCGGGCCACGTCTGGCCCGGTGCGGGTCAGGGACGGAGCGCACTCGTAAGGAGGGGTGGGTTGTCCCTCTCGAGACCTGGGTTCCTCGCCTTTAAGCAGCCGTCTCTCGCCGAGTGGTCTGTGCGAGGAACAGGACGCCGGCCCCGAGAGGGACACCCACCCCTCCAAGCACACGCCCTGGCAGACGCCGAGAGACGAGAGCAAGTCGTGGTTCCTTTGTCCTCCATATCCGGACTGAAGAACCACGAGATGGCGCGAGCTAGTCGAGGCTCGAAGTCGTGGTTCCTTTGTCCTGTATAGGCGGACAAAGGAACCACGGGATTGACGCGGCTCGAGGGGAGGGGGCCGGTGCTCCTCCGGAGTAATGTTCGGCGATAAGCAATCTGATCTGGGGCGCGGCGAAGCCGCGCTGCAGGTTCTCCCCGGAGCGCCAGCGGAGGGGAGGTCGATTCCGGAGGAGGAGTACCGGTCCCTCCCCACCGACTGGGTCAGCGGGGGCGGTCGAGGCCTAGCTCTATGACGCGGGCGGCGATCTGGCGGGGGCGGTCGCGGCCGGCGTCGCCGGGGATGTCGAGCTTGGCGGCGAGGGCGTCGAGGCGGCGCTGGGCGGTGCGCTCGGAGACGTGGAGCTCGGCGGCGATCTCGGCGCGGGTGGCGGGGCGGCCGGCGAAGGCGCCCTCGCTGCGGTAGGGGGCGACGAGGGCCGCGGCGGTCGCCCGCTCCTCCTCGTTCAGCGCCACCGCCGGCTCGGAGGCGGCGACGGTGGCGCCGACCGGGGTGACGTCGCCGGTCTTCACTTCGAGGCGGTGGCTGCCGACGATCAGCGTGTCGCCGTCGCGGAGGCGGCGCGGCCGGTCGAGCGGCTCGCCGTTCAGCGCCGTGCCGTTGCGGCTGTCGAGGTCGGTCGCCATCAGCACGTCGCCTTTGCGTTCGATCTCCAGGTGGTTCCAGGAGACCGCCTCGTCCTCGAGCGTCACCTCGGCTTCGGGCGAGCGCCCGACCACCGTCCGCTCTGCGCTCAGCGCCACCGAGTGCGGCGCCTCAGCGCTGGCGGAAATCCAAAGCCGGGGTTCCATCGGCGCGAGGATAGATCGCAGGCGCGCTAGCCGCAGGAATGGTCACTTGAGCACAGGATGCTGTGCTCAACAGTCCAACGAAGACCCGGCGGAGCTAGTAGCGGTAGTGGTCCGGCTTGAAGGGGCCCTCGACCGGGACGCCGAGGTAGGCGGACTGCTCCGGGGTCAGCTCGGTCAGCTCGACGCCGAGCGCCGCCAGGTGCAGGCGGGCGACCTTCTCGTCGAGGTGCTTGGGCAGCACGTAGACGGCCGGCTCGCCGGCGTATTTGTCGTCTCGCTTGCCGAACAGCTCGATCTGGGCGATCACCTGGTTGGTGAAGGAGTTCGACATCACGAAGCTCGGGTGCCCGGTCGCGTTGCCGAGGTTGAGCAGCCGCCCTTCGGAGAGGACGATGATCGAGCGGCCCTCGGAGAACTTCCACTCGTCGACCTGCGGCTTGATGTTTACCCGCTCGGCGCCGGACTCTTCCAGCGCCGCCATCTCGATCTCGTTGTCGAAGTGGCCGATGTTGCCGACGATCGCGTTGTGCTTCATCCGCCGCATGTGGTCGACGGTGATGATGTCTTTGTTGCCGGTGGCGGTGACGAAGATGTCGGCGGTCTCGACGACTTCCTCGAGCTTGCGCACCTCGTAGCCCTCCATCGCCGCCTGCAGGGCGCAGATCGGGTCGATCTCGGTGACGATCACCCGGGCGCCCTGGCCGCGGAGCGAGTCGGCGCAGCCCTTGCCGACGTCGCCGTAGCCGCAGACGACCGCGACCTTGCCGCCGATCATCACGTCGGTGGCGCGGTTGATCCCGTCGACCAGCGAGTGGCGGCAGCCGTAGAGGTTGTCGAACTTCGACTTGGTGACCGAGTCGTTGACGTTGATCGCCGGGAACAGCAGGTCGCCGGTCTCGGCTAGCTGGTAGAGCCGGTGGACGCCGGTGGTGGTCTCCTCGGTGACGCCCTTGACGTTGGCGGCGATCCTGGTCCAGCGCTGCGAGTCCTCCTCGAGCGAGCGCTGCAGCGTTCGCAGGACGATCTTGAACTCCTCCGATTCGGCGGAGTCGGGATCGGGCACCGAGCCCGCCTTCTCGAACTCGACGCCCTTGTGGACGAGCAGGGTCGCGTCGCCGCCGTCGTCGAGGATCATGTTGGGACCCTCGCCGTCGGGCCAGTTCAGCGCCTGCTCGGTGCACCACCAGTACTCCTCCAGCGTCTCGCCTTTCCAGGCGTAGACGGGGATGCCGGCGGCGGCGATCGCCGCGGCGGCGTGGTCCTGGGTGCTGAAGATGTTGCAGCTCGCCCAGCGCACCTCGGCGCCGAGGGCGACCAGGGTCTCGATCAGGACCGCGGTCTGGATCGTCATGTGGAGGGAGCCGGTGATGCGGGCGCCCTTCAGCGGCTGGGCGGCTCCGTACTCCTCGCGCGTCTGCATCAGGCCGGGCATCTCGACCTCGGCGAGGGAGATCTCCTTGCGGCCGAAGTCGGCGAGGCCGATGTCGGCGACCTTGTAGTCCTGGGTCTCGGTTGCGGTGGTGCTAAGAGTCATTGGAGCAATGTAGCGTGCCGCCTGTGAACTCGCCTGACGACGAGAAGCGGCTCGCCGCCGAGGCCGCCGCCGAGCTGGTCGAGAGCGGAATGACGGTCGGCCTCGGGACCGGCTCGACGGTCGCCCACCTGCTGCCGGCGATCGCCCGCCGGGAGCTCACCGAGATCCGCTGCGTCTCCACCTCGGTGGCGACCGAGACGCAGGCGCGCGAGCTGGGAATCCCGGTCGAGGACTTCGACCGCCTGCAGCGCCTCGACATCGCAATCGACGGGACCGACGAGGTGACGCCCGACGGTTGGCTGATCAAGGGCGGCGGCGGCGCCCACCTGCGCGAGAAGATCGTCGCCGCGGCGGCCGAGCGCTTCGTCGTCATCTGCGACTCGAGCAAGCCGGTCGAGGCTTTGCGCGGGCCGGTGCCGCTGGAGCTGTTCGGCTTCGGCGCCGCCTCGACCCTGGCGCGCCTGGGGGCCGGCGTCGAGCTGCGAGACGCGCCGCCCTCCCCCGACGGCGGCGTCATCGCCGACTACCGCGGTCCCGGCCTCGACGACCCGGCGGCGCTGGCGGCGCGCCTGGAGGCCGATCCCGGCGTCGCCGCCCACGGACTCTTCCCTCCGGATATGGTGAACGCGGTTTTCGTGGCAAGGGGAGACGCCGTGGACCGCACCAGTTTCACCTGACCCGAGGAGGGCCCTTTGACCGACTTCAGCGGGCTGGCGATCGCCGGCCGACTCGCAACCCGGAACGACGCCGACTGGGACCAGGCGCGGCTGGCCTGGAATCTGGCCGCCGACCAGAACCCGGAGGCGATCGCCTTCGTCGAGAGCGCCGACGACGTGGCCAAGACCGTCCGCTTCGCCGCCGAGAACGATCTGCGGGTGGCGGGACAGAGCACCGGCCACGGGGCCGTCGCGCTGCGCTCGCTCGAGAACACGATCCTGATCAAGACCGAGCGGATGCGCGGAATCGAGATCGACCCCGAGGCCGCGACGGCCACGGTCGCGGCCGGGACGCTGGTCCTGGAACTAAGCGAAGCCGCCGGTGCCCACGGGCTCAGCGGCCTGCCCGGCTCGTCCCCTGACGTCGGCGTCGCCGGCTATCACCTCGGCGGCGGGCTGAGCTGGCTCGGCCGCCGTTACGGCTTCGCCTGCAACCGCGTGGCGGCGATCGAGCTGGTCACCGCCGACGGCGAGCAGCGGACGGTCGATGCCGAGAACGAGCCCGATCTCTTCTGGGCGCTGCGCGGAGGCGGCGGCGACTACGGAATCGTCACCGCGCTGCATCTCAACCTGGTCCCGGTCGAGAGCGCCTATGCCGGCGTCCTGATCTTCCCCGCCGCGCTCGGCGCCGAGGCCGTGCGCCGCTACCGCGACTGGACCGGGACCGTCTCCGAGGACGTCACCTCGGTGGTCCGCTTCCTCACCCCTCCCCCGCTCCCCGACGTTCCCGAGCCGCTGCGGGGTACGCCGCTGCTGACGATCGACGCCGCCTGCATCGGCGACAAAGAGGCGGGCGAAGCGGCGATCGCGCCCCTGCGCGAGCTCGGCGAGCCGATCATGGACACCTTCGACCAGATCCCGGCCGCCGGCCTCTGCAGGATTCACATGGACCCGGAGAACCCGGTGCCCGGCCTGGGCCATCACCGCATCCTGCGCGAGCTGCCCGACGAGGCGATCGACGCCTTCGTCGAGCTCGCCGGCCCCGAATCGAACTCGCCGCTGCTGCTGACCGAGATCCGCCAGATGGGCGGGGCGCTGCGTCGCCCCGATCCGAACGGCGGCGCCCTCAGCCACCTCGACGCCGAGTGGGTGATGTTCGGCATCGGCATGCCGATGACCCCGGAGCTGGGCGAAGCGATCGAGGGCCACCTCGACCGCTTCGACGACGCGATGGAGCCCTGGGCAGGCGACGGCGGCTACTTCAACTTCGCCGAGCGCCCCTGCGATTCCGACGAAATCCTCCCCCCCGACGTCTGCTCCCGCCTCGCCGAGGTGAAGCGCAGGTGGGACCCCGACAGCCGCATCGTCGGCAACCACGCGGTCTCGCTCGACGCAGCCGCCTAATGGTGTCTGTCGACTTCCTCTCGCATACCGAGAGGAAGTCGACACTCGCGCTCAGGGTGGGTTAGCGGCCGAGATCTCTGCGAGGCGCTGATACGACGGATCGTCCTCGCCGACCAGACCGCCTACCGCTTCGACTGCCGTTGCCACGTCCTCAGGGGTAGCTAGTGCAACCTCCTCGATGTCGCCCCAGTCCCGGGTCCGGGCGAAGAACGACTTGAAGATCACCAGCGAGGCGCAGTCGAGCACGGGGATCTGGGTGCCTTGCATCTCCACCCAGACGACCCCGTTCGCCACCTCCTCGTGCAGCGGCAGGTTGTTGAGGAAGACGTCGACCGGGACCCCCTCCCAGAAGAGTCGGGTTTGTCCATCTCGGATCACTTTTTCGACGTCGGCCTTATCCACGCGAACCCCCTCCGGAAGCGCGTCCAGAGCGTCAGCTGCCCTCGCGGCATCGACGAAGATGTTGACGTCGAGGTCACGGGTCCCACGCGGCTCTTGGACGCAGTAGGCAAGAGCTATGGCGCCACCGAAGGCGTGCGGCAGCGCCCGTGCCTTGAGGGCCTCGTGAATCGCCAGCAGCTTCTCGACGAGCTCGGCATTCATGCCGATGCGGACTTGGAAAGGCGGTCCTTGAGCGGGGGATATGCCATCTCGGCTCGGGGCCGATATGGAAGCGCCTCCGCCAACCCGAGGACTTGGTTGAGGATCCTGCCGGCTCGCTTGGGATCGACTGGCGGGTTGCGCTTATCCACTCCCAGCTTCACGCCACCCGCCGCGACGATCCGCAGCAGTGCGTCTGCCCCCGGCTCGCGATGCCCCTTCAGGTAGGCGTTGAGAACCGAGCGCGGAACCCCGGCGCGGCGGGCGAGCTCCGCCTGGCTCAACCCGCTCTGAGCGATGACGTCGCGAATGAGCGTTGCTGCCGACATAGGATTATGTTAGCGAATTCGCTAACACCTAGCCAGCGGCGGCTTCATCTGCAACAACCACCATCTGCTCGTTGCGCACCCGTCCCGCCGGAATCGATTCGTCGCCGGCGAGGAGCTTCTGCAGGGCCTCGGGCTTGTCGGGGCCGGTTACCAGCCAGACGATGCGGCGGGCTTCGTTTAGAGCGGGATAGGTGAGGGTCATGCGGCGGTGGTCCTGGTAGGCGGCCTCGGTCATCGCTACGCGGCGGTCGGTGACCTCGAGGACGGGGTCGCCGGGGACCAGGGAAGCGGTGTGGCCGTCGGGGCCGAGACCAAGGTGGACGAGGTCGAGGCGATCGGGGAGCTGGGCTTCGTAGTCGCGGGCGGCGGCCTCGAGGTCGCGCTGAGTGACCGGCATCGGGCGCAGTGTCGACTGGTGGTCCATCGAGAGGCCGAGGACCATGTGGGTGAGGTTGCGGGCCTCGTCGCCCGGGGCGGCGACGCGCTCGTCGACCTGGAAAAGCTCGGTCCGGTCCCAGGGCATCTGCTCGGATTCGCCGAGGATCGCCAGCATCGCCCAGGGGGAGCGGCCGCCGCTCATCGCGAAGGCAAAGCGGCCACGCTGCGCCGCCGCCTCGGCCCCGGCGGCGGCGATCAGCTCCGCCGCCCGCCGCGAGGCAGCCTTTTCGTCACCGGCCACCTCCAGCTCGATCGGCACGGCTCAGTCCTTCTTCTCGTCGTGGCCGCCGAACTGTTTGCGCATCGCCGAGAGGACTTTGTCGCCGAAGTCGCCGAGCCCGCGCGAGTAGAAGCGCTCGTGCAGGGCGGTGGTCAGGACCGGCGTCGGCACCCCCTCGTCGATCGCCGCGATCGCCGTCCAGCGCCCCTCGCCGGAATCGGAGACGCGGCCGCTGAACTCCTCCAGGTCAGACGATTCCTGCAGCGCCGCCGCGGTCAGGTCGAGCAGCCAGGAGCCGATCACGCTGCCCCGCCGCCAGACCTCGGCGACCTCGGGCAGGTCGAGGTCGTACTGGTAGTACTCGGGGTGGTCGAGCGGCGCCGTCTCGGCGTCGGCCTCGCGCTTGACCTTGCCGGCGTCGGCGTTCTTGAGGATGTTGAGCCCCTCGGCGTAGGCGGCCATGACGCCGTACTCGATCCCGTTGTGGACCATCTTCACGAAGTGCCCCGCCCCGTTCGGGCCGCAGTGGAGGTAGCCGTTCTCCGAAGGCGAGGGGTCGCCGCCGCGCCCCGGGGTCCGCTCCGCCGCCTCGACCCCCGGCGCCAGGCTGGCGAAGATCGGGTCGAGCCGCTCGACCGCCCGGTCGGGCCCGCCGATCATCAGGCAGTAGCCGCGCTCGAGGCCGAAGACGCCGCCGCTGGTGCCGCAGTCGACGTAGTCGATCCCCTTCTCCCCCACCTTTTCGGCGCGGCGGATGTCGTCGCGGTAGTAGGAGTTGCCGCCGTCGACGATCGCGTCGCCGGACTCCAGCACCGCGGCGACCGCCTCGACCGTCTGCTCGGTGATCTCCCCAGCCGGGACCATGATCCAGACCGACCGCGGGGCAGGCAGCTTCGAGGCCATCTCCTCCAGCGAGGAGGCGCCCTCGGCTCCCTCGCCCGCCAGCTGCGCGACCGCTTCGGGATTGACGTCGTAGGCGACGATCTGGTGGCCGTCGCGCATCAGGCGCCGCGCCATATTGGCTCCCATTCGGCCGAGGCCGACGATTCCAAGATGCATGAGTCCTCCGGGGTAGGGGTGGTGGAGCGACGCTTCGAGGCCATCGTACTTCCGCGAGACCGCACCGACCGTCGCATACCGACGCTTCGTGCGGTCTCGCGAATCGAGGGGATAGCCTGCTGCCGATGAACGACGCCGCCGACGTCCTCGCGATCTTCGGGATCAGCGGCGACCTGGCGAAGAAAATGACCTTCCGGGCGCTCTACCGGCTTGAGGCCGCGGGCAAGCTCGAGGTGCCGATCGTCGGCGTCGCGATCGACGACTGGGATGACGAAAAGCTGCGCGAGCACGCCCGCGAAGCGATCGGCGCCAGCGTCGGCGACCCCGACGAGGACGTCTTCGCCCGCCTCGCCAAGCGCCTCACCTACGTCCAGGGCGATTACGGGGACGAAGACACCTTCAAGCGGGTCGGGGAAGCGCTCGGCGAGGCCAAGCACCCGGTCTTCTACCTGGAGATTCCGCCGGCGCTCTTCGCCACCGTCGTCCAGGGGCTCGGCAAGGCGGGGCTGACCGAGAACGCGCACGTGGTGATCGAGAAGCCGTTCGGGCACGACCTCGAATCGGCCCGCAAGCTGAACGACGAACTGGCCGAGGTCCTGGACGAGGAGCAGATCCTCCGCATCGACCATTACCTCGGCAAGGAGCCGGTGATGGACATCACCTACCTGCGCTTCGCCAACTCACTGCTGGAGCCGGTCTGGAACCGCGAGCACGTCTCCCACGTGCAGATGACGATCGCCGAGGACTTCGGGGTCGAGGACCGCGGCCGCTTCTACGACGCGGTCGGGGCGATGCGCGACGTGATCCAGAACCACGCCCTGCAGGTGCTGGGGGTCGTCGGGATGGAGCCGCCGACCGGCAACCACCCCGACAGCGTCCGCGACAAGAAGCTCGAGTTCTTCAAGGCGGTATGCGCGGCCGACCCGAAGCGCTACGTGCGCGGCCAGTACGAGGGGTACCTCGAGGTCGACGGCGTCAAGGCGAAGTCGAAGACCGAGACCTTCGCCGCGGTCCAGCTCGAGGTCGACAACTGGCGCTGGGCCGGGGTCCCCTTCTTCGTCCGCGCCGGCAAGTACCTGCCGGTGAAGGTGAGCGAGGTGACGGTCTTCTTCAAGCGGCCGCCGCGGCTGGGGGTCGGCCACGGCAAGACGCCGGAACCCAACCAGCTGACGATCCGGATCGAGCCGAAGGCGGGCGCCCGCACCCGGATGTATGCGAAGAAGGCCGGCGAGGAGGCCTTCCAGGCGGCCGACCTCGAGGTCCTGTTCGAGCGGGCGGCGGGCGAAGACCCGGAGCCCTACGAGCGCCTGCTCGGCGACGCGGTCGCCGGCCACCACCAGCTCTTCACCCGTCAGAGCTCGATCGAAGAGACCTGGCGCGTGGTCCAGCCGCTGCTCGACGAGCCGGGTCCGGTTCATCCGTACGAGCAGGGAAGTTGGGGGCCGAAAGAGGCCGAGGAGCTGGTTCGCGGAACCGGAGCTTGGTCACAGCCGTGGCTTCCGTCCGACTGATTCCCTAGCGGCGTGCTAGGTTTTCGGGGCTCCTAATTAGGGCGACCTAACGCCCTCCGGCACCACAAGGAGAACCACCCCGCATGATCCCGACTTTCGTAATCACCCTGCGAGAGGGCGTCGAGGCCGCCCTGATCGTCGGCATCATCGCCGCCTTCCTGGTCAAAGAGGGGCGGCAAGACGCGATGCGGCAGATGTGGACTGGCGTCGGAATCGCCGTCGCCCTCTGCGTCGCGGTCGGCGTCGGGCTCGAAGTCGTCGGCCAGCAGCTGCCGCAGAAGGAGCAGGAGGGACTGGAGACGGTGATCGGCCTGATCGCCGTCGGCGCCGTTACCTACATGATCGTCTGGATGCGGCGCAACGCCCGCGGGATCAAAGCCCAGCTCGAAGGCGAGGCCGCCTCGGCGCTGGCGACGGGCTCGACGATGGCTCTTGTCGCGATGGCCTTCCTCGCCGTTCTGCGTGAGGGCTTCGAGACCTCGGTCTTCCTGCTCGCCGCCTTCCAGGACTCGACCGACACGACCGCCGCCGGTGCCGGCGCGATCCTCGGCCTCGCCGCCGCGATCGCGATCGGCCTCGGCCTCTACCGCGGCGGCGTCCGCATCAACCTCACCCGCTTCTTCCGGATCACCGGCATCGTCCTCGTCTTCGTCGCCGCCGGCCTGCTCGCCTCTGCCGCACACACCGGCCACGAGGCGGGCTGGGTGAACGGCCTGCAGGGCCAGGCAGTCGACCTCAGCTGGCTGGTGCAGCCCGGGACGATCTCCGGCTCGCTGCTGACCGGGATGCTCGGCCTGCAGCCGACGCCGACCGTGATCGAAGCGATCCTTTACCTCGGCTACGCGATCCCGATGGCCCTTTACGTGCTCTGGCCGCAGGGCATGCGCCTGCGGCCGCGGCGCGACCGGGTCCGCAGCGGCAGTCGCATCGGCACCGCCGAGAGCGCCGCTTAGCGCGCGGCTCAGCGCCGCTTCGACGGGGCCCTTCGCCTTGAGTGCGCCGGTCATTTGTTCCGCTATCCGGTGCAATTGACCGGCGCGCCTTCATTCCCGACCTAATCCGTCGGTTTTTGTTAGGGTGCCCTAACTCATCCCAGACGCATAAGGAGCCACCCCAGATGAATCGAAAGCACCTTCTTCCCCTCGCCGTGATGGCGCTTGCCCTGGTCGCTGGTCTCACCGCCTGCGGGTCGAGCGAGGAGGCGCCCGCCGGGGCGAAGACGATCAGCTTCAAGCTGACCGACGCCGGCTGCGAGCCGCACGATGCGAAGGCGCCCGCCGGCCCGATCGCCTTCGAAATTGAAAACGCCGGCACCAGCAAGGTGACGGAGATGGAGATCATGGAAGGCGACAAGGTCCTCGGCGAGGAGGAGAACATCACCGACGGTCTCAGCGGCAGCTTCTCCGTCACGCTCGGCGCCGGCGAATACACGATCTACTGCCCGGGCGGCTCGGAGGAGCGGGGGACGCTGACGGTTACCGGCGCGGAGCAGGTAGAAGGCGCAAGCAAGGGCGAGAGCGACGGCGACGAGGAGAAGTAGGACCGCCGCAGGCCCTACCCTGGCTCGTCCATGAACGGAGCCGGGGATAGGGCCGACGAGCTGCTGCGGCAGCTCGGCTACGAGAGCTGGCGGGCGGGCCAGCGTGAGGCGGTGGTCGCGGCCCTCGAGGGCCGCGACTCGCTGATCGTGATGCCGACCGGCGGCGGCAAGAGCCTCTGCTATCAGCTGCCCGGCCTCGCCTCGGAGGACTTGACGATCGTGGTCAGCCCGCTGATCGCCCTGATGCGGGACCAGTGGGAGAAGCTGCGGCGGTTGGGGCAGCCGGTGGCGATGATCACCTCGGGGATGTCCGACGAGGTCGTCTGGGAGGCGCTCGACTCGGTGCGGCGCGAGGCGCGGATCGTCTACTGCGCCCCGGAGCGGTTCGGGTCGAGCGTCTTCCTCGAAGCGCTGGCGCACCGCAAGGTCGACCTGGTCGCGGTCGACGAGGCGCACTGCGTTTCGGAGTGGGGTCACGACTTCCGGCCCGACTACCTGCGGCTGCCCGAGGTCGTGGAGCGGCTGGGGCGGCCGACGGTGATGGCCTGTACGGCGACGGCGACGGTCCCGGTGGCGCGGGAGATCGCCTCGCGGTTCGGGATGAAGGAGCCGCTGCAGGTCCGCTCCGGCTTCGACCGGCCGAACCTCTCCTTCGACGTCGTCGCCCTGGAGGGCAAGGGCTCGCAGGCGCGGCGGCAGGCGCTGCTGGAGGCGGGCCTGGCCGATCCCGCCAACCGACCGGCGATCGTCTACTGCGGTACCCGCAAGCAGACCGAAGAAGTGGCGGCGGACCTGCGCGACGGCGGCATCGCCGCGGTCGCCTACCACGCCGGCCTCGAACCGGAGCACCGGACGGCGATCCAGGAACGGTTCATGGCCACCGACACCGGCGTCATCTGCGCCACCAACGCCTTCGGGATGGGCGTCGACAAGGCCGACGTGCGCTCGGTCTGGCATGTGACGATCCCGACCAGCGTCGAGGCCTACTACCAGGAGGCCGGCCGCGCCGGGCGCGACGGGCTGCCCTCGCGGGCGACGATGCTGGCGCTGAAGTCCGACCTCGGCCGCCTCGTCCGCTTCAACGAACAGCGTGCCGGTGATCCCGACCTCGCGGTCGCCCGCGAGCGCGGCTGGCGCGCCTACCACGCGATCAAGGCCTTCATCTACGGCGCCGACTGCCGCCGCCGCGCCCTCCTCGACCACTTCTCCGACCGCACCGCCGGCGCTCCCCTGGAGCGCTGCTGCGACGTCTGCGACATGCTCGACTGGCTGCCCGACCCGGACACGATCACGGTGCGCAAGACCGGGCGCCAGAAGGCCCCCGCCGGTCCGGCACCCGAGCTCTCCCCCGCCGACGCCCCCCTCTTCGAGGCCCTGAAAGCCTGGCGCCTCGACGCCGCCGAAGGCAAGCCCGCCTACACCGTCGCCGCCAACAAAGTCCTGATCGCGATCGCCACCGCCCGCCCCGCCGGCGACGAGGCGCTGCTGGCGATCAGCGGCGTCGGCCCCGCCTTCATCGAGAAGTACGCGCCGGAAGTGCTGGCGCTGATCGCCGAGCACGCGCAGCCGCTCGCCGCCTGAGAAACCGCAACCGAGCTTGCGGCGGCTCCGCTTCGCCTGTGGCTGAGACGCGGCGCTTGCAAGCATGGACGCTCCCGCCGTGCTTTCGAAATCGAAACTCCCGGGGGCGGTACTCGCCTGCCTGCTGCTGGTCGCGCTCGTGACCGCCGCGCCCGCGTCCGCCTTCTCCCTGCTCAAACCACCCGGCAAGAAGGTCTACTTCGGCGTCTCCGACACCGGCGACATGGCCGACTTCGGCCACTTCTCCGACGCGGTGAATAAGCACCCGGCGGTGATCGAGTCGTTTCGAACCTGGGGCAGTGACTTCCCCGACTCGATCCGTCGCTGGCAGACCGCGCGGGCGCGGCCGATGATCCACATCAGCACCGACAAGGACGGCCACGAGGTCGTCTCGCTGCCGCAGATCGCCGCCGGGCGCGGCGACCGCTACCTCGTCCGCCTCAACAAGCTCTTCTTCGAAAAAGGGATGCGGGCCTACGTGCGACCGCTCGGCGAGCCCAACCGCTGCCTCAACGTCTACGCCGCCTACGACTGCTCGGGCGCCTCGCGCGGGCCCGAACACAGCCCCCGCGCCTACAAGCGCGCCTTCCGCCGCATCTACGTGATCGTCCACGGCGGCGGCACCAAGCGGCAGATCGACCACCGCCTCGCGGTCGCCGGGCTGCCGCCCCTGACCGTCGACGTCGAAGCGTTGCCGCAGGCGCCGGTGGCGATCGTCTGGAGCCCGCTCCCCGCCGGCTCCCCCACCACCCCCCAGAACCGGCCGAAGCACTTCTACCCCGGCTCGCGCTGGGTCGACTGGGTCGGGACCGACTTCTACTCCGGCTATCCCGAATGGGACGCGCTTACCGGCCTTTACCGCCGTTTTTCCGGCAAGCCTTTTGCGATTGCCGAGTGGGCTGTTGAAGGTGAGGACCCGACTTTTGTCCGCAAGCTCTTTGCTTGGGTCGGCAGCCACCGCCGTTGCCGGATGCTGGTCTATTACCAGGACTTCGGTGACTCGAACAGCTACCGGATCCAGAACTACGGCTCGAGCTTGAGCGTGCTGCGGGCGCAGCTCCACTCCGGGCTTTTCCCGGCTTATGCGCGCGGTGCGCCTCGGCTACCGCCACCACCGCCCGGTGGGGTTGGAGCGCGGTGACGCTCGAGTAGCCGGTCAGGTAGATCCGGCGGCCGTCGGAGATCACCGGCGTGTAGGTGCCGTACGGGTAGCGGAAGACCCGCTTGCCGCTCCTCATCATGAAGCCGCTGGTCGTCTTGTGGGTGAACTCGGCGACGTAGACGATGTCGCCGACGGCCGAGAGCGAGCCGACCACCTGGCCGCCCGCCGAGCGGCTCCAGCGGACGCTGCCGTCCTTGGCGTTGAGCGCGTAGACGTTGCCGTCGAAGGAGCCGATGAAGACGGTCGGCGGGCTGTGCTTGGTGTTGGCGACGGCGGGGCCGGAGTAGGCGTAGCCCCCGGTCGAGTAGGACCAGGCGAGGGTGCCGTCGGAGATGTCGTAGCTGTAGACGCGGGCGTCGTTGTTGCCGGCGTAGACGCGGCCGTAGGCAACCGCGGGGGTCGAGTAGAAGGCGCCGGAGCCGCCGTAGCCGGGCCCGAGCGAGCCGCTCTGCCAGACCAGCTTGCCGGTCCTGGCGTCGACCGCGTTCATGTGGCCGCCGTAGTCGCCGACGTAGAGGCGGCCGCCGTAGTAGGCGGGCGCCGCCTTGATCGGGCCGCCGAGCGGGGTCGACCAGCGCACCTGTCCCTTGCCCGTACTCATCGCGAACAGTTCGCCGTTTTCGCAGCCGAAGTAGACGGTGCGGTCGATCACCACCGGCGAGGACTCCGCCCGCCCCGGCAGGCTGCGTTTCCAGATCGTCTTTCCGGTTTTGGCGTCGAGCTTGAGGATGTGACCCGGCTCGAGGTTGACGATGTAGAGGCGGTGGTTGTAGTAGGCGGGCGAGGAGGCATTGAGGCGGCCGATCCGCCGTTCCCAGAGAACCTTGCCGGTGTCGGCGTCGAGGGCGAAGGCGTAGCCGTTGTTGTTGACGAAGTAGAGCTTGCCGCCGACGTAGATCGGCGGGAACTCCTGCAGCGGCTTCTCGGTGAAGCGCCAGAGTTTGTCGAAGGGCGGCTTGATCCCCTTCACCGGCAGGTACTTGGTGCGGGAGGGGTTGAAGCCGTAGACCGGCCAGTTGACCGTCTCCGCTTTTTTCGGCGGCGGCGGCTTCTGCGGCTTGAAGTGGCGGATCGCCTCCTCGTTGTGGACGTCGGCGGGCCGCTTCAGCAGCTCGTAGCCGACGATCGCGCCGCTGACCAGGATCCCGAGCGCGAGCAGCAGGACGGCCACCCACCGGTTGGAGCGGTGCCAGAGGTGCTTCTCGAGCGACTCGCTACCGCGCATCCGCAGCGCGGCGCTCGGACTCTTTCGCGACCCCTCCGATCAGGTCCCTGATCGCTTTCTTCAGGCCGGCCATGAAGACCGGCCCGGCGAGCGGGATCGTGGGGGTCGTCTTGACGGCGTAGGTGACCTCGGTGCCGCCGTCCTTCGGTTGCAGTTCGACGGTGCCGACGTGGTCGCGGACCGGCAGGCCGGAGAGGATCTTGTAGGAGAAGCGGAACGGGCGCTCGTAGGCGATCACTTCCTCGCGCATCGGCGGCCCCGGCAAGGCGCTGAGCACGCGGATCGCGCCGAGGCCGTTCGGCGCCGGCTCCCCCTCGCGCTCGAGCTCGGCGCGGCGCAGGGGCGTGATCTCGGTGTAGCGCCTGTGGTCGGTGAGGACGTCGAAGACGACCTCGGGCGGGGCGGCGACCTGGCGCACGTAGGTGAAGCTCGCCATTGCCCGGACAGGCTACGTGAGCCGCCAGCGCTGCGGGTCTGAGCCGTCGATACCGGCGACCTCGCCGGCGATCGCCAGGTGGTCGAGGCAGGAGAGGACGATCTGCAGGACCCAGGCGCTGGCCGGGCTCCTGACCATCTCGGGGCCGACGATGTCTTCGACGATTTCGAAGGCCGTCCGCTCGCCGGAGCCGAGCGCCTCGCGCACCTTCCCCAGCAGCTCGTTCACCTGGTGGCGGGACTCGGCGATCTTCGCCTCCGGGTCGCGGAAGGTGCGGCCGTGGCCGGGGAGGACGAGGTCGACCGCGAGCGGCTCGACCCGGCCGAGGCCGGCGCAGAATTCGCCGACCGGGTCGGGGCTGTGGCCGTAGTCGAAGAAGAGGACCGTGCGGCCGAGCAGGTGGTCGCCGGAGATCAGCAGGCGGCGCTCGGGCTGGTGGAGGACGACGTGGGACGGCGCGTGCCCCGGCGTCTCGACTACCTGCCAGGTGCCGAGGTCGGTCTCCACCTCCACCCCCGGGACGAGATCGCGGTCGGGCTCCTTGAGGATGTCGATTCCGGTCTCGCTGTCGCTGCGCGCCTCCCGGTAACGCTCCAGCGCCGCCGGTGAGACGCCGCTCTGGCGGGCGACCTCGATCCGTGCCTCCAGCGCCGCCTCGGGGTCGTCGGCGAGCAGCCTTACGTGCTCCCAGTTCGGGTGCATCCAGAGCTCGCAGCCGGCCCGCTCGCAGATCGCCCCTGCGAGGCCGTAGTGGTCGGTGTGGGAGTGGGTGCAGACGACCAGCCGCACGTCCTCGACCCCGAACCCGGCCTGAGCCAGCGCCAGGTCGAGCTGCCGCAGCTTCCCCTTGCCGCCGATCCCGGTGTCGAACATGACGACCCCGCCCTCGTGCTCGATCGCCCAGGCGTTGCCGTGCGGCACGCCCGGCCACGGAAGCGGCAGCCGCAGCCGCCAGACCCCCGGCAGCACTTTCTCAGTCCGCGGCGCCTCCGCCTTTCCACTGGCCACGCAGCCAATCCTTTCAGAGCTGCCGACGGGCCGATTTCGTCCCGCATAGGGACGAAATCGGCCCGTCGGCGGTCTAGGCGACGCTGAAGGTGGCCGGGTCGGGGCCGGTGCGCTCGCCGGCGTCGAGGCGCTCGATCGCGGCCATGTCGTCCTCGCTGAGGGCGAAGTCGAAGAGCTCGTAGTTCTCGCGGATCCGGCTCGGCGTCACCGATTTGGGGATGACGACGTTGCCGAGCTGCAGGTGCCAGCGGAGGATCACCTGGGCCGGCGTGCGCTCGTGGTGGGCGGCGATCGTTTCGATCGTCCCGTCCTCCAGCAGCTCGCCCTGCGCGAGCGGGCTCCAGGCCTCCGTGGCGACCTCGTGGTCGGCGTGCCAGGCGCGCAGCTCGGCCTGCTGCAGCCGCGGGTGCAGCTCGATCTGGTTCACGGTCGGCCGCTGCTCGGCCTCCCGCTCGAGCCGCTCTAGGTCCTCGACGCGGAAGTTGGAGACGCCGATCGAGCGGGCCCCGCCTTCCTCCTTGATCCGTTCGAAGGCGCGCCAGGTGTCAAGGAAGAGGTCCCGGCTCGGCAGCGGCCAGTGGATCAGGTAGAGGTCGACGTGTCCGGTTCCCAGCCGCCCGAGGCTCTTCTCGAAGGCCTCCAGCGCCGAGTCGTAGCCCTGGGCGGAGTTCCAGAGCTTGGTGGTGAGGAAGACGTCCTCGCGCCGCACCCCGCCGGCGGCGATCGCCGCCCCTACCCCCGCCTCGTTGCGGTAGGCCGCGGCCGTGTCGACGTGGCGGTAGCCGACCGCGAGCGCTTCCTCGACCCGCTCCTGCGTCTCCTCCGGCGGGATCTGGAAGACGCCGAAGCCGAGCTGCGGCATTTCGACGCCGTCGTGGAGCGTGACTACGGGAACCTCGGTCGCGTGGGGCATGCGACGTGCCTACCCCTGGCGCGGAGCGTCTAAGCGACTAAGAGGTGGCGAGGCCGATAGCTAGAAGCGGAAACGCGGCCATGATGCCGAGGTAGGCGCCGATCGCGGCGCCGCTGCCGAGCGAGGCCGTGCGCGAACGGGCGCCGGAGATGGCGCCGACGAGGAAGAAGACGGCGGCGATTCCTAGGCCTAGCCAGAAGACGTCGGGCATTGCGGCGGCGACTTTACCGAACGGCGGGAAGGAATCGCCCGCCGCATGGCAAAGGCGCGTGGCATGAACGAAAGCACCAGTCAGAACAGCAAGCTGATCCTCGCGGCGATGATCTTCGCCGTCTCGATGACCTTCATCGACCAGACGATCGTCGCGATCGCGGTCCCGACGATCCAGGAAGACCTCTCGCTCTCGGCGACGGGGGTGCAGTGGATCATCAACGGCTACCTGCTCTCGCTCTCGGCCCTGTTCGCCTTCGGCGGCCGGCTCGCCGACATCGCCGGCCACCGGCGGATGGTCGTCACCGGCGTCGTCGTCTTCGCCACCGCCTCGGCGCTCTGCGGCGCGACCCCCTCGGGCTCCCTCGACGAGCCCTGGTTCATCGTCTTCCGCGTGATCCAGGGCGCCGGCGCGGCGATCATGTTCCCGGCGGCGCTGGCGATCGTCCTCAACGCCTTCCCGGTCCGCGAGCGCGGCCAGGCGATGGCGATCTTCTTCGCGATCGCCGGCGGCCTCACCTCGGTCGGGCCGCTGGCCGGCGGCTTCCTCGTCGAGTGGAGCTGGCGGGCGATCTTCTGGGTCAACATCCCCGTGGCGATCATCGCCCTCGTCCTGATCGCGAAGTCGAAGCCGGCCGACGAGAGGCACCCGGCGCCGCTCGACTACCGCGGCACCGCCCTGATCACCGCCGGGATGGCGTTCACGGTGCTGGGCCTGCAGCAATCGAGCGTCTGGGGCTGGGACAGCCCGGCCACCTGGGCCTGCCTGGTCGGCGGGCTGGTGATCCTCGCCGCCTTCGTCCACTACGAGCTGCGGGTCGAGAACCCGCTGCTGCAACTCTCGGTCTTCCGCGACCGCGCCTTCGCGATCGACAACGTCGTCCTCTTCTTCCTGATGATCGCCTTCGTCCCGCTCTTCTTCTTCGCCAGCATGTACGCCCAGATCTCGCTCGGCGAAAGCGCCTCGGAAACGGGCCTCTACCTGCTGATCTTCTTCGCCGGCTTCGCCACCGCCTCGCAGTGGGGAGGCAAAGCCCTCGACCGGGTCGGGGCGCGGCCCGCGGTGGTGCTCGGCTGCGCCGTCGCCGCGGTCGGCTTCTACCTCTGGGGCCACTCGATGACCGAGCTCTCGGTCTCCGAGCAGTGGTACTACATCGTCATCGCCGGAGCCGGCGTCGGCCTCGTCCTCAGCCCCGCCAACACCGACGCGCTGAACCGGGTGCCGCGCAGCCGCTACGGCGAGGCGACCGGGATCACGCAGACGGTGCGGAACTTCGGCTCCAGCCTCGGGCTGGCGGTGCTGGGCACGATCTTGATCAGCGAGAACCGCTCGAACCTGGAGGCGACGGCGGCCGCCAACGGAGTGCCGAAGCAGGCGGCCGACGGCATCGCCGACGCGATCAGCCAGGGCAGCGGCAACGGCAGCGAATTCCCCGCCCACCTCCACGGCCCGGTCGCCAAGGTCGCCGAAAGCATCCCCCACGACTTCGCCCTCGCCTCCCGCACGGTCTTCTACGGGATGGCGGCGGCGATGGTGATCGCCTTCGTCGTCGCCCTGGTCGGGATGCCGGGCGGCAAGGTCGAAACCGAGGTCGAAGACTTCGGTGAGCCGACCTCCGCCGGGCCGGCCTAGCTAGGCGGCGCCGGCTGCCGCTGATACGTTCGACCGCGTGAGAGGCCGGCGCCTCGTCCTGCTGGCGGTTGCCACGCTGGCGACCTTCGCGTCGCCGGCCGCCGCAGCACCGAACGGCGAGGAAGCGGCACAGCGGCTGGCCGAGAAGTACGTGCCGATCGCGATGCTGCGCGAACAGCGGAACCCGCCCTGCGACACCTCCGAGGAGCAGTACCAGCCGACCAGCGTCGGCGCCGTCCTCGGCAATCCGACCGTCACCCTCACCCACGAACTCCCCGACGGCAAGCTCGAGGAGGTGAAGCGGGCGCCGACCGCGGCCGACATCGCCAGCCTGCGCGACGGCTACTACCTCGACTACGAAGGCGAGGTGCTCGGCAAGACCTGCGTCTACGCGCGGGCCTTCCGCCGGCTGCTCGAGGAAGGCAAAGCGCCGGCGATCACCTACGCCCACGTCGCCCGCGAACCGAACCACGACGGCTTCGCCCTGCAGTACTGGTTCTTCTGGTATTTCAACCAGTTCAACGACCTCCACGAGGGCGACTGGGAGGGGATGCAGCTCAGCTTCGAATCGAACGTGGTCGCCGACGCGCTCGAAGAAGAACCGAGCGAAGTCATCGTCTTCCAGCACGCCGGCGGCGAGCGGGCGAGCTGGACCGACGGCAAGGTGCAGAAGCAGGGGACGCACCCGGTCGTCTATCCCGCCGCCGGCTCCCACGCCACCTTTTACGACTCCGCCGTCTACCTCGGCAACGGCCAGAACGGCTCGGGCGTCGGCTGCGACAACACCTCCGAACCGCTGCGCGAACTGCCGCTGCGGCTGGTGCTGCTGCCGGAAACGGCGCCCGAACACGGCGCCTTCCAGTGGCTCAGCTACCGCGGTCGCTGGGGCGAAAGGGAAGAGGGCTACAACAACGGGCCGACCGGGCCGGTGACGAAGACCGTCTGGCGCGAACCCTTCGCCTGGATGGCCGGGCAGCGCTCGACCAGCCCGCGGCTTCCGGGCGGCTCGGTGGTCGGGCCGACCGTGACGAGCGCCTTCTGCGGCGCGGTCGTCGCGGTCACCGACCTCACCCACATCGCCACCAAGTCGCAGGCGGCGGCGTACGGGATCGTCGCCGCGATCCTCCTCGCCCTGCTCGCCTTCTTCGGCCTCACCCGCTGGGGGCCGGTCGACCTCGAGAACCTGCGGGCGCGGCGCGCCTTCGGCCAGCTATTGCGGACGACGCGGCGGCTCTATGGGCGCTACTGGACGACGCTGGTGCCGATCGGGCTGATCGCCTTCCCGATCGTCGGCGGTGTGAGCCTGCTGGCCGAAGCGATCGCCAGCGGGCGCGGCGTCGACGACGCCGCCGGGCGGGCCGGCGTCCACCTCGCCTTCGCCGACTTCGCCGAAACGTTCGGGCGCCCCGTCGCCGAAGCGCTCGTCGCCGCGGTGGTGATCGTCTTCGTCCGCGAACTGTGCCAAGGCCGCCGCGGCGGCTTCCTCGACTCGGTGGGCGGCGCGCTGGAGCGGTTCCGCCGGGTCGTCGCGGCGCAGCTGCTGGCGATCGCCGGCCTGACCCTGATGGCGATCACGGTTATCGGCCTCCCCTTCGCGATCTGGAAGTACGTCTCCTGGCTCTTCGTCCAGCAGGAAGTGCTGTTCACGGACAAGTCGATCCGCGAGTCCTTCCGCGGCAGCTCCGACCTCGTGCGCGGACGCTGGTGGCACACCGTCCGCGTCGCCGCGCCGCTCTGGCTGCTCAGCGTCGCCGCCGGGCCGATCCTCGGCTTCGCCCTGATCTTCACCGGCTTCGGCCTCGTCTGGATCAACCTGCTGGGCTCGCTCGTCTTCGCGCTCTTCATCCCCTACGTCGCCGCCGGCCGCACGCTCCTCTACTTCGACCTGCAGGTGCGTGCGGAAGAGGAACCGGCGCGGCCGCGGCACCTGTCTCGGCCATGGCGAGGGCGCCAGCCCGATCCCGTGGTTCCTTAGTCCGGCCATACCGGACAAAGGAACCACGCAACGGGTAAGTTGGGCGCGTGAAGCTGCTGGCCTTCAGCGACCTCCACCGCGACCTCGAGCAGGGCGCGAAGCTGGTCGAGATGTCGGCCGAGGCGGACGTGGTGATCGGGGCGGGCGACTTCGCCTCGGTGCACGAGGGGCTGGAGGAGACGATCGCGGCGCTGTCGGGGATCGAGACCCCGACCGTGCTCGTCCCCGGCAACAACGAGACCGTCGAGGCGCTGCGCGAGGCGGCCGCCGGCTGGAGCGCCGCCACCGTCCTCCACGGCGAGGGAACGGCCATCGACGGCACCGAGTTCTTCGGCCTCGGCGCGGGCATACCGGTGACGCCCTGGGACTGGAGCTTCGACCTCGACGACGAGGCGGCGACGGAGCAGCTCGCGGCCTGCCCCGAGGGCGCCGTCCTCGTCCTCCACTCACCGCCGAAGGACCACTGCGACAGCGGCGGCGGCGGCAACTTCGGCAGCCCCGCCCTCCTCCGCGCGATCGAGGAGAAGCGCCCCCGCCTCGCCGTCTGCGGCCACATCCACGAGTCCTGGGGCTGCGAGAGCCAGATCGGCCCGACGCCGGTCCGCAACCTCGGCCCGAAGGGCACCTGGATAACTCTTTAGCCGGGGCTTCGGGGTAAAGGCGGGCTCTCCTGGCGAGTGGCCAAGAGAGCCGCCGATTTCAGGCTCCCTTGCCCACTTTGAGAATCGGGAACCTCGGCTCGGCCTTCTCGATCTTCATGGCGGATCACCTCCTCCCGTGCCGTTTTTCGAATGATAAACATCGATGTCTGTACTCAGATGCTCAGGCTGCGACCTCGTTGGCCAATTCGCGTCCCACAATCGTTAAGTTGGGACGTCGAGCGATGGCGTACCGGATCCTCAGAGCCGCCGAGATGTTCTGGCGGCGGTCGAATCAGATGCAGACGCCGAATACGGACTTGGGGGGACAGCTGGAGGCTTCGGCGCTGGGGGCGCGGATGTGGCGGGTGGAGCCGGGGAAGGCTTCGACCTACCACCGGCACTTCACGCAGGAGGAGCTCTACGTGCTGCTGGAGGGCGAAGGGCGGGTGCGGGTCGACGGTGAGGTGCTGACGCTGCAGCCGCTGGACACGCTGCTGGTCGAGCCGGACACGGTGCGGCAGCTCTTCAACGACACCGAGGCCGACCAGCTCTGGCTGGTCGTGGGCGCGCCCCGCGAAGGGATCACCAGCACGCTGGAGATGACCGAGGAGCAGCTTCGCCACATGTACCCGGACGGGCCGAAAGCGCTGCCGCCCGAGCTCGGCGGCGGGTCGGCCGACTAGAGCGCGAGGGAGACGGGCTCCTCGAGCAGGGCTTTGACCCTGGCGAGGAATTCGGCGCCCTCGGCGCCGTAGAGGATGCGGTGGTCGCAGGCGATCGTCGCCTTCATCAGCTTGGCGGGGACGAGCTGGCCGTCGCGGACGGCCG
Source organism: Solirubrobacterales bacterium (assembly GCA_035688825.1). GTDB lineage: Bacteria > Actinomycetota > Thermoleophilia > Solirubrobacterales > 70-9 > VAYN01. The sequence continues at coordinate 35,199 of DASSMM010000031.1, read as the reverse complement.
GGGCTTCGCGGATCGCGCCGGCGGCGAGGATCGCCGCCTGGCCCATGTTGATCACCGCGTCGAACACCTCGATCCCGTACATGCCGAGGTTGGTGACGGTGAAGGTGCCGCCCGAGAGCTCCGGCGGGGTCACCGAACCGTCGCGGACCTTGGCGGCGACGGCTCGCACGTCTTCGGCGATCTGCCGCAGTCCCTTCTTGTCGGCGTCGAAGACCGTCGGCACCACCAGCGCCTCCTCCGCGGCGACGGCGACCCCGACGTTGACCCGCGAGTACTGCTCGAACCGCCCGTCGCGATAAGCCCCGTTCGCTTTCGGGAGCTCCCGCAGGGCGATCGCGCATGCCTTGACGATCATGTCGTTGAACGAAGGCACCACCTCGCCCTCCTTCGCCGTGGCTTTCAGCGCCGCCCGGGCCTCGACCGCCTTCCCCATATCGATCTCGATCGTCAGATAGAAGTGCGGCGCAGTCGCCTTCGACTCGGCCATCCGCCGAGCGATCGTCTGCTGCAGCTTGTTCAGCTCCCGCGTCTGCGTCTCGCCCTTCGCGGTCTCAATCGAGGGACCGGACGCCGGGGCAACGGGACCCGCCCCCTCAGGTTGGGTAGAGGGGGCGGGTCCCGTCGAAGCTGCCGCCCCTTCCACATCCGACTTAACGATCCGGCCACCGGGTCCCGAGCCCTCCAGCTCTGAAAGCTCCAACCCCCGCTCCTTCGCGAGCCGGCGGGCAAGCGGCGACGCTTTGATCCTCTCCCCATCCGCGGAGACCGGAGCGGCCTGCGGTTCGGCGTCCGCCTCCTTCAAATCTCCCGTGGGTGACGTCGTAGGGGGGACCACCTCCTGCGCAGTTGCAGGAGGTGGTGGGTCCCCTGCGGCGGCAGGACCCGCGGGCCTAGTGGTCTGTCCCTCGGCCGTCCCGCCATCACCGTTCTCGCCGATCCGCGCAATCGGAGTCCCGATCGGCAGCGTCTCCCCCTCCTGGGCCAGGATCTCCTGAAGCGTCCCCGCGACGTCTGCTTCGTAGGCCATGTTCGCCTTGTCGGTCTCGATTTCGACCAGCTCGTCCCCGACCGCGACCTCGTCGCCGACCTGCTTCAGCCAGGTGAGGATCGTTCCCTCCTCCATCGAGTCGGAGAGGCGGGGCATCACCACCTCACTCATGGGGCAGCTCCATGCCTACAGGTTGCCAGTTCGCCCCGCCGGCCCGTCACCGCCGGGCCAGGAAGGCGGCGCGGACGAGCGAGCCGGCCGCGGCCCGCAGCACGTCGGCGCGCAGCGCCGCCATCACCTCGGCCTCGCGCGCCTGCAGCTTCCCGACGGTGGCGATCGGCTCGACTTCGGGCCGCGGTTCCCCCGTCGCCGGTTCGGCCGGCGACGTCGCCCGCGCCTGCTCGTAGGCGAGGCAGCCCTCGATGCCCTGGGCGATCAGCTGGGCGCGGTAGTCGGCGCCCGCTTCGACCGGGTGCAGGTTGTCGGCCTGCATCAGCTCGGGGTGGGTGGCGACCACGCCCGCCCAGTCGGGCACCTGGGTGCCGGGCCGCGAGGCGGCGAATTCGGCGACGACCCGGTTCTTGCCGGTGTTGTCGACGCCTTCGACCGTGAAGCCGTGGATCGTCGGCACGACCATGCAGCGGTCGCCGACGGTGCCGGCGACCTTGGCCAGGTTGCCGGCGAGGATCTCCGGATAGGACGGGTTGTCGTTGGTGCCGGCGTCGAAGACAATGACGTCGTCGGAGGGTTCGTAGCTTTCCTGGAAGAGATCGAAGATCTGGAAGCTGTTGTAGCCGCCGACCGCGTTGACGGTGAGTTCGACGCCCGGGAGGTAGCGGCTGAGATAGGGCGAGGTGAGCTCCTCGAGGCTGTCGCCGACCACCAGCACGTGGGGAGCGGCCGCGGCCGGCGGCGCCGCGGAGACGATGGCGACGAGCGCGAGCAGGAGTCCCACCGCCGCCTTCCCGAAGCTGCCGATTCGCCGCACGAGAGCTGTTTCTACACGACGTAGACTGCCGCCGTGCTCGCCGCCGCTCGGCTCCCACTCGTCGGCTGCGCCCTGCTCGCGGTCCTGGCCCTCGGCGGCTGCGGCGGTGGCGGCTCCGACCCGAGCGCGGTAACCGACCCCACCGTCTCCGGCCCCGCCATCACCACCACCACGGCGGAGGCGGTTGCGGAGCGCAGGGAACACGAGCAGCCTGCCGCCGGGCCCTGCCAGAGCCGGCTCGGCGGCTTCGTCGCCTCGATGGACTCGCTGCGTCGCCGGCTCGCGGTCGGCGTCACCTTCGACCAGTACCTGGCCGAGGTCCGCGGCATCCGCTCGACCTACCGCAGGATCCCGATCGAGCGGGTGGAGATCGACTGCCTCGCCACCGTCGGCACGCCGGCCGAGAAGGCCTTCAACCGCTACATCGAGGCGGCCAACGACTGGGGCGACTGCGTCTCGGAAGCCGGCTGCAGCTCGGAAACGGTCGAACCGGTGCTGCAGCGGCATTGGCGGATCGCCTCCCACTTCCTCGGCGAAGCGGACGACGGGCTCGACGCACTCTCCCCCTAAAGCACCGGGGCCGCCTTGCGGCGACCCCGGTCTGGTGCATGGAAAACGAACGCGGGAACTGCGACCGAGCGGGACAAGACCCGGCTCCCTGCGTAACGCCGGTGCCCGGGGTGGATTCCGCCGGGCGCCCGAACCAGTGCGGCGCCTAGCGGCCCTGCACCTCCAGAGTCCCATCAAGCATGTGATTCAAGTTAGGACCACCTCCTTTCTCTGGTCCGATGATTGAAGCAAATCCGCAGGTCGGGCTCGGGTGCCTCTTTTGTCGGCTGGTCGTAGGCTGGCCGGATGAGCGAGCTGCCCGAGCACGTCGCCCGCAACCGGCGCTTCTGGAACGACTACGCCCCGAAGTGGATCGAGGCCGGCCGCGACGACTGGGAAGCCGAAGAACCGCGCTGGGGCAACTGGCGGGTGCCGGAATCCGAGGTCGGCCTGCTTCCGGCCGACCTGGACGGCAAGGACGCGATCGAGCTCGGCTGCGGCACCGGCTACGTCTCCTCCTGGCTCGCCCGCCGAGGCGCCAAGCCGGTCGGGATCGACAACAGCGAAGCGCAGCTCGAGACGGCGCGGCGCTTCCAGCGGGAGTTCGGGATCGAGTTCCCGCTCCTGCACGGCAATGCCGAGGAGGTCCCCTACCCCGACGGCAGCTTCGACTTCGCGATCTCCGAGTACGGGGCGAGCATCTGGGCCGATCCCTACCGCTGGATCCCGGAGGCGAGCCGGCTGCTGCGCCCGGGCGGCGAGCTCGTCTTCGTCGTCAACTCGGTCTTCGCGATGCTCTGCTACCCCGAGGACGAGAACGAGCCGCCCGGCGAGCGCCTGCTGCGCCCCTACTTCGGGATGTACCGGTTCGAATGGCCCGAGGACGAGTCGGTCGAATTCCACCTCCCCCACGGCAAGCTGATCGCGCTGCTGCGCGAGAGCGGCTTCGAGGTCGAGGAGCTGATCGAGATCCAGCCGCCGGAGGGCTCGACGACCCGCTTCCCGGGCTCGAGCCTGGAGTGGTCGCGGCGCTGGCCGCTCGAGGAGGCGTGGCGGGCCCGCAAGCGCCGCCGGCCATAGGATCGGGTGGGTTTACCAAAGTCCCGCCGGGGCTATTGAAGAAGCATGTCAACCGTGTTGATCATCGCCATCGTCGTCGTCGGGATCGCCATCCTCGCGCTCGTTGCCGTGTCCGCCCAGAAAGCGAAAAAACGGCGCGAATTGGAGCGCATGCGCCTGCGCGAACAGGCCGGCGGCCACCGTAGCGAGGCCGAGGCCCACGCCTCGAAAGCCCAGCAGCGCGAGGAAGAGGCCCAAGAGCGCGAGGCGGAGGCCAAACAGGCCGAGCTGGAGTCGCGCGAAGCTGCCGAACGCGCCGAGCGCGAGCGGAAGCTGGCAGAGCATCACGGCGACAAAGCCGAGGACATCGAGCGCAAGCTCTAGTCGGACCCCTCCGGGGGCCTCGCGCCGCCCTGCGCTGCTCATAATGGGCGGATGAGCGAGGAGAGCTCGACGGTCGTCTTCTTTCCCGAGGGGGCGTTCGGGCCGACCAACAACTGTGTCGGCATCGGCGACGTCCTGCGCCGGCGCGGCCACCGCGTCGTCTTCATCGTCGAGGAGTCGTTCGCGGGGACGCTGGAGACGCAGGGGTTCGAGGAGCGGCTGATGCGGCTGACGCCGCCGCCGGAGACCGAGGAAGCGCCGGGCCAGTTCTGGAAGGACTTCATCCGCGACACCGCGCCGGTCTTCCGCACCTCGACCCGGCAGCAGCTCGCGGACTTCATCGCCCCGACCTTCCAGGCGCTGATCGACGGGGCGAAGTACGTCGACGAGCGGCTGCGGGAGATCGTCGACGAGCTCGAGCCGGACCTGATCGTCGAGGACAACGTCGTCGCCTTCCCGGCGCTGCCGGCCTGCGGCCGGCCGTGGGCGCGGATCATGTCCTGCAACCCGACCGAGATGAAGGACCCCGAGGTGCCGCCGCCGTTCTCGGGGCTGCCGAGCGACGACACCGGCGGCTGGGATGAGTACTGGGGCGCCTACCGCGAGGCGCACCGGAAGATGCACGCGGCGTTCAGTGAGTTCTGCCAGGAGCGCGGGGCGCCGCCGCTGCCTCCCGACGACTTCATCCACGAGAGCCCCTGGCTGAACATGTACCTCTACCCCGACGAGGTCGACTACCGGCGGGCGCGGCCGCTCGGGCCTACCTGGCACAACCTGCAGACCAGCGTCCGCGCCACCGACCCGGCCTGGGAGCTGCCGGAGGAGCTGCGCGACAGCGAGGAGCCGCTGCTCTACCTCAGCCTCGGCTCGCTCGGCTCCGCCGACGTCGCGTTGATGGAGACGCTGGTCGCCGAGCTGGCCGAGGCGCCCTACCGGGTGATCGTCTCGAAGGGGCCGCAGCACACCGAGTTCGAGCTCGCCGCCAACATGGCCGGCGCCGAGTTCCTTCCCCAGACCGAAATCCTCCCCAAGGTCGACCTCGCGATCACCCACGGCGGCAACAACACCGTCACCGAGTGCCTCTACTTCGGCAAGCCGATGGTCGTCCTGCCGATCTTCTGGGACCAGCACGACAACGCCCAGCGGATCGACGAGACAGGCTTCGGCATCCGCCTCGACACCTACGGCCACAGCGGCGAGGAGCTGACCGGCGCAATCGAGCGGCTGCTCGGCGACGAGGCGCCGGCGGCACGGCTGGCGCAGACCTCGGAGCGGCTGCAGGGCGTGCCGGGAACGGTGAAGGCAGCCGACCTGATCGAGCAGGTCGTCAGGCGGGGTTGACAAAAACTGGCTGGGCAGCCAGTATCACCCCGCGTGCCGGACCAAAGCGAGATCGCCGCCGGAAAAGGGGACGTCGAGGACGCCCTCGTCCTCGATCGCGAGCACTGGGAGGAGGGGCCGCCGCTGGAGCTGTTCAAGCGGATGCGGGCGGAATGCCCGGTCCACTGGACCTCGCAGGTGACCGAGCTGCCCCAGGCCAAGGGCTTCTGGTCGGTGACCAAGGCCGACGACGTCCACACCGTCAGCCGCGACTGGCAGACCTACTCCTCCGAACGCGGCGGCGTGGTCGTGATCGACGAGGTCTTCCCGATCGACCTGGCGCGGGCGATGTTCATCGGCATGGACCCGCCCAAGCACGACCGCATCAAGGCGCTCTTCCAGGCCGGCTTCACGCCGAAGCGGATCGCCGACCACGAGGAAGAGATCCGCAGGATCGTCGTCCGCGTGCTCGACCGCCTCGAGGGGCGCGAGAGCTGCGACCTCGTCACCGACGTCGCCCAGCCCGCCGTCTCGCGGGTGATCGGCAGCTTCATGGGCATTCCGGAGGAGGACGACGCCGCCTGGGCCGAGCTGATGAACATGGCGCTGGCCGCCAACGATCCCGACTACAGCCCCTCGGTCGACGAGGTCGAGGCGACGATCCAGCAGGCGATCCAGCAGGTCTTCGAGCGCTGCAGCGCGATGATCGCCGAGCGCCGCGAGAACCCGACCGACGACCTCACCAGCGTCCTCGTCCACGCCGAGGTCGAAGGGCAGAAGCTGGAGGAGCACGAGATCGTGATGGGCTTCTTCCTCCTCGTCGCCGCCGGCAACGACAGCACCCGGTCGACCTACGCAAGCGCGATGCGGGCGCTGATGGAAAACCCCGACCAGCGCCGGCTCCTCCTCGACGATCCCTCCCACATCCCAAGCGCAGTAGAGGAGGCGCTGCGGATGTTCCCCGCCTTCGCCCACTTCCGCCGCACCGCCACCAAGGACACCGAGCTGGGTGGCCGGCAGATCAAAGAGGGCGACAAGGTGGTGATGTGGTACGCCTCCTCCAACCGCGACGAGAGCCGCTACGAGGACCCCGACCGCTTCGACGTCCTCCGCAACCCCGAGCACCAGGCCTTCGGCGCCGGCGGCCGCCACTTCTGCCTCGGCACCGCCCTCGCCCGCCTCGAGCTGAAGATCCTGCTCGAAGAGACGCTCGCCCGCTACCCGGAGATGGAGATGGCGGGAGCCCCGGTCTACATCGAGTCGGGCTTCCTCAACCAGTTGAAAACGCTGCCGGTCCGGCTGCGGCCGTAGCCGCCCTTAGCCGGATGGGAGTGTCGACTTAGTGGCCCTATAGGGCACCTAAGTCGACACGCGATCCATCCATCCGAGGCAGGAACAGCAAGGAACGCGCCTGACAGGATTCGAACCTGTGACCTTCGGTTTCGTAGACCGACGCTCTATCCAACTGAGCTACAGGCGCTTGGGGTGCACGGTTGCGCGTTGAGGCGCAGGGCGTGGGCAGGGGATTCTAGGGGCTCGGCGGGTGGGAGACCGGTTCGGAGCCGAGGATGGCGGGATCCGAGGCGGTGGCTTCTTCGTAGGCGCTTGCCATGCGGTCGATCAGCGGGCAGATGCGATCGTGCTGGGCGGGGGTCATTTCGAAGCCCCAGTAGTGCGTGGCGAGGGTTTCGGTGAGCTGGGGGAAGCGCGCGCAGGCGCTGTAGCTTTCGGCGAAGCGCTCGCTCCAGGCGGTGGAGTAGAGGACGCCGGGCCCCGGCTCGTCGAAGAGGATCGCGGCTATGCGCTTGAAGGTGTGGGGCACGAACTGGCTGTCCTGGACGTGGCGCCAGCGGAGGTCCCACATGTAGCTCTCGAAGACGTGGCCCATCTCATGAGCCACCGTCTCGCTGTCTAGACCACCGGCTTCGGGATTGAGCCAGATGGTGTCCATCCGCCGGCTCGAGCTGTGGCAACCCTGGGCGCTCGGGTCTCCGGGGCAAGGGAGGGTGCGGACCCTGACCGGACGCGGCAAGGCTGGGACGAGGAAGCCTTCGACAGTCGAACGGACCTCTTGGGACCCGAGGACCTCGACCCGCGGAGAAGCCTCGCTGGAGGGCGCGGCCAGCAGCCCGAAAAGGGCGAAGACGAGGAGGAGAAAGGCGGTGCGAAAGCCGTGCTGATTTTGCCCGCAGGTCACTCGTTCTCGGTCGGCACTCCCTCGCCCAACTTGAGCACCTCGACCGGAACTCAACCGATGTACATCTGCGAGAACTTGAGCGGGATTGACAGATGTTCGAGGTGGGTACCATCAAAATTAAGTAGCGATCTCCTCCAGAAAGCCAGTCTCTCCCGATTAATGGGGATTGCGCAGGATCTGTGCGTCCCTAATCTTCCGCAGTCTGAAAGTCGGAATTTGCAACCCCGAACTCGGAAATTCGGACGATTGGCAGCAAAGTCAGCGAAAGGCAGGAGGAAGTAGATGACCCCGATCCGGGTCCGGCAGAGGGTTTCGAGAACGATCCTGGCGCTGGCTCTTGCCGCGCTTGCGACGCTCGTCTGGAGCTCGAGCGCGATGGCAGTCACGGCGCAGGAACGGTCTTGCCGCAAGACGGTGAAGAAGGCCTTCCTCGCCAGCGACGCGAGCGCCCAGGCGAAGGCGATCAAGCTGATCTGCTCCGGCAAACAGGCAGCCGCGGGTCCGCAGGGCACGGCCGGAGCCAATGGCGCCAACGGCGCGACCGGTCCCGCGGGCGCGGCGGGACCCCAGGGCGCGACCGGTCCCCAAGGATCCACGGGGCCCCAGGGCGCGACCGGACCGCAGGGCCCGCCTGGTCCTAGCAGCGGCGTGACCGGCCCGACGGGTGCCACCGGGGCGACGGGTGCCACCGGTCCGACGGGCGCGACGGGTGAGACCGGCGCGACCGGCCCGACGGGAGCCACCGGGGCAACCGGGCCGACTGGTCCGGCTGGACCCGCCGGCGCCACGGGCTTGACTGGCCCGATCGGCCTGCCCGGGCTCCAGGGTCCGACCGGCCCGACGGGAGCAAAAGGCGATGACGGGGCCACCGGTGCCCAAGGCCCGACCGGAGCTGAAGGCCCGACGGGACCGCAGGGTCCGATCGGCCCGGAAGGGCCCACCGGCCCGACCGGAGCTGAAGGTGCAACCGGTCCCCAGGGTCCGCAGGGCGACCAAGGCCCGACCGGCGCTACGGGTGAGACCGGCGCCACCGGACCGCAGGGTCCGCAGGGCGACCAGGGCCCGACCGGTGCCACCGGTGCCGAAGGGCCGACCGGACCGCAGGGCGACCAGGGTCCCACCGGGGCGACGGGCGCTACGGGTGAGACCGGCGCCACCGGGCCGCAGGGTGAGCAGGGCGTGACCGGCCCCCAGGGTCCGCAAGGTCTTGAAGGGCCTACCGGCCCGACCGGAGCGAAAGGCGATGACGGTGCCACCGGAGCCCAAGGCCCCACCGGAGCTGAAGGCCCGACCGGACCGCAGGGCCCGATCGGCCCGGAAGGGCCCACCGGCCCGACCGGAGCTGAAGGTGCTACCGGTCCCCAGGGTCCGCAGGGCGACCAGGGCCCGACCGGCGCCACGGGCGCAACGGGCGAGACCGGCGCAACCGGACCGCAGGGACCCGAAGGCCCGACCGGGCCGACCGGGCCGCAGGGTGAGCAGGGCGTGACCGGCCCCCAGGGTCCGCAAGGTCTTGAAGGGCCTACCGGCCCGACGGGTGAGACCGGCGCAACCGGTCCCCAGGGTCCGCAGGGCGACCAGGGTCCGACCGGGCCCCAGGGCCCGATTGGCCCGACCGGCGCTACCGGGGCCACCGGAGCAACGGGTCCGACCGGGACCGCCGGGGTCACCGGCCCCACGGGTCCGACCGGGACCACCGGGACGACCGGAGCCACCGGCCCGACCGGCCCGACTGGGCTGGCCGCGAGCCAGATCGTCACCGGCACCGCGGTGCAGACCGCGAACGCCCCGGTGGCGGGCACGCAGGTCAGCTCGACCGCCACCTGCCCGGCAGGCAAAACGCTGCTCGGCGGCGGCGCGCGGGTGAGCACCGCGGGGTCCGGCACGCCGGCGAACGCGGCGTTGCTCACGGAGACCTACCCGAGCGCCTCGAACACGTGGAAAGCGACCGCGACCGTCGGCACCACGCTCTCGGGGAGCCAGAAGATCGGCGTCGAAGCGTACGCCATCTGCAGCGCCTGATCAGCGATGAAAGCGGCGTTTCGCCCGGGTGGCTGAAGCCACCCGGGCGGCCGCCAGCCGCTAGAACGGCATCGTGGAGAAACCGCCCTCGAACAACCCGTCGCGCTTTCCCTCCTCGCTCGAGGAGCTCAAGCGCCTGCCGCAGCGGGTCCGGCTGACCGCCGCAGCCGCCGTCCTCCTGGCGGTCGTCCTGGTCGTCTGGCTGATCGCTTCCTCCGGCGGCGACTCCTCCTCCTCCTCGGCGCCGGCCGCGGGCGCGCAGAGCGCCGGGAAAACCGTCTCCGTCGTCCCGGAATCCGGCCTGCTCGGCGCGATGGAGGGCGTCGGCTACCCGGTCTACTGGGCGGGCCCGCGGGCCGGGGTCGAATACGAAGTCTCGCGGCTCGACGAAGGCCGGACCTACGTCCGCTACCTCCCCCAGGGCGAAGAGGTCGAATCCAAGAAGCCCTTCCTCACCGTCGGCAGCTACGACGAGCAGGACGCCCTGGCGAACCTGCGCAAACTCGCCCAGACCCCTGGCGCGATCCTGGTCGACATCTCCGGCAACGGCTCCGCCTACGCGGAAAGCCCGAAAGCGACCAGCGCCTACATGGCCTTCCCGGGGGTGGACGTGCAGGTCGAGGTCTACGACCCGCAGGGCGGCGAAGCCCTCGAGCTGATCCGCTCCGGCGCCATCATCCCGATCGGCTGACCTCTTCCACCCGGAGCGCCGATGCTCGTCTCCTGGCTGCTCTTCCCACTCCTGCTCCTCGCGCTCTGCCTCGGCTGCGGAGCGCTTGTTCGGCGTCTCGCGGGTTTCGACCTGCCCATGCCGCTGCTCGCCCCGGTCGGGTTCACGGTGCTGGTGCTGGTCGGCGAGATGGCCTCGATCGCCAGCGCGCTCGCCCCCCTTGCCGCGCCCGCGGCGGTCGTCCTCGCGCTAGCGGGCCTGCTCCTCGGCCGCGGCTGCGGCTGGTGGGAGAAGGCGGCGGCCGGCGCCGCGCTCGCGGTCTTCGCCGTCTATGCGGCCCCGATCGTCTTCACCGGCGAACCGACCTTCGCCGGCTACATCAAGCTCGACGACACCGCCACCTGGCTGGCGCTGACCGACCGCGTCGCCGCCCACGGCAGGGACCTCTCCGGCCTCGCCCCCTCGACCTACGAGGCGACGCTGCGGTTCAACCTCGGCAGCGGCTACCCGATCGGCGCCTTCACCCCCCTGGCGATCGGCTCGCGGCTCCTTTCCCGCGACCCCGCCTGGATCTTCCAGCCCTACCTGGCGACGATGGCGGCGCTGCTCGCCCTCTGCCTCTACCAGCTGACGGAGGGACTGGTCCGGCGGCGTTCCCTGCGGGCGGCGGTCGCCTTCCTCGCGGCGCAGCCGGCGCTGCTCTTCGGGTACTACCTGTGGGGTGGCGTCAAGGAGATCGCGACGGCGCTGCTGCTGGCGCTGCTCGCGGCCCTGATCCCGGCGGCCGTCACCCGCACGGGGTTCTCCTGGCGAGAGGCGATCCCGCTGGCGCTTGCCACCTCCGCCACGCTCGGCGTCCTCACCGCCGCCGGCGCCGCCCTCTGGCTGCTGCCGATGCTGGCGCTAGCGGTGCTCGCCCTCGTCGTCCGCCGGAGTGGGACGGCGACGCTCGTCCGGCTCGGCCTGGTCGTGGCCGTCACCGCGGCGGTGACCCTTCCCTGGCTGATCGACGCCGGCCTGCTGCCGCGGGAATCGAGCGCGCTCACCGATCCCGGCGAGCTCGGCAACCTGATCGGCCCGCTGAAGGTTTGGCAGGGGGTCGGGATCTGGCCCGTCGGAGACTTCCGGGTCGACCCCTCCGACACCTTCGCCACGGTGGTCATGATCGCGGTCGCGCTCCTCGCCGCCGCCGTCGGCCTGGGGGCGATCTGGAGGCGGCGCTCGCTTGGCGCCGCCGCCTTCGTCGCCGGCCTCCTCTGCGGCGCCGCCGTCCTCGTGCTCGTCGGCTCCCCCTGGGTGGGCGGCAAGGCGCTCGCCACTTGCTCGGCGGCCGTCCTCTTTACCGCCTGCCTCGGCGCCGCCTTTCTCTGGGAGCGCGGCTTGCGGATCGAGGGCGGGGTGCTGCTCGGCCTGCTCGCCCTCGGGGTGCTCTGGTCGAACGCGCTCGCCTACAGGGAGGAGTTCCCGGCCCCCTACCAGCGGCTCTCCCAGCTGGAACGAATCGGCCACCGGATCGACGGCCAGGGGCCATCGCTGATGACCGAATACGAACCGTACGGCGCCCGCCACTTCCTCCGCGGCTCCGAACCGGAAGGGGCGAGTGAGCTGCGCCAGCGGCTGGTGCCGCTGCGCTCGGGCCGCTCGCTGGAGACCGGCGCCACCGCCGACGTCGACGAGTTCGCGCTCGACGGCCTGCTCCCCTACAAGACCCTGGTGCTGCGCCGCTCGCCGCTGGCGAGCCGGCCGCCGCTTCCCTTCCAGCTGAGCGAAGCCGAACCGGATTACGAGGTCTGGCAGGCGAGCGGCTCCCCCGCCCCGCTCGCGCACCTGGCCCTGGGGGAACCCCTCGACCCGACCGCGACGCCGAGCTGCGCCGAGATCGAAGAGCTAGCCCGGACCGCGGGTGCGATCCACCTCGCCGCCTCGATCCGGCCAGCGGCGACGGTGATCCCGCTCGGCCGCCTCTCGCTGCCGGCCGACTGGACCGCGGGCGGCGGCGGCAGCTACGCGACCCCTGGCTCGGACGGGACCGCCGAGGGGACGTTCAGCGTCCCGGGCCCGGGCACCTACGGTATGTGGGTCGGCGGCTCGAGCCGCGGCGAGGTGATGATCGCAGTCGACGGCCGTGAGGTCGGCGGCGAAGGGCCGGTCTTCGATCATGCCGGGGAGTACCGCGATCTGGGCAGCGTCGAGCTCGGCGCCGGCTCCCACTCGATCGCCCTCACCTACTCCGCGCAGAGTCCGCTGGCGCCGGGAGGAGGCGGCGAAAGGTTTCCCCTCGGCCCGCTGGTCGTCTCGGCCGCGACCGCGGCCGAGACCCGCGTCGAGGTGGTCGGCGTCGACCGGGCCGCCACGCTCTGCGGCCGGCCGCTCGACTGGGTCGAGGCGCTTCCCTACTGAGCTTCGCCCCCCGCGCCCGCGGGGCGGCCGGCGGCGTTCGTGTCCTGGTCGGCGTAAGCGGCCAGGAGGTGGGTTTCGCCCTCCCTGTCCGGGAAGCGGGTCGCCACAAGGAGGGCCCCGAGGAGGATGGCGATGATGCCGGCCAGGTAGGCCCAGGCGTCGCCGTGGAGGAAGGCGCCGCGGGCTCCTTCGACGATCGAGTCGGCGTAGCGGGGGTGCTGTTCGGCCACGGCGGCGGCGCTGGAGAAGGATTTCGTCAGCTCGTTTTCGACGCTGGTGGAGACGTCGTGGGGGGCCGAGGCGACGGCTGCGCTCGCCGCGGCCGCGTAGCCGGCGGTGAGCAGGGCGCCGAGGATCGACTGCATGATCGCGCCGCCGAGGTCGCGCTGCAGGTCGGCCGTCGCCGATGCCATGCCCGCTCGGTGCACCGGCACCGAGGCGGTGAGGGAGCGCGAGGCGGGGGTGCCGGCGAAGCCGACCCCGATGCCGATCAGCAGGTAGCCGAGCCCGATGTGCCAGTACTGGGCGTTCTCGTCCCAGAGCAGCAGCATCACCAGGAAGCCCGCCAGGCAGAAGGCGTAGCCGACCAGGAGGGTGAAGCGGGCGCCGCGGGTCTCGACCAGGTGGGCCGAGCGCGGGGCGACGATGACCATGCCGATCGCCCCCGGCAGGATCGCCAGGCCGGCGTCCAGGGTCGAGTAGCCGAGCACGTTCTGCAGGTACTGCTGGCCGATGAACATCGCCGCCATCAGCGAGCCGAAGACGATGATCCCGGCGCAGGCCGCGACCCAGAAGATGCGGCGCCCGGCGACCTCGAGGTCGTAGAGCGGCGAGGCCGCCCGGCGCTGGCGCAGGACGAAGGCGACGGCCGCGGCGAGGGCGACCACCGCAAGGCCGGCGGCCGCGGCCTTCGCTCCCGGCACCGGCGCGAAGTTGATCGCCAGGACCAGGGCGGCGACCATCGCCACCGAGAGGATGCCGCCGAGGTTGTCGACCGGCTCGGAGGTCTCGTTGACGTGGGCGGGGACGAAGCGCCAGGCGAGGTAGAGGGCGACGAGCGCCAGCGGCAGGGTGACGAAGAAGACCGAGTCCCAGTCGAACTGGGTCAGCAGGGCACCGGAGACCAGTGGCCCGAGGGCCGAGATCCCTCCTCCCAGGGCCGACCAGAGGGCGATCGACCGCGTCCGCTCGGGCCCGCTCCAGAGCGCGGTGATCAGCGCCAGCGTGGTCGGGAAGGCCATCCCGGCGGCAAGGCCGCCGAGCAGGCGGGCGAAGAAGAGGACGGTGATCGAGGGGGCGAAGCCGGCGAGGAGCGAGGCCGGGATCGCCAAGGCCGTGCCGGCGAGCAGCATCTCCTTGCGCCCGTGGGCGTCGCCCAGCGCTCCTAGATACAGGACCGAGGCGGCAAGCCCCAACGAGTAGCCGACGGCGACGAGGTCGAGGCCGGTCTGGCCGGCGTCGAAGGCCTGGCCGATGTCCGGCAGGGCGACGTTGGCGACCGCGAGGTTGAGGTTGGCGACCGCGGCGACGGCGATCAGCGCCGTCAGCACCATCTTTGCCTGCGGCGGGGCTGACGAGCTCGACTCGGGCGCCGAGGCGGGAACGGTCGAGGTCATCGATCCAAACCTTATTCGCCCGCTCAGCCGCATAGGCTGGCGCGATGACCAAGTGGGCGGTACTCGCGGTTCTCTCGGCGGCGCAGTTCCTGATGGTCCTCGACCAGGCGGTGATGAACGTGGCGATCAGCCAGCTCGTCGAAGACTTCGACACCACCGTGACGACGATCCAGGCGGTGATCGCCCTCTATGCGCTGGTGATGGCGGGGCTGATGCTGATCGGCGGCAAGCTCGGCGACATCTACGGTCGGCGGCGCGTCTTCGCCGTCGGGCTGGTCATCTACGGGATCGGCTCGGGCCTGACCGCCGCCTCCTGGAGCGTCCCCTCGCTGATGCTCGGCTGGTCGATCCTCGAGGGGATCGGCGCCGCCCTCGTCCTGCCGGCACTGGTCGCGCTGGTTGCCGGCACCTATCGCGACAAGGACCGCGCCGTCGCCTATGGCGTCCTCGGCGGCGTCGCCGGGGCCGGGATCGCCGTCGGCCCGATCCTCGGCGGCTGGGTCACCACCGACTTCACCTGGCGCCTCGTCTTCGTCGGCGAGGTCGTCGTCGCGATCGGCATCCTCCTCGGCACCCGGCTGATGGCCGAACCGGAGAGCGAGGGGGAGCGACCCGTCCTCGACTGGGTCGGCGGCGTCCTCTCGGCGGCCGGGCTCGCCGTCCTCGTCTTCGGGGTCCTGCAGGCGAGCAACTGGGGTTGGCTGCAGCCCCGCAGCTCGCCGATCACCCCGTTCGGCTTCTCGCTGACCCCATTCGTGATCGCCGCCGGCGGCCTGCTTCTCGCCGCCTTCGTCAGCTGGGAGCGGCGGCGCGAGACCCGCGGTGAAGAACCGCTACTGCGCCTCGACCTGCTGAAGATCCCGGCGCTGCGGGGCGGGGTGGCGATGTTCCTCGCCCAGAACCTCGTCCTGATGGGGATCTTCTTCACGATCCCGCTCTTCCTGCAGATCGTCCAGGGCCTGGATGCGCTGGAAACCGGCGTCCGCATGCTGCCGACCTCGGTCGGCCTCTTCGTCAGCGCGATCGTCGGCTCGAGTCTGGCGACGCGCTTCGCGCCGCGGCCGCTGGTCCGCACCGGCCTCGCCCTCGTCTTCGTCTCGACCCTACTGCTGCTGGGGACGATCGAGCCCGAGCTCGACAACGCCTCCTTCCTCTTCGCGATGGGGGTGCTGGGGGTCGGCATGGGCCTCGTGGTCTCGCAGCTCGGCAACGTCGTCCAGTCGGCGATCGGCGACGAGCAGCGCAGCGAAGCCGGCGGCCTCCAGTACACCGCCCAGCAGCTCGGCTCCTCGCTCGGGACCGCGCTGCTCGGGGCGATCGTGATCACCGGCCTGATCACCGCCTTCACCGGCAATATCGCCGATGATCCGCAGCTCTCCGACCGAGTCCAGCAGCAGGTCGAGGTCCAGCTCAGCGCCGGCGGCAGCTTCGTCGCCTCCGACGAAGTGCGGGCGGCCGCCGAGGCCGAGCGCCTCGGCCCGCGGACGACCGACGCGCTCGTCTCCCACTACGAAGACGCCCAGCTCGACGCGCTGAAGCTCGCCTTCCTCGTCGCCGCCCTCTTGGTGCTGGCGTCCTTCTGGTCGACGCGGCGGCTGCCGGCCGAACGTCTTACCGCTTGAGCGGCCCGATCGGGTCGTTGCGGCGAAAGCGCATGTGCGAGGGGCTCGCGTCAGCTTCCTCGAGTTGGCTCTCTTCTTCGTACCTCTGCCCCATCTCGTCGATCATCGGGCAGATCGCGGCGTGCTGGTCCGGGCTCATCTGG
Source organism: Solirubrobacterales bacterium (assembly GCA_035688825.1). Taxonomy (GTDB): domain Bacteria; phylum Actinomycetota; class Thermoleophilia; order Solirubrobacterales; family 70-9; genus VAYN01. The sequence continues at coordinate 19,241 of DASSMM010000031.1, read as the reverse complement.
AAGCCGTAGAAACCGGTGATGGTTTCCGATGGCGCGGGCGAGGCGATGCGGCTGAAGATCTTCGGCACGAATTCAGTGCCCTGCCGTCGTTCCCACCGCAGGTTCCACATGTAGCTCTCGAAGACATGGCCCATCTCGTGGGCGGTCGTCTCCGTATTCCCGGGCGTTGCCCCCAGGGACCGCCCTGGCAGTAGGGCCGGTTAACCGGCGGCCGGCCGGTTGATCCGGACGTGCCAGCGAACGCTGGCGGCGGCCACCAGGTCGCCGTCGGCGTTCGTGAGCTCGACCTCGCAGGGGAACTCGACCTTGCCGTCAGCGTCGAGGGTCTGGTGGGCCTCGGCGGCGGCGATGCCGAGCTTCGCCTTGGCGGTGATCGGGCCTTCGGCGACCTTGGTGTAGGAGATCTCGGCGCTGCGGGCGAGCGGGGTCAGTTCGCCCATGCGCTCGGCGAAGGCGCCGACGAAGGCCGCGCCGGATGCCGTCTCGGCGGCGGTGAAGAGGGCGCCGGCGTGCTGGGAGCCGACGTGGTTGAGCAGATCGGGGCGCTCGGGCATGACGACGGTCGCCTCGCCCTCGCCGATCGCAGTGATCTCGAGGCCGAGGTGGCCGACGAACGGCACCGCCTGGCTCATGCCTTTGGCGATCAGGTCGAAGTCGGTCATCGGCTCACCCTAACCGGGATCAGCGGCCGTGGAACTCGGCGTGGCCCGGGCCGCCCTGCTCGAGGAAGGTCTGGACGGCGTTGCGCAGGTCCTCGGTCGCGAACAGCTCGGCGGCTTCGGTCCGCACCGCGTCGTCAGCGGCCGGGATCCCGCCTTCGCGGAAGCGGCGGAGGATGTGCTTGGTCATCGCATGCGCCTTCGTCGGCCCTTGCGCCAGCTCCTGCGCCAGCTTGCGCGCCGCGGCGTCGAAGTCGTGGTCCTCGAAGATCAGGTTGACGACGCCCCAGCGCTCCATCTCCTCGGCGTCGAAGATCCCGCCCGACATCACGAAGTGGCGCGCCCGGCCGCTGCCGGCCCGCTCGGCCAGCCGCTGGGTCCCGCCCATCGACGGCGTCAGCCCCACCACTTTCTCGACCAGCCCGAACTTCGCCTTCGGCGAGGCGACGATCAGGTCACAGGCGAGCGAGAGCTCGAAGGCGGCGGTCAGGGTCAGCGCGTGGGCGGCGAAGACGACCGGCGCCGGCAGCAGTTCGACCTTGTCGATCATCTCCAGCAGCTCGGTCCAGAGGGCGCTCCCCTGCTCCGGGGTCAGCCCGGAGAAAACGTGGACGTCGACGCCGCCGGAGACCGCCCGCCCCTCGGCCCGGATCAGCAGCGCCCGCGGCGGCGCGGCGGCGACCGCGTCGATCGCCGCGCGCAGGTCGTCGATCATCCGCTGGTCGAAGAGGTTCAGCGGCGGGCTGTCGAGGGTGATCACGGCGAGGCCGCCGTCCTCGCGCTCGAGCCGGGCCGCGGGTTGGGCGCTCATAGCTCCGGCACCCTATGGACCTCGAACAGGTTCGTGCCCAGTTCCTGCCCGTCGAGCCCGGCGGTGATCGCGACCAGGTCGCCGGGCTTGGCGATCCCGTGGCGGCCGGCGACGCCCGCGCAGTGGTCGAGCAGGCTGCGCAGCTCGGTCCCGAAGTCGCTCTGCGCGGCGGTGATGCCGAAGAGGAGGCCGACGCGCCGCACCGTCTCTATATAGGGGGACACCGCCAGCACCGGAACGTTCGGCCGGTGGGCGGAGACGAGCCGGGCGGTGCGACCGGTGTTGGTCGGCACGACGACCGCCTTCAGGCCGAGCCGGTAGACGGCGCCGACGGCGCTCTGGGCGACCGAGTCGGCGACGTCCTGCGTCGCCTGGTCGGTGCGGCGGAACAGCCACTCGCTATAGGGGAGGTCGGGCTCGGTCGCGCGGGCGATCCGGTCCATCACTTCCACCGCCTCGACCGGGTTCTGGCCGACCGCGGTCTCCTCGGAGAGCATGACCGCGTCGGTCCCGTCGTAGATCGCGTTGGCGACGTCGGTCACCTCGGCCCGGGTCGGGCGCCGCGCGGTCACCATCGAGGCCAGCATCTGCGTCGCCGTGATCGCCGGTTTCGAGACTTTGCCGGCGGCGCGGATCAGCCGCTTCTGCTCGACCGGAAGCTGCTCCAGCGGCACTTCGATTCCGAGGTCGCCGCGCGCGACCATGATCCCGCCGCTGGCGGCGCGGACGATCTCCTCGATGTTCTCCGCCGCCTGCTGGCGCTCGATCTTGGCGATCACAGGGATGCGCGAGCCGAGTTCTTTCAGGCGCGCCGAGACCGGCTCCAGGTCGGCGGCGGTGGAGACGAAGGAGACCGCCAGCAGGTCGACCCCGTTCTCGACCGCGAACTCGACCCAGCCGAGGTCGGTGCCGGTGGTCGCCGGGAGGTCGGCGCCGCCCGGGATGTTCATCCCCTTGTGGGACGAGAGGGTCCCTCCCACCTCGACGTCGGCGCCGACGCCGGCGTTCTCCTTGTCGCCGACCCGCAGCCGAATCGCCCCGTCGGCGAGGTAGACGAGCTGGTCCTCGGGCAGGTCGGCGACCCCGGACCACTGGACCGGGATCGTGTCCTCGTCGCCCTCGACCTGCTCCGGCGTCAGCGTCACGTGCATCCCGGTCTCGAGCTCGGCGACGTCGCCGCGCAGCGAGCCGATCCGCAGCTTCGGCCCCGGCAGGTCGCCGAGGATCGCGACCTCGCGGCCGACCCGCTCGCTCGCCGCCCGGATCGCCGCGATCGTCTCCGCCTGCCGCTCGGGCCCGGCGTGGGAGAAGTTGAGCCGGAATACGTCGGCCCCCGCCGCGACCAGCCGCTCCAGCACCGGCGGCTGCCAGCTCGCCGGCCCGACCGTGGCGATGATCTTGGTGCGGCGCCCGAGGTGGGCATCAGGGGCCTTGCGCGCGTCCATGTAGCTGAGACTAGACGCAGGGCCTGGCGGCAGACCGGCGCGGCGGCAGGGGAATCCGGACGCTCAGGCGCCGTGGCACTTCTTGTACTTCTTCCCGCTACCGCACCAGCAGGGATCGTTGAGCCCTAATCCCGGGAGCGCCGGCCGTCCGGCGACACCGGAGACCGGGTAGCCGCTCTGCTCCCAAATGGCGAGCGGCGAGACCACCACTCGACTACTCGGTGGGGGTGGCGGCGGTGGCGGGGGGATCGACTCGCGAGGTTCGCTCTTGACTTCCCTGGGATCGATCTCGATCTCCATCGGGTCGATCTCGATCCGATCCAGCCCGACCTCGGAAAGGGCAGGGGAAGCCGTCGGGGAGGCGAGCGGCGAATTCAGCATCAACGAGAGCCTGACGCGAAACAGCAAGCGTCCCATCGCCCTTCGGAGCTGACCGCTCGAGGAACCCGAGCCAGGCAACGGCAACGACCATTTTCTCTCCACGCCCAACCAGAGACATAGGAGAAGCGCCCCCAGAACGATCGCCCGGACCGCGGGCGAAACCGGCAGCAGGGTGGCAGCGGCGGCGAAGATGACCGCGCCGAGGAGCGAGTCGAGCAGAGCCACGAGCCGATTAGCTAGCCAACGTCGCACAGAACAAGGATACGACCGCCCCGAAGGCGGAGAGGGAGGGATTCGAACCCTCGAGAGAGCTTGCGCCCCCTACTCGCTTAGCAGGCGAGTGCCTTCAGCCACTCGGCCACCTCTCCACGCGCGCCGCAGCGCTTCGACCGATTGTAGGTATTGACGGGGAATCGCGGAGATAGGCTGGCGCCGTGCCCGTCCCTCCTCCGCAGTCCCACGAGCGCTACGAGCGGGTCTTCGCGGAGGTCGAGGCGCCGTTTGCTTTCGTCGACCTGGAGGCGATGTGGGCGAACGCGGAGGCGATGCTGGAGCGGGCGGCGGGGAAGCCGGTGCGGGTGGCTTCGAAGTCGATCCGCTGCCGGGCGCTGCTGGAGGCGATCCTCGGTCGGGAGGAGCGGTTCCGGGGACTGATGACTTGCACGCTGCCGGAGACCCTGTGGCTGGCCGAGCAGGGATTCGAGGATCTGCTGCTCGCCTACCCGACCGCGGACGTCGGGGCGCTGGAGGAGCTGGCGCTGCGCTCGGCGGCGAATCCTGAGGGGGCGCCGATCGTGATGGTCGACTGCGTCGAGCACCTGGAGATGATCGAGTCGGTGCTCGGCAAGGGGGCGCCGCCGATCCGCGTCTGCATCGACGTCGACGCGAGCTGGTGGTGGCTCGGCGGGCGGGTGAAGATCGGCCCGAAGCGCTCGCCGATCCACACGGTCGAACAGGCGGTGGCGCTGGCGCGGGAGATCGAGAAGCGGCCGCAGATCGAACTCGACGCGCTGATGGCCTACGAGGGGCAGATCTCCGGGGTCGGCGACCTGCCGCCGGGCCAGCGCCTGCGCGGCGCCGCGATTCGCTTCATGCAGAAGCGCTCGGCAACCGAAATCGCCGAGCGGCGGGGCGCGGTCGTCGCCGCCCTCGGCGAGTTCGTCGAGCTGGAGATCGTCAACGGCGGCGGCACCGGCAGCCTCGAATTCACCGCGGCCGAGAAGGCGGTGACCGAGGTGACCGCCGGCTCGGGCTTCTACGCCCCGGTCCTCTTCGACCACTACAGCCGCTTCAGCCTCACCCCGGCGGCGGCGTTCGCCCTGCCGGTCACCCGCAAGCCCTCGGAGTGGGTGGCGACGGCGCTCGGCGGCGGCTACCTCGCCTCCGGGCCCGGCAACCCCGGTCGCCTGCCCGCGCCCTGGCTGCCGGAGGGGCTGCGGTTCGACGACGAGGAGGGCGCCGGCGAGGTGCAGACGCCGCTGCTCGGCGAGCCGGCCGGCTCGCTCGGCGTCGGCGACCGCGTCTACCTTCGCCACGCCAAAGCCGGCGAGCTCTGCGAGCGCTTCGACACCCTCTACCTCGTCGAAGGCGACGCGATTGTCGACGAGGTCCCTACCTACCGCGGCGAAGGCAAAGCGTTCCTGTAGCTGCCGAACTGCATCAACTTGACTACCCAGCAGGTGGTTAAGTTGATGCAGTTCGGATTAGGGGCCTAGGACGCGGTCGGTGTACTCGTTGGCGAAGGTGCGCTGTGGGTCTAGGAGGTCGCGGGCGCGCTGGAACTCTTCCCAGGCCGGGTAGCGCGGCGCCAGCGTCGCGGCGGTCTGGAAGTGGCGCTTGCCCCAGTGGGGGCGGCCGCCGTAGTCGTCCATGATCGCCTCGACGGCTTCGAAGTAGGGGCGCCACTCCATCCCCCGGTACTGGTGGACGGCGACGTAGGCGGTGTCGCGTTGGTGGGCGGGGCTGAGCGAGGCGTCGTCGCCGGCGGAGACCCGCATCTCGATCGGGAAGAAGACCGGGTAGCGGTTCGAGCGCACCCACTCGACCACCCGCCGCGCCGCCTCCGGCCCGTGCTCGCGCGGGAGCGCGTACTCCATCTCGGTGAACCGGACACGCCGCTCGTTGGCGAAGACGCGGTCGCTGCGGTCGCTGGTGCGGCTGCCCGAAGCGAGCCGGCCGGCGAGCCGCGAGAGCGCCGGGATCAGGCGCGGGATTGCCTTGCCGGTCGACGAGAGCGCCTCCAGCGCCCAGTTCTCGAGGACGACGTCGTTGAGGTAGGCCGCCGCTCGCCCGCGCGGCCGCGGCGGCTCCTCGCTGCGGTTGCGCTCCAGCACCAGCGCCAGGTCCGAGTAGGGGAAGGTGAAGAGCTCGAAGTGCTCGTGCGCGGCGGCCCGCTCGCCGAAGCTGTCGAGCACCTCCTCGCGCGGGTGCGGCGCGTCGACCCGCGACAGGGTGAAGGCGGGGACGCAGCGCAGGGTGACCGCCGAGATCGCCCCCAGCGCCCCCACCCCCACCCGCGCCGCCCGCAGCAGCTCGGGATCGGTGGTTGCATTCAGGTGGCGGACGCTTCCGTCGGCGAGGACCAGCTCCATCCCCTCGACCTGAGCGGAGATGTTGCGGAGCCGCGCCCCGGTCCCGTGAGTCCCGGTCGAGATCGCGCCGGCGATCGTCTGGCGGTCGATGTCGCCGAGGTTCTCCATCGCCAAGCCGAGCCCGGCGAGCTCATCGTTGAGGTCGGCGATCACGGTGCCGCCGCCGACCCGGACCAGGCCCGAGGCCCGGTCCGCGTCCTCGACGCCGCTCAGCGCCTCGACCCGCACCATCGTCCCCCCGGTCAGCGCCGCCTCGGTGAAGGAGTGGCCCGAAGCGGCCACCCGCACCTTCTCGCCCGCCGCCGCGGCGGCGCCGATCGCCTCCGCCAGCTCCTCCCGACTCTGCGGACGGAGGATCCGCGCCGGCCGGCAGGACTGGTCGCCGGCCCAGTTGACCCACTCGCCGGCCGCCGCTCGCGTCTTCCGCGACATGCCGCGAGCCTAACCCGAAGCCGGGCTCGGCTCCGCGCCCGGGTCCATCGTGCGGTAGGCGTAGACGACGGTCAGCGCCAGCAGCAGCGCAATCGCCAGGCTCGGCGCGGCGTTGCCGGTGAGGCTGGCGACGACGCCACCGCCGACGCCGCCGATCACCTGCCCGGAGGCCCAGGCCATGTTCGAGAGGCCGGCGGCGAAGCCCTGGTGGAGGCTGCTGGCCTCGGCGACGTCGGAGATCAGCGTCAGCGCCGGGGCGAAGCAGAGGCCGGCGCCGAGCGAGGTGACGATGAGGGCGGCGAGCACGCCGGCGAGCGTGGCCACGGTGGCGATCGCGATCATCGCCGCCGCGCAGACCGCCAGCCCGGAGACGTACGGCAGCCGCCGCCCGACCCGGTCGGAAATCCGGCCGGACAGCGGCGCCAGCATCGCCTCGAGCCCCGCGCCGGCGATGAACCCGGCGGCGATGACGCCGTGGCTGCCGCCGAAGGAGTCGATCCGCAGCGGCACCAGGACCTCGATCGCGCCGAACATCACCGAGGGCACGGCGACGAAGGCCGCGGCCTCCAGTACCGGCCGGCTGACCAGCGTCGCCATCACCTCGCCCAGGGTCTGCGTCTCCGGCGCCCGCGTCTCCGGCAGCCTGGAAGCGGCGATCGCGAGCACGACCGTGATCGCCAGGACCGAGCTGAAGACCGGCTCGGTGCCGATCGAGCCGGCGGCGGCCCCCAGCGCCGGCCCCAGCAGCGCCCCCGCCACGGCGGTGCCGAGGGCAGTCCCGATGATCGAGCCCCGCTTCTCCTCCGGCGCCGTCGTGATCAGCCAGGTAAGGGCGCCGGACCAGATCAACGCGCCGGCGATCCCCTGGATGAAGCGGGCGGCGTCGAGCAGGAGGATCTGGTCGGCGAAGCCGAAGACGAGGCTCGCCAGGCCCAGCAGGAGCAGGCCGTGGATCACGGTCTTGCGCGGACCCATCCGGCTGGCGACGAGGCCGGCCGGTAGCGCCCCCAGCAGGGTGCCGGCCGCGTAGGCGGCCGAGAGGATCCCCGCTTCCGCCTTGCTGAGCCCGAGCTGGTCGACGTACTCCGGCAGCAGCGGAGCGATCGCGGCGAAGAAGGCGACGTCGATGAAGATCATCGCCGACGCGAGAATCAGCAGACGGCGCACCCGAGAATCCAATCAGGTACGCGGACCAGACCTTTATTTCGCTCTAGCATTGCCCGACCATTCCGGAGGGGTGGCAGAGCGGTTGAATGCGGCGGTCTTGAAAACCGTTGGGCGTCGAAAGGCGTCTCGTGGGTTCGAATCCCACCCCCTCCGCTCCAGCGCGGCGCCGGCGGCTAGGTGGTCCCCGGAGGGAGAGCCGCCTCGTCTCGGTATCTGTTGCAGATGCCGATTAGCGCCTGAATCAGGCCGCGGTCGCTGGTGCGGAAGCCAACCTCGCGAGCTTGCTTGGTGTAGCTGGTCAGCGCAAAGACCGCGTCGACCCCGTCAGCAACCCAAAACAGCAGCGGGACGATCGAGTTGGTGTCGGTTACGTGTACGTTCCGAGTCTCTGGATCCATGCGCCGGACGATCTTCTCTTGCGCCTCGTTCAGGCACTCGACATACCGGTCACAGGTCAGCTCATCTACCGGCTCGGCGTCGTCGTGGTACTGCTCCATCATCGCCCGGATCCCCTCTTCGTACCGGCGGGAATAGGCCTCCCACCCACTTTGGTTGATCCGCCTTCGGGCGTTATCCGCCAGGGGACCACGGGAGGTAACCATGTGGACGGGCATGCGCAGGCTCTTGATCTGGATCTGTTCGAGGTAGCGCGGAAAGAAAGCGGGCGAGCTGATCATTCCGTAGCCCGGAATGTCGCAGAGGATCCACACCTCTTTCCTTGCGCCTTTCAGGACGTCGACGATTTCCTCGATGAACTCGGGGAAATTCCCGACCATCCTCGTCGAGATCGACTGTTGTACGGCCTCAAGCCTGCCCGATACGTCATCGAGCGAAGAGGTCGACGTTTCGAGCGAGTCCAAGGTCGCTCGCGCATCGAAATACTGCTTGGAGGCAAAGGCCAGCGCAGCGATGCCTACGAGAACTGCAGCCGTCGCCAAGAACGCATCGTTGCCCACCATGACCAGTTCGCCTTCCTCGACAGCGCGTGACCCACCCCCGACGCCTCCGTCACGCCTCTGCTCGTAAACGGTATCACTTGGGTACTAATGGAGTTTCGAGAGGAATGCAGCCGTGCCGCCCGAACGGAGCTGAGATGAGCACCGTCGCCAGGCGCGAGCGCCGCCGCAAGTCTTGGCTAGAGCGCGCCGAGCGCGTCCGCGACGCCTTCGGCCTCGTCCTCGCCTCTGTCCTGCTCACCTACGTGCTGGCCTCACTGCTCGCCAACCGCGGCTGGGAGTCGGTGATCCTCTGCCTCGCCACCAGCGCCACCTCGGTGATCGCTCTGACCAGCGCCCACGCGCGGCCGCGGCTTGTCCGCTCGGCTCTCTATCTATCGGGGGCGACGATCCTGCTGGCGGCGATCGGGGCGGCAAGCGGCGACAGGTTCTGGCTCAACGTCGCCACCGTGGTCCAGGTCGCCCTGCTGACCGTGGCGATGGGGGCCGTCCTCCAGCGCGTGGTCACCTCCGAACGGGTCGGCTCGCGGACGATCCTCGGCGCGCTCAGCGTCTACGCGGTGCTCGGCCTTCTCTTCACCTTCGTCTACGGCTTCGTCGAGCGGGTGCAGAGCGGGACCTTCTTCGAAGGCCATCCCCACCCGGCCGGCGGCGACTTCCTCTTCTTCAGCTACACGACGCTGACCACGACCGGCTACGGCAACCTCGTGCCGGGCGGCCAACCGGGCCGGATGATCTCCGGCCTCGAGATGATGATCGGCCAGATCTTCCTCGTCACCCTCGTCGCCGGCCTGGTCAGCCTCTGGCGACCCGGCGAAGGGATCAAGCGGCGGCAGGAGGCGCGCCGCGAGCGGCGCACCTCCGACGAGCCTCCGACCGCCTAACCCTCGTCGAGCTCGACCCGTTCGATCGTCTGCGGATCGACCGGCTTGTCGGAAGCGTCGGTCGGGACCGACTCGATCGAGTCGACCACGTCCATTCCGTCGATCACCTCGCCGAAGACGGTGTGCTTGCCGTCGAGCCAGGGCGCCGCCCCGGTGGTGACGATGAAGAACTGCGAGCCGTTGGTGTCGGGCCCGGCGTTGGCCATCGCCAGCGCCCCGCGGACGACCTTGTGGTCGTTGATCTCGTCCTCGAAGGTGTAGCCCGGACCGCCGCGCCCGGTGCCTTCCGGGCAGCCGCCCTGGATCATGAAGTCCGGGATCACCCGGTGGAAGACGAGCTGGTCGTAGAAGCCTTCGGCGGAGAGCTTGCGGAAGTTCTCGACGGTTTTCGGCGCGTCCTCGTCGTGAAGCTCGAGCACGATCGCCCCGGCGCTGGTGTGGAGAGTCGCTTGCGACATGGCGCGGAGCCTAGATGATCGATTGCATGGCCGTGTGCGACTGGGGGCGTGCCTGGCCAAGCAGATCAAGGACGCAGGCTGCCGCCTTTGCTGGTTGCAAGGGCAAAGCCGAGGACGCAGAGATGCGCAGTGTGCCAGGCACGTCCCCACGGCCCTCACCCCCGGACCTTGACGGTGAGCGGGGGCGAGAAGCCGGGGGCGTAGGGCCAGCGCTCCTCCGCCAGCGCCGTCGCCCGCAGCCGGATCGAGGCGCTGCCGCTGACGTAGCGGAAGCGGTAGTGGGCGCGGTAGCGGCCATGGTGGTCGGTGCGGGTGACGAGGACCGGGCGCCAGCGGTGGGTCGCCTGCTCCAGGTACTGGATCGCGACCAGCTTGCCGCGGCGGGGAATCGGCGCCCCGGCGCTCCTGACCCTGCCGCCGAGGCGGACCGCCTGGCCAGTGCGCAGGCGGGTCGGCACCGCCCGCAGCGAGAGGCCGGAGCGCACCCGCAGCTCCAGCGCCGGGCGCCGGGCCGGCACCAGCGCCTCGTCGCCGCCGAAGATCACCGTCACCCGGCGCGAGGGTCCGGCGGGGAGGCGGGTTTCGAAACCGCCCTGGTCCCCCGTCCTCACCGTCTGCGCGGCGATCGGCGCCAGCGCCCCGTGAGAGGGATGCGAGACGACGCGCAGCTCGCGGCCGGCCAGCGGCGCCCCGTCGGCGCGGATGAGGCGGCCGCTGAGCAGGGCCGGGGCGCCGAACGGGACGGTGAGCGAGTCGCCGCGCCCGTGGCCGCCGCGCAGCCGGGCGAACAGCCTCGCCTTTGACTTCGGCTGGGCCTGCGGCTTCGTCAGCGGCACCGCCCTGGCGACCGGGGGCGGCGGCTCCTTGCGGATCGCCATCTGGGTGCCGTCGGCGCGCAGGCTGGTCGAGGCGGTATTGCCGGCGGCGTCGACCGCGTCGACCCGGAAGACGTAGGTGCCGTAGCCGAGCTCCGGCAGCGGCGCGACCAGGCGCGCCTTGCCCGGCGCTTTGCCGGGCACGAGCTTGGTCGGCAGCTCGGTCCAGTCGGCGACGTCGACGCGGCGGTAGAGGATCTCGCCGGAGGCGGGGCCGGAATGTTCGTCGGCGACGTCCGCCGTCACCTGGGTGGCGGAATCCTCGGTCGAGAAGGCGACCGCGGGTTTGGCGCCGTCGAGCCGCAGCGGCACCGTCACCGCCGAGCTCGGCGCGTCGTTGCCGGCTTCGTCGCGCAACCAGAGCTGCAGCGAGAAGGTCCCGGAGCCCGGGACCGAGACGTCAGAGAGGGTCCGCCGGTCGCGGCCGGCGGCGGTCCTGACGCCGGTGTCGTAGCCGCTCGAGCTGGTCAGCCGCCAGAGGGCGGCGCCGATCGGGCTCGCCGGTCCCTGGTCGGGGTTGTCCCAGCGCAGGTCGAAGTCGTTGACCCGCCGCCAGCCTTCGCCGCCAACGACCTGCAGAGAGCGCGGGTGCGCCGGTGGGTTGTTGTCGATCAGGACCGTGCGCGAGGGCGCGCAGGCGCTGTTGCCGGCGAAGTCGGTGGTGCAGTGGACGACGGTGTGGGGGCCGTCGCTGAAGCTGGTGGTGGCGATGGTGTGCGTGCCGGAGACCTGGGTCAGGCAGGGCTGCATCCGCGTCCCCCTCCACTCGCCCCCGACCGAGACCTTGTCGCAGGGGTACTCGGTGAAGCCGACCTGGGCGCCGTCGAGCCTGGTCTCGCCGTAACGGACCCCGGCCCCGTGGTCGAAGCCGGCAACGGCGACGAACTGGGAGCCCCGGCGCCAGCCGCCGTCGAGGAGGTCGCCGCCGGTCATCCACGCCCCGGGCGGCGTCGAATCGTCGACGGTTATCGTCAGCGCCCGCAGCGCCGACCACGAGCTCTGCTCCAGCGAGCACCACTTGTCTTCGCCGCGGGCGCAGAGCAGCCGGTCTTCGAAGGCGGCGACCGGGGACGGGAAGCCCTTGGTGAACTCGCGCGGCGCGGTGTCGGTGGTGGCAGCGGAGAGAAAGGGGGTGAAGTCGCCGCCGCCGCCCACCCCGCCGAGCCGCTGCTCGATCCCTTCGTGGAGCGCGTGCCACCAGGTCCCGTGCACCTGCGAGATGCCGGTGGTCGGCGGCGCCGTCCAGCGCCAGCGGGCAAAACGGGTACCGGAGACGGTGCCCTGCCCGTCGCGGGTGAGGCTCTTCAGGTGGGCGCCGTCGAAGGGATCGGCGCCGGCGGGGGGAACGCACCAGGCGTCGGAGCGGAACTTGGCGCCGCCGGTGGTGTCGGCCCAGCTGGCGTCGGCGCCGACGTACCAGCCGCACTGGGCCACCTGGTACTTGCCGGCGCTCGCCTTCGCGGCGGCGAGCAGCAGCAGGCTCATCGCCAGCAGCACTCCGAGGGCGACGATCCTTCCGACGACGATTCTGGTCTGAGACATAGGTCCTCCTTCGCTCGACTGCGTACGGAGGAACCAAGGGCTGGGGCGGCGGAAACTCTCCCCCCCCTAGAATCGAATCGATGCCACTTCCAAACGAAGATCAGATCACCGAGAAACTTCGCGCCGTCATCGATCCCGAGCTGCGGCGCTCGATCGTCGAGCTGGGCATGGTCCGCTCGATCGACGTCAAGGAGAGCGGCCGGGTCGAGGTCGTCGTCTCGCTGACCACCGCCGGCTGCCCGATCCGCTCGCACTTCGAACAGGCCGTCGCCGCGCAGGTGATGCAGCTCGAAGGCGTGACCGAGGTCGCGGTCGGCTTCGACGTCCTCTCCGACGAGGAGAAAGGCCGGCTGCAGCAGACCCTGGGCCGCGGCAAATTGCCGCAGGGGGCGCTGGCGAAGGTGAAGAACGTGATCTGCGTCTCCTCCGGCAAGGGCGGGGTCGGCAAGTCGACGATGACCGCCAACCTGGCCGCGGCGCTGACCGCCGAAGGCCACCCGGCCGGAGCGCTCGACTGCGACGTCTACGGCTACTCGATCCCGCGCATGCTCGGGGTCAACCGCAAACCGGAGGTCAACGGCGAGCGCAAGATCCTGCCGCTGGACTCGCCGAGCGGGGTCAAGGTGATGTCGATCGGCTTCTTCGTCGAGGACAACTCGGCGGTCGTCTGGCGCGGGCCGATGCTGCACAAGGCGATCCAGCAGTTCCTCGAGGACGTCGCCTGGGACGAGCTCGAGTACCTGCTGCTCGACCTGCCGCCCGGGACCGGCGACGTCTCGATGACGCTGGCGCAGCTCCTGCCGCAGGCGAAGTTCGTCGTCGTCACGACCCCGCAGCCGGCGGCGCAATCGGTGGCGCGGCGCGGGGCGCAGATGGCACAGAAATTCGACCTCGAGATCCTCGGCGTGATCGAGAACATGTCCGGCTTCACGACCCCGACGGGGGAGCGCTTCACGATCTTCGGCGAGGGCGGCGGCCAGATCCTGGCCGACGAACTCGACGTGCCGCTGCTCGGCAAGGTGCCGCTGTCGGAGCCGCTGCGCGAGCACGCCGACGGCGGCTCGCCGCTGGTCAACGACGATCCCGACTCCCCCGCCTCGCAGGCGATCCGCCAGGCGGCGCGGGGCATCGTCGCGGCGACGCCGCAGGAGCTGCCGGTGCTGCAGTCGACGCCGGCCGCCGCCGAAGCGCCGCCGGTCAGCGGCACGCCGCTGCCGGTCGTCCAGTAGTTCCTGCGTGACCAAGCGCACACGGGAATCCGAAACTTCCGGCCCTCTCCTACGTTAGGGTTTGCACATAAACGCCTAATCCCCGGCTAAGAGATGCCGGGGAGCGGGGGAACCAAGTTCCTGGGGCGAGCCCACCTACAGGTGGGGGCGCAGGCTCCTTCAGCGCCAGCCCGTCAGCTAACCCCGCCGGCCGACGAAGGAGGAGTGACTAGATGCAGATGGCCCTTGGGGCGGCCCGGAAAACGCCCGCCCTTCGTATTCTCATCGCGGTACTGGCCCTGGTAGCGGCCTCACTGGCCGTGGCCGGACCGGCTCAGGCGATCCCTCCAGGCGGTGTCGCCTCCACTACCCCGGAAGTCGAAGCGCCAACCGAAGAAACCGGCCCGCCCGGCAAGGCGATGCTCGTCAACGGGCGGGCGATCCCGCCGGTAAACGCGCCGGCGGCGGTGAAGAAGGTGATCGCCGCGGCGAACAAGATCCGCACCAAGCCCTACGTCTACGGCGGCGGCCACGCCCGCTTCTGGGACAGCGGCTACGACTGCTCCGGCGCGGTCAGCTTCGCCCTCCACGGCGGCGGCTTCCTCACCAGCCCCCTCCCCTCCGGCCCGATGGAAAGCTGGGGCAGCGCCGGCCGTGGGCGCTGGATCACCGTCTACGCCAACGGCGGCCACGCCTACGCGGTGATCGCCGGCCTGCGCTGGGACACGGCAGGCAACACCAGCGGCACCGGCCCAAGGTGGCACAAATCCCTACGTGCAGCGGCTACCGGCCCCTTCACCACCAGGCACCCCACGGGCTACTAAGTCAGCTCCCAGGTGACCCAAAACGATGGCTAGGAGGGCCGGTACCCCCTCCCACAGAGGCTCCCGAGACCACATCGGCGCCCAGCAGCACGATCAGCTGCGCGACGGTCTCTGTGGGAGGGGGTACCGGCCCTCCCCTAACAACTAAGCAGCCTGGTTCTTGAAGTAGTTGGCGTTGATCTCGGCGTATTTGGCCCACTCGGCCGGGAGCTGATCCTCGGCGAAGCAGGCGTCCACCGGGCAGGCCTCGACGCAGGCGTCGCAGTCGATGCACTCATCGGGGTCGATGTAGAGCTGCTCGACGTTGTCGTAATCGGCCTCGTCAGGCGTCGGGTGGATGCAATCGACGGGACAAACCTCGACGCACGAGTTGTCCTTCTGGCCAATGCACGGCTCGGCGATGACGTAGGTCATTTCGAAGGGTCTCCTAAAGCTCGTTTTCCGGGTGCCCGCCGGGGGCCCCCGGCCAAGCGCGAGCGGTCATTTTAGGGATGATGCGGTCGTGCTGCTGTTGACCGGGGCAACCGGAAGCGTCGGGTCGCGCCTGCTGCCGTTGCTGCTGGAGCGCGGCGAGGAGGTGCGCTGCCTGGTACGCGAGCCGCGCAAACTGGGTGCACGGCGGGTCGACGTGCAGATCGCGCTCGGGGATCTGGGCGAGATGTCGGACCCCTACCTGGTGCGCCAGGCGCTGCGCGGCGTCGACACCGTGATCCATCTGGCGGCCTCGATCCGCGATCAGCGGCCGAAGCTGATCGAGGAGCTGAACGGCCTGGCGACGGTGCGGCTGCTGCGGGCGGCCGAGCGCAGCGGCGTGCAGAGCCTTCACTTCTTCAGCGCCCTCGACGCCCAGGCGGCGCAGCGGACCCGCTTCTTCCGCGCCAAGTGGCTGGCCGAGCAGGCGGTCCTCTCCTCGCCGCTGCAGACGACCGTCTTCGCTCCCTCGATCGTCTACGACCGCACCGATCCCTGGATCACGCTGCTGCGGCGCTTCTCCTTCCTCCCGGTGCTGCCGGTCTCGGGCGAGGGGCAGGCCCGCTTCCAGCCGATCTGGGCGGCCGACGTGGCGCGCTGCGTGGTCGGGGCGCTGGAGCGGGAGCGCGGGGCGGAGGATGGCACGCACCGCTACGAGCTCGCCGGCCCGGAGACGCTCACCTACGACCAGATGGCCGACCTCGTCGGCCGCATCGCCGGGCGTCCGCGACCGCTCGTCCACATGCCGCTGCCGCTGGTGCGCGCCAGTTTGATCGCCCTCCGCTCCATCGCCGGCGAGGCCGTGTTCGCTACCTGGGAGGAGGCCGAGTTGATGGAGGTCTCGATGGTCAGCGAGCGAGGGGCGGAGGATGCGCAGGCACTTGGAGTGGAACCGCGAAGAATGGGAGATGTCCTTCAAGACGCTTAGGCGGGCTCTCGCCTGCGCGGCGGTCCTTTGGATGCTGACGATCCCGGCCTCGGCCGCGGCCCTCTCTCTGGTGCCGCCGAAGCCGAACGTCTTCCTCGGGGTCAGCGACCGCGGCACGACGACCGAATTCAACGAATTCGCCGAACTGACCGGGAAGCACCCGGCGCTGCTGGAGACCTTCCATCCCTGGGGCAACAGCCTCAACGAGGCCTACGAACGGTGGCGCGAAACTGCAACCCGGCCGGTGCTGGCGATCTCGACCGCCGACGACCAGACGCTGGCCGAGCTGATCACGCCGGAGCAGATCGCCCTCGGCGTCGGCGACGAATACCTCCTGCAGCTCAACGACTTCTTCGCCTCCCACGGGCTGCCCGCCTACATCCGCCCGCTGGGCGAGCCGAACCGCTGCCTCAACGCCTGGACCGCGGTCGACTGCGAAGGCAACCAGCGCGGCGGCGAACACACGACCGGCTGGTACAAACAGGCTTTCCGCCGCATCTCCCTGATCGTCCGCGGCGGTCAGAGCCTGGAAGCGATCGATGCGACGCTCGCCGAAATCGCCCTGCCGCCGGTGCAGCGCAGCAAAGGGCCACCGCCGAGCGAACTGCCGGCGGCGCCGGTCAGCATCGTCTGGAGCCCGCTGCCGGGCGGATCGCCGCGGGTGAAAGGCAACTTCCCCGGCAACTACTGGCCCGGCCGCCGCTGGGTCGACTGGGTCGGCACCGACTTCTACTCCGAATATCCGGTCTGGGAAGACCTCAACCGCTTCTACCTCGGCAAGCAGTGGAAGGGGATGCCGGTGGCGATGACCGAGTGGGCGGTCTCCGGCGAGGACGAACCCCGCTTCGTCAAGCAGGTCATCGCCTGGACCGTCAAGCACCCCCGCGTGCGGATGCTCACCTACTACCAGGGCTTCGGCCCCGGCAACCAGTACGACCTCCGCCTCTACCCCCGCACCACCAACACCCTGCGCAAAAAGATCCGCCGCCCCACCTTCCTCGAAACCGCCGACTACAACGCCGGCCTCCTGCCGCCCCTCCCCCCGAAGCCCCGGAAAAAGTAAGAGCGTCCCCGGACCGCCGGCCGCCCAAGGCCGACGGGCCGATTCCGTCCCGCATAGGGACGTTTTCGTCCCGTCAGCGAAGAGGTTGACAGGACAGGATGGCTCGCAACGTTTGGAGGAGTCGCTGCGGTTCGTTGGTGACCTGATGCCAGGTGACGCGGATGACGGTCCAGCCGGCGGCGGCCAGCCGCTGATCGCGCTGCCGGTCCTTCTCGAAAGCGGTGGCAGTACCGTGGACGCGACGGCTATCGGCTTCGACGATCAAGCGTGCGTCGCGCCACATGAAGTCGGGCATCATCGAGATCCCGTTGACGACCAGGTGCCCATTGACCTCTGGCGCGTCAAACCGGGCCCGCTTGAATAGCCGCAGGAGCTCTTTCTCGAGCCCGCGCCGCGCCTCCTGTTCGTCGGGATCGTGCAGCTCGATAGCGAGCCGCAGCCGCGCAACGCCTCGCCGGCCCTTGCTTCGCTTTAGGAGCTCGACGACTGCAGCCAGGTCAAAGACTTCCTCGACTTCGGCTTGAGTGACCGCGTAGCGCAGCGTGCCCGGCGATTGGGTAGCCCCGATGTCAAGCAGCGTCCGCGCAAGGCTCGTACACGGAATCCCATCGATCATCACCCGGTCGGCAGCAGTAAGCGTTCCGTCCCGATGCGCCGCAATGTCCTTCGGGGCACGGCCGCGTCGATTAGGAGCAATCACGTCGATGCGGCTTCGACTGTCATCGAGTATCCCGTGGAGGAAGGCAGCGGATCGATGCGAGAGAACTGCTTCGGGTCCACAAGTGAGCACCGCCGCCATCAAGTGCCCCTTCCTGCTCAGCACGGAATAGCCGAAGGCGTACACGCCCTGGCTGATCCGATGAAACCGGCCGACGGCGTTCCGCTTGCGAGCAACGCCCTCCCCAAACCCAAGCTGGTTCAGCTGCCACCCGGCAACCACCCCGTGCTGCCTCGCAGCCAACGCGGCGATCGGATGGTCATCGATCGCTCGCGAATGCCGACGGGCCGATTCCGTCCCGCATAGGGACGTTTTCGGCCCGTCGGCGGGGGGAGGGACGGGGGCGCTCGGGGGCATGGGCGGAGCGTGCCGAGGAAGAGCGCGCTAGTGGCGCGCAGATCGCGCCGATTGTGGGACGGGATGCGCGCGGGGGTGAGACGGGCGCTCGTGGGGCGGGCGGCTGAAGGATGGGTGGCTGTAACAGAAGAGGCCCGGGTTGCCCCGGGCCTCTCGAAACACTCGCCTGTTGCGCCGAGTATGGCGCGGCAGGCTTGCTTACATCATGCCGCCCATGTCCGGCATGCCGCCGGGCATTCCGCCGCCGCCGTTCTCCTCCGGCGGTTCGGCGATGATCGCCTCGGTCACGAGGATGTTCTTCGCGATCGAGGCGGCGTTCTCCAGGGCCGAGCGGGTGACCTTGGTCGGGTCGATGACGCCGGCCTTGATCAGGTCGCCGTACTCGCCGGTCGCCGCGTTCAGGCCTTCGCCCTCCTTGAGGCCGCGGACCTGGTTGACCACGACCGAGCCCTCGAGGCCGGAGTTCTCGGCGATCTGCCGCACCGGCTCCTCCAGCGAACGGTGGATGATCCGGGCGCCGGTCTTCTCGTCCGGGTCGTCCAGCTTCTCAGGGTCGAGGCCGGCCTGCGCGTTCAGCAGGGCCACGCCACCGCCCGGCACGACGCCCTCCTCGAGCGCGGCGCGGGTCGCCTGCAGCGCGTCCTCGACGCGGTGCTTTTTCTCCTTCATCTCGGTCTCGGTGGCGGCGCCGACCTTGACCACCGCGACACCGCCGGCGAGCTTGGCCAGGCGCTCCTGGAGCTTCTCCCGATCGAAGTCGGAGTCGGTGTTCTCGACCTCCGTTTTGATCTGGTTGATCCGGCCTTTGATGTCCTCGGCCTCACCGGCACCGTCGATGATCGTCGTGTTGTCTTTGGCGACGACGACGCGGCGGGCCTTGCCGAGCTGGGCGAGCTGGGTGTTCTCCAGTTTCAGGCCCATCTCCTCGGTGATCACCTCGCCGCCGGTGAGGATCGCGATGTCCTCGAGCATCCGCTTGCGGCGGTCGCCGAAGCCCGGAGCTTTGACGGCGACGCCGGTGAAGGTGCCGCGGAGCTTGTTCACGACCAGGGTCGCGAGGCACTCGCCCTCGACGTCCTCGGCCACGATCAGCAGCGGTTTGCCCCCCTGCATCACCTGCTCGAGCACCGGCAGGATGTCCCGCACAGAGCCGATTTTCTGGTTGGCGATGAGGATGTAGGGATCGTCCAGCACCGCCTCCATGCGGTCCTGGTCGGTGACCATGTACGGCGAGATGTAGCCCTTGTCGAACTGCATCCCCTCGGTGAACTCGAGCTCCATCCCGAAGGTCTGTCCCTCCTCGACGTTCACCACGCCGTCTTTGCCGACTTTCTCGATCGCGTCGGCGATCACGTTGCCGATGTCGTCGTCTCCGGCGGAGATGGCGGCGACGCGGGCGATCTGGTCTTTGCCGGCGACCTCTTTGCTCTGCTTGTTGCGGAGGTTGTCGACGACCTCCTCGACCGCCTTC
>DASSMM010000030.1:0-18314 GCA_035688825.1 Solirubrobacterales bacterium | reverse complement strand
ACACCAAGGGCCACACGGTGGCCGCGGTCAACTGGATCGAGCCGGAGCTGCGCCAGCTCAGCGCCACCGAGCAGGCGAAGAAGGCCGGCGAACTGCTGGCCGAGCGTGCCAAGGGCGCCGGCGTCGAGGCCTGCGTCTTCGATCGCGGCGGCTACCAGTACCACGGCCGCGTCAAGGCGCTGGCCGAAGGCGCGCGAGAGGGGGGTCTGGCTTTCTAGAACCGTAGTTTCGCTACGGTGGGCCGCTGCTTATGAAGGGTATGGATACCAAGAACGTCGAGACGGTCAGCCCCCGCGGGTTGGACCTGCAGGAGCGCGTGATCGAGATCAACCGCGTGGCCAAGGTGGTCAAGGGAGGTCGTCGCTTCTCCTTCACCGCCCTCGTCGCCGTCGGCGACGAGGAGGGCGTGGTCGGGATCGGCTACGGCAAGGCCCGCGAGGTCCCGCTGGCGATCCAGAAGGGCGTCGAGGACGCCCGCAAGAACTTGATCCGAGTGCCCAAATACGGGAATACCATCACCCACCGCATCATCGGCCGCTTCGGCGCCGGACACGTCGTCCTGCGACCGGCGAGCCCCGGTACCGGCGTCATCGCCGGCGGCGGCGTCCGCGCGGTGCTGGAGCTGGGCGGCGTTCGCGACGTCCTCACCAAGAGCATCGGCACCCAGAACCCGATCAACCTGGTGAAGGCGACGATGGACGGCCTGGTTCGGCTGCGGCGACCCGAGGAGGTCGCGGAGCTGCGCGGGCTGACGATCTCCCAGGTGCTGGGGGTGGAGGGCAAGAACGGCGGTCAGGCGACCGAGACGATCTCGGCCGAGGGCGAGGAGAAACCCGCTGAGGCCGCGACGGAGCCGGTGGCCGGCGACGAGGCTGCCGAAGAGAAAGCTGCTGAGGGCGCGGAGGCTGAGAAACAGGAGAGCGGGTCGTGAGCAAGGTGAAGATCGCTCAGATCCGCTCGGCCGCCGGTTCCAACCCGAACCAGAAAGCCACCCTCAAGGCACTGAAGCTGGGACGGATCGGCAAGAGCGTCGAGCTCAAAGACTCCGAGCAGCTGCAAGGGCAGCTTCGGGTTGTCTCGCACCTGGTGGAGGTCGACGGTGGCTGAGAACACTTCCTCAGAAAAAGCATCGAAAGGGAAAGACAAAGGCACCGCCCGCTCGGAAGAGATCGGTCTCCACAACCTGAAGCCGAAGCCCGGTTCGAAAAGGCCGCGTAAGCGGATCGGGCGCGGCGAGGGCAGCGGGCTGGGCAAGACCTCGGGCCGCGGCCACAAGGGTGCCGGGTCCCGCTCGGGTCGCAAGCGCAAGGCCGGCTACGAGGGCGGGCAGAACCCGATCCACATGCGGATGCGAAAGCTGCGCGGCCCGCACAAAAAGCAGTCGATGCCGTTCGAGAACTTCCGCACCAAGACCCAGGCGGTCAACCTCTCCGACCTCCAGGACCGCTTCGACAGCGGCGCCGAAGTGACGCCGCAGAGCCTGAAGGAGAAGGGGCTGGCGAAGCGCAAGGACCCGGTCAAGGTGCTCGCCCGCGGTGAGATCAAAAAGAAGCTCGAGGTCCACGCGCACGCTTTCAGCGCGGCTGCCAAAGAGAAGATAGAGGCGGCCGGCGGTTCCTGTCACACTCTGGAGCCGTAAATGCTCAAAACGATTCTCAACGCCTTCAGCGTTGCCGAGATTCGCAGGAAGCTTGCGTTCACGGCGGCGATCCTCGCCCTATACCGGCTGGGCGCCTACATCCCGGCGCCGGGCGTCGACATCGACGCCGTCAAGGAAATCCAGAGCAACTTCGGCGGCGCCGGCATCCTCGGCTTCCTCAACCAGTTCTCGGGAGGAAGCCTCTCCCGGCTGAGCCTCTTCGCGCTGGGGATCATGCCCTACATCACCGCCTCGATCATCCTGCAGCTGCTGACGGTGGTCGTGCCTTCGCTGGAGCGCCTGCAGAAAGAGGGCGAGGTCGGGCAGCAGAAGATCACCCAGTACACGCGCTACCTCACCGTCGCCCTGGCCGCCGGGCAGTCGGTCGGCTACGTCTTCCTCTTCCGCTCCTTCGGCAACACCGCCGGCACCAGCGTCGTCGGCACCCTCACCTTCCCGAAGCTGTTCCTGATCGTGGTCTGCTTGACCGCCGGCTGCACCCTGCTGATGTGGATGGGCGAGCTGATCACCCAGCGCGGCATCGGCAACGGCATCTCGCTGATGATCTTCGCCTCGATCGCCTCTTCGATCGTCCCCGGGCTCTCGAAGTGGTGGAACAACCCCGATCAGGTCTTCATCGTGATGATGCCCTTCATCGCCCTGGCGGTGATCGTCGCGATCGTCTTCGTCCAGGAGGGCCAGCGCCGGATCCCGGTCCAGTACGCGAAACGCGTCGTCGGGCGGAAAATGACCTCGGGCGGCTCGACCTACCTGCCGCTGCGGGTCAACATGGCGGGAGTCATCCCGGTCATCTTCGCCGCCTCGATCATGGCCTTCCCCTCGACGGTCGGTCAGATGCTGAACACCAACGCAGCCCTCGACTTCGCCGCCTTCTTCGGCCCTAACAAGTGGGCTTACGTGGTGGGCGAGGTCTTCTTCATCATCGTCTTCACCTACTTCTACACCGCGGTCACCTTCAACCCGGTCGACCAGGCGGACAACCTGAAGAAATACGGCGGCTTCATCCCGGGCGTGCGCCCGGGCCGGCCGACCGCCGAGTACCTGGACAAAATCCTCTCGCGGCTGACCTTCCCCGGCGCCCTCTACCTGGGCGCGGTGGCGGCGCTGCCGACGATCCTGATCAGCCAGACCTCGGCCAACTTCTACTTCGGCGGCACCTCCATCCTGATCGTGATCGGCGTCGCGCTGGACACGGTCAAGCAGCTGGAGGCGCAGCTGATGATGAGGAACTACGAGGGCTTCTTGAAATAGGCTCTGGGGAATGCCGGAGCTGAATCTCGTCCTCCTCGGCCCTCCGGGCTCGGGCAAGGGAACCCAGGGGGAGCGCCTCAACGAAGACCTGCGGCTGCCCTACTACGCGACCGGGGACATCCTCCGCGGCGCGGTGCGCGACGAAACCGAGCTGGGGCGGACGGCGAAGGAGTACATGGACCGCGGCGACCTGGTGCCCGACGAGGTGATCGTCGGCGTGATCGCCGAGCGGATCGACTCCAGCGAGGCCCGCGACGGCTTCATCCTCGACGGCTTCCCCCGCACCACGCCCCAGGCGGAGGCGCTGGACGCAAAGCTCGGCGACCTCGGCCGGACGGTGACGGCGGTCCTGCTGATCGACGTCTCCGACGACGAGGTGGTCCGCCGGCTCGGCGGCCGCCGCACCTGCGAGGCCAACGGGCACGTCTTCCACGTCGACTTCGAACCGCCCAAGGAGGAAGGCGTCTGCGACCTCGACGGCTCGCCGCTGATCGTCCGCGACGACGACAGGCCCGAGGTGATCCGCAAGCGGCTCCAGACCTACCACGAGAAGACCGAGCCGCTCGTCTCCTACTACGACAGCCGCAGCGTCCTGCGCCGGATCGGCGGCGAGGCGACGCCGGAAGCGGTGGCGGAGGAGATCCGCCGCACCCTGGCGACGCTGCGGATGGAGCAGGACGAGATCGTCTAGCCCGCTCCTCGCGGGTCCGCCGTAGCCGACCATTAGCGTGTACCGGATGATCATCAAAAAGACGCCGGAGCAGGTCGAGAAGATGGCCGCTTCCGGGGAGGTACTGGTCCGTTGCCTGAAGATGCTGGCCTCGAAGGCCCGTCCGGGCACGACGACCGAGGAACTGGACGCGGCGGCTGAGAAGTTCATCCGCTCGCAGGGCTGCGAGCCGGCTTTCAAGGGTTACCGCGGCTTCCCCGGGTCGATCTGCGCCTCGCCCAACTCGATGGTCGTCCACGGCATCCCCGGCGCCTACGAGCTGAAGCGGGGAGACGTGCTCTCGATCGACGTCGGCGTGATCAGGGACGGCTGGGTCTCCGACGCGGCGATGACGGTGCCGATCGGCCCGGTCGCCCCCGAGGCGCAGAAGCTCCTTGACGTCACCAAGGCCTCGCTCTTCGCCGGCGTCGAGCAGATGCGCCCCGGCAACCACCTCGGGGACGTCTCCGCGGCGATCCAGCGCAGCGTCGAGGCCGAAGGCCTCTCGATCATCCGCACCCTCGTCGGCCACGGGATCGGCCGCGACATGCACGAGGAACCGCAGGTGCCGAACTTCGGCGACCCCGGCCGTGGGCCGGAGCTGGAGGAGGGGATGGTGCTGGCGATCGAGCCGATGGTCAACGCCGGCGGCCCGCTGGTGCGGATGGGCGACGACGGTTGGGCGGTCTACTCAGAAGACGACTCGCTGGCGGCCCACTTCGAGTTCACGGTCGCCGTCACCCCCGAGGGCCCGCGGGTCCTCACCCCCTGGCACGAGGCCGAGCCGGCGTAGTCGCGGCTCAGGCGGACGCGGCGGCGCCGGCCGCCAGCGGGTTCGACTCGCCCGGGATCAGCTTGCGGTAGGCGACCCAGCCCTGGAAGTTGCCGCTCCACTCGTCCTCTCGGAGCTCGGCCGGGGTCATCGGGCGGGCGACGTGCTCCATCGGCGACATGTGGCCGCTTTCGAGGAGGCGGTCGTAGAGGGCGACGTCGGCCGAGAGGTCGCGGGTGCCGGCGTGGGTCAGGTAGCTGACGCGGGCGCAGCGGCCGATCGAGATCTTCGCCAGCTCCTCGGCTGAGGAGGCCTCCTCGCGCTCGGCCTCGCCGACCAGCGGCAGGTGCCATTCGTCGGGTTCCAGCCGGGTGGGCACCGAGCGCTCGACGGCCTCGCGCATCTTCTGGGCGATCAGGCGGATCTCCGGCTGGGCGTCGGGGTGGCAGCGTAGGTTGAAGAAGTTGTCCCAGGTGGTCGCGGAGACGATCACCGTGTGCCACATGAACGGCTCCAGCAGACGGTTCGCGACCTGCTTGTGGACGTTCAGCCACTCCGCAGGGGGTTCTTTCAGCAGGCCCTGGGCCGCCTCCAACCAGGCGTGGAGGTCGTCGTAGCCGGCGACGTTCTCGGGGCTGGTGATCAGCCCGAGCACGTGGCGGACCGCGTCGTCGCGCGCCGCCAGCCACTCGGCTTCGGCGGCGTCCCGGGCGGCGCCCGCCAGCGCCGGCCCCGCCTGCATCCCGGGTTTGTTGGAGCCGAACTCGATCGGCACGTAGGGGTCGTCGAGCACGCGCCGAAGTTGTTTTGCGACCGGGATCGCGCGTGAGCTCGCCGAGTTGCGCGAGAAGACGCGGTGGGTGTTGAACTCGGCGAGGACGAAGCGGGGGAAGGTGGCCTCGAGCGTCGTCAGCCGGTGCCCGGCGGGCGAAACCGAGTCGGCGAGGGCTTTGGCGTCGAATCCCATCTGCTCCGAACACTCTGGCACCCGGCGAAGACGGCAACAAGTCCGAGCGGAAGCGTAAATTGGGAGCTGACGGGCGCGCCTCGCGCAGGCGTCGCCGGAAGCACGTCCCTGCTATCTTTCCTCGTCGGCCTTGTAGGCCGGTTGGTTCATCCTGCCGTCCGATTCATGGGGCGTGCGGGAATCCTGTTGTCAAGACGAGATCCGGAGCAATGAAGGTTCGAGCTTCCGTTAAGCCGATGTGCGAGAAGTGCAAGGTAATCCGCCGAAACGGGGCGGTCCTGGTGATCTGCCAGAACCCGCGCCACAAGCAGAGGCAGGGCTAGCGTGGCACGTATCGCCGGCATCAACATCCCGGTCAACAAACGGACCGAAATCGGGCTCACCTACATCTTCGGCATCGGCCAGTCGACCGCCCAGAAGATTCTCAAGGAGACCGGCGTCGACCCCGACACCCTGGTCAAAGACCTGACCGAGGACGAGGTGATGAAACTTCGCGAGGCGGTCGAGAACCGCGAGGTCGAGGGCGATCTGCGCCGCGAGCGCTCGCAGAACGTCAAACGGCTGATGGAGATCGGCTCCTACCGCGGCCTGCGCCACCGTCGCGGCCTGCCGGTCCGGGGCCAGCGCACGAAGACCAACGCCCGCGGCCGCAAGGGCCCGCGCCGCCTCAGCGTCGCCGGCAAGCGCAAGGCATAGGTAGAAGGCAATGGCTGAGAAAAAAGCTGGCAAAGGCCGTCCGCGCCGCCGCGTCAAAAAGAACGTCACCTACGGGCAGGCGCACATCAAGACTTCCTTCAACAACACGATCGTCACCCTCACCGACACCGACGGCAACGTGATCGCCTGGGAGTCCGCCGGTTCGGCCGGGTTCAAAGGCTCGCGCAAGTCGACCCCCTTCGCCGCTCAGGTGACCGCCGACGCCGCCGCCAAAAAGGGCATGGAACACGGCCTCGAGCGGGTCGAGGTCTTCGCCAAGGGCGCCGGCTCGGGCCGTGAGACCGCGATCCGGTCGCTGCAGGCCGCCGGCCTCGACGTCACCACCGTCAAGGACGTTTCCCCGCAGGCCCACAACGGCTGCCGGCCGAAGAAGCGGAGGAGGGTCTAAGTGGCTCGCGATACCGCCCCGCAATGCAAGCAGTGCCGGCGCGAGGGCCAGAAACTCTTCCTCAAGGGCGAGCGCTGCTTCACCGACAAGTGCGGCGTCGAGCGCCGCTCCTACCCGCCCGGCGAGCACGGTCGCGGCCGTCTGCGGCAGTCCGAGTACCGCGTGCAGCTGCGCGAGAAGCAGAAGACCCGCCGCTACTACCAGGTGCTGGAGAAACAGTTCCGCGCCTACTACGAAAAGGCTGCCCGCCAGGAAGGCGTCACCGGCGAGAACCTGCTGCGGTTGCTCGAGTCCCGCTTCGACAACGTGCTCGTCCGCCTCGGCTTTGCCGCCTCGCGGCGCCAGGCGCGGCAGCTCATCACCCACGGCCACTGGCAGATCAACGGCCGCCGGGTCAACATCCCCTCTTACCAAGTTCGTCCCGAGGACATCATCTCGATCAAGGCCGGGTCGTCTGCCACCGACACGATCCAGCGGGCCACCGAACTCGTCTCGACGGTTCCAGCCTGGCTGCAGGCCGACCACGATGCCCTCACCGCCAAGGTCCTGCGCTACCCCGAGCGCTCCGAGATCTCGGCGCCGGTTCAGGAGCAGCTGATCGTCGAGCTGTACTCCAAGTAGTCCGGAACTCCATCTCAGAACACGCAACGCAAGGAACTCATGACCACTGATTTCCAGGTCCCCCGCATCACCTCCGAGAAAATCGATGACCGCCGCGGCACCTTCACGATCGAGCCGCTCGACAAGGGCTTCGGTTACACGTTCGGCAACAGCCTTCGCCGCGTCCTGCTCTCCTCGCTCGGCGGCGCCGCCATCACCAGCGTCCGCATCGAGGGCGTAGCGCACGAGTTCTCGACCGTGCCCGGCGTCAAGGAGGACGTCACCGACATCGTCCTCAACCTCAAGGACCTGGTCGTCCGCATGCACACCGATGCCGACGAGGTCGAGGCGCCGCTGGTCGCCACCGGCCCGGGCGAGGTGAAGGCGAAGGACATCGACCTGCCCTCCGGCGTCGAGATCCTCAACCCGGACGCGCCGATCGCGACGCTGGAGAAAAAAACCAAACTCGAGGTCTACCTGACGATCGGCCGCGGTCGCGGCTACTCGCCGGCCGAAGAGAACAAGTCCGACGAGCAGCCGATCGGCGTGATCCCGATCGACTCGATCTTCTCGCCGATCCGGCGCGCCTCCTACGCGGTCGCCGCCGCCCGCGTCGGCCAGCGGACCGACTTCGACAAACTGACTCTCGACCTCGAGACCGACGGTTCGATCGAGCCGGGGGCGGCGCTGCGCGAAGCCTCCGAGATCCTGATCAAGAGCCTGGCGATCTTCACCGACGCGGACCGGGTCGAAGAGCTGACCGCGCGTGAGCCGGTCCCCGCCGTCCCCAGCGACGGCTTCTCCTCCGGGGGCGACAACGGCGGCGCCGCCAGCAACGGCCTCGACGAGATCCTGATCGAGGAGCTAGAACTCGGCGTCCGCTCCTACAACTGCCTCAAGCGCGCCGGCGTCCAGACCGTCGGCGACCTCGTGCGCAAGTCGCGCGCGGAACTGAACGCGATCCCGAACTTCGGCTCGAAGTCGATCGAGGAAGTGATCGAGACCCTGCACTCCCGCGGCCTCGATCTTCAGGCAGACTAAGGGCGCTAACCAGGGAGCAGGGAGGATCCGGTGCGGCACAAAAAGAAGCGCAACAAGCTCAGCCGCGACAAGGCGCATCGGTCGGCCCTGCTCTCGAACCTCTCGAAGCAGCTGATCGAGCACGAGCGGATCCAGACCAGCCAGGCCAAGGCCAAGGCGGTCAAGCCGGAAGTGGAGAAGCTGATCACGCTCGCCAAGCGCGGCGACCTGCACGCTCGGCGCCAGGCGCTGGCGACCCTCCACAACGACAAGTTCATCGTCCACAAGCTGTTCGACGAGGTGGCGCCGCGCTACGCGACCCGCCCGGGCGGGTACACCCGCATCGTCAAGCTCGGTCCGAGGAAGTCCGACTCGACCGAGATGGTTTTCCTCGAGCTCGTTTAGGGGGAGGGGCGGGGACCCCTCTCGCCCTGACAAGTAGTAGCTCTAATTAGAGCTACTACTTTGAGTATCCGCCAGTTCGAGAGGGGTCCCCGCCCCTAATACGACACGGACTGGAGATACAGCCCATGAGGCGGCGCAGTGTCTCCGGCTTCGATTCTGGGAGCGCCACCTAGGAGGGTTATGAAGCTCTCTACGCTGCGGCGGCCGGAGGCCACTTCCAGCTGGGTTCCCACCAGCACCCGGACCATGTTGCGCATGAAGGCGTCGGCGGTGATCTGGAAGTTGAGGATGTCGCCCTCGGTTGTCCAGGAGGCGGCGTGGATGTCGCGGTCGAAGCGGACGTGGTCGGTCTGGGTGGGGGTGAAGGCGGTGAAGTCGTGGGTGCCTTCCAGGGCGGCGGCGCAGGCGTCCAGGGCCTCTCGATCGATTTCGTGGGGCCACCAGAGGGCTTTGCCGCGCTCGAAGGGGCTGGGGGCGGAGCGGGCGAGGAGGCGGTAGCGGTAGCTGCGGGACCTGGCGTCGTGGCGGGCGTTGAAGCCGTCGGCGGCGACTGCCGCGGCGGTGACGGCGACGTCGTCGGGGGCGAGGCCGTTGAGGCGGCGCGCCAGGTCCGCGGGCGGCTCGGCGGCGGTCTCGAAGCTCGCCACCTGGCCCAGCGCGTGGACGCCGGTATCGGTGCGGCCGGCGATGGTCAGCTCGACCGGCTCCCGCAGGACGGTCGCCAGCGCCGTCTCCAGCTCCCCTTGCACGGTGCGCAGGCCGGGCTGGCGGGCCCAGCCGCGGAAGCCGGCGCCGTCGTATTCGATGTCGAGTCGCACGGTGGGCACGGCGGCAGTATCTCCGACATCCGGTGGGTCTCGCGGCCCTCGTAATATCGACGTGATGCGCATCCTTCTCACCAACGACGACGGCATCTCGGCACCGGGGCTGCAGGCCGCGCGGCGGGCGCTGGTCGAGCTCGACGGCGTCGAGGTCGATGTCATCGCTCCCGATTCCAATCGCAGCGCGATCGGGCGTGGGATCACCACCCGGTCGCCGCTCACCGTCGAGGAGGTCGCCTTCGACGACGGCCGGGTCGGCTACGCCACCGACGGGACCCCGGTCGACTGCGTCCGCTTCGCCGAGCTCGGGCTGGTCGGCGGCCGCCCGGACCTGATCGTCTCCGGGATCAACCACGGCGCCAACCTCGGCGACGACATCACCTACTCGGGCACCGTGGCCGCGGCCCTGGAGGGGATCATCCTCGGCATCCCGGCGATCGCCGTCTCCCAGCAGTCCTCGGCCGGCGGCCTCGGCTACGTCAGCGGCCGGTTCGACTTCTCGGTCGCCGCCCCCTTCACCGCCCAGCTCGTCTCGCGGCTGCGCGAGGAGTCGATGCCGGAGGCGACCCTGATCAATGTCAACTGCCCCTCCCGCGAGCCGACCGGGATCGAGGTGACGAAGCTCGGCAAACGGATCTACAACGACGAGCTGAAGCTGGTCGAGGAGAAGGACGGGCGCCGCCACTACGAGATCTACGGCTGGCAACCGGGCTACGAGGAAATCGAGGGGACCGACCTCCACGCGATTGCCGAGGGACGGATCGCGGTCACCCCGATCCACTTCGACCTCACCGACCACGGCGGCCTCGAGCGGCTGCGCGGCTGGGGGTTCGAGGAGATGCTGGCCAGCGCCGCGACCGCGTGAGCACTCCGCCCGAGCAGCGCGTCGAGGAGCTGCGCGAGCTCCTCGCCCACCACAACCACCTCTACTACGTCCTCGACGACCCGCGGATCGGGGACGACGAGTACGACGCGCTGCTAGACGAGCTGCGGGTGCTGGAGAAGGAATACCCGGAGCTGCAGACGGCGGACTCGCCGACGCAGCGGGTTGGGGCGGCGCCGCTGGAGCACTTCGACCAGGTCGAGCACCTGGAGGCGATGCTCTCGCTCGGCAACGCCCGCAACGAGGAGGAGCTGCGGGCCTGGGAGAACCGGCTCGCCAACTACCTCAAGCGCCTCGACATCGCCGCCTCGGAGTTCAGCTACACGACCGAGCCGAAGATCGACGGCCTCGCCGTCACCCTCACCTACGAGAACGGGGTGCTGGTCCGTGGCGCCACCCGCGGCGACGGCCGCGTCGGCGAGGACGTGACCCAGAACCTGCGGACGATCGGCTCGGTGCCGCTGAAGATGAAAGGCAAGGCGCCCGAGCTGGTCGAAGTCCGCGGCGAGGCCTACATGCCGATCGCCGCCTTCAAAGCGCTGAACGAGCGGCGCGCCGAGGCCGGAGAGGCGACCTTCGCCAACCCCCGCAACTCCGCCGCCGGCTCGATCCGCCAGCTCGACCCGAAGCTGGCCGCCGAACGGCCGCTCTCGACCTGGTTCTACGGGATCGGGGCGGTGCGTGGGCTCGACCTGCCGACCCACATGGCCGAGGTCGAATGGCTGCAGGAGAAGGGCTTCAAGGTCAACCCCGACACCGACCACCACAAGGGGGTGGAGGGGGTCGTCAAGCGCTGCCACTGGTGGGAGGAGCGGCGCGACGAGCTCGACTACGAGATCGACGGGGTCGTCGTCAAGGTCGACGAGAAGGCGCTCTGGCGCGAGCTCGGCGTGGTCGGGCGCGAGCCGCGCTGGGCGATCGCCTGGAAGTTCCCGCCGACGACGGCGACGACGACGCTGAAGAAGGTGGTCTGGAACGTCGGGCGGACCGGGCATCTGGTCCCGTTCGCGATGCTGGAGCCGGTCCACGTCGGCGGCGTCACCGTCAGCACCGCCACCCTCCACAACGAGGAGGACCTGGCCCGCAAGGACGTGCGGGTGGGCGACGAGGTGGTAGTGATGCGGGCCGGCGACGTGATCCCGCAGGTCGTCTCGCCGCGGCTGCCGCGCAAGCACAAGGGCGCGAAGAGGCCGAAGCCGCCGAAGACCTGCCCGGCCTGCGGCACCGAGACGGTCAAACCCGAGGGCTCGGTCTTCACGATCTGCCCCAACCGCCGCGGCTGCCCCGGGCAGTCCTTCCAGCACGTCAAACACTTCGTCAGCAAGGGCGCGATGGACATCGACGGCTTCGGCGAAAAGCAGGCCTCGCGGTTCCTCGGCGAGGGCCTGATCGCCGACGTCGCCGACATCTACGACCTCACCGAGGAGCAGCTCGTCGCGCTCGACCGCTTCGGTGAGACGTCGGCGCGGAACCTGCTGGCCGCGATCGAGGGGTCGAAGCAGCGGCCCTTCAAACGGGTGCTCTACGCGCTCGGCCTCCCCGGCGTCGGCTACGTCACCGCCGAGGCCCTGGCCGACCACTTCGGCTCGATCGACGCCCTCCACGAGGCCGACCCGGAGGCGATCGAGGAGGTCGAGGGGGTGGGGCCGATCATGGCGGTGCAGATCAACGAGTCGCTCACCGACGACGCCACCTGGGCGCTGGTCGAGAAGCTGCGCCAGAAGGGCCTGCGGCTGGAGGCCGACCCCTCCGAACGGCGCCAGGAGGGCGGCCCGCTGGAAGGGAAGACCGTCGTCCTCACCGGCACCCTGCCTGAGCTGACCCGCGAGCAGGCGGCGGCGATGGTCAAGTCGGCCGGCGGCAAGGTGACCAACTCGGTCTCGAAGAAAACCGACTACGTCGTCGCCGGCGACAACCCCGGCTCGAAGCTGGCCAAAGCCGAGAAATTCGGCACCGAGATCCTCGACGAGGCCGGGCTGCGGGAGCTGGTCGGCGCTCAATAGCCGGCGACGGCGCCGGCGATCCGGTCCTGGTCTGCGTGGGCGAGGGTGAGGTTGCCGACGCCGTTCATCAGGATCGAGAAGGCCATGATCCGGCCGCTGCGGTTGAAGCAGTAGCCGGAGAGGTTGCTGACGCCGGTGATCGTGCCGGTCTTGGTGCGGCAGCGGCCGTAGGCGGGGGTGCCCTGCATGCGGTCGTCGACCGTGCCCTCCTGGCCGGCGAGCGCCAGGTCCTGGATGAAGTCGTCGCCTGCCGGGTCCTGGCGCATCGCTAGCAGCAGGTTGACCACCTGGCGCGGGCTGGCGCGGTTGCCGCGGGTGAGGCCGGAGCCGTCGATCGCGTGGACGCCGGAGCCGTGCGAGCGGGCGAAAGCCTCGACCACCTGCGCTCCCGCCGCGGTGGTGCCGGCGCCGCCGAGGCGGGCGCCCAGGAGCTTGATCAGCATCTCGGCGAAGAAGTTGTCCGACCAGACGTCGGTGGTGTCGACGATCCGAGTGAGGGTGGGGGATTGAACCATCGCCACCCGTTCGGCGTAGGCGGGGGTAGGTCGCAGCGCCACCTGGGTGGGAACGCCGACCCCGGCCGTGCGCAGCGACCGCGCCAGCTTCGTCGCCGCCAGCTTTGCCGGGTCGGAGGCGAAGCCGCTGGAGCTGGTCGAGCCGCGGAAGCCGGAGTTGAAGGCGAGGCCGGAGAGGGGGCCGATGTAGCTGCTGGTCGCGTAGCCGGAGTCGGCGACCCCGCGGAGCCGGTCGAAGACGGTGTCGTCGGCGTAGAGGCGGCCGGTCACCGAGGTGATCCCGGCGGCCTTGATCTGCGGCGTCAGCGCCAGGAGGTTGGTGCCGAGCCCGGCCAGGTAGCTGTTGTAGAAACCCGGCGTTCCCAGCGCCGGATCGCCGCCGCCCTGCAGGTAGAGGCTGCCGTGCAGCACCCCGTGGGCGTCGATCCTGCCGTCGCGGAAGACCTTGGTCGGGATCCGCGTTTCCGGGCCGAGCTGGGAGAGCACGGTCGCGGTCGTGAACAGCTTCATGTTCGAGGCCAGCATCCGCGGCCGCCCCGGGGCCTGGGCGCAGACGGTCTTCCCGGATTCGGCGTCGACGACGAGCAGGCCGCTGGCGCTGCCGCCGCCCTGGCCGAGCCAGGCGCGCATCTGGTCACAGCCGGCGCCGGCCTGCGCGGAGCCGGTGGCGAGCAGGAAAAGGCCTGCTGAGGCCGCCAAAAAGAGGAGCAGGATGCGTTTCACCGGGTTTTCCAACACGAGAGATGAGGAAGGTAGCGGTCGAGGATGACCTCCGGCCCTGGAATACTGCACGTATGGGTGAAGTCGTAGACATCGAGTCCAAGCCGCGGAAGCGGAAAGGCCGCCGGAAAAAGCCCTCGAAGACGGCGCTGGTGCTCGGCGGCGGCGGCTTCACCGGCGGCGTCTACGAGATCGGCGCGCTGCGGGCGCTCGACCTGCTGGCGGTGAACAGCACGGTCAACAACTTCGACGTCTACGTCGGCACCAGCGCCGGCTCCTTCGTCGCCTCGATGCTGGCCAACGGGGTCTCGCCCGAGGAGATGATGCAGGTCATAAACGAGCGCGTCCCCTCGGACCTCGAGGACCTCGACCTCAGCCGCGTCCTCAAGCCGAACTACCTCGGTTTCCTCAGCAAAGCGGCGGCGCTGCCGCTGCGGACCGCCCAGCTGCTGCGGCAGCTGACGCGGATCGGCGAGCTCTCGATGATCGACATCGGCGTCGGCCTGGCCGAGGCGCTGCCGACCGGCCTCTACTCCGGCCGCGGCCTCTCCGACTACGTCGAAGAAGCGCTCACCGACCCCGCGCGGGTCAACGACTTCCGCCTGCTCGACAACGAGCTCTACCTGGCCGCGACGGACCTCGACACCTGCGAGCGGATCGTCTTCGGCGAAGAGGGCTGGAGCGACGTGCCGATCTCCAAAGCGGTCGAGTGCTCGACCTGCCTGCCGATCGTCTACAAGCCGGTCGACCTGAAAGGGCGTCAGTTCGTCGACGGCGGCATCCGCTCGACCACCAACGTCGATATCGCGGTCGAGAAGGGCGCCAAGTTCATCGTCGTCGTCAATCCGCTGGTGCCCTACGTCAACGACTTCCAGAGCACGATCCCGACCGTCACCGGCCGCCGCGTCCGCCGCGTCTCCGACATGGGGCTGCCGGCGATCGCCAACCAGACCTTCCGCCTGATCGCCCACCAGCGCCTGCACCAGGCGGTCGAGCAGTGGCAGGAGAAGTACCCGGGCGTCGACATCATCCTGCTCGAGCCCGAGCCGACCGACGAGCTGATGTTCGGCACCCCGATCATGGACTACTCGCGGCGCCTGAAGATCGCCAAGCACGGCTTCGAAACCGTCACCGCCACCCTCGCCAAGGACTACGACCGCTACCAGGAGATCGCCGAGCGCCACGGCCTCGAAATCTCCGAGCGCCGCGTCCGCCGCGTCGTCGAAAAGGCGACAGACGAAGAGCCCGAGGAAACTTCCACCTGGCGCCGGGTGCTGGAGCAGACCACCTCGGTGCTGCTGCGGCAGAGCGGCGAGGCTTCCTAGCCGGTCCTGCGGACGCGGCCGGCTCAGGCCGCGTAGAGCTGCTCGATCGCGTCCTCGTGCTTCTGGGCGACGATGGCGCGCTTGACCTTCAGGGTCGGCGTCAGCTCGCCTGACTCCTGGGAGAGGTCGTGGGGGAGGATCGAGATCTTCTTCACCTGCTCGACCCGGGCGAAGTTCTGGTTGATCTTCTCGACGTGGGCCTCGATCGCCGCCTTGACGTCGGGGTTCTGGGCGAGCTGGGCCGGGTCCTCGGGGAGGTTGTTCTCCTGGGCGTATTTGACCGCCTCTTCGGGGTCGAGGGTGACCAGCGCCACCAGGTAGGGGCGGCGGTCGCCGACGACGACGCACTGGGAGACCAGCGGGTGCTGCTTGATTTCGGCCTCGAGGTTGGCGGGGGTGATGTTCTTGCCGCCCGCGGTGATGATGATGTCCTTTTTGCGGCCGGTGATCTTGATGAAGCCGTCGGGCTCGACCTCGCCGATGTCGCCGGTGTGGAGCCAGCCGTCGACGATCGTCTCCCGGGTCGCCTCCGGGTTCTTGTGGTAGCCCTGGAAGACGTTGGGGCCCTTGACGAGGATCTCGCCGTCGTCGGCGATCTTCACCTCGCAGCCGGGGAACGGCTTGCCGATCGTCCCGACCTTGAAGTCCTCGGGGGTCGAGATCGTCGCCGCGGTCGAGGTCTCGGTCATCCCCCAGCCCTCGAGAACGAGGACGCCGGCGGCGTCGAAGAAGCGCAGGATCTCCGGGTTGATCGGGGCCGCGCCGGAGACGGCGAGGCGGATCCGGCCGCCGAAGAGGTTGCGGATTTTCGACAGCACCTGCTTGTCGGCGAAGTCGTAGGAGCGCTGCAGCAGGAAGCCGGGCTTGCGGCCCTCCCGTTCGACCTCGCGCATCTTCGCGCCGGTCTTGATCGACCAGTCGAAGACCCGTTTTTTGAGGCCGCCCTCTTTCTCGATCGCGCTGGTCGCGGCGGTGTAGATCTTCTCGAAGATGCGCGGAACCGAGGGGAAGTAGGTCGGTTTCACTTCCGCCAGGTTCGGGAGGATCTTCAGCGGGTCCCGCTCCCAGTAGGCGATCGTGGTGCCGAGGTCGAAGCTGCCGAGCTGGATCAGCAGGGCGAAGGAGTGGGCGAGGGGCAGGTAGAGGTAGGTGAGGTCCTCGTCTTCGATGACGCTGACCTCGTTGACCATGTCCAGCATCGCCCGGTAGTTGCCGTGGCTGATGATGCAGCCCTTCGGTGGCCCGGTGGTGCCGGAGGTGTAGATGAAGGTGCAGATGTCCTCGGGGGTGACTGCCTCGTAGAGCGTCTTCCAGGTGGCATCGTCGCCGCCGGTTCCTTTGGCGGCCAGGTCCTCCATCGAGATCGCGTCCTCGGCGCTGCCGGTCATCAGGACGATCTGCTCGAGCTGGGGCAGTTGGTCGCGGACCGCCCGCACCTTCTCAAGCTGTTCGGCGTCCTCGACGACCACGACCTTGGAGTCGGAGTTCTCGAGCACGTAGCGGCACTCCTCGGGCGAGTTCGTCTGGTAGATCGGGACGACGGTGGCGCCGATCGAGAGCGCGGCGAAGTCGAAGTAGGTCCACTCCGGGCGGGTGTTGCCGAGGATCGAGACGCGGTCGCCTTTCTCGACCCCGAGGGTCACCAGGCCGAAGGCGAGGGGGCGGACGATCTCCACCACCTCGTCGAAGCTGCGGTCGACCCAGCGGTCGCCTTCCTTGGACTTGACGGCGACGGCCGAGCCGTACATCGCCGCCGCCCGCGGCAGCAGATCGGCGATCGTCTTCGAGTTGGTACCTCTCCCCGACATCTGCCGGGGGAGTCTAGTTCAGCGCCGCATTCGGGGCGAGGCTTGACCGGGAGGCGAGGGGGCGATGCTGCGCAGCGAGGTTTCGAAGAGCGTTCGGTCGATCCGGCCGTGATAGATCGGCACCCCCATCTCGACGCATTTACCGATCACCTCCTGTCGCTCCATCTGCAGCTGGTCGGCGAGCTGGGCGGGGGTGAGGTGATGGGCCATCGATGACCTCCCGGTCGTTAGAAGTGGGTAGCGACCATATTCATCCCGCCGGAAGGGGCTGTCAACCGTAGAAGCCCGCAGCTTGCGGAATCAACCGAGCGGCCCGGACCGCGATAATGCTTTTCGCATGTCCTCTGAAGTCGCCGTCAAACCGCTGCCCCGGCGGGGCAGGTTCTGGGTCGTCGCCCTGCTGCTGATGGGCCTGTTCGCGCTCAGCTACGCGATCGTCAACATCGCGACCCAGGAGGCGGACAAGGGGATCGTCCACGTCGCCGGCATCTCCGAGGCGCAGGAACTGTTCGGCGGGGTGCCGCAGGAAGGGGACCGGCTCGGCTCCGACGACGCGCCGGTGACGATCCAGGTCTTCAACGACCTGCAGTGCTCGAGCTGCCGCGACGACTTCCTGAGGACGGTCCCCGGGCTGATGGAAAACTACGTGCGGCCCGGCGACGTCAAGCTCCTCTACCGCCACTACTCGAACGCGGAAACGGCGCAGGAGCTCGGTTTCTACGGAGCCGAGGCCGCCGCCGAACAGGGCTACGGCTGGCAGTACCTCTACCTCTTCTTCCGCAGCCAGGAAGAAGCGAAGCGGTTCCGCACCCCCAAGCTCTTCGAAGGATTCGAGCGGTCGGTCGCCGGCGGCGTCGAGGAACTGGAAATCGAAGAATGGAACCAGGCGCTCGAAGAGGCCAAGGTCTCCGACAGCGCGATCCAGAAGCGGCTCGAAGGCTACGAGGAACTGGGCCGCGAGCTCGGCATCCGCTACGGGCAGGGGATGATCGTCAGCGGTCCCAACGGAACCAAGACGCTGCAGGAAGGCCCGTCGCCGGCGGAAGTGAAGAAGGCGATCGCCGCGGTCGAATAGCGCTCAGGCGACGCGCCGCAGGCGTGCGCGCTGCCCGATTACGTCGCGCCACTCGGAGTCGACGATGTGGGCGGGGGAGGTCGTCGCCATGAAGCTGTCGAGGACCGCGGCCAGCCCCTCCGGGTCTTCGAGGTTGGGGAAGTGGGCGGCGCGGGGGAGGGTCTCGAAGCGGCAGTTGGGGATCGAGTGCTGGGCCTCGAGGCCGTGCTTGAGCGGGATCGTGCGGTCGCGCTCCCCCCAGACGATCAGGGTCGGCATCTCGCCGAGCAGGTAGAGGCGGTCGCGGGCGCTGACCTTCTGGCCCTGGACGTCGATCACCGAGCGCAGCGTCTGCAGGAAGGCGCGGCGCGAGCCGGGCTCCTGCAGCGGCCCCAGCGCCCGCGCCACCGCCTGCAGGTAGACGCCGGTGTTGTTTCCCCGGGCCCGCAGCCGGGCGCCGGCGGCGGCGAGGCCGCCGACCACCTGCGGTCGCGTCGCCAGGCGCAGCAGCGCTGCCGAGCCGGGCAGGGCGGCGCCGCGCAGCAGCGGGCTGACGTCGTGCCCGAGGCCGCCGCTGGAGATCAGCACCAGGCGCTCGGTGCGCTGGGGGAATTGGTAGAAGAACTGCATCGCGACGCCGCCGCCGAGCGAGTGGCCGACGATCGTCGCCCGCTCGACCCCGATCGTCGTCAGCAG
>DASSMM010000029.1:0-9491 GCA_035688825.1 Solirubrobacterales bacterium | reverse complement strand
TTCTCGATCGCGTCGGCGATCACGTTGCCGATGTCGTCGTCTCCGGCGGAGATGGCGGCGACGCGGGCGATCTGGTCTTTGCCGGCGACCTCTTTGCTCTGCTTGTTGCGGAGGTTGTCGACGACCTCCTCGACCGCCTTCTCGATCCCGCGGCGCAGGGCCAGCGGGTTGGCCCCGGCGGCGACGTTCTTCAGGCCCTGGCGGACGATCGTCTGGGCCAGCAGGGTGGCGGTGGTGGTGCCGTCACCGGCGACGTCGTTGGTAGCCGTGGCGACCTCGCGGACGAGCTGGGCGCCCTGGTTCTCGAAGACATCCTCGACCTCGACCTCGCGGGCGATGGTGACGCCGTCGTTGGTGATCGTCGGCGCGCCGAATTTTTTGTCGAGCACGACGTAGCGGCCTTTCGGGCCGAGGGTGACCTTGACGGCGTTGGCGACGGAATCGACGCCTGCCTGCAGGGCCCCCCTTGCATCCTCTGCGTACTTCAGCTCCTTGTGAGCCATTTCTTTCTGGTCCTCCTTAGTTGCGTAAGTCCGGGTGGAGAGCTAGGCGACCTTGGCCAGGACGTCCGACTCGCGCAGGACGAGCACCTCGTCGCCCTCGACGGTCACCTCGGTGCCGCCGTATTTGGAGTAGAGGACTTCATCCCCCTCCGCGACGTCGAGCGGGCGGCGGCTGCCGTCCTCGCTGACCGCGCCGTCGCCGACGGCGATGACCTTGCCCTTCTGCGGCTTCTCTTTCGCGGTGTCGGGGAGGACGATCCCGCTTGCGGTCGTCTCCTCCTCCTCTACCGGCTTGACGATCAGCCGGTCCCCGAGGGGCTTCAGCTTCATCCGTGAACCTCCGTTATCGGTCGGTGTTGTCTGAAAAAGATCAGGAATCGCCGCTGTAGAGCCAAATTCTTGCTCCGGCGGCGTTTGGCACTCTCAGGGTCGGAGTGCCAACAAGAGGAAAGATAGCGATGTGGCAGCGCCGGTCAAGCCCGACCGGGGGATTTCAGTCCGCTGCCAGGAGGCGGCAGCGGAGCAGCTCGGCGATCCCCTCGCCGCCGCGGCGCATCACCCAGTCGTGGTTCCACTCGAAGGCCGGCCGCAGCAGCGGCGCCAACCGGTTCATCCACGGCTTGGTCGTCCGCACGTTCCACTCGTAGAGGACCGCCGTCACCCCGTCCTGCTCGTAGAGCCGCCAGCGGCCGATCCCTTCCAGCTCGCCGACCGCCCGGCCCTCCATCAGAGTCGGGTGCTCGATCCGGGTCGTCGTCACCTCGAAGGCGACGCGGTAGGGCAGGAGGCTCTTCCAGACCATCCGCGAGACGCTGCCGAGCCCGTCGTCCTCGCCCTGGCGCACCTCGGTCGCCTCCTCGACCCCGCGCCACCAGCGCGGCCAGTTCGCCTGATCGTGGATCGCCTCCCAGACCGGCTGGCGCGGCGACTCCAGGAGCCAGGTCGTGAGGAACGCGTATTCCGCCATCGCGCCTAGCCTACGGTCAGGGCGCCCGGGCGGTTCAGTTGTGATGCGGCGTCTCGCCGTTGCCCATGTGCGCCTGGGGCGGCTCGACGATCTGGGAGAAGCGGATCACCGTGACCACGTCGCTGGCGTTGACCTCACGGCTGTAGATCTGCTCGAGGAAGCGGATCTCCTCCTCCAGGCGGCGGAACTCGGGGTTGTCGTGCTCGATGTCCCGCCGGCTGAGGTCGCCGGCGCGCTTGACCTCGACGTCGTCGATCACCGCGGTGAAGATCTTCTCACGCGGGCTGTGGCGGAAGCCGACGGTGATCCAGACGACCTGGCCCCGCTCGTACTTGTTGCTCTTGTCGCCGAGACGGATGGTCGCCGTCTTGCGCCCGCGCTTGAGCTGGTCGACGAAGACCGCCGAATAGAAGTTCAAGACGTAGATGCCGCCGCGCATGAGGCTGCGAGCGTATATGAGCGCGGCTGCGAAGCGTCACTGGACGCCTGTCCTAGGCGAAATAGACAAATCTGCGGTTTGCAATTGCGGCGCTCCAGGTTCTCCGGCCTGCCGCCGATTGAGAGGGGGATGCGTAAGCCTGCCATTTCCTCCCGCCTGCTCCTGTCCTTTCTAGTCGCGACCGCGGCGCTGCTGCTGCTTGCCGGTTCCGCCGCGGCGATGACGTGCGACGGCAAGAAGGTGACGATCAAGGGCACGCCCGGCAACGACCACCTCGTCGGCAAGAAGGCGAGCGACGTGATCTACGGCGGCGGCGGCAACGACGTGATCACCGGCGGCCCCAACGGCAACGACACGATCTGCGGCGGCCCCGGCAACGACACGATCGTCGGCGGGCGCGGCTTCGACAACCTCAACGGCGAAGGCGGCGACGACAACCTCCAGGGCGAGACCGGCTCCGACAACCTCGAGGGCGGCCCCGGCGACGACACCCTCTCCGGCTCCAAAGGCGCCGACGGCCTCAACGGCGGCGCCGGAAACGACTACATCACCGGCTTCAAGGGCCCGGACAAGATCGACGGCGGCTCCGGCGACGACTTCGTCGACGGCCAGCAGGGCAGCGACAAGATCGGCGGCGGCGGCGGCAACGACAAGCTGCTCGGCGACAAGGGCAACGACCAGGTCGACGGCGGCTCCGGCGACGACCACATCGAAGGCGGGCCCGGCGACGACAGCGATCTCAACGGCGGCGGCGACGCCGACGAAGTCTTCGGCGGCGCCGGCACCGACCACGCCGACGGCGGCCCGGGTGACGGCGACATCGTCCGCGGCGACGCCGGTACCGACAGCCTCCTCGGCGGCGAAGGCGGCGACGACATCGTCTCCTACGCCAGCGCCACCCGCGGCGGCATCCAGGTCAGCCTCGGCGGCGGCACCGCGAAAGGCGACGGCCACGACAGCCTCAGCGGCTTCGAGGACGTGGTCGGCTCGCCCCAGGGCGACACGATCGTCGGCGACGGCAGCTCGAACCGGATCGACGGCGGCGTCGGCAACGACACCCTGGAGAGCGGCGGTGGCGGCGGTGAGGCCTTCGGCGGCCCCGGCACCGACACCTGCGAGGGCTTCGCCTCGGAGAGCTCGTGCGGTCCCGAACCCTCCCCCCCGCCGAGCCTCGCCTACGGGACGCTCAACCAGGGCCTCGACGGCACCAGCCTGATCGTCCAGGGCAGCCCGCAGAACGACGACATCCACATCTCCCGCAGCCCCGACGCCTGGGTGATCTCCTCGGCGATCCCGATCTTCGCCGGCGACGGCTGCCAGACCCCGCCCTCCAACGGCAGCGCGATGGTCTGCCCCGACTCCGGCCCCACGCCGATCATCGTCGTCACCGGCGGCAACGGCGACGACTCGATCGTCGTCGACCCGAGCGTCCCGGCCGGCGCCAAAGTGCGGATCAACGGCAACGCCGGCGACGACAACCTGGTCGGCGGCAACGGCGACGACGTGCTCGAAGCGGGCGAGAACTACAACGGGCCCGACAACGGCCACGACCGGCTCGAAGGCAACGGCGGCAGCGACGTCCTCTACGCCGACCCGGGCGGCGACGAACTGCTCGGCGGCAGCGGCAACGACCTGCTGGTCAACTCGGTCGTCACCTGCCAGGGCCACAAGTTCGACGGCGGCAGCGGCGAGGACACCGTCTCCTACGCCCGCTCGAAGGACAACCTGCGCGTCGCCCTCGGCGGCACCGGCGGGCCTCCCGGCTGCGGCAGCCCCGACCAGGTGCTGGCCGACAACGAGAGCCTCGAGGGCTCCGACGGCCCCGACGTCCTGGTCGGAGACAACGGCGACAACAGCATCATGGGCCACCTCGGCGCCGACGTCCTGATCGGCAAGGGCGGCAGCGACTTCATCGACGCCGCCGACGGCCAGCGCGACAAGCAGATCGACTGCGGCGGCGGTGGCGACGAAGTCTCGCGGGACGGCAACGACCCGCCCGGCAGTAGCTGCTGAGCGCCGCGGAGGCGCTCAGCCCTCGAAGCCCTCCTCGCCGATCAGCGGCACGAAGCGGCAGGGACCGAGGTCGGTGGTTTCGAGGCGATCGCCCTCGCGCCGCAGCAGCGTGAGCAGGTCGGCTCCTTCGCTGGAGACCGGGACGACCAGGCGGCCGCCGTCGGCGAGCTGGCCGATCAGGGCCGGCGGCGGCGCCGGCGCGGCGGCGTGGACGGCGATCGCGTCGAACGGAGCCCGGCCCGGGACGCCGAGGCTGCCGTCGCCGACGACGATCTCGACGTTCCTCACCCCCAGCGCCGCGAGCGTCTCCGCCGCCTCGTGGGAGAGCGGCTCGTGCCGCTCGACGCTGACGACGTGCGCGGCCAGCCGCGCCAGCACCGCCGCCGAGTAGCCCGACCCCGTCCCCACCTCGAGCACCAGCTCCGAGCCCTCGAGCTCCAGCGCCTGGCAGATCGCGGCGACGATCCAAGGCTGGGAGATCGTCTGCTCCTCCCCGATCGGCAGCGCCGAGTCCTCGTAGGCGCGGTCGCGCAGCTCCGCCGGCAGGAACGCCTCCCGCGGCACCTCCTCCATCGCCGCCAGCACCCGCTCGTCCCCGATTCCCCGCCGCCGCAGCTGCCGCTCGACCATGCGGGACCGGGCGGCGGCGAAATCGGTCATCGCTCCAACGGGTGCTGGAAGTAGCCCGGCGAGAAGGTCCAGTCGGGGAACCGGGACGCGAGGTACTCGCGGTGGCCGTCCCAGGCGGCGGCCGGAAGGGGCTCGGGATCGAAGAGCTCGATCTCGGGGCCTCGTTTGCGGCAGCCCCAGCCGAAGCCGAGGACTGCCCGCGCTTCCTGGCGGAACTCGAGCAGCTCGCCGCCGAGGCCGCAGAGGAAGGTGTGGGCGACGAAGTCGAAGCTCTCGGCGTCGGCGTGCGGGGCGTCGAAGAGGGTCGGGGAGACGCCGTAGAAGCCGAAGGGGTGCGGCAGGTGCCCGAGCGGTTCGAAGCCGTCGGCGTGGAAGCCGTCGCCGTGGTAGCTGTCGTCGACGATCTGGATCCAGCCGAGCATGTCGGAGTAGCCGGTTGCCGGCGGCGCGATCGTCGCCCGGCAGACCGGGAAGCCGCGGGCAAAGTCCCGGCAGCCGAGGGCGGCGGGGTCGTCGTTGGCGCGGATCTCGACCCTCGCCTCACCCTCCATGCCGGCCCAGGTAAACGGCAGCGCAAGCGCCATCGGGGGCTTCGGCGACTCGTTCAAGAGCCCCCCTCAGTAGATGTAGTTGCGCAGCTTCTCGGGCTCGAGCACGGTCACCCGGCCGCGGCCGGAGCGGACGACGCCGGCGCGCTCGAGCTCGGCGAGGAAGCGGCTGACCGACTCGCGCGAGGTGCCGGCGAGCTGGGCGAGGTCGGTCTGGTTCATGTTGATCGTCACCTCTTCTTCCGGATCCCCGTCGCCGTCCTGGCCCTCGCGGCTGAGCTGGGCGAGGATCCCGGCGACGCGGCTGGGGACGGTCTGGAAGGACTGGCGGGAGAGGCGGACGTTGGCGGCACGGAGGCGGCGGACGAGGCCGGCGACGAGCTTGAGCGAGATCTCGGGGTGGCGGGCGAGCAGCGAGCGCACGTCGTTGGCCGGCAGCGCCAGCAGCTCGCCCTCGGTCAGCGCCTCGGCGCTGGCCGAGCGCTTGTCGCCGTCGAGCATCGCCAGCTCGCCGAAGATCTCGCCCGGGCCGAGGGTGGCGAGGGTGATCGCGCGGCCGTCGGAGTGTTCGCGGGTGACCCGGAAGCTGCCGTCCTTGACGATGTAGCAGGCGTCGGAGTCGTCGCCCTCGTGGAAGACGCGGGTCCCGGCGGGGAAGGTGCGCGGCACGGCGACGTGCGAGAAGCGCTCCAGCTCCCCCTCCTCCAGGTCGGCGAAGAGCGTCACGCTCTTCAGCAGCTCGACCGCGCTCTGATCTGCCTCAGGCACTACATCGATTATGGCAATGGTCTGGTCGCGCGGCCAAACGGCTACGCGGTGGCGGTGAGTTTGCGGGGTCCGCGGCTGAAGCCGGCGCCGACCAGGGCGTCCTCGTGGCCGGAGCCGATGATCGCCTCGCCGTCGAGCTTCTCGACCGCCAGCTTCGGCAGGTGACCGTCGCTGACCGCGTCGGCGAGGGCGCGCATCGCCTGCTCCAGCTCCTCGCCCTCGATCTGCTGCAGGCGCAGGAGGCCGCGGCCGCCGCGCTCGACGAAGACGACCGGCTCGCCGTCGCGGAGGAGC
This sequence comes from Solirubrobacterales bacterium, assembly GCA_035688825.1. Lineage (GTDB taxonomy): Bacteria > Actinomycetota > Thermoleophilia > Solirubrobacterales > 70-9 > VAYN01. The sequence goes on along the minus strand of DASSMM010000029.1, from coordinate 3,329 downwards.
AGGTGCGCCCCAGGGGTGCGGCCGGGGCGGCGGCCGCTCTCCGATTTCGGCCAGGGGAGCGAGGCGCCGTAGGGGTTGGCGGGGTCGGTGGCGGCGAGGACGAGGTAGGAGCCGTCGGCTTCGGGCAGCGAGCGCAGGCGCTCGACCGCGCCGGGGAGGGCGAACTGGGCGCCGCCGAGGCCCTCGACGAAGTAGCCGCGGCGGGCGGTGCCGAGCAGCTCGAGGTTGCCGAGCTCCCCGTAGAGGGTGGAGAAGCCGCCGGGGATGCCCTCGGCGAGGACGGTCTCGCGGGTGACGATCCCGTAGCGCTCGAGCATCAGCTCGGCCTGGGCGCGGAGCTTGGCACCGGGCCCGGGGGCCTGGGCGAAAAGCGGCGCGGTCAGCGACCAGCGGCCCTGGACGGCGGCGCCGGTGGTGCTGCGGCGGCGGGCGAAGCGGCGGCCCGGGCGTTCGGAGGGCGGCACCGCGCGCAGCCGCGGCGCCCGCAGCGGCGCGAAGGCGTCGTTGGTCACCTCTCCCGTCCAGACCAGATCCCAAAGGGCGTTGTGGAGGTCCTCGGCCGGGTGGTCGAGCTCGACCACGAGGTCGAGCCAGAAGGAGGGGCCGGCGGCGAGGCGCTCGCGGATCGCGTCGTGGACCTCGCCCGCGAACGGCTCCAGCTTCGCGTTGGCCGGCGGCGGCCCGGCGAGGCGGACGTCCTCGCGGAAGTAGAGGGCGACGCGGCCGTCGTTGCGCCCGAGGGCGCCGGCGCCGATCCAGACCAACTCGCCGCTCGTGCAGAGCTCGTCGAGCCAGCTCTGCGAGTAGGCGCCGAGGCGGCGGGGGAGGACGTCCTGCTCCCAGGTTTTCGGCGTCAGCGCCACGCCCTGCAGCGGCACCAGCGCCTCGCGCAGGCGGTCGAGGCCGGCGCCGGTGCGGCGGAAGGCGTCGACGTTCTGCCAGCTCGGCAGGAAGCGGGCGAGCTCGCGGGTGTCGGCCGCCTCGACCTCTTTGCGCAAGCGGGCGAGGCTGGCGCGGCGGACCCGGCGCAGGACTTCGGAGTCGCACCACTCGCGCTCGGTCCCGCCCGGCGCCAGCTCGCCGCGGACCAGCGCCCCTTCGGACTCGAGCTCGCGCAGCGCCGGCGAGGGATCGACCCCGTAGCGCTCGGCAAGCTGCTGGGTCGGGAAGGGGCCGTGGGTGCGGGCGTAGCGGCGGACCAGCGCCCGCATCGCGTCGGGGTGCTCCTCGAGGAAGGTTTCCGGCAGCCCCGGCGGCTCCGGCACCCCGAGCGCGTCGCGGTAGAGGCCGGCGTCCTCGGCGGCGATGTAGCGCCCTTCGCCGGCGACGCGGACCTTCGCCACCCGCCGCTCGGCGACGAGTTTCTCCAGCATCGATTTCGCCGAGTAGCCCTCGGCGACGCGCTCCTCGCACTCGGCGAGGGTGAGGTCGCCGAGGTTGCGCAGGAGCTGCTGGAGGGCGTCGCGGTCGCCGGCGCGGCCGGCCTCGGTGCGGTGCTGGAGCTGGGCCTCGACTTCTTCCAGCGCCTCGGGGTCGATCAGTTCGCGCAGCTCCTCCTGGCCCAGCAGCTCGCGCAGGAGGTCGCGGTCGAGGGCCAGCGCCGCCGCCCGCCGCTCGGCGTTCGGCGTGTCCCCCTCGTACATGTAGGTGGCGACGTAGTCGAAGAGCAGCGAGGAGGCGAAGGGCGAGGCGGTCGGCGTCTCCACCTCGACCAGGCTGAGCGCCCGCGAGTGCAGCTTTTCCAGCAGCTCGGCGAGGGCGGGCAGGTCGAGGACGTCGCGCAGGCACTCGCGGTAGGTCTCGAGCACGACCGGGAAGCGGGGGAAGTCCCGCGCCACCTCGAGCAGGCTCTGGCTCTTCAGCCGCTGCTGCCAGAGCGGCGTGCGCTTGCCCGGGTAGGCGCGCGGGATCAGCAGCGAGCGGGAGGCGTTCTCGCGGAAACGGGCGCCGAACAGGGCCGAGCCGGAGAGCTCGCCGACGACCAGGTCTTCGATCTGGTCGGGGTCGATCAGGACGAGGTCGGCGGGCGGTGGCTCGTCGGCGTCGGGGAGGTGGATGACGATGCCGTCGTCGGACCAGATCGCGTCGGCCTCCAGGTCGCGTTCGTCGCGGATCTTGGCGGCGAGGGCGAGGCCCCAGGCGGCGTGGACGCGGCCGCCGTAGGGGCTGAGGATGCAGAGGCGCCAGTCGCCGATCTCGTCGCGGAAGCGCTCGACGACGATCGTCTCGTCGGAGGGGACGACGCGGGTCGCCTGCTGCTGCTCCTGGAGATAGGAGACGAGGTTGTTGGCGGCGCGCTCGTCGAGGTCGTACTCCTTCGCCAGCTCGGCCGGGTCGCGGGAGACCGCCTCGCGGGCGAAGGCGCCGATCGCCCGGCCGAGCTCGGCGGGGCGGCCGATCCCGTCGCCCTTCCAGAAGGGGACGGCGCCGGGGGCGCCGGGGGCAGGGGTGACGATCACCCGGTCGCGGGTGATTTCCTCGATCCGCCAGGTGCTGGAGCCGAGCAGAAAGGTCTGGCCGGGGCGCGCCTCGTAGACCATCTCCTCGTCGAGCTCGCCGACCCGGCGGCCGTCGGGCAGGTGGACGCCGTAGAGGCCGCGGTCGGGGATCGTGCCGGCATTGGTGACGACGAGCTGGCGGGCGCCTTTGCGGCCGTGGATCGTCCCTTCGGTGCGGTCCCAGACGATCCGCGGCCGCAGCTCGGCGAAGCGGTCGGAGGGGTAGCGGCCGTCGAGCATGTCGAGCACGTTCTCGAGCTGTTCGCGCGAAAGGTCGTGGAAGGGCTCGGTTGCCGTCACCAGCCGCTCGACCTCGTCGACGTCCCACTCTTCCTGCGCCGCGATCGAGACCAGGTGCTGGGCGAGCACGTCGAGCGGGTTCTGCGGGATCACCGTCTCCTCGATCTCGGCCTCGCGCATGCGGCGGGCGACGACCGCGCACTCGAGCAGGTCGCCGCGGTATTTGGGGAAGATCCGGCCTTTGGAGACTTCGCCCATGCGGTGGCCGGCGCGGCCGATCCGCTGCAGGCCGCGGGTCACCGACTTCGGCGACTCGACCTGGATCACCAGATCGACCGCGCCCATGTCGATGCCCAGCTCCAGCGAGGAGGTGGCGACGAGGCAGGGGAGCCGGCCCGACTTCAGCATCTCCTCGACGTTCGCCCGCTCCTCGTGGGAGAGCGACCCGTGGTGGGCGCGGGCGATCTCTACGTAGTCAGCGGGGGAGTCAGGGGGGTCTCCGGCGGACAACTGATGGGGAGGGTCCGGCGAAGACCCCCCTGATGCCCCTCCATCCGTCGAGTGGCCCGCGTGCTCGGTAGCTGGGAGCTC
>DASSMM010000028.1:0-34501 GCA_035688825.1 Solirubrobacterales bacterium | reverse complement strand
ATCGTGGTCTCTGGAGCCTTCGGGAGAGGGGCACCCACGCCCATCCCCAGCTTCAACACGAAGAGAGCTGCAGCCCTCCCTCGGTCGCACAGCTATTGCGGACGACAGCTGCGGGTGGTTCAAGCGGGGGGACCGGACACCCCTCCACGAAGGCTCCAGAGACCACGATGGCGCCCAGCAGTTCGTTCAGCTGCGCGACGGTCTTCGGGGAGGGGTGTCCGGTCCCCCTCCCCCGCAACCGAACTACTACTACTTAAGCGACCTCGCGCAGTTTCTGGGCCTCGCCCAGCGACTGGAGCTTTTTCAGGCTCTGGTTCTCGATCTGGCGGATCCGCTCGCGGGTGACGTTGAAGGTGCGGCCGACCTCGTCCAGGGTCCGCGGGTGCTCGCCGCCGAGCCCGTAGCGGAGCTCGAGCACGCGGCGCTCGCGGTAGGAGAGGTTCTCGAGCGCCTCTTTCAGCGCCTCTTTGGTCAGCAGGTCCGCGGCCCGGTCGAACGGGCTCTCGGCCTTCTCGTCGGCGATGAACTGGCCGAACTCCGACTCCTCCTCGTCGCCGACCGGCTTCTCGAGCGAGACCGGGGCCTGGGCGGAGCGCTTGATCGAGTCGACCTCCTCGGGATCGATCCCCGTCACCTCGGCGATCTCCTCCGGGGTGGGCTCGCGGCCCAGCTCGGTGACCAGCTTGCGCTCGGCGCGGCCGATCTTGTTCAGCTTCTCGACGACGTGGACCGGGATCCGGATCGTCCGCGCCTTGTCAGCCAGCGCCCGGGCGATCGCCTGCCGGATCCACCAGGTCGCGTAGGTGGAGAACTTGAACCCCTTGCGGTAGTCGAACTTCTCCGCCGCGCGGACCAGACCGAGCGTTCCCTCCTGGATCAAGTCGAGGAAGGGCAGCCCCTGGTTCCGATAATTTTTCGCGATCGAGACGACCAGTCGGAGGTTCGACTCGACCATTTTCTGCTTCGCGTCGAGGTCGCCGCGCTCGATCCGTTTGGCGAGTTCGACCTCCTCCTGCGCGGTCAGCAGGCGGACTTTGCCGATGTCCTTGAGGAATAGCTGCAAGGAGTCCGTCGTCATGTCCGGTTTCAGGTCGAGCGCCTGTTTCTGGCGCCGGCGGCCTTTTTTGCCGGTGTCGGCGGGGAGCGCTTCGGCGGCGGCTTTCTGCGCCGGATCCATGTCCTCGACAAGCTCGATCCCCGACTTCTCGAGGTGCCCGTAGAGGTCCTCGACGTCAGACTCGTCGAGATCGACCTCCGACACAGCCGAGGCGACGTCGCCGAAGGTCAGCACGCCAAGCTGCTGCCCGCGATTGATGAGGTTTTTGACCTCGTCCAGTTCCTGAAGCTCTGCTACCAGCATCCGTTCTTACTCGTTTCCCTTGCGCTCGTTATTTAGACCTGCTCGACGAAAAGGCCGCTGCGACCCGAAAGTCGCGCTGCGCCCTCGCGTCGCGCCGACAAAAAGCGGACCCTTGAGGTGGTCCGCGAAGTAGCGTCTACATCGTCATTGTGCCCTGGTGGGCAGGCGTCCTAACTTCTCAAACGCCTGTTCGCATAGTAGTCGCTTCACTTTCTGAAGTCAAGCCGAATGCCCCGCATCTTGCGCTAAATGCCGAGCTCCCTCCGCCACCCCACGCCTTGGCTCCGGGCCTTCTGGAATCGCGCCTACCGCGAGAACGTCACCGGCCTCTCGGCGATGGTCGCCTACAACCTGATGCTGGCGGTCTTCCCCTTCGCCCTGCTCGTGCTCTTCGTCTTCGGCCAGGTGCTGAAGATCGGCGGGGTCGAGGAAAGCGTCCTCGCCGACCTCCAGCGCCTCTTCCCGAACACCGAGCAGCAGACGCTGACCGACGCCCTGCGCCGGATCGAGGACAACACGGCGACGATCGGGATCGCCGCCTTCGTCGGCTCGCTCTGGATCGGCGCCTCCTTCTGGGGCGCGATGGATACCGCCTTCTGCCGCATCTACCACGTCGAATGCCGCGGCTGGGTCGAGCAGAAGCGCTTCTCCTTCGCGATGCTCGCCGTCGTCCTCCTCTTCATCGCCGCCAGCATCGTCGCCCCCGCGATCGAGAGCGCCGTCCTCTCCAGCACCGACCGGCTCCCGTTCGGCCTCTCGGACATCAAGGCGATCGACACGGCCCTCGTCCTCGGGGCGGCGCTGCTGGTCACCTTCGGCATCTGCACGGTGATCTTCTGGGCGGTCCCGAAGGGGCATATGCCGTGGCGCGCGGTCTGGCCGGGAGCGCTTTTCGTCACCGTCGGCGCCGGTGTCGCCAACTGGCTCTTTCCGATCTATCTCTCCAACGTGTCCAGTCTCTCGCGGTTCGGCTCCACCCTCGGCTTCGTCCTCATCGCCCTGCTCTGGTTCTACGTGCTCAGCCTGGCGCTGATGGTCGGGGCGGTGATCAACTCCCTGCGCTTCGAGCTCCACGACACGGGCGAGCTGCCCTATTCGCCGCGTCCCTGCGGGTGCCAGGAGACCGATGCAGCCGAGGCCAGTCAACGGATTTCCTCCAACACTTAATAAAAACTGTCGTATCCTTTTGTGCGGGGAATCACGAGCGGCTGGACCCGGAGTCCAGATCGCCGACAAGGGTGGGACAATCTGCAGTGATGCAAAAACATCAGAGTTCTGAAGTGGCGGCCAGCGCTCTGCGGACGATCGGCGGCCTCGACCTCGACGGGAACGACTCGCGCCGGCGGATCGTCGACGCGATGATCGACAGCTGCGCCGAGAAGACCTACGCGGCGACGACGATCACCGACATCGTCGCCCGGGCGCGGATCTCGCGCACCACGTTCTACAAGCAGTTCGACGACAAGCGGGCCTGCTTCGACGCTGCGATCGCCCACTGCATCGCGCAGCTTCAGGAGGTGGCCGCCTCCGCCCACGATCGCGAGGACCCGCCCGCCGACGCGGTGCGCAAGGGGACGACCGCGGTGATCGAGGCGCTGGCCGAGCGCCCCGGCCTCGCCCAGCTTCTGACCGGCGACGCGATCGCCGTTGACCCGCGGGTGATCGAGTGCTACCGCAAGGCGACGATCCCGGCGCTGGAAGGGCTCTGGTCCCGCGGCAACGGCGATGCCAAGGGCCACAGCGATCCCCGGCTCGCCTTCGGCAAGGCCCAGGTGCTGATCCTCAACCACATCGCCCTGGGCAAGGCCGATCGGCTGCCGGAGCTCCTCCCCGAGATCGTCTACCTCGCCGTCAGCCCCTTCGGCGGCCACGAGGCGGCGCTGCAGCAGTCCCAATTTGCAAGCGAAAGCACGGCGAGCGGTGCCGCTCCCGGTGAGCGATAGCCCCGAGGACCTGCGGCGCTGGCGGCTGCCGCGCGGCCGCCACGGGCTGCCGCGCGAGCTGGTCGAGCGCTCGCAGCGGGAGCGCCTGCTGGCGGCCGTCGTCAAGGTGACCGCCGAGCGCGGCTACGAGGCGACGACGGTCGGCGACATCCTCGGCGAGGCGGGAGTCGGCCGCGAGAGCTTCTACGAACTCTTCGACGACAAACTCGACTGCATGCTGAGCGCCCACAAGATCCTCGTCGACGATCTCGAGGAGCGGGTGCGCGAGGTCTACTTCGGCGACGCCCCCTGGACCGAGCGGATGCGGCGCGCCCTCTCGGCGATGCTCGACTGGTTCTCCGCCGACCCGGATGCGGCCCGCTTCACGCTGGTCGATCTCAGCACCGTCGGGCCGGCCTTCCGGCCCACCTTCCAGGCCGAGTTCGCCCGCGCGATCTCGCTCCTGGAAGAAGGGATGGGCGACGAGGACCCCAAGCCCGAGCTCGCCCAGGCCAACGCCCTCGCGGTGGGGACGATCCTGGCGCGGATCTACGAGGAGGTCCTGCTCGGCCGCGCCGCCGAGCTGCCGCGGCTGCTCCCCGACCTCACCTACGAGCTGCTGGTCCCCTTCGTCGGCGAAGAGCGCGCCCGGGCCGCGGCCGACGCCTGACCCTCGGCGAGCCCGGCGGCTGCCTTGCGCAGCGCCTCCTGCAGGGGCGTCGCGGGTCGGCTACCGAGGAGCTCCATCCCGGCGGGATCGCTGACCACGGTCTCGGTCGAGAGCCCCTCGATCAGCGGCTTGGCGACCTCGGCGTCGACCGGCGTCACCAGGCCGATCCAGAGCGAGGAGAGGTGCGGGGTGAGCACGGGCACGACGATCCGCAGCGGCCGGCGGCGGCCGAGCGCCCGGGCCAGCTCGTCGATCATCCCGCCGTAGGTGGTGACGTCGGGACCGCCGATCTGGATCTCGCGGTCGACCTCGAGGCCGAGATCGGAGGCGGCAGCGAGGCAGGCGACCGCGTCGTCGATCGCGATCGGCTGCGTGCGGGTGGCGACCCACCGCGGCGTGATCATCGCCGGCAGGCGGCGGACGAGGTAGAAGACGGTCCGGAACGACTCGCTGCCGGCGCCGATCACCGCGGCGGCGCGGAAGTAGGAGACCGGCACCTCGCCTTCGCGCAGCGTCTCCGCGGTCGCGTGGCGGCTGTCGAGATGCTTCGACCCCTCCCCCAGGCCGCCGAGGTAGACGATCCGCTTGACCCCGGCGGCGGCCGCGGCGGCAGCGAAGTTCTCGGCCCCGCGGTGGTCGCGCTCGGCGAAGTCGCCGTCGGAGCCGCGGCCCATCGAGTGGACCAGGTAGTAGGCGACCTCGACGGCTGCGAGGGCGGGGCCGAGGGTCTCCGGCTCCAGCACGTCGGCCTGGACCACCTCGCAGCCGGCCTGGCGAAGGTCGTCTGCCCGCTCCGGGTCCCGAGCCAGCGCCCGCACCTCGGCGCCGTCTTCGCAGAGGCGCTGGCAGAGAAGGCCACCGATGTAGCCGGTCGAGCCGGCAACCGCGATCACGCCTCCACGCTACCCGCGGAAGCGAAAAGAATCAGCCGTATCTCTCGCCGATGATCTCGCGGAGCTTGCTGCGGTCGTGGCGGGCGTGGACCCGGCGGACCGTGCCGGAGCGCGACCGCATCACCAGCGACTCGGTGGTGGCGCCGGGCCCGCGGTAGCGGACCCCCTGGAGGACGTCGCCGTCGGTGACGCCGGTGGCAGAGAAGAAGACGTCGTCGCCGGAGCAGAGGTCGTCGGCGGTGAGGACGCGATCGAGGTCGTAGCCGGCGTCGACCGCGGCCGAGCGCTCCTCGTCGTTGCGCGGCCAGAGGCGGCCGATCAGCTGGCCGCCCATCGACTTCAGCGCCGCCGCGGAGATCACGCCCTCGGGCGTGCCGCCGATCCCCCACAGCAGGTCGACCGGCGAGCGTTCGCTCACCGCCAGCAGCGAGGCGGAGACGTCGCCGTCGGTGATCAGCCGGATGCGGGCGCCCGCCTCGCGCACTTCCTTCATCGCCTGCTCGTGGCGAGGCCGGTCGAGCATGACGACGATCACGTCGCCGACCGACTCGCCCTTGCGCTGGGCGATCAGCTTCAAGGTCTCCGGCAGCGGCCGGTCGAGGTCGAGGAGGTCGGCGATCTCCTCCCCTCCCGCCATCTTTTCCATGTAGACGCAGGGGCCGGGGTCGAACATCGAGCCGCGCTCGGCCAGGGCGATGACGGCGATCGCGCTCGGCATCCCGAGCGCGCAGAGCCGGGTCCCCTCGAGCGGGTCGACGGCGATGTCGACGACCGGCGGCGTGCCGTCGCCGATCCGCTCGCCGTTGTAGAGCATCGGCGCCTCGTCCTTCTCCCCCTCGCCGATGACGACGGTCCCGTCCATCGCGACCGAGTCGAGGACGTGGCGCATCGCGTCGACGGCGGCCTGGTCGGCGGCGATCTTGTCGCCGCGGCCGACCCAGCGGGCGGAGGCGAGGGCGGCAGCCTCGGTGACGCGGACGAGCTCGAGCGCGAGGTTGCGGTCGGGCTTGGCCGCGGTCGCGGCCGTGGACTCCTGATCAGGCGACCCCATGTGCGCCGCAGGCTAACCGAATGCCCGCCTGGACGTTTGCCCGAATCGAAATCCGAGAAAGCCGAGCCGGCAGGGCTCAAGCAAGGGGCTGCCGAGGCCGATAGGGCGCACCATGGGAGACGCCGAGCTTTGCCGCTTGGGCCAGGAGCTGAGCGCCCGCACCGACGACGTGGTCGCGCGGATGATGAAGCTCTCGGCCGAGTCGAGTCGCCCGCTCGACAAGGTCGTCGAAGACAGCTTCGAGGACGTCGGCACCGTTTCCACCGTCGCCGTCGCCCGCTGGATGGCCGGCGAGGGCGAAGCCGTCGCCCGCGAGGTCGGCCAGGAGTCGTGGCGGATCTTCGCCCAGCTCGCCTCCCAGCGTGAGGCTGCCCTCAACGAGGTGACGAAACGCTGCCTGCGCTGGCGCGACTGCGCGCTGGCAGTCCTCGACGAGAGCGCTGCCGATCTCGGCCTTGGCGAGGCGACCCTGGACGAGGCGCGGCGGATGGTCCAGCGCAGCCTCGACGTCACCCTGGTGCGGATGTGCCAGTCCTTCGAGGACGAGCGCCAGCGCGCCCAGGACGAACTGAACAGCCGCGAGAAAGAACTCGTCTTCCTCGCCACCCACGACGCTCTCACCGGGCTCCCCAACCGGACCCTGATCCTCGACCGGATCGAGCAGACGTTGACCCGCGCCCGCCACAGCAAGGAACCGGTGGCGGCGCTGTTCGTCGACCTCGACAACTTCAAGGCGATCAACGACTCACTCGGGCACGGGGTCGGCGACGAACTGCTCTGCGCGGTTGCCAAGCGGCTGGAGGGCGTGATCCGCGAGACCGATGCGCTCGGCCGCCTCGGCGGCGACGAGTTCGTCGTCGTCGCCGATGGGCTCTCGCTCGCCGCCGGGCCGGAGCTGATCGCCGAGCGCCTGCTCGAAGCCTTCACCGAGCCCTTCGCCCTCGGCGAGGACGGTGAGACGAGAGTGCACGCGAAGGCGAGCATCGGCATCGCCACCGGCATCCGTCCGACCGCCGAAGAACTGCTGCGCGACGCCGACATCGCCATGTACCGGGCTAAGTGGGGCGGCAAGAGCCGCTACCTCATCTTCGAGTCCGGGATGGAGGACGAGGTGCAGTCGCGGCTGGAACTGGAGATGGACCTGCAGGGCGCGCTCGACAACGAAGAGTTCTTCCTCGTCTACCAGCCGACCTTCGACCTGCAGACGATGACGCCGACCGGGGTCGAGGCGCTGATCCGCTGGCGCCGGCCCGGCCGCGGGATCGTCGAGCCGGACGAGTTCATCCCGCTGCTGGAGGAGACGAAGATGATCGTCGAGGTCGGCGCCTGGGTGCTGAAGGAGGCCTGCCGCGAGGCGGCAGCGTGGCAGCAGGAGGAGCGCCCGCTCGAGCTCTCGGTCAACGTCTCCGCCCTGCAGCTCGACACCGACGAGCTGATCGACCACGTCACCGAGGCGCTCGGCGAGAGCGGCCTGCCGCCGGAGACACTGACGATCGAGATCACCGAGACGACGCTGATGAGCAACGCCGAGGAGACGGCGTGGCGGCTGGAAGAACTGAAGGCGCTCGGGGTGCGGATCGCGGTCGACGACTTCGGCACCGGCTACTCCTCGCTCGGGCACCTGCGCCAGTTCCCGGTCGACGTGCTGAAGATCGACCGCTCCTTCGTCTCCCAGCTCGCCGACGGCGGCGAGGGCGAGATCCTCCTCCACACGCTCGTCCAGCTCGGCAAAGCGCTGGAGATCGAGACGACCGCCGAGGGGATCGAGCGGCCGCAGGACCTCTCGCTGATCCGCGACAAAGAGTGCGACAACGGCCAGGGCTTCCTCTTCACCCGCCCGCTCAGCGCCCAGGACGCCGGCTCCTTCTTCAGCCAGTGGCCCTCGCACCGGCGCTTCGAGGTTCGCAACGACCTGCCCGGCGCCGATAGGGTCCCCCTCGATGAATCGCTGGGGCCTGACGCTGCCACTGCCGGGGCTGACGCTCGCTGACCACGAGGAGCTGGTCCGGCGCGCCGAGGCGGCCGGCTACACCGACCTATGGACGGGAGAGACCGCCGGGCCCGACGGCTTCACGCCGCTGGCGCTGAGCGCCGCCTGGACCGAGCGGGCGCGGCTGGGGACCGGGATCGTCGGCGTCTTCCAGCGCGGCCCGGCGCTGCTGGCCCAGCAGGCGGCGGCGCTTGCCGACGCCTCGCAGGGGCGGTTCGTGCTGGGGATCGGGTCCTCCTCGGACCGGATCGTCGAAGGCTGGAACGGGATCCCCTTCGAGCGGCCGCTGAGCAGGGTGCGGGAGACGCTCGACTTTCTCGACGTGGCGCTGAAGGGAGAGCGGACCGAGTCGGGCTTCAAGCTCGAACAGAAGCCGGCGGACGAGGTGCCGATCGTGTTGGCGGCGCTGCGGGGCAAGATGCTCGAGCTCGCGGTCGAGCGCGCCCAGGGCGCCTTCACCAACTTCCTGCCGCTGGCGGGGCTGCCGCAGGTGACGGCCCAGCTCGAGGACGCGCCGGAGGGCTTCGAGCTGCTCTGCCGCTTCTTCTGCATCCCCGGCGAGCGCGAGCAGGTCGAGCCACTCGCCCGCTTCATGTTCTCCTCCTACATCACCGTCCCGGTCTACGCCAACTTCTACCGCTGGCTCGGCTACGGCGAGCAGATCGAGCCGATGGTCACGGCCTGGGAGGCCGGCGACCGCCAGGCCGCCGCCGCGGCCGCCCCCTGGGAGCTGATCGAGGACATGTTCGTCTTCGGCACCCCCGCGCAGATGCAGGAGCGGCTCGCCGCCTTCGTCGCGGGCGGCATCACCCTCCCGATCCTCACCCCGATCGTGACGCCGGACAAGCTGGCCGAGACGATCGACGCCCTGGCGCCGAGCTGAGGGCAGGCCCTATTCGGTCTGCAGCTTCGTCGCCTCTTCGGCCAGCTTCGCGTAGGTGTCGGGCCGTCTCGTGGTGAGGAAGGGGAAGAGCTCGAGCCAGTCGCGGCGCTGGTCGAGGTCGAGGTCGGCGACGATCACGGCCGGTTCGTCGCGGGGCGCCTGGACGAGGACGCGGCCGTAGGGGTCGCTGATGAAGGAGGAGCCGTAGAAGGTGAGCGGGGGCTCGTCGCCGATGCGGTTGACGGCGACCATGAAGACGCCGTTGGCGATCCCGTTGCCGACGATCACGTGCTGCCAGAGCGGCTGGGTGTCGAACTCCGGGTGGTCGGGCTCGGAGCCGATCGCGGTCGGGTAGACCAGCACCTCGGCGCCCTCGAGGCTGTAAGCGCGGGCGACCTCCGGGAACCACTGGTCCCAGCAGGTCGGCAACCCAAGGTGCACCCCCTCCCGAACTGCATCAACTTGACTATCTACTGGGCGGTCAAGTTGATGCAGTTCGGGATCGAGGCTGACGAGGGGGAAGGCTTCGGAGTCGCCGGGGCCGGGGCGGAAGTAGCGGTCCTCGTGGTAGCCGGCGGTGATCGGGATGTGCAGCTTGCGGGTGCGGGCGACGAGCTCGCCCTGGGGGGAGACGACGATCGCCGTGTTGAAGCCGAGCCCGTCGTCGGCGTCGGCGCGCTCGTAGAGGGAGGCGTGGACGTGGATGCCGGTCTCGGCTGCCATCCGAGATGCGAACTCGAAGGTGCGCCCGCCGGGCAGCTCCTCGGGCGCGGCGCCGGCAGCCTGCGGCCCGGCGGGGTCGACGGCGAAGTAGCGGCTCAGGGTCAGCTCCTGCAGGCAGACCAGCTTCGCCCCGGCCTCCGCGGCCATCCGGATCCCTTCCCCCAGCGCCGCTTCGTGCTCCTCGGGGTCCGGGTTCCAGCGGTGCTGGACGGCGGCGACCCGGAACGGGGACCGGCTCGGCGGCCGCGTCCGGGCGGGGGACTCGGGCGGCTCGGCGGCGCGGATCAGGCGAATCTCCTCCACGGGTGTTCAAGATAGAGGGCGGTGACCGCCAGCCTCAAGACCACCCCCGCCGCCGACGGCTTCCACATGCCGGGCGAGTTCGAGCCGCACGACGGCTGCTGGATGGCTTGGCCCGAACGCCCGGACAACTGGCGGCTGGGAGCGAAGCCGGCGCAGGAGGCCTACGCCGAGGTGGCGGTGGCGATCGCCGCCTCCGAGCCGGTGACGATGGCGGTCTCCGACGCCCAATTCGAGAACTGCCGGGCGCTGCTGCCGCCGCAGGTGCGGGTGGTCGAGGTCTCGACCGACGACGCCTGGATCCGCGACCACGGCCCCACCTTCGTCGTCGACGGCAACGGCGGCCGCCGCGGGGTCGACTGGCGCTTCAACGCCTGGGGCGGCACCGAGGGCGGCCTCTACTTCCCCTGGGACCGCGACGACCGGGTCGCGGCGAAGGTGCTGGAGATCGAAGGCGACGACCGCTACCGGGCGCCGATCGTGCTCGAGGGCGGGGCGATCCACGTCGACGGCGAGGGCACCGTGCTGACGACCGAAGAGTGCCTGCTCAAACCGAACCGCAACCCCGAGCTCTCGCGCGAGCAGATCGAGCGGGTACTGCTCGACTACCTCGGCGCCGAGAAGGTCGTCTGGCTCGGCGCCGGCGTCTTCGAAGACGAGACCGACGGCCACGTCGACAACCTCGCCTGCTTCGCCCGGCCGGGCGTCGTCCTCCTGACCTGGACCGACGACGAGGAGGACCCGCAGCACGGGATCTCCCGCGACGCGCGCGAGCGGCTGGAAGCGGCGACCGACGCGCGGGGGCGCCCGTTCGAGGTGATCCCCCTCCCCTCTCCCGGGCCGCTGCAGATCTCAGCCGAGGAGGCGCAGGGCGTCGATGCCGCCGAGGGCACGGTGCCGCGCCGCGCCGGCGACCGCATGGCCGCCTCCTACGTCAACTTCTACCTCGGCAACTCGCGGATCGTCTACCCGCTGCTCGACCCGCGGCACGACGAGGAGGCGGCGGCGATCCTGCGCCGTGTCTTCCCCGAGCGCGAGGTGGTCGGCGTGCCGGCGCGCGAGATCCTCCTCGGCGGCGGCAACATCCACTGCATCACCCAGCAGGTCCCGCGAGACTGAGCGCGTAGTCGCCGGCGGCGTCGGTGAACCAGCCGCGCAGCTCGAGGCCGGCGCCGTCGTAGGCGGCCTCGATCCGTTCGCGGGAGAACTTGGTCGAGATCTCGGTCCGCATCTCCTCGTCGGCGGCGAAGTGGATCTCGAGGTCGAGGCCGTCGAGGCGGACGTCCTGATCGCAGAGCGAGCGCAGGCGGATGTCCATCCGCTCGGCCTCTTCGTCGTAGCGGGCGACATGCTCGAAGGCGTCGAGGTCGAAGTCGGCGCCGAGCTGGTCGTTCAGCACCGCGAGCACGTTCTTGTTGAACGCGGCGGTGACGCCGGCGGCGTCGTCGTAGGCGGCATCGAGCCGGGCGGTGTCCTTGATCAGGTCGGTGCCGAGCAGAAGGCAGTCCTCGGGTCCGAGCAGGGCCCGGATCCGCTCGAGGAAGGCGTGGCGCTGGCGCGGGTAGAGGTTGCCGATCGTGCCGCCGAGGAAGGCGATCAGCCGCGGCCCCTTCTCCGGGATCCGCTCCAGGTGCTGCTCGAAGTCGCAGACGAGGCCGCGCACGTTCAGGCCCGGGTACTCCTCGACAAGTTCGGCGGCGGTGCGTTCGGTGATCTCGACGGAGATGTCGACCGGGACGTAGGTGTCGAGGCGGCCGCAGTCGCGCATCGCGCTCAGCAGGTGGCGCGTCTTCGAAGCCGAGCCGGAGCCGAGCTCGACCAGGGTGCTGGGGCAGCCGGCGGCGTCGTGGATCTCGGCGGAGCGTTCGGTGAGGATCTCGCGCTCGGCCCGCGTCGGGTAGTACTCGGGCAGCTCGGTGATCTGCTCGAACAGCTCCGAGCCGCGCTCGTCGTAGAAGTATTTCGGCGCCAGCTCCTTCGGATAGGAGCAGAGGCCCTCGCGGACGTCGCGCGCCATCTTCGCCGCGGCGTCGGCGTCGAGGTGGACGTCGATCGCAATCATGCGTCCCTCGCGCAGCGCAGGCCGGCGAAGATCTGGCTGCGTTGCGGCAGGTCCCAGTTGCGGAAGCTCGGACGGGCGACGCGCGGGTGGGTCGCCCAGGAGCTGCCGCGCAGGACGCGGTACTCGTCGCCGAAGAAGACCTCGGAGTACTCGCGGTAGGGAAAGGCCTCGAAGCCGGGGTAGGCGAGGAAGTGCGAGGAGGTCCATTCCCAGCCGTGGCCGACGCCCTCGAGCTGGGGGCGGGCCGCCTCCCACTCGAACTCGGTCGGCAGCCTTTTGCCGGACCAGCGGGCGAAGCCGTCGGCCTGGTCCCAGGAAACGTGGATCACGGGGTCGCCCGGGTCGATCGGCTCGCGTCGACCGCGGGCGGTGTCGACCCAGCCATCGCCGTCGCGCTCCCAGTACAGCGGCGGCTCGGCGCCGGCGGCCTCCATGTAGGAGGCGTACGCGCCGTTGCCGACGGGGGTTCGATCGATCTCGAAAGCCTCCAGCTCGACCGTGTGGCGCGGCCGCTCGTTGTCGTAGGCGAAGCCGCGCCGGCCGGCCCCGATCTCGTACTCGCCCGCTTCGATCAAGATCGTCTCGGTTGCTGAAGACGCGTTTCTCTCCGCTATGCGGGCAGAAGTGCGTTCTGACGCCACCGCCGGCGGCAGCTCGTAGCCACCGACCAACTGCAGCAGCTGCAGCATCGTCTCGTTGTGCTGCAGCTCGTGCGCGAGCAGCATCTCGTAGACGAAGCCTTCCCGCAGCAGCGGGTCCTCGACGTCGGGACCGATCTTCACACCCTCCAGTACGTCGAGAGTGCGCTCGCGGACGTCCGCCATGTAGGCGCGCAGCTCCTCGTCGCGCAGGATCGGCAGTTCACCGCGGATCTTGCGCGGGTTCTCGATCGCGTCGTAGAAGCGCCCGAGCTCCCCCCGCAGCGGCTCGCGCCCGCCCACCCGCTGGACCAGCCAGAGCTCCTCGAAGTTGGCGATGTGCCCGAGATCCCAGGCCAGCGGGCTGAGGATCGGCGACCAGACCCGGTTCAGCTGTTCGTCATCCAGCGGCTCGACCAGCGCCAGCGTCCGCTCTCGCGCCTCGCCAAGCGCGTCCGCAATCGCTGCCTTCGACTGGGAAAAGAGGCTGGCCGGGATGAAGGAGACCTTACACAGAGGCTTCTGGACGAAGCAAAAATCTCAGAGTGGAATTGGGCGCCTCAAAGGTGTCGAACTGCACACTGAGAACCTCAACTGGTGCCTTCGGCCTCCGGGTCGAGCCAGACTTTCTTCAGCCAAGGCGGGGAGATCGCGAAGTGGGCGGTGCTGGTGGCGGCGACGTCCTCGAGCGGGATCAGGTGGACGCGGCGGCCGGGGGTGTAGCGGTCGATGTCGACCAGGTCCATCGTGTTGCCGGCATGGCTGCCGCCGGAGACGAAGAGGAGGTGGGTCTCCTCGGCCCAGCCGTTGTGGCCGCGGGCGCCGACCAGTTCCACCACCCCCTTCGCCACGCTCGAACCCATGTCCGATCCCCAGTTGCTGGGCCCGCCCGGCTCGGAGTTGTAGCCGTTGTGCGACGAGGCTCGCTCGTCGACCTGGCCGTCGGGACCGAAGCGGAGCTGCACCCCCTCCCAGTCGTCGTCGTGGTAGCCCTTCGTCCCGACGATCGGCATCCCCCGCAGCGTCGCCGAGTTGGCGTAGTAGGTCCAGTACTGGACGTAGAGGTTGCCGGCGCGCTTACCCGAGCAGTCGGCACCAGCGGCTTCGGTCTCCTCGGCCGCCTCCTCGCGGCAGTCGACGACATGAACGAAGGCGGTGACCGGCAGGCGCTCGTCGGTTCGGTGGACGAGGCCGTCTTCAGGTCCGTCGCCGCACTCGGTGCTGCGGCAGCGGCGGAAGTCGACCGGGACCGCCCGCGAGCCCTGCTCGAAGACCAGCGAGGGCATGTGCTCGCGCACCAGCTTCCCGACTTCGCTCCCGTAGGCGGCGATCAGCGCCGGCTCGTCGCCGCAGCCGTCGGCCAGCGAGGCCGCGCAGAGCAACCGATCCGCCACCGCCCGCGCCAACGCCGTCCCCGGCACCCGCACCCCAGCCGCGACCAGCGCCAGCATCGCGACCGAGACGATCAGCAGCGTCCCGACCCACTCGACCGTCCCCTGCCCCCGCTCCGAGCCCATGGCTCGACGCTAGGAGTCGCGGACCTACAGGTGGGTGTCAAACGCGCCAATTGGCGCGCCGGACCGTCACAAATTAGTGACTAGAGGTTGCCGATCTCGGCGGCGATGTCGGCGGCGGCCTGTTTGGCGTCGGCGAAGAGCATCGAGGTGTTCGGTTCGTAGAAGAGGTCGTTGTCGATGCCGGCGAAGCCGGGGCTGAGGGAGCGCTTGATCACGATCACCTGCTGGGCCTCGTTGACCTCGATGATCGGCATCCCGGCGATCGGCGAGTCGGGGTCGTTCTTCGCCGCCGGGTTGGTGACGTCGTTGGCGCCGACGACCACGGCCACGTCGGTGCGCGGCATCTCCGGGTTGATCTCCTCCATCTCCTTGAGGTTCTCGTAAGGCACGTCGGCCTCGGCGAGGAGGACGTTCATGTGGCCCGGCATCCGGCCCGCGACCGGGTGGATCGCGTAGTTGACGGTGACGCCGCGCTTCTCGAGCTCGTCGGCGACCTCCTTGATCGCGTGCTGCGCCTGCGCGACAGCGAGGCCGTAGCCGGGGACGATCACGACCGAGTCGGCGTAGGCGAGCTTGATCGCCGCGTCCTGGGCGCCGATCGAGACGTGCGGGCGTTCCTCGCCGGTGCCGCCGCCACCGCCGGCCGGCGCGCCGCCGAAGCCGGAGAAGAGGATGTTGGAGACCGAGCGGTTCATCGCCGTCGCCATCTCCAGGGTGAGGATCGTTCCCGACGAGCCGACGAGGGTGCCGGCGACGATCAGGGCGACGTTGTCGAGGGCGAAGCCGGCGGCCGCGGCGGAAAGGCCGGTGAAGGCGTTCAGCAGCGAGATCACGACCGGCATGTCGGCGCCGCCGATCGGCAGCACGACGAGGTTGCCGAGGATCGCCGCAAGGACGAGCAGGAGGATGAAGAGGCCCTGCGAGGGCGATTCGTGGTCGACCGCGAGGACAACGGAGATGACGACGATCGCGATCAGCAGGACCGCGTTGATCACCTGCTGGCCGGGCGCCGCGATCGGCCGGGTCGGGATCAGGTCCTGGAGCTTGGCGAAGGCGATGTTCGAGCCCCAGAAGGAGACCGAGCCGACGATCCCGGCGAAGATGACCGGGATCAGCGAGTCGAGCGGGAAGTCCTCGCCGATCGAGATCCCGTGGCGGATCTCCGACCAGGCGATCAGGGCGACGGCGCCGCCGCCGACGCCGTTGTAGAGGGCGACCATCTGCGGCATCTCGGTCATCTGCACGCGGATCGAGGCGATCACGCCGACCGCGGTGCCGATCCCGAGCCCGAGCACGATCAGGCCCCAGTTGCCCATCCCGTCGAGCAGCAGCGTGGTCACCACCGCGACCGCCATGCCGGCGGCGGCGATCAGGTTGCCGCGCTTTGCCGTGGTCGGGTGGGTGCCCTGTTTGATCCCGATGATGAAGAGGGAGAAGGCGACGATGTAGAGGGCGGTCGCCGCGTCCCCGCCCGGCTTCAGCACCGAATAAGGAAGAGAGAGAAGGTCAAACATGCCTCATCCCTTCTTCGACCCGGCCGCCCCCGGACGCGAAGCGGAGGAGGCGGACGGCTTTGGTTTTTTCGCGAACATGCCGAGCATCCGGTCGGTGACCATGAAGCCGCCGACGACGTTGATCGTGCCGAAGGCGATCGCGATCGTCCCGATCACGTACTCGACCCCGTCGTTGGCGAAGCCGACGACGATCAGGCCGCCGAGCATGACGATGCCGTGGATCGCGTTGGTCTGCGACATCAGCGGCGTGTGCAGGGTCGTCGGCACCTTCGAGATCACCTCGAAGCCGACGAACACCGCAAGCACGAAGATCGTGATCTCGGTCATCAAGCTCATTTCGCCGCCCTCTCGTTCTTGATCTCGCCGCTCTGGGTGATGCAGGCGGCGGCGATGATGTCGTCCTCGAAGTCCACGTTCACGGCCCCGTCCTCGCCGACGATCAGGCTGAGCAGGTTCTCGAGGTTCTTCGCGTAGAGCTGGGAGGCCGGCGCCGGCATCTCCGAGGGGAGGTTGCGCGGGCCGATCACTTTGACGCCGTTCTCGACCACGGTCTGGCCGGGCTGGGTCAGCTCGCAGTTGCCGCCGGTTTCGGCCGCGAGGTCGACGATCACCGAGCCGGGAGCCATGTTGCGGACCCCCTCGGCGGTGATCAGCGTCGGCGCCGGGCGACCCGGGATCGCGGCGGTGGTGACGATGATGTCCTGTTTCGCCGCGTTCTCGGCGAGGGCGTCGCGCACCTGCGCGTTCTCCTCGTCGGTCAGGGGCCGGGCATAGCCGCCCTCGCCCTCGGCGTCGGGGATGAAGTCCAGTTCCAGCGGCCGGCCGCCGAGCGAGGCGATCTGCTCCCAGGCGGCGCGGCGGATGTCGAAGCCGGTGACGATCGCGCCGAGGCGCTTGGCGGTGGCGACCGCCTGCAGCCCGGCGACGCCGGCGCCGAGGACGAGGACCTTGGCCGGCGGCACGGTGCCGGCGGCGGTGGTCATCATCCCGAAGAAGCGGCCGGACTCGCGGGCGCCGATCAGCGTCGCCGCGTAGCCGGCGGCGGCGGCCTGCGAGGAGAGTGCGTCCATCGCCTGGGCGCGCGTCGTTCGCGGGATCGCCTCCATCGCGAAGGCGGTGACCCCGGCGCCGGCCAGCGCCTGGTTCGTCTCCGCGGCGACCCACGGGTTGAGGTGCGAGATGAAGAGCTGGTTGCCGTTCAGCTTGGCGATGTCGCCGGCGCTCGGGACGGCGACGTGGAGGACGACGTCGGCCCCCCAGGCCTGCTCGGCCGAGCCGACCTCGGCCCCGGCCTCCTTGTAGGCCTCGTCGGTGTGCCCGGCGGCGACACCGGCGCCCGACTCCACGACCACGTCGACGTGCTCGTTCTTCTTCAGCGATTTGACGACGTCAGGGATGAGCGCGACCCGGCGCTCCCCCTCGGCGGTCTCTTTCGGCACTCCGATCTTCATGGCGCGGCGCGGGAGGATATGCGATCAGGCCAGGACGAGGTCCCGACCCCCGCCGATCAGGCAGAAGCGCCGGCTCCGGCCAGCGCGGCGAGCCGGTCCAGGGTGTGAAGCTGCTCTGAGCGCTCCATGTGGACCGGGGAGCAGATCAGCCGGTCGATGCCGGCGCCGCGGAAGCGCTCGACCCGCTCGGCCACCTCGGCCTCGGTGCCGACCAGCGAGGTCGCCTCGACGATCTCGTCCGGCATCGCCTCGAAGGCGCCGCCGCGATCGCCGTCCTGGAAGCGTTGCTGGACCTCGTCGGCGACGTCGCCGAAGCCGAAGCGGTGGGCGAGGTCGACGTAGAAGTTGGTCTTGCGGCTGCCCATGCCGCCGAAGTAGAGGACCAGCCCGGCCTTGACGACGTTCTTCGCCGCCTCGAGGTCGCCGTCGATCGCCACCTGCAGCGAGGGGCTGACCTCGAGGTCGGAGCGCTGCCGCCCGCCCTTGGCGAACCCGGCCTCCAGGTGCTCGCCCCAGGTCTCCTCGAAAGCGTCGACGCTGAAGAAGATCGGGATCCAGCCGTCGCAGATCTCCGCCGCCATCTCCACCGATTTACGCCCGATCGCGCCGACGAAGACGGGGATCTGGTTGCGCAGCGGGTGGAAGTTCAGCTTCAGCGGCTTGCCCTCGCCGCCGGGCAGCGGCAGCGTGTAGTGCTCGCCCTGGTGGTCGACCGGCCCCTCGCGGGCGATGATCTCGCGCACGACTTCGATGTACTCGCGGGTCCGCCCCCAGGGCTTCGCGTACGGGACCCCGTACCAACCCTCGGAGACCTGCGGGCCGGAGGGACCGAAGCCGAAGAGGAAGCGGCCGCCGGAGAGTTTGTCGATCGTCGCCCCGGCCATCGCCGCGGCCGCGGGCGGGCGCGCCGGCACCTGCATGATCGCGGCGCCGAGGTTGATCTTCTCGGTCCGCGCCGCCAGCCAGGCGAGCACGCTGACCACGTCGGAGCCGTAGGACTCGGCCGCCCAGACCGACTCGTAGCCCATTCCCTCGGCGGCGAGGACCAGCTCCGCGGCCTCCTCGCCCGCCGGTCCGATCCCCCAATACCCCAGGTTGAGTCCTAGCTTCAGGCCCACAGTGCCTCCACCCTATTGAATAGGGGTCCTTATGGGTAACGGCCAACCCACCGTGGACGAGGGACTCTCCAGCAGCGAGGCGCAGGCCCGGCTGCGCAAGCTCGGGCCGCCGCCGGAAAGCTCCTCGCGCTCGACCGCGAGCATCGTCGCCGGCAACGTCTTCACGCTCTTCAACGCGATCATCGGCGCCTTCTTCGTCCTCGATCTGGCGCTCGGCCTCTACGCGGACTCGATCTTCGGCCTGATCGCCGTCGTCAACTCCTACATCGGCATCCGCCAGGAGCTGAAGGCGAAGAAGACGCTGGACGAGCTGGCGGTGCTGGTGGCGCCGCGGGCCGAGGTCGTCCGCGACGGCGCCGCGGTGGAGCTGCTGGCGACCGAGGTCGTCCCCGGCGACGTCGTCCAGGTCGGGCCCGGGGACCAGCTCATCGCCGACGGCGAGGTCGTCTCCTCGCGCGGGCTGACGATGGACGAGTCGCTGCTGACCGGCGAGAGCGACGGGATCAAGAAGGGCGAGGGGGACGAGGTCCTCTCCGGCTCCTTCTGCGTCTCCGGCTCGGGGCGCTACGTGGTCAACGCGGTGCGCGAGGAGAGCTACGCCGGGCGGATCGCCGGCGAGGCGAAAACGTTCCGCCACCCGCCCTCGCCGCTGCAGGAGGAGGTCAACCGGGTGATCCTCGCCTCCACTTACGTGATGCTGCCGCTGGCGGCGCTGCTGATCCTCAGCCTCAACCTGCGCAGCGTCGGGCTCGAGAGCGCCGCCCAGACTGCCACCGCCGGCCTGGTGACGCTGATCCCCGAGGGGCTGGTGCTGCTGATGAGCGTCACCTTCGCGGTCGCTGCCGTCCGTCTGGCGAAACGGGACACGCTGGTGCAGCAGATGAGCGCGACCGAGAGCCTCGCCGCGGTCGACACGATCTGCGTCGACAAGACCGGCACCCTGACCGCGGGCGAGCTGCGACTGGCGGGGGTCGAGTACGCCGACGGGGTCGACCCGGACACGGGGGCGCAGGCGCTCGGCCGCTTCGCCGCCAGCGCCGGCGACCGCAACAAGACCCTGGAGACGATCGCCGAGAAGTTCCCCGGCCAGGCCGGGCGGGTGCGCGGCGAGGTCCCCTTCTCCTCCGAGTACAAGTGGAGCGGCGTCTCGCTCGACGGCGGCTCCGGCGCCACCTACGTGATGGGGGCGCCCGACATCCTCGCCGAGACCGGGGCGCTGACCCTGCCCTCGCGGCTCGCGGCCAAGCTCGAAGAGGAAACCGCGGCGGGTCGGCGGGTCGTCGCCTTCGGGCAGACGAGCGAGGCGCTGCCGGACGACCCGGCGGCGAACGGGGCGCCGAAGCTGACGCCGCTGGCGCTGGTCGTGCTGGAGGAGACGCTGCGGCCGGACGCGGCGGAGACGATCGCGACGATGCGCGAGGAGAACGTCGACCTGAAGCTGATCTCCGGCGACGCCGCCGCCACCGTCACCGCCGTCGCCTACGCGGTCGGGGTGCCGCGGGACGCCGGCGTGATCGAGGGGCCCGAACTGCCCGAGGACGAGGAGGGGCTGAAGAAGGCGGCGCTGGAGAACACGATCTTCTGCCGGATCAAGCCCGAGCAGAAGAAAGCCTTGGTCGGGGCGCTGGTCGCGGCGGGGCGCTACGTGGCGATGATCGGCGACGGCGTCAACGACGTGCCGGCCCTGAAGCGGGCGCGGATGGCGGTCTCGATGGGGTCGGGGACGCAGGTGACGAAGGGGGTCGCCGACGTCGTCCTGCTGAAAGACCAGTTCTCGAGGCTGCCGGAGGCGGTCGGCGAAGGGCGGCGGATCGCCCGCAACATCCACCGCCTCGGCCGCCTCTACCTGACCAAGACCGTCTACGCGGCGACCCTGATCCTGCTCGTTGCCGTGCCGGGGTTCGTCTTCCCCTTCCTCCCGCGCCACCTGACCGTCGCCGCCTTCCTGACGATCGGCATCCCCTCCTTCGCCCTCGCCCTGCTGCCCTCCGACGGGCCGCTCTACCGCGGCCGCCTGCTGCGCGCGCTCGCCGCCTTCGCCGTCCCGGCCGGGGTGGCTACGGCGCTCGCCTCGATCCTCTCCTTCTTCCTCGTCGACACCGTCGCCGGCGCCAGCCTCGCCGCCGGCCGCACCGCGGCGACGACGACGCTGATCGTGCTCGGGCTCGCCTTCATCCTCCTGCTCGAGCGCGGCCCCGGCCGCGAGCACATCGCGATCCAGAGCAACATGCTGGCGATGGTGATGGGCCTCGGCGGCCTCTTCGCCGGAATCCTCGCGATCCCGTTCCTGCGCGACTTCTTCGACATGGTCCTGCTGAGCGCCCCGGAATGGTTCCTGGCCCTGCTGTCGGCGGCGATCGGACTGACGATCGCCAGCCTGCTGTGGAAACTCCCCGTCATCGAACGCTGGGAAGTTCCCGAGGAACGGGCCGAAGCCGCCCCCGCTTCGCCCGCAGGGCCAGCCGAGGCGCCCTGATTTTCGACTAAGGGCCAAGGGTGGGCGGGTAGTAGCCGCCTAGCGTGGAGGAATGGCGACGACCTTGAATCCGGCGCGCTCCTCTCCCGGCGCCGGGGAGTACCCGCTCGAAAGCGGGAACTTCGACGAGGCCGTCGCCGCGACCGGGACTCCGCGTCTCCCCTACGCGGAGCTCCTCGGCGCGCTCGCGCAGCAGGACCTGCACTCGCTGCGCGAGCGCGTACGGTCCAACGTGGCCGCCGCCGGGCTGCGGTTCGGGCCGGGCAGGGAGATCCCGGTCGACCCGGTGCCGCGGCTGATCGAGGCGTCCGAGTGGGAGGCGCTGGAACCGGGGCTGCTGCAGCGAGCCCGGGCGCTGAACGCCTTCGTCGCCGACGCCTACGGGCCGCAGCGGATCTTCGACGCCGGGGTGGTGCCGCGGCGCCTGCTCGAAAGCTCGGACGGCTACGAGCCGGTTATGCACGGCCTGCTCGACTCCGGGCCGCCGCCGGCGACCGTCGCCGGGCTCGACCTGGTCCGCGACGAGGAGGGCAGCTTCCGGGTGCTCGAGGACAACCTGCGGATGCCGTCGGGCGCCTGCTACGCCTTCGCGGTCCGCGAAGTCGTCGCCCCGGAGATCCAGACCGGGCTGCTGCCGCGCCCGCTCGACGGCTACCTGGAGGAGATGCGGGCGGCGCTCCTCGCCGCCGCCCCCGAGGGCCGAACCGAGCCGCACGCCGTGATCCTCTCCGACGGCCCCGAGAACGGGGCCTGGTACGAGCACGAGCGTTACGGGCGGGAAATGGGGCTGCCGGTGGTGACCCCGGACCAGCTCGAGGCGAGCCGGGGTCGCCTCTTCGCCCGCCGCGGCCGCGACCGCGAGCAGGTCGACGTGATCTACCGGCGCCTCGACGAAGACCGCCTCTGCGACCCGCAGGGCAACCTCACCGAGCTCGGCGAGCTGCTGCTGCCGGCGCTGCGCTCCGGGCGACTGCGCTGCGCCAACGCCTTCGGGACCGGGCTCGCCGACGACAAGCTCACCCACGCCTACGTCGAGAGGATGATCGGGTTCTACCTCGGCGAGGAGCCGCTGCTGCGCTCGGTCCCCAGCTTCGACCTCTCCGACCCCGAGGACCGGGCGCGGGCGATGGAGCGGCTCGACGAGCTGGTGATCAAGCCGCGCGGCGGCTTCGGCGGCCACGGGGTGACGATCATGCCGCGGGCGACCGAGCCCGAGCGCCGGCGCGCGATCGGGCTGCTGCGCCGCCGGCCCGAGCAGTTCATCGCCCAGGAGACGATCGAGATCTCCAGCCATCCGACGATCGTCGGCGCCGGCCTGCAGCCGCGGCGGATCGACCTGCGGCCGTTCGTGGTCAGCCGGCCGGATGGCGAGGCGGCGATGTGCGGCGGCCTCACCCGCTACGCGCTGGCGGCCGGCGAGATGGTCGTCAACAGCTCTCAGGGCGGGGGCTGTAAGGACACCTGGGTGGTGGAGACGGCTCGATGAAGCGACGTTCGTTAGCTTCGCGATACATGCGACCGCTGATCGGAGTGACGACGTCTGAGGTGCGCTTGCCCGAGCGGGTGAAGTCGATCCCCGAGGGGGAGCCGAAAGTGAAGGAGCTGGCGCTCGGGCTCACCTACATGCGGGCGGTCGAGGCGGCCGGGGGCCTGCCGCTGGTGATCCCGCTGATGGAGGAGGACGCGATCGAGCCGCTGCTCGACCGCCTCGACGGGATCTGCCTCTCCGGCGGCCCCGACCTCGACCCCCGGCACTACGGCGCCGACCCCCACGCGGAGCTGGGGCCGACCGAGCCCGACCTCGACCGGTTCGAGCTGATGGTCGCCCGCTGCGCCGACGCGCGGGAGATGCCGATCCTGGCGATCTGCCGCGGCACCCAGGCGCTGAACGTGGTCCGCGGCGGCGTCCTCCACCAGCACCTGCCGGAGCTCGGCGAGGAGATCCCGCACCGCCAGGAGTTCCCGGGGACCCAGACCAGCCACCCGGTGCGGATCGTGCGGGGGAGCCGCCTGGCGGCGGCGCTCGGCTACGAGCGGGAGCTCGAGGTCGCCGACGAGCTCGACGTCAACTCCTTCCACCACCAGGCGATCGACCGGCTCGGGAACGGCCTCGAGGTGACCGCGCGCGCCCCCGACGGGACGATCGAGGCGGTCGAGGACCCGCGGCGGGAGTTCCTGATCGGCGTCCAGTGGCACGCCGAGACGCTCATCCACCGGCCCTTCGAGGCCGCCCTCTTCCAGCACTTCGTCGCCGCCTGCAAGCGGGATGCCGCCGGCGCCCGGCGCGGGGGCGGCAGCAGCCGCGAGGTTGCGTGAGCGAGGGGGCCGGCACGCTGCCGGCCTGGGCCTCCTGGGCTGAGCCGCACGAGTTCGGCCCCTACACCGTAGGCATCGAGGAGGAGGTGATGCTCCTCGACGAGGTGAGCTGGGCGCTGGCCCACCGGATCGACAGCGTGCTGCCGCGGCTGCCGCACCGGCCCGCCAGCTTCACCGCCGAGACGCACGGCTCGGCGCTGGAGATCCAGACCGGCGTCCACGCGACCATCGCCGACTCGATCGCCGAGCTGGGGGCGCTGCGGCGCGAGCTCGAGGAGACGCTGCGGTCGCTCTCGATGCGGGCGGCCGGGGCCGGCACCCACCCGTTCGCGGTCTGGCAGGAGATCGTCGTCTCCGCCGGCGAGCGCTACCAGTTCGTCTACGGCTCGATGCGGGAGCTGGCGCGGCGCGAGCCGACCTTCGGCCTCCACGTGCACGTGGCGGTGCCCGACCCCGAGGGGGCGATCCACGTCGCCAACCGCCTCCGCACCCACATCCCGCTGCTGCTGGCGCTCTCGGTCAACTCGCCCTTCTGGCAGGGTCGCGACACCGGCCTCGCCTCGGCCCGGACGCCGCTCTTCCAGGCCTTCCCGCGGGTGGGGATCCCGCGCGCCTTCGACGACTACGCCGACTACGTCGAGTCGGTCGACGTGCTGATCCGCAGCGACGCGGTGCCAGAGCCGACCTTCCTCTGGTGGGACGTGCGGCCGCAGCCGCGCTTCGGCACGGTCGAGGTGCGGATCATGGACGCGCAGACGACACTCGCCGACACCGCGGCGATCGCCGCCCTGGTCCAGTGCATCGTCCGCGCCGAGGTCGAGGCGGGGACCCACCTGGAACGCTCGATGCCGCAGGAGGTGCTGTCGGAGAACCGCTTCCTCGCCGCCCGCGACGGCATGGACGCCGAGCTGATCGAGCCCGACCTCGACCGGCGGGTGCCGGCGCGCGACCTGCTCGCCGACCTCGTCGTCGTCTGCCGCCCCCACGCTCAGGACCTGGGATGCGAGGCGGAGCTGGAACGGGTGCCGGAGCTGGGCCGGCGGACCGGGGCGCAGCGCCAGATCGAGCTGGCACGGTCGCTGGAGTCTTTACCCCGGGTGGTCGGGGTGTTAGCGAGCGACTTCCTAGCGCGCGCCTAGCTCTCGCTCGGCGGCAGCACGAACTGACTAACGATCAGGTTGGCCGCCAGGCGCGGCTCCTTGCCCTCGCGGCGGCGCTCGATCCGCACCTCGATCACGACGGTGCTCTTGCCGACGTGCAGGGGCTCGGCGGTCGCCTCGATCTCGTCGCCGAGGATGCCGGCGGCGAAGACGTTCAGCTTCAGCTCGATCGTCGTGAAGTTGTGCCCGGGCGGGATGCAGCGGAAGGTCGACCAGGCGGCGACGGTGTCGCCGAGCGCGGTCCAGACGCCGCCGTGGACGAAGCCGCCGGGGTGCAGGTGGCGCTTGTCGACGACGATCGCGCCGCGCGCGTGGGTGTCCTCGACCTCGAGCGGCTCGATCCCGAGATCGCCGGGGAAGCTGCCGGGCAGGAAGGCCCGGACGGACTCCGGGGTGATCGTCGAGCTCGGGTGCGGCTGGTCGCTCATCGCCCGCGGCAGCCTATCCCTCAGGGTCGAGGCCGAAGCCCTCGAGCCCGTGGTCGCCGTAGGGCTCGTCGCGCTCGCGCACCGCCTCGCGGAAGCCGGATTCGGTGGCGCGGCGGACGAAGGCGTGGCCCTCCTCGGTGTGGCGGGCGATGCCGTCGAAGAAGGTGCCGAGCACCTGGGTCTGGGTCAGCCCCTGCGCGTGGACGGTCTGGTTGACCAGCAGCTTCATCATCACGAGCTGGTTGACCGGCATCCTCGCCACCCGCTCGAGCAGCCGCTCGAAGCGCTCGTCGAGCCGGTCGGCGGGCGCCGCCTCGGTCGCCAGCCCCCACTCCGCCGCCTCGGCGCCGGTCAGCGAGTCGCCGGTCAACAGCAGGCGCTTGGCCCGCATCGGTCCCAGCCGGCTCGCCCACATCGCCGTCGTCGGCGAACCCCAGACCCGGGCCGGCGGGTAGCCGATCTTCGCGTCCTCGGCGATCACCAGCAGGTCCGAGCAGAGGGCCATGTCGGTGCCGCCGGCGACGCAGTAGCCGTGGACCTTGCAGAGGACCGGCTTCTCGGAGTGGAAGAGGCTCATGAAGCCGCGCACGTTGCGGCTCATGAACTGGTAGTCGGTGACCGGGTCCCAGTTCGTGTTCGGCGCATGGTTGGCGCCGATCACCGCCGGGTCGAGCGGCGAGCCGGGCAGGGGCGCCGTCCCCTCCCCCAGCTCGCTCATGTCGCCCTCGGCCGAGGCGACCAGGTCGTAGCCGCCGCAGAAGCCCGAGCCGTTACCGGCGAGGGCGATCACGTGGACATCCGGGTCGAGGTTCGCCCGCTCGACGCACTCCGCCAGCTCGACCGGCATCCGCGCCGTGATCCCGTTCCCCCGCTCGGGCCGGTTCAGGGTGATGCGGGCGACCCGGCCATCGACCTCATAGAGAAGAGTCTCCACGGGCCGACCCTAGCCGGTAGTGGAGAGTTGACCTGCCTATAGCGAGGTCAACTCTCCAGTTGCTGCTTAGTTCAGCCTTTCGACGAGCATTGCCTTGCCCTGCCCCCCGGCTACGCACATGGTCTCGAGGCCGACCTGCTTGTCGTCGGTCTCGAGCACGTTCAGCAGGGTGCCCATGATCCGGGCGCCGGTCATCCCGAAAGGGTGGCCGAGGGCGATCGCGCCGCCGTGGGTGTTGAGCTTGTCTTCGTCGATCCCGCATTCGGCCATGATCGGGATCACCTGGGCGGCGAAGGCCTCGTTCAGCTCGACCCGGTCGACGTCGTTGATCGTCATCCCGGCGCGGTCGAGGACCTTCTTGATCGCGCCGATCGGGGCGACGCCCATCAGCTCCGGCTCGTTGCCGTGGGTGGCGGCGGTGATGATCCGGGCGCGCGGCTTGAGGCCGAGCTCCTGGGCCTTCTCGGCGCTCATCAGCAGCACCGCGGCGGCGCCGTCGTTGAGCGGGCAGGAGTTGCCGGCGGTGACGCCGCCGCCGCCGAAGGCCTCCGGCAGTTCGGAGAGCTTCTCCAGGGTCGAGGAGGCACGGGGGCCGTCGTCCTTGCTGACTTCGCTGCCGTCGGGCAGCTTGACCGGGACGATCTCGCGGTCGAAGAAGCCGTCCTCCTGCGACTTCACCGCCAGTTCCTGGGAGCGCTGTGCGAACTTGTCCATGTCGGCGCGGCTGACCTCGTACTTCTTGGCGACGTTGACGGCGGTCTCGCCCATCGCGATGTAGGCGTTCGGCTGGCCGTTGTTGCCTTTCAGGTTCTCGTTCTGGTCGGCCTCGCCGGCGGGCTCGGTGCGCTCGTTGTAGCGGCTGACGAACTCGACGCCGACCGCGAGGTAGGCGTCGCCCTCGCCGGCCTTGATCGCGTTGCCGGCGTGGCGGATCGCGTCGAGGCTGGAGGAGCAGTAGCGGGAGACGGTGACCCCGTTGACCTCCTGCGGCAGCTTCTCGCTGAGCAGGGAGACGATCCGGGCGAGGTTGAAGGCCTGCAGGCCCTGCGGCATGCCGACGCCGCAGAAGACGTCTTCGATCAGGGCCGGGTCGACCTCGGGGTTGCGCTCGAGCAGCTGGTCGATCACGTAGGCGCCCATCTCGTCGGGGCGAAGCTGGGCCAGCGAGCCCTTGAAGGCACGGCCGATCGGCGTGCGGATGGTGTCGACGATTACTGCTTCGGGCATTCCGTTATCTCCTTGAAGGCTTGGGAAGGGCTTGCGAGGACGGCAGGAGGGTAGTTGACGTGGACCATGGACGTTTCGTGCGTTTTGTCACGAAGTTCTGCGGCAGCGTCGTGGACCTGCGTTACATTCGCCTCAATCCACCTCGCGGGTACCGCGAGCTCTGCCGCCCGGCGGCGACGAAAGGAGGGTTCCTAGATGCCTGAGGGTTACTGCGTCAAGGAGCGCAAGAAGGTCGAGATCAAAGACGCCAAACAGGTGACGATGAAGAACGGTCGCCCGGCGATCCAGGGCGTCTGCCCTGATTGCGGGACGAAGATCTTCAAGATCGGGAAACTCGAATAGGAGCTCTCTGAGGGGAATCTGAACCCGGCGCGGCCGGGGAGCGTATGCCGGGTCGGATGATCCAGATTGGAACTTCGACCCGGGGTGCGCTCAGTCGCGAACGCGACGTCCGCGAGGCCTACGCGGCCCACTCCGGTGAGCTGTACGGCTTCGCGGTCCGCTCGCTCGGCGACGCGGGGCTCGCCGAGGAGGCGGTGCAGGAGACCTTCGTCCGTGCCTGGCGCGCGGGCGAGCGGTACGACCCGAAGATCGGCTCGCTGCGGACCTGGCTGTTCGCGATCCTCCGCAACGTCGTCATCGACCTCGGGCGGGCGCGGGCCGTGCGGCCGGGGGTGGCCGAGGGCGGGATCGAGCCGAGCGTCGAGCCGCTGGAGGAGGCGCTGCTCTCCTGGCAGGTGGAGGAGGCGATGCGGCGGATCGGCGACGACCACCGGCGGGTGATCGTCGAGACCTATTACAAGGGGCGCCCCTACGCGGAGGTCGCCGAGGAGCTCGGGGTGCCGGAGGGGACGATCAAGAGCCGCGTCTACTACGGGCTGCGGGCGCTGCGAGTCGTGCTCGAGGAGATGGGCTATGAAGACTAGGAACAACTGCCGCGACTGGCGGGAGCTGCTCGGCGTCTATGCGCTGGGACAGTTGGAGGGCGACGAGCGGGCGGGGCTGGAGGCCCACCTGGACGGCTGCGCGCAGTGCCGCGAGGAGCTGGCGCTGCTGGAGCCGGTGGCGCGGATGCTCCCCCACGCCGACCCGGAGCGGTTCGAGTCGGCGGCGCCGCAGCCGCCGCCGGAGCTGGGCGCGCGGATCGCGGCGACGATCGCGGGCGAACGGAGGCAGCGCGAGCAGCGGCGCCGGCGGCGCCTGTTCGGCGGCTTCGCGCTGGGCGGGGCGACGGCGGCGCTGGCCGCGGCCGTGCTGGCGATCTTCGTCCTCGGGGGCGGCGGCAGCGGCGAGCCCGAGCGGCACGTCACCTTCGCGGCGCAGGGGGTCAGCATCGACGCCACCCTCGAGCCGCACGCCTACGGGACCGAAATCCGCATGTACGTGCACGGGGTCGCCTCCGGCACGCTCTGCACGGTCTCGCTGCGCGGGCCCGGCGGCGCCTCCTATCCGGCGGGGACCTTCCGCTACCGCTGGGGGGACGACTCCGAAGCGGTGCTGAGCTCGGCCCTCGACCTCTCCCGCACCCGAGCGGTCGTCGTCCAGGCCGGGAAGCGGACCTTCGTCGCGCCTCTGGGGAGCGCGCCGGCAACGGCAATCACCCGAACCCAGGAGGAACCGACGTGAACTTCATAACCGACAAGATCCCGACCAACAAGACCTACTCCCTCGCCCTGCTGGCGGTGCTCGGCGCGCTCGCGCTTCTCGTCGCCGGCTGCGGCGGCGGCGACAGCTCGACGAGCGAAGGCAGCAACGCCGGAGGGAAGGAAAGTGCCTCGAGCGGAGTCGGCAACCGCTACGGCGCCAGTTCCGAAACTAAAGACGCCGGCTCCGAAACCGCCGGCGCGGAAAGCGGCGCAGCCGTGGTCTCTCTCGGCAGCGTCAAGGAGCTCGGCATGGTCCTCGTCGACTCCAACGGCATGACCCTCTACGACTTCCACAAGGACAAGGGCACGACCTCCTCCTGCTACGGCCCCTGCGCCGAAGGCTGGCCGCCGCTGCTGACCGAAGGCGAAGCGACCGTCGGCAACGGTGCCTCGTCCTCCCAGCTCGGAACCACCGAACGCAAGGACGGGACGACCCAGGTCACCTACGCCGGCCACCCCCTCTACACCTTCGTCGCCGACAAGAAGCCCGGCGAAGCCAACGGCAACGACGTCAGCGCCTTCGGCGCCCAGTGGTACGCCCTCCAAGGCAACGGCGAAGAGGCCGGCGACTAGCTTCGGCCAGGCGCCCCGGGCCATCCGCGGAGCGCCCGTCACCAAGGAGGCAGATCCCGTGGTTCTTTTGTCCTGAATAGGCGGACAAAGGAACCACGGGAGGTGCATAGGGGGAGAGTTCGCATCGCATGGTTCCTTAGTCCTGCATGTCAGGACAAAAGAACCGCGCGAAGACGAGGGGCGCGCGGCAGCACCGCATCGCAGAGGCAGCCACTTCTCAGGGTGGCGTTGTCTCACTTGACCAGCTGCGGGACGAGGGCGTTTCGCGGCGGCGGGCAGCGGAGCGCGCGGACGACGGGAAGTTGCACCGAATCCACCGAGGCGTCTACACGGTGGGACACCGATCGATCTCGCGGAACGCACACTTGCGAGCGGCGCTTCTGGCATGTGGAGAGGGCGCCGTCCTCTCACATGGGACGGCGGCGGCGTTTCATCGGCTCTTCGACGAGTGGCCACATTTCGTCGACGTCACCGTGCCGGTCGAGGCGGGACGGAAGATCGGCGGGATCCGGTGCCGACGGTGCCGGTATCCCGAGCCGGAGGAGGTGGAAGTCCGAGGTGGGCTCGCTGTGACCACGGCGGCTCGGACTCTGGTCGACCTGGCCGGAATGCTGCGCTTGCCCGATCTTCGGAAGGTTGTCGGGCGAGCCGCTATCCGCAGGAAGCTCGACCTCCAGGCCGTCGATATCGCGATCTACAACGCCAAGGGCAGGCGGGGCCTCAAGAAGCTCGAGCTGGCGCTCATTCCTTATCGGACGAAGGACGGCAAGGTGCCCGATGTTCGGAGCGACTTCGAGACCCTGGTGCTGCCGCAGCTGCTCGATATGGGGTTGCCGCGGCCCAGCACCAATGCTCCGCTCCACGTCGACGGTGAACGCTTTCTCGTCGACTTCTTCTGGGAGAAGGAGCGGGTGGTCGTCGAAACGGATGGACGCGAAACGCACGAGACGCCGACGGCCTTCCAGGACGACCGCCGCCGCGACCAGTTCCTCGTCGCCGCCGGATATCGAGTGCTGCGCATCACCTGGGACCAGCTCCACGGTGAACGACAAGCAGTCCTGAGAAGAGTCAGCCGTGCACTCGGGTCCGCACGCTGATCCCGTGGTTCCTTTGTCCGCCCATACAGGACAAAGGAACCACGACTTGGGCGGTCAGTCTTCGGAGACGCCGCTTAGCTTCGCGCGCTTGCGGTGGCTCAGCGACGGGGGGACGAGCTCGCGGATCTCGGCGAGGAGGCGGGCGGAGAGCTCGGCGGGGTCCTCGTCGGGGCGGGGCTGGCCGCCGACCGGGTCGAAGAAGCGGATGCGGATCCGCGGGCGGCGGGGGAAGCCGGTGAGGTCCGTGGTGCCCTCGATCGCGACCAAGGTGACGTGGGCCTCGGGGACCTCGAGCGCCAGCCGGCCGACCCCGCTGCGGGCGCGCAGGACCTTGCCCTTGGAGCGGGTGCCCTCGGGGAAGACGCCGATGCAGATGCCCGAGCGCAGCGCCTCGATCGCTTTCGCCAGCGCGTCCTTGTCCCCCTTGCCGCGCTGGATCGGGATCTGTCCCATGCCGTCGAGGATCGGCCCCAGGCCGCGCACGTCCCAGAGCTCCGATTTGGCGAGCGCGCGGATCTGCCGCCGCTTGAAGGCAGCGATGCCGACCATCACCGGGTCCCAGTGGCTGTCGTGGTTGCCGAGGATCAGCAGCGGCCCCTGCTCGGGCACACTCTCCAGCCCCTCGACCTGCATTCGGCCCCACCAAGCGACGGGCCGGTTGACGGCCATCGCCACCGAGTAGGTGCGGGTGCGTTCCTTCACGAACCGGGAGTTCTAGCGGCAACCGCCCTCGCGAGGATGTCCCGCAGCGCCCGCTGGTCCACTGCGCTCAGTGACTCGACCCACTCGGGCGGGGTCGCGAAGGCCCGGGCGAGGCGCGCGTGGACGCGGCGCCCCTCCGCCGTCAGCTCGATCAACTTGACCCGCCGATCCTCCTCGGAGGCGCGCCGCTGCGCCAGCCCTTTCTCTTCCAGGCTGTCGACGATCCCGGTCACGTTGGAGTTGTCGCACTGCAGGGCCGTCGCGACCTCGCTCATCGTCCGCGGCCGGTCGAGCATCCGCAGCGTCCCGAAGGCGGCCGGGCGGAGGTCGAATTCCCGCGCGATCGCCGCGAAGGGCGGCGGGTAGACCAGGCTCGAGAGAAGCCCCCAGGCCTCGCGGGCGGGGCCGCCGGCACCCGGCTGGGACCCTCTCCCGCTCGGGATCTTCACTTTACCAGAATTTGCCATGAACTTATATTAGCTCAACCTTTGCTAGCCTCAAATATCCGAAGCTCCAACCAGTTCGAAAGGCACCTATGAGCAGCGGCGACGGACGCAGCGGCGGCATCGAGGTCGAGGGCCTCGTCCGCGAGTTCAAGAACGGGCCGCGGGCGGTCGACGGGATCGACCTCCAAGTCGCCCAGGGCGAGATCTACGGCTTCCTCGGCCCCAACGGGGCCGGCAAGTCGACGACGGTGCTGATGCTGACCACGCTGCTCCCTCCCACCGCCGGCACCGCCCGCGTCGCCGGCTACGACGTCGTCGCGGAGGGGCCGCAGGTGCGCGCCTCGATCGGCGCCGCCCTGCAGGAGGCCGCCCTCGACCCGCTGCTGACCGGCCGCGAGCACATGCGCCTGCAGACTGCGCTCCACGGCCTCGGCAAGGCCGAGCGCGATGAGCGCGGCACCGAACTGCTGGAGCGGGTCGGCCTCGCCGACGCCGCCGACCGCAAAGTCGGCGGCTACTCGGGCGGGATGAAGCGCCGCCTCGACCTCGCGCTGGCGCTCGCCCACCGTCCCCGCATCCTCTTCCTCGACGAGCCGACCACCGGGCTCGACATCCAGAGCCGCACCGCCCTCTGGGACGAGGTCGCCCGGCTCGCCGCGGAGGACGGCGTCACCGTCTTCCTCACCACCCAGTACCTGGAGGAGGCCGACGCGCTCGCCAACCGGGTCGGGATCATCGACCACGGCCACATCGTCGCCGAGGGGACGCCGGGCGAACTGAAGGCCGAAATCGGCCGCCCCACCGTCGAAGTGATCCCGCGCGAGGAGGCCGAGCGCGAGCGCACGGCCTCCGTCCTCGGTCGCTTCGGCGAGCACGCCAACTGCGCCCCCCGCGCCGTCGCCGTGCGCCTCGAGGGCGGCGAGGCGGCGCTGGCCGAGGTCGTCCGCGCCCTCGACGCCGAGGACGTCGCGATCGAGCACCTGCAGCTCCACGCCCCCTCGCTCGACGACGTCTTCCTCGCCAAGACCGGCCGCTCGCTAGAGGGCGCCGGCGACGAGGGGGAGCCGGAGAGCGCCGAGCCCGAGGCGGTCGGGACGGCGTGAGCGGGGGCCTAGGCAACCAGGTCGGGCTGCTCGCCCGCCGCTCGGTCCTGCGGACCATGCGCCAGCCCGCGCAGATCGTCCCCGCGATCGTCTTTCCGCTCTTCCTGCTCGCGGTCAACTCCGGCGGGCTCAAAGACGCGACCAACCTGCCCGGCTTCCCGACCGACTCCTACCTCACCTTCATCCTCGCCGTCCCCTTCATCCAGGGGGCGCTGTTCTCGGTGATGAACACCGGCACCGACCTCGCCCGCGACATCGAGACCGGCTTCCTCAACCGCCTCGCCCTGACGCCGCTGCGCGGCGCCGCCCTGCTCAGCGGCCTCCTCGCCGGCGCCTTCGTCCTCGGCGTCGTCCAGGCGGTCGTCTATCTCAGCGTCGGGCTGATCGCCGGCGCCGAACTGGCGGCCGGGCCGGCCGGCGCCCTTGTCCTCCTCGCCCTCTCGGTCTCGATCACCGTCGCCTTCGGCACGATCGGCCTCTTCGCGGCGCTGCGCTTCGGCTCCGGCGAGGCGGTCCAGGGGCTGTTCCCGGTCTTCTTCGTCTTCCTCTTCCTCTCGGCGATGGCGCTGCCGCTCAACCTGCTGACGACCGACTGGTTCCACGCGATCGCCAGCGTCAACCCGGTCACCTACCTGCTGGAGGCGATCCGCTCGCTGCTGATCGAAGGCTGGAACCTCGGCGACCTGGCGCTCGGGTTCGGGATCGCGGCGGCGGTCGGCGCGCTCGGCATGCTGGCGGCGAGCAGCGCCCTGAAGACGAGGCTGGTGAGAACGTGAGGATCACCGTCGCCCGCGCGGTCGCCTGGCGCAGCGTCCACAACTTCCTTCACAACCCGGCCTTCCTGGTGCCGGCGCTGATGTTCCCGCTCTTCTTCTTCGTCTCCTTCGCCGGCGGCCTGGCGGCGATCGGCGAAGTCCCCGGCTTCGACTTCCCGAGCGGCTACACCGCCTTCCAGTTCGTCTTCGTGCTGCTGCAGTCGGCCGCCTTCGGCGGCGTCTTCACCGGCTTCGCGATGGCCCGCGACTTCGAGACCGGCTTCGGCCGCCGCTACATGCTCGCCGCCGGCCACCGCAGCGGCATCGTCCTCGGCTACGCCCTCGCCGCTCTGGTCCGCGCCTTCATCACCTGGACCGTGCTGACCGCGGTGGCGCTCGTCGCCGGGATGGAGATCGGCGGCAGCGGCGGCGAAATCGTCGCCCTCTACGTGCTGGCGATCTTCGTCAACCTCGCCGCCACCCTCTGGTCGGCCGGCGTCGCCCTGCGCGTGCGCTCGATCCAGGGCGGGCCGCTGATGCAGTTCCCCACCTTCCTCATCCTCTTCCTCGCCCCCGTCTACGTCCCGCTCAGCCTGTTGACCGGCTGGATCCACGCCGTCGCCTCGATCAACCCGATCACCGCCCTGCTCGAGGCGGGCCGCGGCTTCATCTCCGGCGATCCGACCGTGGTCTTGCTCGCCTTCGCGGTGGCGATCGCCCTGCCGCTGCTGTTCGCGCTCTGGGCCCGCGGCGGGCTGCGCAGCGCCGAAGCGGCCGGCTGAATCGGCGGGGTGGGACACCCTCGGGGTGGCGGATACTCAAAACGGCGGCCTCATTAGGCCGCCGTTTGTTGGGGCGAGGGGTGCCGGACCCGCCCCCACCAATTGCCTAGGATGAATACGTGAGCAGCAGCGATTCCTTCGGAGCCCGATCCACCCTCGATGTCGGAGGCCGCGAGTTCGAGATCTTCCGGCTGGATGCGCTGCAGGACCGCTTCGACGTCGCCCGCCTGCCGTACTCGATCAAGGTCCTGTTGGAGAACGTGCTGCGCTTGGAGGATGGGACCTCGGTCAGCGCCGCCGACGTCGAGGCGATCGCCTCCTGGGACGCCGCCGCCGAGCCCAGCGTCGAGATCCCCTTCCAGCCCGCCCGCGTGCTGATGCAGGACTTCACCGGCGTCCCCGCCGTCGTCGACCTGGCGGCGATGCGCGACGCGATGGAGGAGATCGGCGGCGACCCCGCCGCGATCAACCCGCTGGTCGACGTCGACCTGGTGATCGACCACTCGGTCCAGGTCGACGCCTTCGGCAACGCCCGCGCCTTCGCCGTAAACGCCGAGCACGACTTCGAGCGCAACCTCGAGCGCTACTCGTTCCTCAAATGGGGGCAGCAGTCGTTCGACAACTTCCGCGTCGTCCCGCCCGCCACCGGCATCTGCCACCAGGTCAACCTCGAGTACCTGGCCCAGGTCGTCTACAGCCGCGAGAACGACGGGACGCTGCAGGCCTATCCCGACACCCTGGTCGGCACCGACTCCCACACGACG
>DASSMM010000027.1:0-83108 GCA_035688825.1 Solirubrobacterales bacterium | reverse complement strand
ATGCCCGAAGGCGAGGTCGATGAGGCGAGCGGGACGGACTCGGTCGTTCTTCCCTTCCGCCAGGCCGGCGAGGCGGGCGGATGAAGGTCGCCGTGCTGACGGGCGGGCGCTCGCTGGAGCGCGGCGTCTCGCTGCGCTCGGGGGCGCGGGTCGAGGACGCGCTGGAGCGGCTCGGGCACGAGGTGCTGGCGATCGACGTCGGTCCCGACCTGGTCAGGCGCCTGGTCGCCGAGCGGCCCGAGGTCGCCTTCGTCGCCATGCACGGCGTCGGCGGCGAGGACGGCACCGTCCAGGAGCTGCTGGAGATCCTCGGCATCCCCTTCACCGGACCGGGCGCGGCGGCCTGCGCCCGCTGCATGGACAAGGTCCAGGCCAAGGACGCGATCGAGGAGGCCGGCCTCCCCACCCCGAACTGGTTCGCCTTCAACCAGACCGCCTTCCGCGAGTTCGGCGCCGCCGACGCGCTCGGGCGGCTGGAGGAGACGCTCGGCTTCCCGCTCGTCGTCAAGCCGAGCCGCGGCGGCTCCTCGCTGGGGGTGAAGTTCGCCCGTTCGCCCGGGGAGGTCCCCCAGGCCCTGGTCTCCGCCTTCAGCTACGACGACCGGGTCCTGCTCGAGCGCTTCGTCGACGGCCGCGAGCTGGCGGTCAGCATCCTCGGCGACAAGCCGCTGCCGGTGGTCGAGGCGATCCTGCTCGAAGGCGACCGCTACGACTTCGAGGCCCGCTACGAGATCGGCCGCACCCGCTTCGCCTGCCCGGCCGAGCTGAACCCCGAGGAGGAGCGCGCCGTCACCGAGGCCGCGCTCGGGACATACCGTGCCCTCGGCTGCTCGGGCTTCGCCCGCATCGACCTGATCCTCGACGACGAGGGCCCCTGGCTCCTGGAGGCCAACGCGATCCCCGGCCTCACCGACACCAGCCTCCTCCCCCAGGCGGCCGAGGCGGCCGGCCTCAGCTTCGAGGCCTTGGTCGAGCGAATCCTCGACCTGGCACTGACGCCCCAGGGCGTTTCTTAGGAGCGAAAAGCAAGCAGTTCAAGGAGGAGCGAGGGAGCGTGCTCTGCACGTGACCGAGCGACGACGCCGAAATGCGCCGCTTTGCAGCCCT
Source organism: Solirubrobacterales bacterium (assembly GCA_035688825.1). Taxonomy (GTDB): domain Bacteria; phylum Actinomycetota; class Thermoleophilia; order Solirubrobacterales; family 70-9; genus VAYN01. The sequence continues at coordinate 82,001 of DASSMM010000027.1, read as the reverse complement.
AAGAATCGCCCTGGGCGAAGTCCTCGGGCGTTACTTCGTCGAGGAACTCCTTGAATTTGTCGACGACCTCCTCGGTGTCCTCGACCTCGTGCTCGAACTCGATCGCCGACTCCTCGATTACCTCCTCGGCGGCGAAGATCGGCGCCGCCACGCGGACCGCGAGGGCGAGGGCGTCGGAGGGGCGCGAGTCGATCTCGACTTCGGAGCCGTTGATCGAGACCGTGATCGAGGCGTAGAAGGTGTTGTCGCGCAGTTCGGTCACCGAGACCCGCTCGCACTTCGCGTCGAGGTTCTCGAGCACGTCGGAGAGCAGGTCGTGGGTCATCGGCCGCGGCGTCGAGGCTCCCTGCAGCTTCATCAGGATCGCCGCCGCCTCGGGGTGCCCGATCCAGATCGGCAGGAACCGGTTCCCGTCGACCGTCTTCAGCAGCACGATCGGCTGCTTGCCGACCATGTCGAAGGAGACGCCGTAGATCTGCATCTGCTGCAAGAGAAGCTCCCGACCGCTGGTTGGAATGGCGAAGTATAGGTCGGGCTTCTACCCGCTCCGGGAGGGCGCCTAATCGACACCGAGACCAGTGGGCGATCCTGGATTCGAACCAGGGACCTCGTCCTTATCAGAGACGCGCTCTAACCAACTGAGCTAATCGCCCGGGGACGGCGATGATAGCGGCGGCGCAGCCGACGGTGGCTTCGTCAGGAGGAGCGCTTGCGCAGGCGGCGGGCCAGCGCGTGAGCGTCGCTGACGTCGTCGAACCGCAGCTCGGCGACGATCCCCTCGCCTTTGGCCCGGGTGGCGACTTCGTGCCCGATCGCCTCCTCCAGCGCGTCGGCGACGTCGCGGAGCGCGGCGACCGCATCGGGGTCGCCGGCCGCCCGGCGGGGTCGCGCTTTTGGCTGGCTGGCCAGCCGAACCCTCTCCTCGGTTTCGCGGACCGACCACCCGCCCCGCGCGGCGTCGCGGGCGAGGCGGCGGCGGACGTCGTGCCCGGTGGCGCCGAGAAGCGCCTTGCCGTGCCCCTCGCTGAGCTCGCCGGACTCCAGCAGTTCGAGGGCCTCGTCCGGCAGCTCCAGCAGCCGGATCAGGTTGGAGACCGCGGGGCGGCTGCGGCCGACACGTTTCGCCAGCTCTTCTTTGGTCAGGCCCAGTTCCTCGACCAGCGCCGAGCAGGCCCTCGCCTCCTCGACCGGGTTGAGGTCCTCGCGGACCATGTTCTCGATCAGCGCCGCCTGCAGCCGGTCGGCTGCGGCCTGGTCTCGGACCACCGCCGGCACCTTGTCGACCCCGGCCTGCTGCGCGGCCCGCCAACGCCGCTCGCCGGCGACCAGCTCGTAGCTGCCGTCGGGGAGGGGGCGCACCAGGAGCGGCTGGACGACGCCGGTCGCCTCGATCGAGGCCGCCAGCGCCGCCAGCGCCTCCTCGTCGAAGTTCGTCCGCGGCTGCGAGGGATTCGGCTTGATCAGCGAGACCGGCAGCTCCCGCAGCTCGCCGGCGTCGGTGGCCTCCGTCTCGGGCAGGATCGCGGCCAGGCCCCGGCCGATCCCGCGGCGCCCGCTAGCCACGGCTCGCGAGCTCCTTCGCCAGGGCTCGGTAGGCGACGGCACCGTGGGAAGAGGGCGCGTGCTCGGTCACGGGGAGACCATAGCTCGGCGACTCGGCGACTCGGACGCTGCGGGGGATCACCGTCTCGAAGACCATGCCGTCGAAGTGCTCCCGCAGCTCCGCCTCGACGTCCTGGGCGAGCCGGGTGCGCTCGTCGTACATCGTGATCAGCAAACCCGAAACCTCTAGTTGAGGGTTCAGCTCGCGCCTGATCAGGCCCAGGGTTTCCAGGAACTGGACCAGCCCCTCGAGCGCCAGGTACTCGGCCTGCACCGGCACGATCACCCGGTCGGCGGCGGTCAGGGCGTTGACGCTGACCGGCCCCAGCGCGGGCGGGCAGTCGAGCAGGGCGACCGCGAAGCGCTCCCGCACCGGCCCGAGGCGCTCGCGCAGGCGCGTCTCCGAGCCCTGGATCCGGGGCAGCTCGACGGCGGCGCCGGCGAGGTCGCGGCTGGCGGGGACGAGCCAGAGGTTGTCGGGACCCGCCGGGCGGGCCGCCTCGGCCACCGAGGTGTCGCCGGTCAGGCAGTCGTAGGAGGAGGGGTGAAGGTCGCGGCCGCCGCCGAGGGCGACGGTGGCGTTGCACTGGGGGTCGAGGTCGACGAGCAGCGTCTGGTGCCCGTCGGCGGCTGCGCAGGAAGCCAGGTTGACGGCCGTCGTCGTCTTCCCGACTCCGCCCTTCTGGTTCGCGACCGCGTAGACCTTGCCCATCGAACTCAGCCTAGATGGTGCATTCCCGGCGCGTTTTCAGGCGGTCGGATAGCCTCCCGCCCGTGCCCGAGAGCTTCGACTGGCCCGACAACCCCGCCGAGCGCGCCCAAGAGCTGGTCGAGGGAGTCCTGGACGAGCTCGACCTTGACGGCGAGGTCGTGGTCGAGGAGGACGACGACCGGATCCTGCTGACGGTCGCGGGCGAGGACGACTACGGCCTGCTGATCGGCAAACGCGGGCAGACGATCGACGCCCTCCAGCTTCTCTGCTACCAGGCCGCCTTCCGCGGCATGCGCGAGCGCAAGCGGGTGGTCGTCGACGCCGCCGGCTACCGGGAGCGCCGCCGCGAGACGCTCGAGAGCCGGGCCGACCGCGCCGCCGACCAGGCGCTCAGCAACAACAGCGTCGTCGAGATGGACCCGATGAGCGCGCAGGAACGGCGGGTGGTCCACGAACGGCTGAAAGACCGCGCCGGCGTCGAGACCTACAGCGAGGGCGACGAGCCCCGTCGCTGCGTGATCGTCGCGCCGCTCCTGCCCGAGTGAGCCTCGATCCGGCCGCCGCGCTGGACGAGCGCGCGCGGGAGCGCCTGCGGACCGTCCTCGACCTGCTGGCCGAGGAGCGCGCCTCCGTCAGCTCGGTGGTCGACCGGCGGGCCTGGCAGGTGCACGTCGTCGACAGCCTCACCGGCCTCGAGGTGCCGGAGCTGAGGGCCGCCGAGAGGATCGCCGACATCGGCTCTGGGGCAGGGTTTCCGGGCCTGGTCCTGGCGGTGGCGCTGCCCGACGCGCGGGTGGACCTGATCGAGTCGGTCGGGCGCAAGTGCGAGTTCATCCGCCGTGCTGCGGCGGAGGCCGGGATCCGCAACGCCACGGTCCGCAACCTGCGCTCGGAGGAATGGGCAGCCGGGGAGGGGCGCGAGGCCTACGACGCCGTCACCGCTCGCGCGGTGGGGCGTCTCTCGACCCTGGCCGAGCTAGCTTCGCCCCTTCTCGGGACGAACGGCGTCCTCGTCGCATGGAAGGGGAGGCGGGACGCCGACGAGGAGCGCCGGCTCGCGAACGCCTCGGGCGACCTGGCGATGGCGGCAGAGGCGGTCCTCGACGTCGGCAACCGCGCCGGCAGCGAGCACCGCCACCTGCATGTGGTCCGCAAGACCGGCCCCACGCCCGGGAACCTGCCGCGGCGGCCGGGGATGGCCAAGAAGCGACCCCGCGGCTGAGCGCTAGCGGCGCTTCTTCTTTTTTTTCGGTGGCGGCGGTGGGGGCTTTGCCGCCTGGACGGCGGCGGCGCCCTCCGGGGTGGCGAGCACGGGCACCGGCACGACCTTCCGAATCACGAGCTGCTGGCCGATCGTCCAGATGTTGGTGGTGATCCAGTAGAGGATCAGGCCGGCGGGGAAGTTGAGGATGAAGGGGACGAAGACCAGCGGCAGAAGGAACATCATCGTCCGCTGGCTTTTGTCAGCCGAGAGGGCCATGACCGCGCCGGACGCCAGCTGGGTCCCCACGTAGAGGACCAGGAGGACGATCAGTTCCGAGCCCGTCGCCTTCGCCGTCAGGTCGTCGATGAAGAAGAATTCCGCGCCGTAGGCGGCGCAATGGCCGGCCGCGGGGCAGCCCATGTCCGGCGGCAGCTCGTGCCGGAGCACGTAGAAGAGGGTGATGAAGACCGGGAGCTGGGCGATCAGCGGGATGCAAGAGGCAAAGGGGTTGACTTTGTTCTCTTTGTAGATGCGCATCATTTCCTGCTGCATCCGCTGTTTGTCGTTTTTGAACTTCTCCTGCAGCTCCTTGATCTGCGGCTGCAGAGCCTGCAGAGCCCGCATCCCTTTCAGCTGTTTGTAGGTCAGCGGGATCAGCAACGCCCGGGTGACCACCGTGAGGGCGATGATCGACATCCCCCAGCTCAGGCCGGCCTCGTCGTGGAAGAACTGCAGGACCGCGTTGGCAACGTCGATCAGCGGCTGCAGGATGTTGGCGGCGGGAAGGATCACGAGTGGGTTCGGTGGTACTCGGCCGGGTGGACCGGGCCGGTGCGGAGCGTGAATCTATCGGGGATCGGGTCGAAGCCGCCGTGACTGAACGGGTTGCAGCGCAGAATCCGCCATGCAGCGAGGAGAAGGCCCCGGATCACGCCGTAGCGTTCGACCGCCTGGACCGCGTAGGCGGAGCAGGTCGGCTCGTAGCGGCAGCGGCGCGGGAGCGAGGGGGAGATCCAGCGCTGGTAGGCACGGATCGGCGCCAGGAAGAGGCGTTTCACGTGGAACGCTTCCTCGATGCCGTCGCCGTGCGTTTCACGTGGAACGCACCTTCGCCAGCGCCTCTTCCAGGTTCTCCTTCACGCCCTCTATCCCGTTCTTCTCGATCAGATCGTTGATCTCGGCCCGGGCGACGATGACGAAGTCGTGCCGCGGCGGGAGCCGGTCGGAGAGCGCCCAGAACGCCTCACGCAGGACACGCTTCACCTTGTTGCGATCGACGGCGCCGCCGACCTTGCGGCTCACCGAGACGCCCAGGCGGACGTCGTCGCGGTCCTCGTCCTTGCGCGGGAACGTATAGAGCACGAGGTACCGCGTCGCGTGCGAGGAGCCGTCGCGGTAGACGCGGTCGAACTCGCCGCTGCGCGAAAGGCGCCGTCGCTTCGACGCCATTACGTCAGGGGGTGAGGCGCTTGCGACCTTTGCGCCGGCGACGCTTGAGGACGGCCCGACCGCCGCGGGTGCTCATGCGGGCACGGAAGCCGTGGGTCTTCGCCCGCTTCCGCTTCTTCGGCTGGTAGGTGCGCTTCATCGCGGCGGAGTATACGGACGCCGCCGAAAATCTTTTCTACGGGATTTGCGAGGCACCTTGGCTGGCCTGCCAGGCACGGCGCTATGGTCGCCGCCCGGTGGCCGATGACTCTTCCAGAACCCGACTCGATGCCCTCTGGCGGACCGCCAAGGAGCGCCTCAGAAACTCGGTTCCAGAGTCCACCTACCGCCTCTGGCTGGAGCCGCTCGAAGCCGCCGGCGCCGAGGGCGAGACCCTCTACCTGACGGCCCCAGAGGGCATTCGCGCCTGGACCGAGCGCCGCTACAGCTCGCTGATCGCCGAAGCCCTCGCCGAGGTCGACTCGCCGCTGCGGCAGGTCAGCTTCGCCGAGCCGCGCGGGCTGCGGCCGGACCTCGACCCGCACCCGGAGCTGAACCCGAACTACACCTTCGAGCGCTTCGTCATCGGGCCCGGCAACCGGCTCGCCCACGGCGCCGCTCTCGCCGTCGCCGAGGCGCCCTCCGAGGCCTACAACCCCCTCTTCCTGCACGGGCCTCCGGGGCTCGGGAAGACCCACCTGCTGGCGGCGATCGCCAACTACCTGCGCGACAACGCCCCCGGTCTCAGCGTCCGCTACACGACCGCCGAGTCCTTCACCAACGAGTTCGTGGCGGCGCTGAAGTCGTCGGGCAGCGAGGGCTTCAAGGCGCGCTACCGCGACATCGACGTCCTCTTGATCGACGACGTCCAGTTCCTCCAGGGCAAGCCGGCGACGGAGGAGGAGTTCTTCCACACCTTCAACGCCCTGTACGAGTCCGGCAGCCAGCTCGTCCTCTCCGCCGACCGCATTCCCAGCGAGCTCTCGACCCTGGCCTCGCGCCTGCGCGACCGCTTCGAGTGGGGGCTGACGATCCCGGTCGAGCCGCCCAACCTGGCCACCCGCCTCACCGTCCTGCGGCGGCTGGTGGAGGAGGCCGGGGTCGAGATCGCCGACGACGGCGCCCTTGCCGAGCTGGCGAACCGGATCGACGCCAACGTCAGGCAGCTTCACGGCGCCCTCACCCGCGTCCTCGCCCACGCCTCCCTGATGGCCCGGCCGCTGAGCTCCGAGCTGATCGCCGAAGTCATCCCCGGGATCCGCTCGCAGCGGCCCACCTCGGTCGAGGAGATCCAGCAGCGGGTGGCCGAGCGCTTCGGCGTCTCCCGCGCCGAGCTCGTCGGCTCCAGCCGCGCCGCCACCCCGCTGCGGGCGAGGCAGGTGGCGATCTTCCTCACCCGCGACCTCACCGATCTCTCGCTGCCGCAGATCGGGCGCCTCTACGGCGGCCGCGATCACACCACCGTGCTCAACTCCCTGCGGCGGGTCGAAGCCGGCCTCGACGACGACCCCGAGCTGGCCGAGAAGATCCGGGAGTTGCGCGGAGCTATCCACAATCCGGTCGGCGACGAGCGCTGACAGCCGCCCGCGCTGTAAGAATCCCCAACCCTCCACAGCGCTCTCCACAGGCGGGAATCCGCAGCGCATCGCCGAATCGCCCGCAAACCCGATTTTCTCCACAGGTCCTAACTCAACTCAAGAAGGCAATCATCAAGAGGGACATCACTTGAAGCTCACCACCAAACGCGAAGATCTCGTCTCGAAGCTCTCGATCGTCTCCCGAGCTGTTTCGACCCGCGCCGCCACGCAGGCGCTGTCCGGCGTCCTCCTCAATGCCGCCGACGGCCGCGTGACCCTGGCCGCCACCGATCTGGACCTCGGGCTGGAGACGACCCTCGAGGCCGAGATCGAGGATGGGGGCGCAGTCCTCCTCCCCGGCCGGCTCTTTGCCGAGGTCGCCCGCTCGCTGGCCGACCCGACCGTCGAGATCGAGACGCGCGAGGCCGAGCGCGACGTCGAGATCCGCAGCGGCGGCTCCAGCTTCCACCTGCGGGTGCTTGCGGTCGAGGACTTCCCGAAACTCCCCCAGCCTCAGGAGGAGGGCAACCTGAAGATCCCGGCGGCGGCGCTGGAAGAGAGCATCGAGCTCGTCGCCCGGGCAGCATCTCGCGACGACATGCGCCCCGTCCTCACCGGCGTCTTCGTCACCGCCAGCGGCAAGGAGATGACGATGGTCGCCACCGACTCCTACCGGCTCGCGGTCAAACGGACCGAGCTCGGGGCCGACCTCGGCGGCGAGCTGGAGGCGAACATCCCGGCGCGAGCGCTGCGGGAGCTGGGGCGGATCCTCTCCTCCGAGGGCGCCGGCGAGACCTCGATCTCGCTGCTTCCCAACCAGGCGGTTTTCGTGGCAGGGTCGATCCTCCTCTCGACGAGGCTGATCGACGGCCAGTTCCCCAACTTTCGACAACTCCTGCCGGAGTCCTACGAGCACGACGTGCGGCTGCCGCGCTCGGACTTCCTCGACGTCACCCGCCGGGTCAGCCAGCTTGCGCAGCGCAACGCGCCGCTGCGGCTGTCGTTCGAGTCGGGGGAGCTGACCGTGGCGGCGGAAACGCCCGACGTCGGCGACGCGCGGGAGACGATGCCGGCTGCCTTCGAGGGCGAGCCGCTGGAGATCGGGTTCAACCCCGAGTTCCTGCGCGAGGGGATCGAAAGCGTCCAGGGCGACGAGGTGCTGTTGCGGCTGATCTCGCCGCTGCGGCCGGGGCTGCTGGAGCCGGTGGAGGGGGACGACTTCCGCTACCTGGTGATGCCGATCCGCCTCAACGTCTGAGCGATGTCCGCGCGCTCGAGGTGAGCGGCCCGTGCTCGTCACCGCGATCGAGGCCAAGCCGCTGCGCAGCCTCGAGCGGGTTCGCGTCGAGCTCGCCCCGGGGATCGTCAGCGTCATCGGCCCCAACGGGGTCGGCAAGACCAACCTGATCGAGGCCCTCTACTTCGCCCTCACGGGCCGTTCCTTCCGGACTTCCGACCGCCGCGACCTGATCCCGTTCGGCGGCAGCCTCGCACGAGCCGAGGCGACGATTCGCGACGAGGACGGGATCGAGCACACCCTGATGGCGGCGATCAGCCGCACCGAAGGCCGGCGCCACCTGCTCGACGGCAACCCCGCCGATCCGGCGACGCTGGCCCGGCACCGGCCGCCGGTGGCGGTCTTCGCCCCCGATCGGCTGGCCCTGGTGAAGGGGCCGCCGGCGGAGCGGCGAGCCCACCTCGACGGCTTCTTCGCCGCCCGCTGGCCGGCCCGGGCGGAGCTGCGCAAGCGCTACGGGCGGGCGGTCGCGCAGCGCAACGCCCTGCTATCGCGTCTGAGCGCGGGCTTCGGCTCCCCCGAGGACCTGCGGATCTGGGACGCGGGCATGGCCGACGCAGCGGCACCGTTGATCGAGGCGCGGGCCGAGGCGGTGGCCGAGCTGGCGGCTCCCTTCGCCGCCGCCGCGGCGGAGCTGGGCCTGGCCGAGGCGACGCTGGAGTACGCCCCGCGGGCGGAGGGCTCGGCGGAGGAGCTGAGAGCGGGGCTCGAGGAGCGGCGCGAGCAGGACATCCGCATGGGCCGCAGCTCCTGGGGCCCCCACCTCGACGAGTTGAAGCTTTCCGCCGCCGGCCGCTCGCTGCGCAAGTACGGGTCCCAGGGTCAGCAGCGCACCGGCCTCCTCGCGCTCCTCTTCTCCGAGCGCGAGGCGCTGCTGACGGCGCGGCAGGTGACGCCGCTGCTCCTCCTCGACGACGTGATGAGCGAGCTCGACCCCGGCCGGCGCGAGCGCCTGGTCGCCCGCCTCGGCGACGGGGGACAGGTTCTGGTCACGGCCGCCGACGAGGAGTCGGTCCCCGCCGCGGCGCGGGAGACCGTGGTAAGGATGCCGCCACCGCAGACAGAAAGCGCCGCGGCATGAGCAGGCGCCGCGCACCCCGCCCAGCCTCAAACGCCTTCCAGGCGGCCTTGCAGCGAGCCGCTCCGAAGACGCCGCTGGCGGCGGTCCAGGCCGCCTGGCCGGTGGCCGTGGGGGAGCAGCTCGCGGCGGTCGCCACCCCCGTCTCGGAGCGGAGCGGAACGCTGACGATCGAGTGCGCGGACGCGGTTTGGGCGCAGGAGCTCGACCTGATGCAGGAGGCCCTGTTGGAGCGGCTGCGGGACGCGGTTGGAGACCAGGCGCCGCAGGCGCTTCGCTTTCGCGTCAACTCCGCCCGCTTCTAGACACAGTTTTTCCACGATTTGCAGGGAAGTTTTACTTCGGGGGCCGCCGGTCCGTGGCCCCGAACTGGTATTCTTATGGCAACTCGCATCGTGCCCCGACCCGCGTGGAGCGAGCCAGATTCAGCGCTCCACGATGTCGGGGTTTTTCGTGTCAACCGGAAGGGACTCATTGCCTGAGAAAAAAGCCAGCGGCGACTCCTACGGCGCCAAGGACATCACCGTCCTCGAGGGCCTCGAAGCGGTCCGCAAACGCCCGGGGATGTACATCGGCTCGACCGGCCCGCGCGGCCTCCACCATCTCGTCTACGAGATCGTCGACAACTCGGTCGACGAGGCCCTCGCCGGTCACTGCGACTCCGTCCGCGTCGTTCTCCACCCCGACAACTCCTGCACGGTCGAGGACGACGGCCGCGGGATCCCGGTCGAGACGATGGAGAAAGAGGGGCGGCCCGCGGCCGAGGTCGTGCTCACCGTCCTCCACGCCGGCGGCAAGTTCGGGGACGGCGGCGGCTACAAGGTCTCCGGCGGCCTCCACGGCGTCGGCGTCTCGGTCGTCAACGCCCTCTCGGAGCGGCTGCACCTGGAGATCAGCCGCGACGGCAGCGTCTGGTCGCAGGACTACGAGCGCGGCAAGCCGCAGGACGAGCTCACCGCGGGCGAGAAGACGAAAGCCCACGGCACGAAGATCACCTTCCTCCCGGATCTCGAGATCTTCGAGGAGATCGAGTTCGACTTCCAGACGCTGGCCGAGCGGCTGCGCGAGACGGCGTTCCTCACCCGCGGCCTGAAGATCGAGCTGATCGACGAGCGCGGCGCGACCAACAGCATCACCTTCCAGTACGACGGCGGCATCGAGGACTTCGTGCGGCACCTGAACGAGAACAAGGACGAGCTGCACCGCAAGGTCATCTTCTTCGAGGGCAGCGAGGAGGCCGGCGAAGTCGAGCTGGCGATGCAGTGGAACGCCTCCTACCAGGAGTCGATCTTCTCCTTCGCCAACAACATCAACACCCACGAGGGCGGCACGCACCTCTCCGGGTTCCGGGCGGCGCTGACGCGGACCCTCAACGCCTACGCGCGCAACAAAGGTCTGCTGAAAGAGAAAGACGACAACCTCGCCGGCGAGGACGTGCGCGAGGGCTTGACCGCGGTGATCTCGGTGAAGCTCCACGACCCCCAGTTCGAGGGTCAGACGAAGACCAAACTCGGCAACCCGCCGATCAAAGGCCTGGTCGAGGAGACGGTCAACCGCAAGCTGGCCGAGTACTTCGAGGAGAACCCCGGCGACGCGCGCCGGGTGATCAACAAGGCGATCGACGCCTCCCGGGCCCGCGACGCCGCCCGCAAAGCCCGCGACCTCACCCGCCGCAAGTCGGCGCTGGAGAACTCGACCCTGCCGGGCAAGCTCGCCGACTGCACGGTCAAGGACCCGAGCCTGGCCGAGATCTTCGTCGTCGAGGGCGACTCCGCCGGCGGCTCGGCCAAGCAGGCGCGCGACCGCAACACCCAGGCGGTGCTGCCGCTGCGCGGCAAGATCATCAACGTCGAGAAGAGCCGCATCGACAAGGTGCTCGCCAACAACGAGATCCAGGCGCTGATCACGGCGATCGGCACCGGCGTCCACGACGAGTTCAACCTCGAGGACGCGAGGTACCACAAGATCGTGATGGCGACCGATGCCGACGTCGACGGCGCCCACATCCGTACCCTCGTGCTCACCTTCCTCTACCGGCAGATGCCGGAGCTGATCGACGCCGGCTACGTCTACATCGCCAAACCGCCGCTCTACCGGGTCAAACAGGGCAACCAGGAGACCTACCTGGAGCGCGAGTCCGAACTGGAGGAGCTGCTGCTGCGCGACAAACTCGAAAGCTTCGAGCTGATCGACGCCAACGGCAAGAAGACGAAGCTGACCCAGAGCCGCTGGCAGGGCTACGTGCGGCGCTCGAAGGAGTACGAGGGCTGGAGCTCCTCGCTGCAGGCGGAGTTCGGGCACGAGGCGGTGCGTTTCCTCGAGGAGTCGAACCTGCTCGACGAGGGCGTGACCACGGTCGCCGCGGCAGCCAAGCTGCTCGCCGAGAAAGCGCCCGAGGACGAGCCCTTCGACACCGAGGTGCTGGAGAAGACCGACGACCTGCTCGTCGTCAAGGCGATCGAGCGGCGAACCGGGCTCGCCCGCACCCATCGCTTCCCCGCTGCGCTCTTCACCCACCACGACTACCGCAAGTTCGTCGAGGTTCATCAGGCGCTGCTGAAGCAGGTGGGCCGGCCGCCGTTCGAGGTCCTCTACGACGAGCGCCGCAACGCCGCGCTCTCGTTCCAGGCCCTACGCGGGGCGGTGCTGGAGCTGGCGCGCAAAGGCGTGCAGCTGACGCGCTTCAAGGGACTCGGCGAGATGAACGCCGAACAGCTTCGCGAGACGACGATGGATCCGGCCAGCCGCACCCTCGCCCGCGTCACCCTCGAGGATGCGACCGCCGCCGACCAGATCTTCTCGATGCTGATGGGAGACCAGGTGGGTCCGAGGCGCGACTTCATCGAGACGCACGCGAAGGAGGTGCGGTTCCTCGATGTCTAAGGGCCGCGGGTTCCAGGGAGGGGTGAGCTGATGGACGCCAACGTGCTTACGGGCGGTCGCATCGAAGAGCGCGAGCTCGAGAAGGAGATGCGCTCGTCCTATCTCGATTACGCGATGAGCGTGTTCGTCGGGCGCGCCTTGCCCGACGTCCGCGACGGACTGAAGCCGGTGCACCGGCGCGTCCTCTACGCGATGCACGACATCGGCCTGCAGCCGACCCGGCCCTACCGCAAGTGCGCCTTCATCGTCGGCGAGGTGATGGGCAAGTACCACCCGCACGGCGACTCGGCGATCTACGACACCCTGGTGCGGATGGCGCAGGACTTCTCCCTGCGCTACATGCTGGTCGACGGGCAGGGCAACTTCGGCTCGATCGACGACGACCCCGCGGCGGCGATGCGGTACACGGAGGCCCGCCTCGGCCGCCTCGCCACCGAGCTGCTGCGCGACATCGACGCCGACACCGTCGACTTCGGCCCCAACTACGACGAGTCGACCCAGGAGCCGCTGGTCCTGCCGGCGCGCTTCCCGAACCTGCTGGTCAACGGTACCTCCGGGATCGCCGTCGGGATGGCAACCAACATCCCGCCGCACAACCTGCGCGAGGTCGCCGACGCGGTCGCCGCCTACATCGACGATCCGCAGATCGACCTCGAGGGCCTGATGCAGCACGTCAAGGGCCCGGACTTCCCCGGTGGCGGGATCATGAGCCGCGAGGGGATCCGCGACGCCTACGCCTCCGGGCGCGGCAGCATCCGCGTCCGCGCCCGGGCCCACGTCGAGCCGCTGAAAGGGGGCAAGGAGGCGATCGTCGTCACCGAGCTGCCGTTCATGGTCAAGAAGGGCGGCGAAGGCGGGCTGATCACGAAGATCGCCGACCTCGTCCGCGACAAGAAACTGGAGGGGATCTCGGACCTGCGCGACGAGTCGGACCGCTCCGGGATGCGCCTGGTGATCGAGCTCAAGCGCGGCGGCCCGCCGGCGAAAGTCGTCCTCAACAACCTCTACAAGAAAACCGCGATGCAGACGACCTTCGGCGCCAACATGGTGGCGCTGGTCGACGGCGTTCCGAAAACGCTGAGCCTGCGCGAACTGATCCACCACTACGTCGACCATCAGCGCGAGGTGGTGACGCGGCGGACGCAGTACGAACTGCGGCGGGCGGAGGCGCGGGCCCACATCCTCGAGGGGCTGCTGGTCGCGCTCGACAACCTCGACGCGGTGATCGCATTGATCCGCGGCTCCGACGACCCCGACGCGGCCCGGGAGGGGCTGATCGACCAATTCGAGCTCTCGCGCGAGCAGGCGCAGGCGATCCTCGACATGCGCCTGCAGCGCCTGACCGCGCTCGAGGCCGACAAAGTCCGCGCCGAGCACGCCGACCTGATGGAGCGGATCGGCGAACTGCGGGCGATCCTCGGCGACGAGCTGAAAGTGATGGGGCTGGTCAAAGACGAGCTGGCCGAAGTCGTCGCCTCCTACGGCGACGAGCGCCGCACCGAACTGGTCCACTTCGAGGGCGACGTCGGGATCGAGGACATGATCGCCGACCAACAGATGGTGATCTCGCTGACCGCCTCCGGCTACGTGAAGCGGCTGCCGCTGGCCACCTACCGCCAGCAGCGCCGCGGCGGCGTCGGGGTGATGGGGATGAACCTCAAAGACGAGGACTACATCGCCCACCTCCACATCTGCTCCACCCACGACTTCCTGCTCTTCTTCACCAACCGCGGCAAGGTCTACCGGCTCAAGGTCTACGAGCTGCCGGAGGGCTCGCGGACCTCGAAAGGAAGCTCGCTCAACAACCTGCTGCCGCTGCGCGAAGGCGAGCGGGTGATGGCGGTGATCCCGACCCGCGACTTCAAAGAGAACAAGTACCTCGCCTTCGCCACCGCCAAGGGGCTGGTGAAGAAAACCGAGTTCCTCGCCTACAACACGCCGATCCGCGCCGACGGGATCATCGCGATCAAGGTCCGCGACGGCGACGAGCTGGTCCAGGTGCGGCTGACCTCGGGCGAAGACGACATCCTCATGGTCTCCCACTCCGGTCACGCCGCCCGCTTCTCCGAGAGTCACGTGCGGACGATGGGCCGCGACACCAGCGGCGTCAAAGGGATGAACGTCTCCGGCAAGGACAACCGGGTGCTGGCGATGGACATCGCCCGCAACGACACCGAACTCTTCGTCGTCACCGAGAACGGCTACGGCAAGCGCACGCCGGTCTCGGAGTACCCGGTCAAGGGCCGCGGCACGAAAGGCGTCCTCACCGCGAAGCTGACCGAGAAGAAGGGCGGCCTCGCCGGCGCCCTGATCGTCAACGAGCACGAGGACCTCCTCTTCATCTCCCAGAACGGCATGGTCCAGCGCACCTCGGTCAGCGGCATCTCCCAGATGGGCCGCTCCACCCAGGGCGTCAAGGTGATGAACATCAAGGACGACGATCGCGTCAGCGCCGTCGCCCTGGTGGTCGAGTCCGAGGAAGGCAACGGCGCCGAAGCAACCGCCGATGCCGATGGCCAGGAGCCGCTGGTCGAAGCCTCGGCGGACGGTGAGGCGGACGGCGCCGGGGGCTGAGCCTCAGGCCGCCTGAGGTAAGTACTGCTCCCAGGCCGCCGGGATCTTCGGGCTGGCTACCTGGATGAAGACGGTGGGGGGCGGGGCCTTGGGGGTCGTGGCCGGGTGCATTTCGATTTCGCGCGGGAGGCGGTTGCCCTTGCGGCGGTTGCATGGGGGGCAGGCGGCGACGATGTTCTCCCAGACCGATTTGCCGCCGCGGGAGCGGGGGATGACGTGGTCGACGGTGAGGCCGGCCTTGGTCGAGCCGCAGTACTGGCAGGTCCAGGAGTCGCGGGCGAGGACGGCGCGGCGGGTGATCTTGCGGCGGTGCGCCTCTCTGGGGATGCGGACGTAGTTGGTGAGGCGGATCACGTCAGGGCGCTCCATCGTCATGTGCTCGGAGTGGAGGGCGGCGCCGTCGCGGCGCTCGAGGAGTTCGGCCTTCTCCTTCAGAAGCAGGACAGCGGCTCTCCTCAACGTGCAGACGTTGATCGGCTCATACGTCGCATTGAGTACCAGCACCCTGGCCATTGGTTGAGGGAAATTGTAGGGCGCGCGGCCCCTGATGCTCGTGACAGGCGCTACAACGGGGTGCTGGAGCCGGGTCGGCCGACCGGATACGAGCCGAGGATCCGGGTGGATTCGGCCTTCTTCCGCAGCTCCGCGATCGCCTCGGCGACGGCGGGATCGTCCTCTTTTCCCTCGAGGTCGCAGAAGAACATGTAGCGCCCGAGTCCCTGGCGCAGCGGCCGCGACTCGATCCGGGTCAGGTTGATCCCCCGGTTCGAGAACTCGCTCAGCGCGTCGACCAAAGCGCCGGGGTGATCGGCCCCCAGCTCGGAGAAGACGAGCGAGGTCTTCCAGGCGTCCGCGCTCCCGGAGTCCGCCTGCTCGGCTCCCTTGGGGGCGATCCAGACGAAGCGGGTGACGTTGTCGTCCTGGTCCTCGACCCCTTCCAGCAGCAGCTCGCAGCCATACTGCGCAGCCGCTGCCCGCGCCCCGAGCGCCGCCCACGGCCGCGAGGACTCGCTGACCATCCGCACCGCCGCCGCGGTGCTGCTGACACTGCGAAGTTCGATGCCCGGCAGCCGCTCGCGGAGGAAGCGTGCGCACTGGGCCAGCGGCTGGGGGTGGGAGAGGACCGCCTCGACGTCCTCCAGCCTCACGCCCTCGCGGGCGATCAGGTGGACCCGAACCCGGTAGTCGTGCTCGCCGACGATCGTCACCCCGTCGACTTCGAACGCCAGCGCATCGAGCGTCGGCCGCACCGACCCCTCGATCGAGTTCTCGATCGGCACCAGCGCCCGCTCGGCCTCCCCCCGCTCGACCGCCAGGATCGCGTCGGGAATGGTCGGCGTCCGCAGCGGCTCGAAGTCCCCACCTGGAACCGCCTCACCGAGAGCGTCCTCGGTGAAGGTCCCCGCCGGCCCTAAGTAGGCGATTCGCATGTGGAGATCAAACCAGAGGCTGGGCCAGCTGTTCCTAGTGGAGCGAAACCGTCGCGTCGGAGGGGTCCGGGGGTGGCTCCGTACGGACACTCCCCAAAGCGAGCGAAGCGAGCGCGTCCGGTAGGAGTCACCCCCGGACCCCTCCCTATTCGACGAGGAGAGTGAAAGCCGCTTTGTTGTTTTCGGTGACCTGCTCCCCGGCCACCGGTTCGACTTCGACTTCGAGCGTGACTTCGCCGGTCGGCGCCGGAGTCAGGGGGATCGTCGCCGTGCCTTCTTCGCCGGCGGCGAGTTCGTCGATTTCGCCCTTCAGGGTGTTGCCTTCGACGGTCACCGAGACCGAGATTCCGTTCTCGGTCGATTCGCCCTGGTTCTGCACCGTCACTTCGACTTCGACGCCTTCTTCGCCGGCCACCGTGGTCGCCCCGCCTTCGGCGAGTTCGGAGCCGTTGACGCTGACGGTGCCGAGGCCGAGGCCGTGGACGCCGGGGGTGGCCGAGCCGCTGTTGCCGCTGATCCCCCCGAGCGCTTCGCTGACCGTGCTCTCTTCGAGCCACTTTTCGTCAGGCAGGAAGGTGCTCTTCGGCAGGTCGTCGCCGGAGATCCCGTTGTCGGCGAGGACGCCGTCGACTTCCGGCCGCACGACCTGTTCGTAGACGATGTCGCCGGCCAGCAGCTTCTGCATCTGTTTGGCGATCCCGGCCATCGCCTTCTCGGCGCCGGCGTCGCCGAGGGCGGTCGGCATCTTTTCGGCGATTTCGTCCATCGCCCCGGCGCGCAGCTCGTAGACGAGTTCGAGGTTCCGTTGCGGCCCGCTCATGTCGCCCGGCGCGCCGAGGTCTTCGACCCGTGAGCGGTAGCCGTCCATCGCGCTGCGGTCGCCGTTGACCTCGTTGACGAAGTCGGTGACCGAGGCGCTGCCAGGGTCTTCGAGCTTGGCGAAGAAGCGTTTGCTGGTCTGTTCGGTCCCTTCGACGATCTCGGTGACCTTGCGCGAGTAGTCGCTGAGTTCGGAGTTGGCGCGGGCGTCGAGGCAGCCCTTGACGCCGAGCACGATCAGGATCAGCAGCAGCAGGCCGCCACCCAGAGCGAGCGCCCGCCGCAGCATGATCTGCTGGCGTTCGGGCCGACGATTCGGCCGCTGGCGGCGGGGCGAGCGTCGTGAGGCGAAGTCCTCCACGGGGCGGAGAGTATGAACATCGGGAGCGCCGTGACGCCAGATGACCCCGCAAACGGTGGGTTTTTCCCAGCCGGGCGCAGGAAACCAGGGGTGATTCGGCGAAGTTGATGCCGCGATGGTCGGCTCGCTCGTGCTCAACCGGTTCCTGATCGAGCGCCGCATCGGCAGCGGCGGCTTCGGCGTCGTCTACGAGGCTTGGGACGGCCGGCTCGAGCGTCCCGTCGCGGTGAAGGCGATCGAGCAGCGGGGGGAGGCCGGCCGCCGGGTCCTGCGCGAGGCCCAGGCCGCGGCCCGGCTCAACCATCCCGGCATCGTCACCCTCTACGAGATGGGGGAGGAGGACGGCAACGCGCTGCTGGTGACCGAGCTGGTCGAGGGCTCGACCCTGGCGCGGCTGGCCCACGACGGCGAGCTCTCCGACCGCGAGATCGGCGAGATCGGCGCCGACCTCTGCGAGGCGCTCGACCACGCCCACTCCCGCGGCGTCGTCCACCGCGACATCAAGCCGCAGAACGTGCAGGTGATCGAGGACACCGAGGTGCGGGCGAAGCTGATGGACTTCGGCGTCGCCCACCTGGCCGGCGACTCGCCGCTGACCGCCGCCGGCGACGTCGTCGGCACCCTCGCCTACATGTCGCCCGAGCAGGCCGAGGGGAAGCCGGCCGGCCCCGAGGCCGACGTCTACTCGCTCGCCCTCACCCTCTATGAGTGCTGGAGCGGCGAGAACCCGCACCGCCGCGCCACCCCGGCCGCCACCGCCCGCGCGATCGGCGGCCGCACCCGGCCCCTGCGCCGCCTCCGCCCCGACCTCCCGCGCGAGCTCGCCGACACCGTCGACGCCTGCCTCTCGCCGCGGCCCAACCACCGTCCCTCGCTGGAGGAGCTCGGCACCGCGATCGAGGACTCGCTCGAAGCGCTTGCCGATCACGTGCCGTACTCCCGCGGGCACGCGATCACCCGGGTCGGCGCCCTCGCGGCCGCCGCCACGCTCGGCGGCTTCCTGGCCCTGCACGGAGCGGCGCTCCCCTAGGTGGCCCCGGCCATCGAAGCGGCCGATCCCTAGGATTTCCCCATCGGCGCGCTCAGTCGTTTGGAGTCGATGTTCGAAGGCCTCGTCGAGGGGGTCTTCAGCCGTGCCTTCAGCTCCGAGGTGCAGCCGGTCGAACTGGCGCGGAAACTGGCGAAGGAAATGGACGCGCACAAGACGGCCTCGGTCCAGCGCGTCTACGTGCCGAACGAGTACACGGTCTTCCTCGGCCGCCAGGACCGCGGCAAGCTCGAAGGCTACGAGCGCTCGCTCGAGCAGGAGCTCTCCGGCTACCTGCTGGAGCATGCGCGGCGCCGCGGCTACGACCTCCTGACCCGGCCGGCCGTCGAGTTCCAGACCGATGAGCGGCTGCGGCTCGGCGAGTTCGGGATCCAGGCGCGCCTGGTGAAGCCGCCCGCCCACGAGGGGGCCGCGCCCGAACAGGGCGAAGAGGGCCACACGATGGTCTACTCGGCCGTCCGCGAGCGCGACCGCGACCGGCCGAAACGACCCGAGCAGGCGGTCGGGGCGCTGGTCTCGACCCGCGCGGTCGTCTCGCTGGCCGACCGCCGCTACGTGCTGGAGGGCCCGCGGGCGACGATCGGGCGCTCGAAGTCGGCGGAGTGCGTGCTCTCCGACCCCAACATCAGCCGCCGCCACGCGGAGCTGCGCCGTGACGAGAGCGGCGACTGGCAGATCGCCGACCTCGGCTCCACCAACGGGATCAAGGTCAACGGCCGCCGCGTCCCCTCCACCCGGCTCAGCCCCGGTGACCAGGTCACCCTGGGCACCACCACGTTCACCTTCGACATCGAGCAGTAGCGGCTTCTGCCGCCGTCATTAAGGTGCCTGTCGCGTGGATTACGACCCGATATCCGTAGCTCTGAAATTCGGCTTCCTCGCCGTCCTCTACCTGTTCGTGCTCGTGATCGCGCGGAGCGCCCTCAAGGACCTGCGCCGGAGCACCGCGCCTGCCCCCGACGCCACCGGCTTCCACGCGGCGCCGGCCTTCTCCGAGGCGCCGCGCCGGGGGCCCGACGGCTGGCTCGTGGTCGAGCGCGGCGGCGGCCTCGAGCACGGGCAGCGCTTCGACCTGATCGGGGGCCTCTCGATCGGCCGCTCGAAGGAGGCCGACGTGCGGATCGACGACCGCTATGCCTCCAGCATCCACGCCCGCGTCTTCTCCCGCGAAGGACGGTTCTACGTCGAGGACATGAACTCGACCAACGGGACCCTGCTGAACGGTGCCACCCTGCAGGGGGAGGCGGAGACGATCGACGGCGACGCCGTGCAGATCGGGGACACGGTATTCCGGCTCGAGGCCGGGTGAGGCGATGAGCCTGCGGATCGCCGAGGAAGCCGTACGCACCGACACCGGGCGGCAGCGCAACGCCAACGAGGACTCGCTTTTCGTCGAGGCGCCGCTGTTCGTCGTCGCCGACGGGATGGGCGGCGCGCAGGCCGGCGAGGTCGCCTCGCGGGCGGCGGCGGAGAGCTTCGCCCAGAACCTCCCCTCGGGGCCGCCGGAGCGGCTGCTGGAGGAGACGATCACCGGGGCGAACCGGACGATTCACGAACTCGCCCGCAAGGACCCGAGCCTGGCCGGGATGGGGACCACGACCACCGCCGTCCTGGTCGACCTCGACAGCGAAGAGGTGGCGATCGGCCACGTCGGCGACAGCCGCGCCTACCGGCTGCGCGACGGCAAGTTCGAGCAGCTGACCCGCGACCACTCGCTGGTCGAGGAGATGCGCCGCAAGGGCCAGCTCACCGACGCCCAGGCCGAGGACCACCCGCAGCGCTCGATCATCACCCGGGCGCTGGGGCCCGAACCCGAGGTCGAGGTCGACCTGCAGACCGTCCCCACCCAGGCCGGCGACGTCTTCCTGATCTGCTCGGACGGGCTGACGACGATGCTCGACGACGAGAAGATCGCCCACATCCTCAGCCGCGCCACCTCGCTGCAGAGCGCGGTCCGGGCCCTGGTCGACGAAGCCAACCGCGCCGGCGGGCGCGACAACATCACCGTCGTCCTCTTCCGGCTGGAAGAGGACGAGGGCGCCGGGGCGCCGGCGAGCTCGGCCCGGGAAGGCGCGACCCTGATCGGCGGCGACGCCGAGGCCGCCGGCCTGACCGCGACCGAGGTCCGCAGGCGCGCCGCCGCCGAGGCCGCGCGCAGGCGCCGCGAGGAGATCGACTCGCGCCCGCGCCGCCGCGGCCTGCGCACGGCGCTGAAGGTGCTGGTGCCGCTGCTGCTGATCGCCGCCCTGCTCGCCGGCGCCTGGTACGGCAACCGCCAGATCTGGTTCCTCGGCACCGACGACGCCGGTCGGGTCGCCCTCTACCGCGGCGCCCCCTACGAGCTGCCGTTCGGGATCGATCTCTACGGCGAGCGCTACTCGAGCCCGATCCAGACCGAGTCGCTGCCGACGCGCCGCAAGGACGCCGTCACCGGCCACGACCTGCGCTCGCGCGGCGACGCCGTCTCGCTGCTCGAAGAAATCGAAAAGACCGCGGGGCTTCGTTGATGGGATTTCGCCGATGACCGCGAGGAACCGGGAGCTCTTCGCCCTGGTTCCGGTCGCGATCCTGCTGACGGCCGGGTTCGCCGCCGTCTTCGCCCAGGAGAACACGCAGCTCGGCAACCTCAGCCTCATCTACGGCGCCTACTTCCTGGCGCTCTGCCTCGCCACCCACGTCTTCCTGCGGATCCGCCTCCCCGACGCCGACCCCTACCTCTTCCCGCTGATGGCGACGCTGACCGCGTTCGGGCTGGTGATGATCTACCGGATCGACGAGAGCCTGGCCCGCGACCAGGCGAACTGGTTCGTCCTCGGGCTGATCCTCTTCGCGGCGACGATCTGGTTCCTGCGCGACTACGAGGTGCTGGAGCGCTACCGCTACACGATCGCCGTCGTCGGCCTGCTGGTGCTGCTGGCGCCGCGGCTGCCGGGGATCGGCCAGCAGGTCAACGGCGCCTACCTCGGGGTGAAGATCGGCCCGCTCGCCTTCCAGCCGGCCGAGTTCACCAAGCTCGCGATCGTCGTCTTCCTCGCCAGCTACCTGCGCGAGCATCGCGAGGTCCTGATCGTCGGCGCCCGGCGGGTGCTCGGGGTGACGCTGCCGCCGCTGAAGCACTTCGGCCCGATGCTGGTCGTCTGGGGGGCCTCGATGTTCATGCTCGTCTTCATCCGCGACCTCGGCAGCTCGCTGATGTTCTTCGCCGCCTTCCTCGCCCTGCTCTACGTGGCGACCGGCCGCTTCTCCTTCGTCGTCATCGGCATGGCGATGTTCCTGGTCGGCGCCTGGTTCTTCGCCAGCACCGTCCCGCACGTCCACGAGCGGGTCGAGATCTGGCTCCATCCCTACGAATCGGCCGAAGAAAGCGGCTACCAGATCCTGCAGTCGATCTTCGCCCAGGCCGACGGCGGCCTCTTCGGCAAAGGGTTCGGCCAGGCGCTGATCAACATCCCCGGCACGCACCCGCCGGCGCGGCTGCTGCCCGCGGCGGAAACCGACACGATCTACGCCCTGATCGTCAACGAGCTCGGCCTCTTCGGCGCCTGCGGGTTGATCCTCACCTACCTGCTGATCACCGCCCGCGGGTTCAAAGTCGCCCTGCTGGCCAGCGACGGGTTCTCGAAGCTGCTCGCCACCGGGCTCACCGCGGTGTTCGCGATCCAGGCCTTCGTGATCATCGGCGGCGTCACCCGGGTGATCCCGCTGACCGGCGTCACCCTCCCCTTCGTCAGCTACGGCGGCAGCTCGATCGTCGCCAACTTCGTCCTCCTGGCGCTGCTGCTGCTGGTCTCCGACCGGGCTCGGCGTGAGGCCGCGGAGTTCGCGGGGACGGTGCCGATGGGGGCGCCGGCGTGAACCGGCAGATCGTCAAACTCTTCGCCTTCATCGTCGTCCTCTTCGGCGTCCTCGTCGGCTTCACGTCCTACTGGTCGGTCTTCGACGCCGAGGCGCTGAAGGAAAAAGACGCCAACAAGCGGCCGCTGCTGGAGCAGCAGCAGATCCGCCGCGGCCGCATCCTCACCGCCGACGGGACGGTGATCGCGAAGTCGGTGGCGAAGGGGAGGGGGGCGGAAAAGCGTTTCGTCCGCCGTTATCCGGAAGGCTCCCTCTTCGGCCACCCGATCGGGTACAGCTTCGTGCGCTTCGGCGATTCCGAGTTCGAGCAGTTCCACAACGAAGAACTGGTCGGCGAAGAAAACGAATTCAGCTCGATCCTCGACGAGCTCACCGGCGGCACCCAGGAAGGCAACGACATCGTCACCAACATCGACACCGAAGCGCAGCGCACCGCCCTCGCCGATCTCGAAGAAGCCGGCTTCGGCGCCGTCGTCGCGATCGTCCCGCAGACGGGTGAAGTCAAAGTGATGGCCTCGAACGCCCCCTATAACCCGAACCGCGTCCCCTACAACTTCTCGAAGCTGAACTCCAACAACATCGAAACGCCGCTGCTGAACCGGGCGACCCAGGGTCTCTATCCCCCCGGCTCGACCTTCAAGGTGGTGACCGCGGCGGCGGGGCTGGAAAGCGGCACGATCACGCCGGAGACGACGATCAACGCGCCGGGCTCGCTGGAAGTGGAAGGAACGCCGTTGCAGAACGACTTCAACGAGGACTTCGGCCCGATCGCCCTCGATACGGCGCTGACCAACTCGGTCAACACCTGGTTCGGCCAGCTCGCTCAGCAGGTGGGGCAGGACGAGCTGTTCGAGACGATGGAAAAGTTCGGCTTCAACGCGACTCCCGCGATCGACCTCCCCAGCAACGAGGTCTACGACAGCGGGGTCTACGAAGAAAATCACCTCCTGCACCGCAACGACCCCGTCGACCTCGCCCGGCTCGGGATCGGCCAGGAGCGGCTGCTGTCGACGCCGCTGCAGATCGCCGAGGTGGCGGCGGCGATCGCCAACGGCGGCAAGCTGATGAAGCCGCAGATCTGGAAGCGGGTGATCGATCCCGACGGCCGCGTGGTCGACAAGCTCGACCCCTCGGTCTACAGCGAACCGGTCAGCAGCGAGACCGCCGCCGACCTGACTACGGCGATGGAAGGCGTGGTCAGCGAAGGCACCGGCACCAACGCCGCGATCTCCGGTGTCCCCGTGGCCGGCAAGACCGGCACCGCGGAAACGCCGGGGAACCTGGCCTGCGGCGGCGGCGCGGAAGAGAACCAGGCCTGGTTCATGGGCTTCGCCCCGGCCGACGACCCGAAGATCGCGATCGCGGCCTCGGTCGAGTGCACCGAACAGTTCGGCAACGACGTCGCCGCGCCGATCTTCCGCGACGTCGCCGAAACGATCTTGAACGGAGAATGACCATGGATACGGAGGAGTCGGGTGGCTGAGGTTCGCGAGGGCAGCGTCGTCGACAAGCGGTACCGGGTTCTGCGCCGGATCGGCAGCGGCGGCATGGCCGACGTCTGGCTGGCCGAGGACGCGCACCTGCAGCGGCAGGTGGCGCTGAAGGTCCTGCACAGCCGCTACCTCCAGGACCCCGACTTCATCGCCCGCTTCCAGCGCGAGGCCGAGGCGGCCGCCGGCCTGCAGCACCCGAACATCGTCGGCGTCTACGACCGCGGCCAGGACGACGGCGTCAACTACATCGCGAGGCGCTACGTCGAGGGGCCGACGCTGAAGCAGCTGATCGAACGCGGGCTGACCCCCGAGCAGGCAGTGGCGCTGGTCCGGCAGGTGCTCGAGGGCGCCCGCTTCGCCCACCGCAACGGGATCGTCCACCGCGACCTGAAGCCGCAGAACGTGATCGTCGACCAGGAGGGCAAAGCCGTCGTCACCGACTTCGGGATCGCCCGCGCCGGCGTCTCGGAGATCACCCAGACCGGCTCGGTGATGGGCACGCCGCAGTACCTCTCGCCCGAGCAGGCGCAGGGGTTCGAGGTGACCGGGGTCTCCGACCTCTACTCGATCGGGGTGATCCTCTACGAGGCGCTGACCGGCCGGGTCCCGTTCGAAGGCGAAAGCGCGGTGGCGGTGGCGATGAAACAGGTCGCCGAGGTGCCGCAGCGGCCGAGCTCGATCAACCCCCAGGTCTCCCCGGCCCTCGACGCGGTGGTGATGCGGGCGCTGGAGAAGGAGCCGGGCAACCGCTTCCAGAGCGCCGACGCCTTCATCGCCGCGCTCGACCAGGCGATGAGGGAACCGGGCGGGGGGAGGGGCACCGCGGCTTTCGCCGCCGCGCCGCCGATCATCGCCACCGCCGAGGAGTTGCCGCCGGAGGAAGACCGGCGGCGCAACAACTGGCTCTGGGCGCTGCTGGTCGCGGCGATCGTGATCGGTCTGCTGATCGGCCTGCTCGCTACCCGCAGCTCGAAGACCGACGTCCCGAACGTGACCGGCAAGCAGCTCGAATTCGCGATCGCCCAGCTCGAACGCAAGGGCTTCGAGGTCGGCGAAGAAAAGTTCGTCGAACGGCAGTCGCCGAAGAACACCGTGCTCGAGCAGGACCCGCTCCCCGGCTCGGCCGAGGAAGACTGCGCCTTCCTCTCACTATTCTGCTCGAAGCCGAAGGTGGACCTGACGGTCAGCGCCGGGCCCGGCAGCGGCCAGGTCCCGAGCACCAACGGTCTGACTGCGGCGGCGGCGACGAAGAAGCTCGAAGCGGCGGGCTTCGACGTCGCCACGCAGCGGGTCAACTCGAGCTCGGTCGAAGAAGGGCTGGTCGTCTTCTCCGAACCGCGCGGCGGCGACACGACCACCAACGGCTCGACGGTGACGATTTTCGTCTCCCAGGGACCGAAGCTGGCGAAGGTGCCGGTGCTGGTCGGGGTGCAGCGCGAAGTCGCCGTGCAGCGCCTCAGCGCCCGCGGGCTCAGCCCGAGCGTCTCCGAAGAGGAAAGCTCCTCGCCCAAGGGCCAGGTGATCCGCCAGTCGCCGAGCGCCGGCACCCAGGTCGAACCGGGCGCGACGGTGACCCTGGTCGTCTCCGGTGGCGAAGAGGAAGAAAAGGCGACGAAGGTGCCGAACGTGATCGGGCGCGAACGGCGCGAAGCGGTGGAAGCGATCCGCGCCGCCGGCCTGACCCCGCAGGTCGAAGAAGAGGAAACCGAAGTGCCGAGCCAGGTCGGCCGCGTCACCGACCAGTTCCCGCCGCCGGGGAGCGAACTGGAACCGAAATCGACGGTGACGATCACGGTCGGCAAGCAGGCGGTTGAAGTGCCCGAAGAAGAAGGAGAACTGGAACCGTGAGGGTTGCGGTCCTCTCCGGCGGCCGCTCCTCCGAGCATGACGTCTCCCTGCGCTCGGGCGCGGCGGTCGCGCGCGGCCTGCGCGAGGCGGGCCACGAGGCGGTCGAGGTGACGATCGGCCGCGACGGCTCTTGGCGGGCCGCCGGCGGCCCGATCGAGCTGGTGCCCGGCGGCGGCCTGCTCGACGCCGACGCGGCCTTCCCGGCCCTCCACGGCGCTTTCGGCGAGGACGGCAGCATCCAGGGCCTGCTCGAGCAGCTCGACGTTCCCTACGTCGGCTCCGACGTCCTCTCCTCGGCGATCTGCATGGACAAGCTGACGCTGAAGCGGCTCTTCGCCGCCCGCGGGGTGCCGCAGGTCGAGTTCACCGCGGTAGAGGGCAACGACTGGTGGGGCCGCTGCGAGGCGATGGGGCTGCCGCTCTGGGTCAAGCCCTCGCGGATGGGCTCCAGCGTCGGCATCACCCGGGTCGGCAGGCTCGACGAGCTCGACGCCGCGGTCGAGCGGGCGCT
This sequence comes from Solirubrobacterales bacterium, assembly GCA_035688825.1. Lineage (GTDB taxonomy): Bacteria > Actinomycetota > Thermoleophilia > Solirubrobacterales > 70-9 > VAYN01. The sequence continues at coordinate 56,281 of DASSMM010000027.1, read as the reverse complement.
GCGCCACGACCCGCGGGTGATCGTCGAGGCCTCCTCGCCGGGGCGCGAGGTCGAGTGCTCGGTCCTCGGCAACGACGAGCCGGAGGCCTCGCTGCCGGGGGAGATCGTCGCCCACGGCACCTGGTACGACTTCGAGGCCAAGTACACCGAGGGCGGGATGGAGCTCCGCGTCCCCGCCCCGATCGGCGACGAGGCCACCGCAAACGTCCGCGAGATGGCCGTCTCCGTCTTCAAGCTCGCCGGCTGCTCCGGCCTCGCCCGCTGCGACTTCTTCGTCGAACCCGACGGCTCCGTCCTCGTCAACGAGATCAACACCATGCCCGGCTTCACCGACACCAGCGTCTACGCCAAGCTCTTCGAGGCCACCGGCACCGATTACCCCCAGCTCTGCGACCGCCTGGTGCTACTCGCGGTCGAGCGGCACCAGGCGTCACGGTCCTACGAGTTCTGAATGCAGATCAGGAGAGGTAGACCGGATGCGTCCCTTCTTCATCCCGTTCCAGTGTCAGCGAAAATTCAATGCGATAGGCGGTTGTGCAGCCAATCGACCCGGATTCCTTCACGAATTCCGATGCGGGCACCGATAGAACAGCGTCGCTTGGCTCTGTGGTGAAGGTGCCGGCTATCGCTTCACCGCGTTTGTACTTGCATTCTCCCAGCGCGTCATCGAGCCCGAAGTTGATTTGGCGAGAGGCTTCGCTGCATTTGCCCCCTCGGATCTGGAATTCGTCTTCTTTCATGGTTGAGGTGGCTTTGAGGCACCATGGCAGGCCCTGTGCCACGCCCAATGTGACCTTCTTGTTACCCGTTACTTCGCCGGATGTGCATTTACTTTCGGCGGCCGTACCCGTCATCGTCAGCGCTTCGACATTTGCTTCGACTTCCGTGCCGTTGTTTTTCACGAGGGTGCCTGTCATCGAGGCAGTCGTGCATTCCCACAAGAGGGCGCCACCCGCAGTCTTGAATGTGATGGAGCCGGTGTTCACGCCCTTGAGGGTGTTGCCCGTGGCAAGTCTCGTACCTGTTGGATATGTGAGTTCAGCAGTGCTCGCGGAGGCGGCAGTCGGAACAGATGCAAGAGCGACAACGCAGGCGATGAGGAGCTTTCCTCTCATCATCATCCCCCTTCTTTGATGGTGGTTGTGGCTGAATCGCAACTGCACCTTGCAGACGGAGCGAATACCTGTCAAAAACACCTGAGTATTAATAGGCGGTACCGGGTGACCGCGGTCGCGCGCGCGACTTGTAACCCGCATCGCGACCGCGGTTCCAGAGGGTGCTGTCGATCTCGGCGGGGGTGAGAGGGCGGGTGGCGGCCAGGAGCTCGACGGCTTGGACGGCGCAGGCGCGGAGCTCTACCTCTTCGGGGGAGCCGTGCTCCAGGAGCTCTTCGGCTTCGATGCGGGCGGTGAGGTCGGAGTCGAGGCGGAGGATGCCGTCGAGGCGGAGGACGTGGGGGACGAGGTTGTCGGCGAAGGCGGTGAGGTGGTCGAGGCCGGGGAGGTCTACGACGCCGGCGCGGTGGAGGTCGGCGGCGGCGAGCTGGGCTCGCTTGTAGAAGGGGACCTCCCGGCCGTCGTAGGTGGAAACGTCGGCGAAAGAGGTCCAGGCGGCGAAGGTCCCGGCGAGGGCCGGGATCGAGTCCGCTTCTTCGGCAGGGTTGAGGAAGCGGCCACCGTGGTCGGCGGTGACGCGGCCGCCGACGTCTCGCAGCGCTGCCGCGAACTGCGGCATCAGCGGATGCTCGGGGTCCTGGCCGACGATTGCGGCGATCGTCTCCGCATCCATCGCCTCCAGCTCGCCGACGGTCCATGGGCCGACCGTCTCGAAGCGCTCGGTCACCCCCGCTGCCATCGTGCCGTAGCCGCTCATCCCCGGTCGCTTGCGGATCGTCGGCCACCAGCCGGAGCCGAAGTTGATCGCGTTCATGCAGATCGCGAAGGCCGCGGCCGCTTCGGGCTCCTCGGCGAAGGGCGCCTCCTCCTTGTCGGCGCCGGGCTGAGGCAGCCCGGCCGCGTACTCCTCGATCGCCTCCTCGTCTATCCGCACCGAACGCGCCCGTTCCGCCACCCAGGCGCAGGCGGCGCGGACTTCGTCGGGCAGCGAAACTGGGGGCATGACGAAGCCAGAGATACAGGTTCGGCGGGCCGGGGTGGAGGACGCTGCCGACATCGCTCGCCTCCTGCACGACTTCAACGTCGAGTACTCCGAACCGACGCCGGCAGTCGAGGAGCTGGCGGAGACCATCGCTCGCCTCCTCGAAGAAGACGAGATCACGGTCCTCCTGGCGGGTGAAGAGCCGGACGGGCTCTCGCTGTTCCGCTTCCGGCCGGGCATCTGGAGCGCGGGCGAGGAAACGTACCTGCAGGAGCTCTACGTGGTCCCACCACTGCGCGATCGCGGGATCGGCCGCGCCCTGCTGGAGGCGACGATCGAGTTCGCGCGTGAGCGCGGCGCCGACGGGATCGACCTCAACACCGGTGAGACCGACACCGCCGCCCGCGCCCTCTACGAGAGCATGGGCTTCACCAACCGCGAAGGCTCGCCCGATGGCCCTTCGATGCTCTTCTACGAGCGCGAGATCTGAGCCGTCAGCTCGGCGAAGCCGATCCCGGCGGGCGGCTCGACCAGCTCGGGGTGGAAGAGGTGGCCGAGCAGCTCGACCCCGTCGACGAGGCGCGGGCCGGGGCGGGAGAAGGTCGAGGCTCCGTCGACCGCGAAGACGCGGGCGGCGCCGAAGCCGCCGAGCCGCTCGCCGTGCCGGAGAGCCTGCGCGCAGGACTCGTCGAGGTACCAGCCGCAGGGCATCGAGACGACCACCTCGGGATCGAGGCCCCGCAGGTCCTCCCACTGCACCTGGGGCGACTTCTGCCCCGGGGACCCGGCGACGGTCTCGCCGCCGGCGATCTCGATCATCTCCGGGATCCAGTGGCCGCCGAGGAAGGGCGGCTCCAGCCACTCGAGGGCGAGGACGCGCGGGCGGGGCTCTCCCTCGACGGCGCGCCGAACCGCATCCAGTCGTCCTTCGAGCAATTCACGAAAGCCCTGCGATCTGACCGGCCGGCCGACCGCCTCGCCCAGCCGCGTCACGTCATCCAGCACCTCGCCCAGCTTGGTCGGGTCCTGCTGGAGGACGCGCGGACTGCTCGGCAGCCGCGCCGCCACCTCGACCACGTCGTCGTAGGAGACGGCGCAGACCTCGCAGACCGCCTGGGTGACGATCAGGTCCGGCTCCAACTCGGCCAGGCGCTCCTCGTCGAGCGTGTAGAGCGCCCGGCCTTCGCCGATCACCTCCTTCACCGCCGCGTCGATCTCGCCCGCCGCGAGTTCCGGCGGCAGCACCGTCGCCGTCAGCTGCGGCAGCTCGCTTGCCGCCGGCGGGTAGTCGCACTCGTGGGTGACGCCGACGACGCTCTCGCCGAGGCCGAGGCCGAAGAGCATCTCGGTTGCCGAGGGGACGAGGCTGGCGATCCTCATCCCCTCAGCATGACGAGTCGGCTGCCTGCACTCCCCGGCTATATGCTCAAGATACTTAGCGGTAACAAGTAGAGCAAGTTGCTACTGAGTTCTTAGTATCGACCAGTCAATCCACCCCGGAGGAGAGCCATGCGCCGCGTTCTTGTCGTTCTTTCCTGTGTCCTCAGCTTCTGTGCCGTCGTCGCCGCGCCCGCCGCGGCAGACCTGCCGGTCATCTACAGCGGCGCCTACGGCTACGCGCACACCACGCCGGCAGCGAGCCCGCCCGGCGCCAACGATTGGACCTGCAAACCGACCGCCGCCCACCCGCGCCCGGTCGTCCTCGTCCACGGCACCTTCGCCGACATGTCGAATAGCTGGCAGGCGCTTTCGCCGCTGCTGAAGAACAACGGCTGGTGCGTTTTCGCCCTCAACTACGGCTCCTACGCCGGCAGCGGGGCGATCGGCGTCTACGGGACCGGCGAGATCCGCAACTCCGCGAAAGAACTGGACGCCTTCGTCGACAAAGTCCGCGCCGCGACCGGCGCCCCCGAGGCCGACCTGGTCGGCCACTCGCAGGGCGGGATGATGCCGCGCTGGTACCTGAAGTTCCTCGGCGGAGCGAGCGAGGTCCACACCCTCGTCGGCCTCTCGCCCTCCAATCACGGCACCACCGTCGACGGGATCGGCCTCCTCGCCCGCTTCTTCCCCGGCGGCTCCCAGTTCACCGGCGCGCTCTGCCCGGCCTGCGAGGAGCAGATCGTCGGCTCGCAGTTCCTCGCCGAACTGAACAGCGGCGGCGACACCGTGCCGGGGGTCGAATACACGGTGATCCAGACCCGCTACGACCAGGTCGTCACCCCCTACACCTCGGCCTTCCTCTCCGGCTCGAACGTGAAAAACATCCTCCTGCAGAACCAGTGCATCCTCGACCTCGGCGACCACCTCTCGATGCCCTACGACCACATCGCCGACGCCGACGTCCTCACCGCGCTCGACCCGCTGCACCCCCGCAACCCGCTCTGCACCCCGATCCTGCCGACCGAGGGCGGCTAGCGGCGGATCAGACGGCGATGTCCTCGCCGCGGTAGGGCCCCGGCTTCGGCCGGGGCTTGCCGCCGGGGAGGGCGAGGCGGAGGATCGTCCGCTGGACCATCCCGAGCTGCTGCAGGAACGGGCCGCTGTTGTAGGGGAGGCCGTAGCGTTCGCAGACGTCCTTGACCTGCGGTGCGATCTCGGCGTAGCGGGTGCTCGGCATGTCGGGGAAGAGGTGGTGCTCGACCTGGTAGCTGAGGTTGCCGCTGGCGATGTGGAAGAGCGGGCCGCCGTCGATGTTGGCCGAGCCGGTGAGCTGGCGGATGTACCAGCCGCCGCGGCTCTCGTTCTCGACCTCCTTCTGGGAGAAGGTGTAGGTCTGGTCGGGGAAGTGGCCGCAGAAGATGATCGCGTAGGCCCAGACGTTGCGGACGATGTTGGCGGTCGCGTCGGCCTTGGCGGTCTGGCGGAAGGTCTTGGCGCCGCTCGTCAGGGCAGCCTCGACCACAGGCGCGAACCGGCTCGTCCGCTTGCGCCGCTTCATCCGGCCGAGGATCCCGCGCGGGGCCTTGCGCTGCCGCCGCGTCTCCACAACCGCGTCGATCGCGGTCGCCGCCACAGCGCTGACCAGCGGCCAGGCGATGTAGTCCTTGACGATCTGGTCCTTTGCCTTGCCGGCGATCCCCTTCAGCTCCCGCTTCACCTGGTGCTTGGGCTTGTGGCCCTTGCGGATCGCTTCGAAGTCGAGGTCGTGCAGCGCCACGCCCCACTCGAACAGCGCCGCCAGGATCAGGTTGTAGATCGGCTGGGCGAGGTAGACCGGGTTCCAGCGCTGCGCCGGGTCGATCCGCATGATCTCGTAGCCGAGGTCCTTGTCCTTGCCGCGGATGTTGGTGTAGGTGTGGTGGACGAAGTTGTGGGAGTGCTTCCAGGCCTCGGCGGTCGAGGCGGTGTCCCAGTCCCAGGTCGAGGAGTGGATGCGCGGGTCGTTCATCCAGTCCCACTGGCCGTGCATGACGTTGTGGCCGATCTCCATGTTCTCGAGGATCTTCGCTGCCGAGAGGGCGGCGGTCCCGGCGACCCAGGCGGGGCGGTTGCGGGAGCCGACCAGCAGGGCGCGGCCGAGCACGGCGAGACGGCGCTGCATCTCGATCATGCTCTCGATGTAGCGGCGGTCGCGTTCGCCGAGGTCGGCCATCACCCGGTCGCGGATCGCGTCGAACTCCTGCGCGAGCTGCTCGAGCTGCTGCTCGGAGAGGTGCGCGAGCGGGCTCTCGCTCTGGGTGTCGATCGGGGCGGCGGTGGGCTTTACGGTCGTGGTCATCTGAGTTCTAGTCCCCTTTTTCTCATAGTGCAATCGCAACGTCGCCTTCAGGCGCGTTCACGCAGGTCCGGACCATCTCTCCCTCCTGCCCGTAGACCTCCCCGGTCCGCAGGTCCCTCACCTCGCCGGAACAGAGCCGGCCGATGCAGGTGTGGCAGATCCCCATCCGGCAGCCGAACGGCAGCTCGGCCCCGGCTTCCTCGCCGGCGACGAGGATCGGCGTGCCGCCGTCGCACTCGGTCTCGACGCCGCTGGAGAGGAAGCGGACGCGACCGCCCTCGCCGGCTACCGCGTCGCCGCCGATCACCGGCTGGAAGCGCTCCATCTCCAGCAGCTCGGGGTCGCCGTCCTCGCGCCAGTGGCGGACCAGTGCGTCGAGCATCTCGCCCGGGCCGGAGACGAAGGCGCGGCGCTCGCGCCAGTCGGGGCAGAGCGCGTCGAGCTCGTGCGGGGCGAAGCGGCCGGCTTCGCCGGTGATCCGCAGGTGCGGCTTGTAGCCGGGACGGCGGGAGTCGAGCTCGCGAAGCTGCTCGCCGAAGATGACGCGGTCGGGGGTCCGCGAGGAGTGGATGTGGACGACGTCCTCGAGGGCGCCGTCGCGATCGAGGCTGCGCAGCATGCTCATGATCGGGGTGATGCCGCTGCCGGCGCTGATGAAGAGGAGCTGCCGCGGCGGCGGGTCGGGGAGGACGAAGGTGCCTTCGACGCCGCCGAGGCGGACGATGTCCCCCGGCCGCGCCTGGTGGACCAGGTACGGAGTGACTTTGCCCGCCTCGACGAACTTCGGCGTGATCCCGATCAGCCCCTCCGGGTGGCCCGGGTCGGTGGTCAGCGAGTAGGCGCGCCAGTGGTGGACGCCGTTGACGACGACGCCGATCCGCAGGTACTGGCCCGCCCGATGCCCGGGCCATTCGTAGCCCGGCCGGATCAGGATCGTCGCCGCGTCAGGGGTCTCGCGGACGATCCGCTCGATCCGGCCCCGCAGCTCCTGGGTCGACCAGAGCGGGTTGATCAGTTCGAGGTAGTCGTCGGGCAGCAGCGGCGTGAAGAGGGAGCGGACGGCGTGCAGCGCGCGCTGGCGAGCCTTCGGGACGTTGGGCTTGGCTCCTTGCTCTGCCATTGAGAGATGCTACACCGATCGATGTAATGGTTACGTAAAAGTTCGTACTCCGCCGCCGCCCCTATACCCAGCCGAGGCCGAACCCAGCCTCAATCGATCAGCTTCACGTCGCTGATCTCGACCTGGTACCGGCTTTCCTGGTCGCGCGCGGGCGCGGCTTTGTTGAACCAGATCAGGAAGTACTTGGCGGGCGAGCCGAGGTGGAGGTCGACTTCTTCCAGCTCCTTCGCGTCGGTGACGTCGCCGACCGGTTCGCCCCATTCGGTCACTTCTTCGGGGCGGCCGGAGGAGCTGGCGAAGATCTCGGCGTCCCAGCCGGGGGTGGGCGTGCGGATGATCATCTCCGAGGGCGTGGTGGTGGACTTGGCGGTCACGTAGAGGCCGACCCCCGGGTCGGTTCCTTCCTTGGTCCCCGCGAAGGTGTCGGTGTCGTAGTGCTCGCTGCTCCAGGCGGTCCCGGTCGGGTTGCCGTCGATCGCCAGGTTGACCGTCTCGGGGTCCTCTTCGCCGTCGCCCTGGGGGTCGTAGTCGGAGACGCCCGACAGCGCCACCGCCTTGCCCTTGTCCTTCAGCGCCCCGCCCCCCCCGCCCGGGCCGTTGCCGCTGCTGATCAGCAGCACCGCCGCCAGCACCCCGGCGGCGACGAGCAGGAGCACGAGCACGGCAACGCGGGACCAGCGCCCGCCCTCGGCCAGCTTGCGTTCGGCCGGGGGGACCGCCTCCAGCACGCTGGTCGCCTCGCCGGTGGTCGAGCCCGCCCGCGCCGCCTCGACCTCGAGCGCGGTCGAGAGGTCGTCGATCATCTCCCCGACCGACTGGTAGCGGTCGCCGGGGTCCTTCGCGGTCGCCCGCTCGACCGTCATCGCCGCCGCGGCGGAGAGCTCCGGCCGCCGCTGCTGGACGTCGGGCAGTTCCTCGTTGACGTGTTTCATCGCCACCCCGACCTGGCTGTCGGCGCTGAACGGGACCTGCCCGGTCAGCATCTCGTAGAGGACGACGCCGAGCGAGTAGAGGTCGGAGCGCTGGTCGACCGGGTGGCCCATCGCCTGCTCGGGGGCGACGTAGTCGGTGGTGCCGAGGACGCGGCCGGTCGCCGTCATCCCGTCCTGCTCGAGCTGGCGCGAGATCCCGAAGTCGGTCAGCTTCGCCCGCCCCTCGGAGTCGATGAGGACGTTCTGCGGCTTGATGTCGCGGTGGACCATGTTGCGGGCGTGGGCGACGGTGAGCCCGCGGGCGATCTCGATCGCGTAGGCGAGCGCCTCCTGCGCGTCGAGGGCACCGACCCGGTTGATCCGCTGCTTCAGCGTCTCCCCTTCGACGTACTCGAAGACGATGTAGGGATGGCCGCCGTCCTCGCCGGCGTCGATCACGGCGACGACGTTGGGGTGGGAGAGCTTCGCCACCGCCCGCGCCTCCTGGCGGAAGCGCTCGAGCTGGTCGGCCTGCTCGGACATCTCCCGGTGCATCACCTTCACCGCGACCTGGCGGTCCAGCGTCGTGTCGCGGGCGAGGTAGACGGTCGACATACCGCCGCTGCCGAGCTTCGCCTCCAGCTTGTAGCGGCCGGAGAGCACGGTTCCGATCATCTGGGAACTAATCGAGGCTCGGTCGCTCACTCTCGCGAACGTTACGACGCTTCGCTTGCGAAGGCGATTCAGAGGATGCGTCGTGGGCCTTCGGTTGCGCGGCCGATCCGCTTTGCCTCGGGGTAGTGGCCCCGCAGCTTCTCCAGGGCGGCGGTCTCGTCGGCCGCCGCGACGACGACGCAGAAGCCGCAGCCCATGTTGAAGACCCGGCTCATCTCCTCGTCGGCGACTTCGCCGCGCTCCTGGATCAGCTCGAAGATCGGCAGCACCGGCAGCGGGTCGTCGATCTCGTAGCCGACGTCGGCGGCGAGGCGGAGCAGGTTCTCGGTGCCGCCGGAGGTGATGTGGGCGAGCCCGCGGACGTCCACCTCCGAGCGCAGGAGGGCGACGATCGGCTTGACGTAGATCTGGGTCGGCGTCATCAGCTCCTCGCCGAGCGAGCGGCCGAGCCGGCCTTCGGGATCCTCGTCGAGGCCGATCCCGGCCAGGGCCGAGCGGGCAAGGGTGTAGCCGTTGGAATGGATCCCGGTCGAGGGGAGGCCGATGACGACGTCGCCCGGCTCGACCGCGGAGCCGTCGATGATTTCGTCAAGGGGGACGCGGCCGATGCAGGCGCCGGAGACGTCGACGCCGCGGACCAGCTCGCCGAGCTGGGCGAGCTCGCCGCCGGTGATCTCGATCCCGGCCAGCTCGGCGCCGCGGGCGAGGCCGACGCCGATTTCCTCGCAGACCGCCGGATCGGCCCTGTCGACGGCGATGTAGTCGACCATCGCCAGCGGCTCGGCGCCGACGCAGATCACGTCGTTGACGTTCATCGCCACGCAGTCGATGCCGACGGTGTCGAACTTGCCGAGCTCCTCGGCGACGACCAGCTTGGTCCCGACCCCGTCGGTCGAGAAGGCGATCCCGTTCCTGTCGTCGAACCTGATGACGCTGGCGTAATGCCCCGGCAGCGGCACCTGCGCCGAGGGCCGCTCGAGGTTGATCGCGCCGAGCGCCCGCACCAGCCCGGCCACGGCCGAATCCGCCGCCCCCTGGTCGACCCCGGCCTTCGCGTAGGCGTCGCTCATCAGGGCGATTCTTTCAGTCTCCCGGCGATATCGGGAGTTGGCTCGAATACGTGCCTGCGACCCTGTCGCCGCTGACTCAACAGTCCAGCCTCCTCGAGGGTCCGCAAGTCCGAACGCGCGGTCTCATGGCTCACCCGATGGCTTTTCGCGTGGCTATCGAACGAGTAGAGCGCGTCCGGATTGCGGATGGCATCGGTCAACAGCGCGAGCTGACGGCCATTGAGGAACTCCGTTCCCTGCAGCAGTCGCTCGACGTCCCGGACCTCAGCGGTCTTGCGTTGCAGGTAGAGGTGAAGATCGTCGATGGCCTTCTCAATGACGTTCAGTTGGTGGATCAAGAAGTACGTCGTGTCGCCGGAGTCGGTCTCGGTTTCCACGAATGCGCGGGCATAGCGAGCCGGCGCCTTGCGGATGAATCGCGAAATCGGCAGATACTCGGCAAGCCAATAGCCCCGCGTCCGCATGAACCAGAAGAAGAGGATCCGGGCGGTACGGCCGTTGCCGTCCAGGAAGGGGTGGTCATAAGCCAGCCAGAAGTGGAGGAGGATGGCGCGGATTACCGGGTGGACGAACCTGTCCGTTTTCTCGTCTTCGTTGGCGAAGTCGCACAAGAGTTGCATCCGTTCAGGGAGCTGCTCGGCTGGCGGCGGCGTGTGAATCGGCTTTCCGTCGTCCCGGTCGAAGACGGCGACCCGCCTTTCTCCTGGTTGCTGCAACCGACCTGCGGCGGAAGGATCGTCGAGAGTCCCATCGGTGACGACCCGGTGCAGTTCGAGAATCGCCGAGGGGGAAAGCCGATCGCCCATCTCCTCCCGCATGAACTGGAGCGCCCGGTAGTTGTTGGCGATCATCCGCTCGCTGCGATCTCTGGGCTTGCGCCCAGACCGAAGCATCTCCTTGGCTGCCCGGCGCGACGTGGTCGCCCCCTCCAGCTGACTGGATCGAATCGCCTCCTCCATCAGCGAATTGACCAAGAACCGCCTGCCTGCATGGCGCTCGGAGGTGACGACCTCGTCCATCGCCACCTCACCGCTGCAGCGCTGATCGATGTAGTGAAGCTGCCGCAGCATGGAATCGAGCACTCCATAACTGAATGGCGCTCCCTCGGGATCGGTGAGGGGCAGAGGTCGCAGGTCGCCTTCCCGCGACCCCTTCACCTTCAACCACCATTGCTCGGAACTCAGGCCGGCTGGAGGCTCCAGCCGGCGCAGCTTGTCCCAGTGCAGGTAGCGATCCGGGACTTCCACCCGCTGTCTCAGGGTCGCTAGAAGCTCCTCCGCACCCAGCTTCTCGAGGAGCTCTTCAACCGTCGGCGCAGGCTCTAGGTACATCGCATCTCCAAATGAACTCCAAGTTTGTCCAAGACTTGGAGTTGTAGCAGTTATTCCCAGTCGACTCCAAGTTTCTCCAAGACTTGGAGTTCAGGATCGGAGTTTGCGCAGGACCAGAGCCGCCAAGCCGAGCCGGTAGGCCGCGTAGGGCCACAGCGCCCGGTCGCGCTCGACCAGCCGGATCAGGCGCTGGGAGGCGAGGGTGGAGGCGAAGGAGGTGGAGATGCCGATCGCCAGCGAGCGGCGCAGCTCCGGGGTGGTGCCGCGCTGGGCGAGGCGGGCGCCCTTGAGGGCGGTGGCGCCGACGATGATCGGCAGGGCGATCGTCCGCGAGAGCAGGTTGGCCTGGTCGCGGGAGAAGCGGCGCCAGCGGGCCGCCGCCAGGGTGACGCCGTTGCGGGAGACGCCCGGCGCCAGCGCCGCCGCCTGGGCGATGCCCAGCGCCAGGCCGTCCATCGGGGTGGCGTCGCCGCGGCCGCGGCGCTGCGGCCGGCGATCGGCGACGAGCATCGCCGCCGCCCCGGCGATCAGGCCGTAGGCGGTCGCCCGCGGCCCGCCCAGCCGCCGCTCGATCGGGCGCTCGAGCGTGTAGCCGACGATCGCCGCCGGCAGGAAGGAGAGGCCCAGCAGGAGGGCGCGGCGCCCGTCGAACTGGCGCAGCTCTTCGCCGATCAACCGCCGCTGGCCGAGCAGCAGCGCCGCGGCGGCGCCGGTGTGGAGCGCGACCTCCAGGCTCTTGCGCAGCTCCGGGTCGACCTCCTCCCAGTCCCAGCCCGCGAGCCAGGGGAGGAGAACGATGTGGGCGGAGCTCGATACCGGCAGCAGCTCCGCCGGGCCCTGGACCAGCCCCAGCGCGACCGCGCGCGGAGCCGGGATACCGCTCAAGCGCCCCTGGTGCCGGCGGGCTCCGCCTCGGGACGGGTCCCGGGCTCACCCTCGCCCGGACCACCGCCGCGCCGCCGCTTCACGATCAGGTAGATCACGCCGGCGACGATCGCCGCCGCGACCACGTAGTCGAGGTAGCCGAGTTTGTGGCGCCAGTCTTCCCAGTTGTCGCCGACCTTTTCGCCGACGATCGCCAGCATCAGCACCCAGGGGATCGAGCCGAGCAGCGTGTAGACGGTGAAGCGCCAGAACGGCATCTTCGCGACCCCGGCCGGCAGCGAGATGAAGGTGCGGATGATCGGCAGCATCCGCGAGAAGAAGACGGTCGCGTTGCCGTAGCGGGCGAACCAGTCGTCAGCCCATTTCAGGTGCTTGGGGCTGATGTGGATCAGCTTGTTTTTTTCCAGCAGGTCGATGCGGCCGAAGTAGCCGACGGCGTAGGCGATCCAGGAGCCGACCAGGTTTCCCAGCACGCCGGCGGCGACGATCCCGAACAGGGTCATTTCCCCTTCCGAGACGCTGAAGCCGGCGAAGAGCATGATCGCCTCGCTGGGGACCGGGATGCAGGCCGACTCCAGCACCATCAGCAGGAAGACGGCGGCCTCACCGGCTGAGCCGATGAATTCGGTGGCGACGTCGACGATCGGTTCGACCACCTTGTCGGTGACGGAGGCGAGCAGGAGGGGGCCCATGCAGCGCCCATCGTATGGATAAAGCTGAACCCCCCGTAAACTGGGTTGCTCATGCGCCGGTTGAACCACCCCGTCTACCGGAACCGGGTTCTGCAGGTCGCGGCCGATGCCGTGCTCGTCGCGCTGGCCTATTTCCTCGCCTTCCAGCTTCGCTTCCTCGACCAGCCGCACGGCTGGCCGCACCGCTACGAGGTCCTCTTCGCCCAGTCGGTCGGGTTCGTCGTCGCCGGCAAGCTCGTCGTCTTCGCCGCCTTCGGGCTCTACCAGAAGTGGTGGCGCTACGTCAGCGGCCGCGACTTCATGCTGATCCTCCGCGCCGTCGCCGTCGCCAGCGCGATCCTCGTCGTCGTCTTCGCCGTCGCCAAGCCGTTCGCGCACACGCTGCCGCGCTCGGTCGAGGTCACCGACTTCGTCCTCACCCTGATCCTGGTCGCCGGGGCCCGCCTGACGGTGCGGCTGATCGTCGAACGGCCGACCCGGGGCGCCCGCCTGCCCAAGCACGAGGTGCTGGTGATCGGCGCCGGCTCCGGGGGCCAGATGGTCGTCCGCGAGCTGCAGCTCAACCCGGGCCTCGGCGCCACCGCGATCGGCTTCGTCGACGACGATCCGCGCAAGCGGGGGATGCGGATGCTGGGGCTGAAGGTGCTCGGCTCGACCAAGCAGATCGAGCAGATCCTCGACGAGACCAAACCCGACGAGGTGGTGATCGCGATCCCCTCGGCGCCCGGGACCCTGCGCGCCCGCATCGTCGCCGCCTGCCGCGACCGCGAGATCCCGATCCGCACCCTGCCGACCGTCTTCGAGCTCCTGCGCGGCGGCGTCCAGCTCAACAAGCAGCTTCGCGAGGTCCGGGTCGAGGACGTGCTCGGTCGCGAGCCGATCGTCCGCGAGCTCGACCGGGTCGGCGCCTACCTGCGCGACAAGATCGTCCTCGTCACCGGCGCCGGCGGCTCGATCGGCTCCGAGCTCTGCCGCCAGATCGCCCAGGTGAAGCCGCGGCTGCTGGTGATGCTCGACCACGCCGAGGACAACCTCTTCCAGATCGACCGCGAGATGGTCGAGGAGCGCCACTTCGCGAGCTGCGAGTCGGTGCTCGCCGACTGCAAGGAGCCGCACCGGATGCTGGAGGTGATGCAGCGGTTCAAGCCCGACGTCGTCTTCCACGCCGCTGCCTACAAGCACGTGCCGCTGATGGAGGCCAACCCGCTCGAGGCGGTCCGCAACAACGCGATCGCCACCCGGGTCACCGCCGAGACCGCCGCCGCCTCCAAGTGCGAGCGCTTCGTCCTGATCTCGACGGACAAGGCGGTCAACCCGAAGACGGTGATGGGCGCCTCGAAGGCGATGGCGGAGTGGATCGTCCAGGCCGCCGGCGAGAAGTACCCGGAGACGCGCTTCGCCTCGGTCCGCTTCGGCAACGTCCTCGCCTCCTCCGGGAGCGTGGTCCCAATCTTCCGCAGCCAGATCGAGCGCGGCGGGCCGGTGACCGTGACCCACCCGGAGATGACCCGCTACTTCATGACGATCCCGGAGGCGGTGCAGCTGGTGATCCGCAGCGGCGACATCGGCGCCGGCAAGGGGGAGGTCTTCGTCCTCGACATGGGCGAGCCGGTGAAGATCGTCGACCTCGCCCACAACATGATCCGGCTCGCGGGCTACGAGCCGGAGAAGGACATCGCGATCGAGTTCACCGGGCCGCGGCCGGGGGAGAAGCTGAGCGAGACCCTCTTCTCGGAGGGCGAGGAGGTGCAGCCGACGGCGGCGCGGCGGATCAACCGGGCGGTGCGGCGGACGGCGCTCGACCAGGAGTGGGTCGAGTCCACCCTGAACTCACTCGAACACCTGGTTCTGGCCGGGGACGAGGCTAATTTGGCGGAGCGCGTCGTCGAGATGATCGCCGCACCGGGCGGCGACACCGCGACGGTCGCCTCCAACGAATAGCCTCTCGCAGCCACTTTGGTCCACGCGATCGAACAAATCGGCGCCTTCGCCGGCCTGGCCGCGTTTCTCGGACTGGCGGTCCTGGCCCTCCTCTCGTTCACCCACGGGCGGGACATCCGCCGCCTGCGCGAGTGGGCGGGGTCGGCACCGGAGCGCGACGCCGAGCGCAAGGAGCAGACCTCGACGATCGCCGCCCAGCGGGCCGAGGAGTTGCGGGCGCTGCAGGAGGCGCGCACCGCCGAACACCAGGCGGTCTCCAGCCGCGAGGAACGCCGGCGCCGCCGCGAGGAAGGGCTGCCGACCGAAGGCCGCGGCGAACGCCTGCGCAACCGCTTCTCCGGCCTCGGCAGGGTGGCCTCGAACCCGCTGGCGCTGGTCGCCCTCTTCCTCGTCCTCGTGGTGGTCGTGGGCGGCGGCGCCTACCTGCTGCTGAGCGGGTCCGACGAAGGCGGCAGCGGCAACGGCGGCTCGAAGCAGGCCGCGGCGAAGATCAAGCCGAGCGAAATCGAAGTCAGCGTCCTCAACGGGACGGCGGTCCCCGGCCTCGCGGCCACCTTCGGCGACGAGGTCGAAGAAAAGGGGTTCGAGCTCGGCGCCGTCACCAACAGCAGCTCCAGCTTCAGCGACAGCGTGGTGATGTTCGAACGCGGCCACAAGTCCGAAGCGAAGAAGGTGGCCAAGCAGCTGCAGATCGATCAGCTACAGCTCATGAACAGCGAAATCGAATCCGTCTCGGCTGGTGCCTCCGTCGCCGTGATCGTCGGCGAGGACAATGCCGAAGCGGCGCAGTGAGGGTGGGGCCTCGGTCTCTCCCCGCGCGGCCGCGGTCGTCTTCGCGCTCCTAGTCCTCGCCACGGTCGCCGCCTTCGCCTACGCCCAGCGGCTGAAGCGCGACCCGCTGGTGCTCGACAAAGTCACCTTCGTCGGCTTCCCCGTGTTGAACCGGGAAGACCCCGTTCAGAGCTTCACGCCCAACGGCGATTGCCGATTCGATCGGCTCCGCATCCGCTTCCGCACGACGATCTCCGACCAGGGAACCGTGCAGGTGATCAAGCCCGGCGGGCGGGTCGTCGTCACCCTCGCCCGCGACGAATTCCTCAAGCGCTACACGTTTCACACCTACTACTGGGACGGGCGCCGGCGCGGTGGAGGCACCGCCCATCCCGGCCGTTACAAGCTGCGGGTGAAGCTGGGCGACCGGGTGCTGGTGACGCCGGGGGTGATCCGGCTGCACCGGGCGCCGAAGCACGCCAGGTCCCATTGCACGACCCGGGCCGGGAGCGGCGGCCTGGGGGCGCAGGAGTCGCAGCCGTGAGCGACGTCCTCGCCGGAATCGGACTGATCGCCGCGGCGGCGGCCAGCGGCGCCGCGATCCTGCTGCCGCCGGGGCGGCCGCGGGCGCTGCTGATGGTCGCGGCGATGGTCCTCTTCCCGGTCCTGATCGCCGGCGACCAGTGGCACGCGACCCAGATCGTCGACCTTCGCCACGACGAGGCGCGGATCGTCGAGCTGCTGGTGCTGGCCGCGGCGGCGGTCGCCGTCCTCAGCTACCTCTTCCGCCGCCGGCCGATCCTCCTGCCGCTGGCGATCCTTTTCGCGATCCCCTTCCGGGTGCCGCTGCACGCCGGCGGCGACACCGCCAACCTGCTGGTGCCGCTCTACCTGGTGATTGCCGCCGCGGTGGTGGCGACTCTGCTGCGCGACTGGAACGACCCGCCGACCGTGCATGCGCCGCGGGCGCTGGCCTACGTCCTCGCCGCCGCGGTCGTCCTCTACGCGCTGCAGGCGCTCTACTCCGACGACTTCTCCAAGGGCCTGCAGAACGTCTGCTTCTTCTTCGTCCCCTTCACGATCGCCTACCGGCTGCTGCGCGAGGTCGAGTGGGACCGGCGGCTGCTGACGTGGGCGCTGATCGTCGTCGGCGTCGAGGCGGTCGCCTTCATCCTCGTCGGCGGCGTCGAGTACGCGACCCGGAGCCTGTTCTGGAACGACCAGATCATCCGCTCGAACGAATTCCACACCTACTTCCGGGTCAACTCAGTCTTCTGGGACCCGAACGTCTACGGGCGCTACCTGGCGCTGGTCACCGTGGTCGCGACTGGGGCGCTTCTGTGGGCGCGCACCCGCGATGCCTTCTGGCTGCTGAGCGGCCTCATCCTCGTCCTCTGGATCGGCCTCGTCCCGACCTTCTCGCAGTCGAGCTTCCTCGCCCTGCTCGCCGGCCTCGCGGTGTTGGCGGCGATCCGCTGGAGCTGGCGCTGGACGCTGGCGGCGGTCGTCGTCGGCGCGATCGGCGCCGTCCTCGTCGTCCTCCTCGTCGGCGGCTCCGGAAAGTTCACCCCCGATCGGATCAACGTCGACCTCAGCGGCCGCGGCAGCCTGATCTCCGGTGGCGTCGACCTCTTCGCCGAACGCCCGCTGGAGGGCTACGGCTCAGGCTCCTTCCAGGCCGCCTACCGCGACCACCGCGAGAACAAAGACGCCCCGGTGACGGTTTCGCACACCGAGCCGGTGACCGTCGCCGCCGAGCAGGGAATAGTCGGGCTCGCTCTGTATCTAGCTCTGATCGTGGTGGCGCTCGTGACGTTGGGCCGTGGGCTCTGGCGCACCAGGGCGGCGGGTCCTGCCGCCGCAGGGGGCCCACCATCCCCTGCAACTACGCAGGGGATGGTCCCCCCTACGACGTCACCCACCGCATTTGCGGCTAGGGCGGCAGTCCTAGCGGCGTTCGTGGCGCTGCTCGTGCACACGTTGGCGTATGCCGGGTTCTTCGAGGATCCGCTCACCTGGGTTTTATTGGCAGTTGGTGCCTCTCTGGCGTGGGCGGAGCCCGCGGTCCGCAAGCCCGCGTAGGGTCTCTGCGTGTCGGGATACCTGCGCAGGCTGGCTACGACCGGTGCGGCCTACACGGCCGCGAGCATCCTCAGCAAGGTCATCGCCGTTGCGCTGCTGCCGCTGTACACGCGGTACCTGTCCCCTGCCGACTACGGCGCTGCGGAGGTGCTGTTCGCCGCGGTGGTCACCGCGAGCATCATCGTCCGCTTCGGCCTGATCGAGGCGATCCTGCGCTTCTATTACAAGGACGACGAGGACCCGGCGCAGGTGGTGGCCGGCAGCTTCGCCGGGCTCTTCTGGCTCTCGACTCTCGGGGCGCTCGTCCTCCTGCCGTTCGCCGGGCCGCTCTCCGAAGCGCTGCTCCCGGAAGCGGAGAAGCTCGGCGCCTCCGCGACCGATCTGGTGCGGATCGCGATCGGCGGCCTCTGGGTGCTGACGATGTGGGAGTTCATGCTCACCCTGTTCCGGCTCGAGGAGCGGGCGCGGGCCTACTTCCTGACCACGATCCTCAACGTCCTCGCCTCGATCGCGCTCACCGTGGTGCTCGTCGTCGGCCTCGAAGAGGGCGCCCGCGGCCTGCTCGTCGGCAGCTACGCGGCCGGCGCCGCCTTCGTCCTCGTTCTGGTCGCGTTGCAGTGGCGACGCCTCTCGCTGCGCTTCGACCGCGGGCTGATGCGGCGGCTGTTCCGCTTCGGGGTACCGACGATGCCGGCCGAGGTCTCGCTCTACCTGCTCAACTTCGTCGACCGCCTGATCATCGTCCGCTCGCTCGGCCTCGCCGAGGCCGGGCTCTACTCGCTGGGGGTGAAGTTCGCGCAGGCGGTCAACGTCCTCGTCCGCGGCTTCCAGCTCGCCTGGCCGCCGCTCGCCTACTCGATCCGCGAGGACGGCGAGGCGCGCCGCGTCTATGCCACCGTCGTCACCCTCTTCGTCGCCGGCTGCGCCTGGGTCGTCGCCGGGATGTGGCTGCTCTCGCGCTGGATCGTCCGCGCCCTGGCCGACCCGAAGTTCTTCGACTCCTACGAAGTGATCGGGCTGATCTCCACCGCGGTCACGCTCTACGCGCTCTACCTCGTCCTCGTGGTGATCCTCGGCCGCACCGGCCGCACCGAGTTCAACTTCCCGGCGGCGATCGGCGCCCTCGTCGTCAACGTCGTCCTCAACCTCCTGCTGGTCCCGCCGCTGGGAATCGTCGGCGCCGGCCTCGCCCTCGTCGCCTCCTACGTCGTCGTGCTCGGCCTGATGTACGTCTTCACCCAGCGCCTCTTCCCGGTCCCCTACGAGTGGGGGAGGCTGCTGCGCGTGGTGCTGACGGTCGCCGCCCTCGTCGGCATCGCCGAACTCGTGGTGCCCACCTCAGGCGCGACGGGCCTCCTCCTCCGCACCCTCCTCTTCGCCGCTTACCCGCTGGTACTCCTAGCGAGCGGCTTCTTCACCCCAGGTGAGCGCGTCTGGCTAGGCAAGCTGCGCCATCCGGGGGCCGTCATGGCAGGACTAGCGGCCCTTCGAACTCAGCCTGCGGCGGTGGATGGCCAGATCCCCGAGGTCTACGAGGTCGAGCGCATGGACGAGGACGCTCGGACCTAATCGAACTGCATCAACTTGACTGCCTACTGGGTGATCAAGTTGTTGCAGTTCGGGAGGCGCGATCGCGGAGCGATTCACCGCGGCCCGGGAAGAGCGCTTGGCGGGCGTGGGCCCGGTAGACCGGGGCGGGTTGGTTCGGCAGGACGCTCGCGACCGTCGCTCGCGCGGCGTAGGACCAGGCGGTGAGGAGGCGGACGGCGAGGGCGCCGGCGCGGCCATGGTGCTTGCGCATGTAGAGGTTGCGGTTGCGGTGGAATTCGACGATGCGGGGGAGGCCCTTGGCGAGGTCGGTGGAGAGCTGGTCGTGGTGGACAGCCTCGGCGCCGGGGACGTAGAGGGAGTGCCAGCCGGCCTCGCGGAGACGCTTGGCGAAGTCGCACTCGTCGTAGTAGACGAAGAACTCGGGGTCCATGAAGCCGACGGAGGCCGCCGCCGCGCGGCGGACCATCAGCGCGCTCGACTGCGCCCAGTCGACGCTGCGCACCGCGTTGCCGCTGCTCTGCACGGTGAGCCGGCGGTGGAGGAAGAGGGCGCCCGCCAGCGCAGTGCCCACCCCGGGGAAGCGCCAGGCGCAGGGCACCGGCTTCCCGTCCGAGTCCAGTAGCTGCGGGGTCGCCGCCGCCGCTTTCGGTTCGCGCTCCATCACCTCGAGCAGCGCCTCGACCGCCCCTGGCCGCAGCTCGGAGTCCTCGTTCAGCAGCAGGCAGTACTTCCCTTCGGCCTCGCGCATCAGGGTCGAGTCGTTCTCCGCCTTGCCGGTCCGCTGCTCCAGCGCGATCAGGCGGATTTCGCCGCCGAGCTCCCGCACCGCCGCCGCCGAGCCGTCTTCGGAAGCGTTGTCGAGGACGAGGATCTCGCGCTCGACTCCATCGGGATGAGCGCGCTCGATCGCGGCCAGGCAGGCGAGCAGGTACTCGCGGCCGTTCGTGTTCACGACGCAGTAGGAGAGCGTGGGTGACAAGGCGGTGACGATAATCGGCTGCTAGATGATTGTCTTGCATCGAGCACCGACGGGCCTGTGCCTCCTGAATCCCTGACCTGACGCCCTTGAAGGTTCAACTCGTCGACCCCTCGGCGTTTACGCCGCCCTACGACCGCGCGCTCGCGGCGGCGCTGGCGCGCGCCGGCGCCGAGGTCGAGCTGTTGACGACGCACTTTCTCTACGGGCCGGTGCCGCCGGCCGAGGGCTACCGCGTCGAGGAGCTCTTCTACCGTCGCTCCGCCCGGCGCGGCCTCGATGCTTCCGGGCGCCTGCCGTTCAAGGCCGCGGAGCACCTGCCCGACATGCTGCGCCTCCGCCGCGCGGTCGATGCCGACGTCGTCCACTGCCAGTGGTTGACGGTCCCGTCGCTCGACGTCCGCTTGCTGCCGCCGGCGCGCCCGAGGGTGATGACCGCGCACTACATCCTGCCGCCGCATCCGAGCCGCCGCCAGATCCGCTCCGCGCGCCGCGTCTTCGGTGCCATGGACGCCGTCGTCGCCCACTCCGAGCACGGCGCAACCCGCCTCCGCGACGAGGTCGGACTCGACTCCGCCAGGGTCCGCGTCGTCCCCCACGGCGCCTTCGACTACCTGACGAAGCTGCCCGAGGAGAAGCCGCTGCCGCCGGAGCTGGAGGGGGCGGAGGGACCGGTGATCCTCTCCTTCGGACTGTTGCGCCCCTACAAGGGGATCGAGAACCTGCTCGAGGCCTACCGGCGGCTGGCGGCCGCGGTGCCGGCGCCGCCCGAGCTCTGGATCGTCGGCAACCCGCGGATGGACCTCGGGCCGCTGCGGGAGCTGGCGGCGCAGGCGGGCGGCCGCGTCCGCTTCGTCCCCCGCTTCGTCGAGGACGTCGAGATCCCGGCGATCTTCCGCCGCGCCGACCTCCTCGTCCTCCCCTATCTCGACGCCGAGCACTCCGGCGTCCTCTACACCGGCCTCGCCTTCGGCAAGCCGATGGTCGTCAGCGCCGTCGGCGGCTTCCCCGAGGTCGCCGAGACCGGCGCCGCGCGGCTCGTCCCGCCCGGCGACACCGCCGCGCTCGCGGCAGCGCTGGAGGAGCTGGTCGGCGACGAGGCCGCCCGCCGCGACCTCTCCGCCGCCGCGACCCACGCCGCCGCCGGACCCTTCTCCTGGGACGAGGCCGCCCGCCGCACGCTCGACCTCTACCGCGAGCTGCTGGAGGCGCGCGCGTGACCACCCTGGCCGCGATCCTCTTCTGGCTCAGCGCCGGCCTGATCGTCTACACGCACCTGGGCTACCCGCTGCTGCTGATGGCGCTGACGCGGGCGAAGAAGGAGCGGCGGCCTTTTAAGCCGCGCGGCGCGGGTTCCGAATCGGGCCTCCCGACCGTCTCCCTGATCGTCCCCGCCTACGACGAGGAGGAGGTGATCGCCGGCAAAGTCGCCAACGCGCTCGCCCTCGACTACCCGCGCGAGCGCCTGCAGGTGATCGTCGCCTCCGACGGCTCCACCGACGCCACCGCCGATCGCGCCCGCGCCGCCGGCGCCTCCCTCGTCCTCGAGCTGCCGCCCGGCGGCAAGGTCGCCGCTCTCAACGCCGCCGCCGAGCAGGCCGCCGGCGAGGTGCTCGCCTTCTCCGACGCCAACAGCGCCTGGGCGCGCGACGCCCTCCGCCGCCTCGTCGCCCCCTTCGCCGACCCCTGCATCGGCTACGTCTGCGGCCAGGTCCGCTTCCTCGACCCCGACGGCAACAACCTCGAGGGCGCCTACTGGCGCTACGAGATGGCGGTGCGGGAAGCCGAGTCGGCGCTCGGCGGCGTCACCGCCGGCAACGGCGCGATCTACGCGGTCCGGCGCGACGCCTTCATCCCCCTGGCGCCCTCCGGCAGCCACGACCTCAGCTTCCCCTTCCGGCTCGCCAAGCGCCGCCTCCGATCCCTCTACGAGCCCGGCGCCCGGGCCGAGGAGAAGATGGTGCCGACGATCGAGGGCGAGTTCGCCCGCAAACGCCGGATGATGGTCGGCCTCTGGGACATCGTCGTCGGCGAAGGCATGCTCTCGCCGCGCGGCTACCCGCCGCTGTACGCATTCGAGATCGCCTCCCACCGGCTGCTCCGCTACCTCAGCCCGCTACTCCACCTCGTCGCCCTCCTCGCCAACCTCTTCCTGCTCGGCGACGGCTGGTTCTACGTCCTCGCCTTCGCCCTCCAGCTCGCCTTCATCGCCGCCGCCCTGCTCGGGCGATCGGTGCCGATCGGACCCTTTCGCATAGCCCGCTATTACCTACTGACCACCGCCTCGATCGCCCTCGGCCTCTGGGACCGCCTCCGCCACGGCGCCGGGGGCCGCTGGGAGAAGGCCGCAGGAACCCGGTGACGACTGTGGCCGGCGCATATCGGCGTCCTCGGTCGCTCGCGTGCAGAGCACGCCACGCTCCCTGCGTCCTTGATCTGTTTGGCCACACTCGCCACCGGAGCGATGCCGAGAATCTTTGACATCCTCATCGCCGCGGTCGCTCTGGCGATCCTCTCGCCGCTGCTCTTGGTCGCGGCGATCGCGATCAAGCTGACCAGCTCCGGCCCGATCGTCTACCGCCAGCGGCGCGTCGGCCGCGGCGGCCGCGAGTTCGAGATGTGGAAGCTGCGGACGATGGTCCAGGGCAGCGACCCGGTCGGCGTCGGCGAAGTCGTCTACCGGGACGACCCCCGCGTCACCGCTCCCGGCCGCCTACTCCGCCGCACCTCGCTCGACGAGATCCCCAACTTCGTCAACGTGCTGCGCGGCGAGATGGCGATCGTCGGCCCGCGCCCGACGATCAAAGCCCAGGTCGACGACTACACCCCGCACCAGAGACGCCGCCACGAGGTCCTGCCCGGGATCACCGGCTGGGCCCAGGTCCAGGGCCGCGCCGGCATCCCCTGGGAGGAGCGGATCGAGCTCGACGTCTGGTACGTCGACCACCGCAGCCTCCTCCTCGACCTCCGCATCCTGTTGAAGACCGCCTGGCTTGTCCTCACCGGCCAAGGGCTGGCGCCGGACTGATTAGGCTTCCCGCCGTGAGTGCCGACCGCCCCGCAGTCACCCTGCGCCCCTTCGGGGAGGGCGACGCGGCGGCCGTCCACCGCTGGTTCAACAACCCGGCGGCGATCGCCTCGCTGATGGAGCAGCGGGACGAGTTCACGCCCGAGCAGGCCGAGGCCTGGACGCGGCGGGCGATGGACGACTCGGGCGAGGACCGCAAGTTCGCGATCGTCGTCGAGGGCTACGAGGAGCCGGTCGGGTTCACCGCCCTCTACGGCCTCTTCCGCCAGACGGCGCCCGAGCTCGGGGCGCTGATCGGCGACGACGTCCGCGGCAAGGGCGTCGGCCGGCGGGCCGAGGCGCTGACGATCGCCAAGGCCTTCGACGAGTACGGCGCCCACCGCGTCTACGGCCGCATCCCCGCCCGCAACGAGGTCGCGAAGAAGACTGTCGCCGGCCTCGGCTGGAAGCACGAGGGGACGATGCGCGCCCACCTCGCCCGCCGCGACGGCCCGCCCGACGACTGCGAGGTCTGGGGCGTGCTCCCCGACGAGTTCCGCGCCGCCGCCGCGGACCTGCTCGAGTGACCGCCAAAGCAGAGCTGATCGAGGACGGCGGCGCCGCAACCGCCGACGACCAGTTCTTCCGCTCGCGCCCCTTCCTCGAAGCCGAGGGCGCCACCCACACCTTGCGGATCGACACCGGCGACGCCGAGCTGCTCGCTCCGCTGGTCGTCCGTGAGATCCCAGGCACTGACCAGCGCGACGCCGTCTCCCCCTACGGCTACCCGGGACTGGTCGGGGGGGAGGGGCGGGTGCACCCCCCACCGGACGCGCTCGCTTCGCTCGCTCTGGGGAGTGTCCGAACGGGGGTGCACCCGCCCCTCGATCCGGCCGGGATCGACTTCTCGGGGACGGGCCTGGTCAGCATCTTTATCCGGCACACGCTTGGACCGCCGCCGCTCACCGGCGCAACCGAGCGGAATGTCGTTCAGATCGCCGACCCGACACTGCCGGCGAAGAGCCGTCCCAGCGATCGTCGGCAGGTGCGGCGCAATCTCGAAGCGGGTTATGAGCTGGAGCTGGTGACGGGGGCGAAGACGAGCCCCGAACAGCGCGCCGCCTTCCTCGACGCCTACGAGCAGACGATGCGCCGCACCGGCGCCGCCGAGCACTACTTCTTCGGTGCCGCGTATTTCGACCGCGTGCTGGAAGCCGACCGCACCTGGCTCGCGCTCGCGACCGCTCCCGATGGCGCGGTCGCTGCCGCATCAATCGCGGTGGCCAGCGACGGCTGCCTCCACTACTACCTCAGCGGCAGCCTCGACTCGCACCTACGCAGCGCACCGATGAAGAACGTCGTCACGCGCCTGGTCGAGCACTCGCAGGAGCTCGGACTGCCGCTCAACCTCGGCGGCGGGATGACCGCCGGCGACGCGCTGGAGGAGTTCAAGCGCGGCTTCGCCAACCGCCAGCAGGCGTGGCTCACCTCCGAGCTGATCTGCGACCGGACCCGCTACGCCGAGCTCAGCGCCGGCCGAGAGGCCGGCGGCTTCTTCCCCGCCTACCGCGCCTGAGCGCGGCTCAGGATTCGGATGATTCTTCGGGTTCCGACGGGGTCGGCCCCGTGAATTTGAAGGCGAAGACGGGCTCGCCGCCGTATTTGCCCCAGGTTTCCCTGCCGAAGGCGCGGATCGCGTCGAGCGTGATCGAGCCCTTGTATTCGGGACAGCCGAGCAGGTTGGTCCAGGTGGTCGCCGCTACCTGGTAGGGCATGTTCTTGTTCGGGAAGAGCAGCGAGGCCCCGTACATCGTGTCGTAGAGCCCCTTCAGTTCGAGCTGGGCCTTTTCGGGCAGGCTCGGCGCGTACTGGATCTCCAGGCGGCCGTGCTCGAGCGAGTGGACGTAGTCGATCGGCGCCGGTTCTTCGGAATAGGCGCCGTCGGCCTGCTGGTAGGGCGGTTCGACGTGCTTGCCCGAGGTCGGCGGGGTGGTCTTGTATTTCGGCGTCGGCGAGTTCTGAGGGATGTGTTCGTGCCCCTCGTCTTCGAGCTTCAGCTCCAGCTTGCACCCGGCCTGCTTCGCGGCCTGCTGCAGGTTCGTCACCTTCGGCGGCGGGACCGGGAGGGCCGCGCGTTCGTCGGGCGCGACGCCGTTGGTCGAGCCCATTTCGGAGTTGACGTTGATGTGGGCGTCGGTGTTGCCACCGCCACCGCTGCTGTCGCTGCCGCCGGTGGCGAGGATGAAGACGAGCACCGCGATCGCCAGGACGACGGTCGAGCCGATCGCGTAGGCGAGGATCAGCCGCGAGCTGCCGCTGCGCTTTTCGCGCTGTTCGGCTTCGATCCGTTCCTGCCGCAGTTTTTCGCGTTCCCGCTCGCCCTTCCCCATGACGGTTCCTAAGCCTAGTCGGCTCGCTCCATTTCGGCGGCGTCGCCGCGCACCCGCTCCCAGGGGCGCGAAGCCTTCAGCGCCCCGAGCACGGCCCGCGTCGCCGGCGCCCGGTTGAGCGCGTAGAAGTGGATGCCCGGCGCCCCCGCGATCAGCAGCTCGGCGCACTGCTGGGCGGCGTAGGCGATCCCGAGCTCGAACTCGCGCTCCGGCTCGCCGCCGGCCGCCGCGAAGGCGGCTTCCAGGGCGGGCGGAATCGTCGCGTCGCAGAGGTCGCAGATGCGCTTGGTCTGGGCGAAGCTGGTGACCGGGATCACCCCGGCCAGGATCGGCACCTCGATCCCCTGCGCCCGCGCTGCCCGCACGAAGTCGAAGTAGACCTGGTTGTCGAAGAAGAGCTGGGTGATCAGGAAGCCGGCGCCGGCATCGACCTTGGTCTTCAGGTAGCGGAGGTCGGCCTCCAGGTCGGGCGCCTCCGGGTGCACCTCCGGGAAGCAGGTGCCGCCGATCCCGAAGCTCCAGCCGGCGCCGATGAAGGCGGCGAGCTCGGTGGCGCTGCCCAGGCCTCCCTCAGGCTGTTCGAAGTCCGGCTGCCCCCGCGGCGGGTCGCCGCGCAGGGCGAAGACGTTCTCGATCCCCGCCGCCTCGATCCGGTCGAGCGTCGTCGCCAGCCCTTCGGTGGTCTCGCCGACGCAGCTGAGGTGGGCCATCGTCTCGAAGCCGATCTGGTCCTTCAGCGCCGTGGTGATCTCGACCGTGCCGTCGCGGGTGGAACCGCCGGCGCCGTAGGTGACCGAGACGAAGTCCGGCTCCAGCGCCCGCAGCTCGCGCGCCGTCTCGAACAGCTCCTCGGCCGCCTCCGGCGTCTTCGGCGGGAAGAACTCGATCGAGAAGGTCGGCTTCCGCTGAGCGATGATCTCGTGGATGCGCACCTGCTGAGGGTAGCCGGAGCGCCCGAAACCGGTTTCCTCGCGTTGATTCCGGGTTTTGCGGAAACGCCTTCTTCGACCCCCTGGACAGGGGCCGCCCGGCGCCGTAGGTTCGCCCTGCGACTGGGAGAGACCGGTTCCCGCGGAAGCCAAGCGGAAAGCGGGTCTCGAAGGTGGCGCCACGAGCTTCTGAGCGCGAAGGCTACGCGCGAGGCAGGCACCGAGCGCCACCCCCGGTCGTTTTTTGTTGCCGTCGCGTCCGGAGCGGTACCTACCGTTGCGCCTGGTCTTGGCAGTCCTGCCCTTCCGAGACCGGCGACCGGGGCGCACCTTTGGGAGCCGGCGTCGTCGCGAACCCCGTGCACCGCGCGTCGACTAGCCCGCCCGCTCCCTACTTCCCGTCCGCGAAGGCGGCGGTCGCGCAGGCGCCGGGGACGCCGAGCTGGGAGGCCGCGCAGGCCCGCAGCCCGTGCCACTCGCGCTCGCCCGCGAGCTGGACCGCGAACGACCCCCGCCAGCCCTCGACCGGGAAGGAGCGGGCGACACCGACCTCGCCGGCCGCGTCGAGAGGAGCGGCGACGATCCGGGCCGGCTCAGCCCCGCCCGCGTCGAACTCGTCGAAGGCGTAGGAGACCACCGCCAGGTCCTCCTCGCGGTACGTCTCCAACGAGACCGCCGGCACCCGGTCCTCGCCGAGCTCCCGGCCCGTCGCCGACCCCTCCCACGGCCGCCCCTCGTCGTGCAGCTCCCCCGGGTCCCACCAGCACGGATGCTCCCGCGGGCCCCGCGGGCTTTCGCCCTCGAACCACTCGCGCCGCCGGGTCGATCCCCAGCGGCCGGGCCACAGCACCCAGCCCGGTCCCTCGTCGGCGATCGGGTCCAGCCCCGGCCGCACCAGCGGCCCCTGCCCGTCGTTGTGGTCGGGGACGACCGGGGCGGCGAAGCTGCCGGCGCGGGGCAGCGGCGCGTGCGAGCCGCGGGCGGGCCGGACCACCGGTGCCGGTCCGTCCTCGCCGGGGACCAGGTCGACCTGGTCCCAGCGCAGGCAGTCGACCTCCGAGCGACGGACGTAGGTGGCCGCCTCGGGTTCGTCCCGCCCGCCGAGCCGGATCTGGAAGACCTGCCAGTCCCCCTCGTGCCGGTCGAGCCCGAGGAAGCCCGCTTCGGCGTAGTAGAAGAAGAGCCAGTACTGCAGCCAGAGGCGCCCCTGGGCGTCGCGCCGGGTGCGTCCGTAGACGACGTCCCGCCCGCTGCCCCGCCGCCGCAGCTCGAGCGCGTCGGCGGCATGGGAGCCGCCGCACGCGTCGAGGTAGTCCCCGCGGCGGGGTTCGTCGCCGTTTCCGTAGAGGGCACCGCCGAGGAAGTCGAGCGAGAGACGCGCCTCGCCGTGGCTCGGCTCGACCGAGGCGATCAAGGTCCCGTCGGCGCGGTGGAGGCTGTTGCACCTGCCCGGCGCGGCAAAGCTGCAGATCGTCGAGACGGGATCGGCGCGGAGGCTCTCCAGCGAGTCGTAGCGCAGGAACGGGCGGTGGCGCTCCAGCAGCTCCTCCTCGCGGTCGTGGCTTCCGGCTTCCGGGACCCTGCCGCTGCGCCGGGCCCGCCGCGGCCGCAGCCGGCCGACGAGCTTGCGTCGCGAGCTGCTGGAGAGGGCCTCCCGCACCCGCTGCTCGTCCATCCAGCGGGGGTGCGGCGGCTCCGGCGGCAGGCCCTCGAGTCCGCCGAGGTTGACCAGCCCGCGCGCCCGCAGCGCCGCGTCGGCGAGCAGGTAGCCGTGGTTCTCGAGCACGGCCTGCTCGGCCTCGCCGAAGGCGTCGAGGTCGGTCCGTACCGCGGCGATTGTCCTCTCCACCAGGGCCGGGGGGTAGCCCGGGGGATGAGCAGAGGCGTCGATCTCCCACTCGACACATTCCTCCCAGCCGGCCGCGAGTCCGCTGAGGGCGAGGCCGGAGGCGCCGAAGACGAAGTTCGGCCCCCAGCCTGTCACTCCGCCCAGCTCCTCGACCAGCTCCCGCGCGTAGCGCTCCTCCAGCGCCGCCTCCGCCGCGGCGCCGGGAAAGGGCTTGCGCAGGAACGCCCGGGCGCGGGCGTTGCGGCGCGCGATCGCCCGCAGTGGCAGCACCACCTGCTCGCGCCACTCCCGGTAGGCGCCGTGCAGCGGCCAAGGGACCCGGGTTGCCAGCAGGGCGGCGAGGATGCTGCCGCCGGAGACCGCGCCGACGGTGCTGACCTGCGCCAGCAGACCCAGCTCGTTCAGCCGCGTCAGCGCCCCCAGGTGGAAGAGCGCGGCCCGATAGCCGTCGCCGGCCAGCCAGAGCGCCCGTTCGCCGCGGTCTGCCTCGGGAGCGCTCAGGCCGCCGAGGCGGCCGAGGGTCGAGGGACGCGGCGCAGTACCGCTCTGTTCCGAGTTAAGCCTCACGTGTTAGGCATTTAATCAACGCCTTTTCCGACAAACCCCCTCTGCCCAGGTGGCCTGTGGGAGGATCCCGGGCATGGAGAGCTCGGAGGTCCGCTACGAGCGCCGCGGATCCGCAGCGGTGCTGACGATCGACCGCCCCGACCGCCGCAACGCGATCGACGCCGCCACCGCCGCCGCGCTGCGGCGCGCCCTGGAGAAGTTCGAGGCCGACGAGGATGCCCGGGTGCTGGTGCTGACCGGCAGCGGCGAGGCTTTCTGCGCCGGGGCCGACCTGAAGGCGCTGGACCTGGACGTCGACGATCCGGGGGGCCCCCTCGGCTTCAGCCGCCTCACTCCCTCGAAGCCGGCGATCGCGGCGATCGACGGCTGGTGCCTGGCCGGCGGGCTCGAGCTGGCGCTCTGGTGCGACCTGCGGATCGCGACGCCGCGCTCGGTCTTCGGCTGCTTCGAGCGCCGCTGGGGCGTGCCGCTCGTGGACGGCGGCACCCAGCGCCTGCCGCGGGTGGTCGGGATGGGCCGGGCGCTGGAGATGATCCTCACCGGCCGACCGGTAGAGGCGGAGGAGGCCGAGCGAATCGGGCTCGTCAACCGGCTGGCAGCGCCGGGCGAGCACCTCCGCCTCGCCCTGGACCTGGCCGAGCGGATCGCCTCGTTCCCCCAGGAGACGATGCTGAGCGACCGCCGCGCCGCCCTCGAGGGGGCCGGCCTCGCGCTTGCCGAGGGGCTGGAGCTGGAGCGGCTTGTGGGGCGCGAGGTGCTGGAGGTCGCAGCGCGCGGGGCGGCCCGCTTCGCCGCCGGCGAGGGCCGCGGCGGCAGCGGCGTCTGAACGCGCCTAAGGCTGCGCCGCCTCCATCGCCGCCGTCGCCGCCTCCGGTCCGAAGAAGGGAAGGACCGCCAGGTAGGTCAACTCGGGCAGGAGCCGCAGGTACCCGCTGGTCTGGTTGGAGGCGAGGCGGCTGTGGAGGACGGCGAGGATCCCCGCCACCACCGCCTCGGCCGAGATCGCCGGGGCGTCACCGTCGCTTTCCTCCCGCGCCAGATCCATCATCGAGGAGGCGCGCGCTATCGCCTCTGTTCGCTTCGCCACCGCCCGCGGGCCGGCCGCGTGGACCTCGACCAGGAGGGCCTTGCCCACCGCCGGCTGCTCGTCGATGAAGCCGAGCAGGCCGTTCAGCGCCCCGCGCAGCTGCTCGCGCCAGGTCGCCAGTCCGGTGGCGGAGTCCCGCATCGCCAGCTCCACCCAGGCCGAGCCGGCGTCGAGGGCCTGCAGGTAGCAGTCCTCCTTGCCGCTGAAGGAGTCGTAGAAGGCCTGGCGATAGACGCCGGCCTCGGCGATCGCATCCTGGACCGTGGTCCGCTCGTACCCATGGGTACCAACCGCTATGAGCATCCCCTGCATGATGCGCTGCCGCTTTCCGGTCAAAGTCCCCGCCCGGTCGAAGTTGATTGAGAAAATACACTGTCTGTGTTTGGTACCTAAACGGTATCCGGTCGGAGTCGGCGAGGACACCGTGAGCGGATTGGGGTACTCTTCCGTTCGTGGCTTCGAAGTCAACACCGCGTCCACTTCCCGGACGGCAGCAGCTCCCACGCGAGTTCATCGCCAAGCACCAGCGGGCTCGGATCGTCAACGCGCTCGCCCTCGAGGTCTCCGAGAAGGGCTACCGCAGCGTCACCGTCGCCGACATCGTCAAGCGCGCCGGAATCGCCCGGAACACCTTCTACGAAAACTTCGGCTCGAAAGAGGATTGCTTCCTGGCGGCGCAGCAATTCGCGATGTCAGCGGCCCTCGATCGGGTGGTGGAGGCCGCGGGGGAGATCGACGAGTGGCCCTACCGGGTCGAGGCGGGGCTCGCCGCCTTCCTCCACTTCGTCGCCCAGGAGCCGGCGCTCGCCCGCACCTGCATGGTCGATGCGCTCGCCGCCGCACCGCGCTCCGTCCGCTACTACGAGGAGTCGCTGCAGGCCTTCGTCTCCCTGTTTCGACTTGGACGCGATGTCTCGCCCCACGGGCCGGCGTTGCCGGAGACACTCGAGGAGGCTCTGATCGGCGGTGTCTTCTGGATCCTCTACCAGCGCCTCCTGGAGGAGGAGCCGGAGACGATCGAGGAGCTCCTCCCCGAGCTGGTCGAGTTCGCTTTGACCCCTTACCTGGGGGCCGAGGCCGCACGGACCGTTGCCCTGAAGGGGGGCGGTGCCTCTGCGGCGTCGAACTCTCACGCCTAGCGAGCCGGATCAAAAAACTGGCCAGTTGGCCAAATTAAGCTGCAATCGTTTGAATCGGTATCGTCGGTTCTCTTGAGCGAACCAGTCAACCCCTCTGTCGATTCGCCGGAGTACCCGCCAGAGCTCGCCCGCCTTCCCCCGGGGCGCCACGGCCTCCCGCGGGAGTTCGTCGCCCGCAACCAGCGCGAGCGCCTGATCGCGGGTCTGGCGGAGGCGGTGGCCGAAAACGGCTACGCCGGCACCACGATCGCTCACATCACCCGCCATGCCGCGGTCTCGCGGCGGACCTTCTACGAGCACTTCGCCAGCAAGGACGAGTGCTTCGTCGCCGCCTACGACACGGTGATGGCGGAGCTGCGGCGGCGGGTCGACGAGGCCTTCAACGAAGAGGAGGAGTGGCCGCAGGCGGTGCGAGCCGGGATCGCGGCGATGCTCGAGTTCCTCACCGCCGAGCCGCACCTGGCCCGGCTCAGCATGGTCGAGGCGCTGGTCGCCGGGCCGGTGGTGGTGGAGCGCTACGACGCGGCGATCCAGGGCCTCGTCCCCTACTTCGAAGCCGGCCGCAAAGGGCGCTCGGCGGAGGTGCTCGCCGGCCTCTCCCCTAGCACCGAGGAGGCGCTGGTGGGGGGCATGGTCTCGCTGATCTCGCGTCGGATCTTCGCCGACCGCACAGAGGAGCTGGAGTCGCTGCTTCCCGACCTGGTCGAGTTCTCCCTGACGCCCTACCTCGGCAGCGCCGAGGCGGCGAAGGTCGCCCGCCAGGGCTGAGCGGCGCCCCCTCTCCACCTCCGAGAACTTGCAGTTGACGCTATGGAGTTATGCTGGGGGGAACACGAACATACGTTCGTATGGAGATCGCCTGCGTCATCGACAAGCGTTTGGCGTGTTTGGCGACTTCCTCGCGCCCGGGCCGCGGCGGGGGGCCCCGGCCCGGGCGCGTAGACGTAGCTGAGGTAGCCGATCCTGTCGCAGCGGCCGAGGCGACCGAAGCGATGGTGCGGGCGCTGGAGGCGCTCGGCGCCGCGGTCGAGTCCGAGCAGCCGGGGGAGGCGTTCTTCGCGGTCGACGGCCTGCGCGGTCTCTACGGCGGCAGCTCCGCCGGCGTCCTCGCAGCGGCCCAGCGGGCGGTGGGGGAGGAGCGGCGGATCGCCGGCGGCCGCACCCGGCTCGCCGCCTTCCTGCGTGCCGGCGAGTGGCCGCGGCCGGTCCCCGTCGCGGCACTCCACCGCCGCCTCGGCCTCGCCGAGCGCGAGGTCGAAGAGCTGACCGAGGCGCTCGTGCGGCTCGGGATCGAGACCCTGCGGGATTTCGCCCGGCTCTCCGCCGACCAGGTGTCCGACCGCTTCGGCCCGCTGGGCCTGAGGGCGCTGCGTCTCTGCCACGGCGAAGAAGAGCCGCTGCGGCCGCGGACGCCGCACGAGGAGGTGGCCGAGGAGATCGAGCTGCCCGAGGATACGGCGGGGCTCCGGCTCGACCGGGCGCTGGAGCTGCTCGTCGACCGCCTGCTGGCGGTGCCGCAGCGCAAGGGGAGAACCCTGCTCGGCCTGCGGCTGGGGGCGCTGTTGGCGAGCGGCGGAAGCTGGAGCGTCGAACAGGGCCTCGGCCGCCCGAGCGCCTCGCCGCGGGTGCTGCGCAACGTCCTCGGGCCGCGGCTCGAGGAGCTGCCGGGCCCGGCGACGGCGCTGCGCCTGCGGGCGGTCGGCCTCGGCCCGCCGGCCCGCGACCAGCTCGAGCTCACGGTCGGCGGGGCGGAGCCGCGGCGCCGGCGCCTGCGGGCGGCGGTCCGCGAGGTCCGCGCCGCGCAGGGGGCCGAGGCGCTGCTGAAGATCCTGCCCGTCGACGGCGGCTCCCGCGTGCCCGAGCGCTGGGCGCTGCTGACTCCCTACCCCGAGCTCTGATGCCGGGCCTTCGCCGTCTCTACGCCCCCGAGCGGGTGGCCGTCCGCACCGACCCCCGCGGGGCTCCGCTGCTGGTCGAGGGCGTGACAGTCGAGGCCGTCCGCGAGGAGTGGCTGGTCGAGGACCGCTGGTGGACGCCGCAGCCGCTGCGCCGCCACTACTTCGAGCTGGCGATCGCCGACGGGCGCGCCCTCACCGTCTTCCGTGCCGCCGGCGCCCAGCGCTGGTACCGGCAGCGAGCCTAGGGCCGAGGAGTCGGTTGCCGATGTACGTCGAGCTGCACGCCCACTCCGCCTTCTCCTTTCTCGACGGCGCCTCGACCCCGACGGAGTTGGCCGCGGCGGCGGCGTCCCACGGCTATCCCGCCTTCGCCCTCACCGACCACGACGGCGTCTGGGGCTCGATGGAGTTCGCCCACGCCTGCAAGGGCTTCGGCGTCCACCCGATCACCGGCGCCGAGCTGACCGTGCGGGAGGGAGAGCGTGATCGCCACGTCACCCTGCTGGTCGAAGACGAGACGGGGTACCGAAACCTTTGCCGGCTGCTGACGCTGGCGCACTCCCACACCCGCGACAACACGCCCCGTTCGCAGACCCAGCCGTGGGCGACGCTCGAGCAGGTCGAGGAGCACGCGGAGGGTCTGGTCTGCCTCTCCGGTTGCGCCCGCGACGGCGCCGTCGCCGGAGCCTTCGAACGCGACGACACCGCCGCGGGAGAGCGGCTCGCCCGGCGCCTGCTCGCCGCCTTCGGCCGCGAGCGCTTCCGGATCGAGCTGCAGCGTCCCTACTGGCGCCGCGACCGCGCCCGCAACCGCTGGCTGGCGCTGCTGGCCGAGCGGCTCGACATTGCCTGCGTCGCCGCCGGCAACGTCCACTCGCACGACCGCCGCCGGGCGCCGCTGCAGGACGCGCTGGTCGCGATCGGCCTCTGCGAGACGCTGGAGGAGTCCGAGCCCCTGCGCCGCGGCAACTCGACCTCGGCCCTGACCTCGCCGGGGGCGATGGCGGCCCGCTTCGCCGAATACCCGGAGGCGGTCGCCGAGACCGAGCGGATCGCCGTGCGGCTGCGCTTCGACCTCACCGAGCAGCTCGGCTACCGCTACCCCGGCAGCGAGGATCCGGGCGCCGACGCCGAGCTCGCCCGCGTCTGCAACCACCACCTCGGCGAGCGCTACAGCGGCAACGCCCGCCTGCTCGAGGCGCAGTGGCGGTTGGAGGAGGAGCTGGCGACCATCCGCAAGCTCGGCCTCTCCGGCTTCTTCCTCCTCCACCGCGACCTGCTCGAGCTGGCGCGGGAGGTAGCCGCCGAAGTCCGCGGGCCGGAGTCGGCGCGCGGCGTGCTGCCGCCGGGGCGGGGGCGCGGCTCCAGCGTCAGCTCGATCGTCTGCTACCTGACCGGCCTCTCCCACGTCGACCCGGTCGAGGCCGACCTCTTCTCCGGCCGCTTCCTCAACGAGGAAACGACCTCGATGCCGGACATCGACCTCGACTTCCCGCGCGACATCCGCGAGGTCCTGATCCCACGCGTGCACGAGCGCTACGGCCGCGAGCACTCGGCCCTCGTCGCCGCCTTTCCCACCTACCGGCCGAAGGGCGCGGTCCGCGATCTCGGCAAGGCGCTGGGACTGCCGGCGGAGGAGATCGACAAGGTGGCGAAGACGGTCGGCTTCTTCGAGGGGGCCGAGGAGATCGAGCGCAACCTCGCCGCCGCGCTCGGCCCCGAGCGGGCGCAGGAGCCGCGCTGGCGAGCGCTGCTGCCGCTCGCCGCCGAGATCATGGGCCTGCCGCGCCACTCCTCCCAGCACCCCGGCGGGATGGTGATCTCGACCCGGCCGCTGATCGACGTCTGCCCGGTCGTGCCGGCGGCGATGGCAGGGCGGCAGACGGTCCAGTGGGACAAGGACTCCTGCGCCGACGCCGGCTTCCTCAAGATCGACCTGCTGGGGCTGGGGATGCTCTCGGCGGTCGAGCGCTGCGTCGAGGAGGTCGGCCAGGCACGGGATGAGCGGCTCGACCTCTCGCGGATCCCGCTCGACGACGAGGAGGTCTACGAATCGATTCGCGCCGCCGAGACCACCGGCGTCTTCCAGATCGAGAGCCGGGCGCAGATGCAGATGCTGCCGCGGACCCAGCCGCGCGACCTCGACGACGTCATCGTCCAAGTGGCCCTGGTGCGGCCGGGGCCGATCCAGGGCGGCGCCATCCACCCCTATATAGAGAGGCGCAAGGCGCTCCGCGAGGATCCCGAGTTCGAGATCCCCTACGAGCACCCGCTGCTGGAGCCGGTGCTGGAGGAGACGCTAGGGACGATCGTCTTCCAGGAGCAGGTGATCGAGGTGGCGATGGCGCTCTCGGGCTTCAGCTCCTCGGAGGCCGAGGGGCTGCGGCGGGCGATGAGCCGCAAGCGCTCCGAGGAGGCGATCCGCGAGCACCATCAGCGCTTCTTCGCCGGTGCCGCCGCCAACGGCGTCTCCGAGGAGACGGCCGAACGGGTCTGGGACCAGATCAAAGGCTTCTCCGGCTTCGGCTTCCCGAAGGCGCACTCGGCCGCCTTCGGCCTGCTCGCCTACCAGTCGGCCTGGCTGCGGATCCACTACGGGCCCGAGTTCCTCTGCTCGCTGCTGAACGAGCAGCCGATGGGCTTCTACCCGCCCGACTCGCTCGTCCACGAGGCCCAGCGCCGTGGCATCCGCGTCGCCCCGGTCGACGCCAACCGCAGCAGGGTCCTCTGCCACGTCGAATCGCCGCGCAGCGAGGACGTCCGCGGCGGTCTCCAGGTGCGGGTCGGGCTCGGCTACGTGAAGGGGGTGAAGAAGGAGGAGATGGAGGCGCTGGTGGCCGAGCGCGAGCGCGGCGGTCCATATAAAGGGATCGCCGAACTAGCCTCCCGCTCGGGAGCCGGGTTGCCGAGCCTGGAAAAGCTCGCCTGGGCGGGAGCGCTCGACGGCATCCCCGTCGGCTCGGAGGACGACCGCCGCGAGGCGCTCTGGCGCGTCGGCGTCGCCGCCGCCGGGCGGCTCGGAGGCAGCGGCACCCAGTTGGCGTTGCCGATGGAGCCGCCCGCCCCGCCCGAGCTGGAGCCGCTGGGGGAGTGGGGGAGGCTGATCGCCGACTACCGCTCGACCGGGATGACGGTCGAGAAGCACCCGATGAAGCTGCTCCGCCCCGACCTCGACCCGAAGCTGGCCCGCACTTCGGACCTGACCGAGCTCGAGCACGGCTCGACCGTCGAGGTCGCCGGCCTGGTCACCGCCCGCCAGCGCCCCGAGACCGCCAACGGCATCACCTTCCTCCTCCTCGAGGACGAGCGCGGCGCGGTCAACCTCGTCGTCCCGCCGCCCGTCTTCGACCGCCACCGCCCCCTCGTCCGTAACGCGCCCCTGCTCCGCGCCCGCGGTCGCCTCGAGCGCCGCGAAGGCACGGTCAACGTCGTCGTCGCCGACCTGGCGCCGCTGCAACGGACCGCGCAGCCCCCGCCCCGGGTGCCCCCGTCCCGGCAGCTCGCCGTCGCCGAGCTGCGGGAGGTGGCGCCGGCCGGCCACAGCTTCGGCCGCCGGGGTCGCTAGCCGCCACCGCGCTTAGAAAGGGCTGGGCGACCAGAGCACCTCGTGCAACTTCTCCAGCACCTCGTTGACCAGGCGCTCGTCGCCTCCGACCAGGACCTTGCGAGGGTTCGCGTCGAGGATCGCCGGAATCCACTTTTCCACCTTGCCGCGCGCCCAGGCGTCTTCCGACTCGGCGGCGGGCGAGCAGCTGTGGAGGCTGCCGTCCTCTTCGACTTCCGCCCAGACGATCTCGCCTTCGGAGCCCGCCGGTTCGTCCTCCTGCAGGACGCAGAGCTTCACGCTCTTGCCGCTGTGTCCCTCCACCTGGACCAGCGGCAGCGCGGTTTTCAGCGCGGTCGCCATCTCCGCCGCCGTCAATCCTTCTTCGTCCTCGGCGACCACGTGGCGATGGCGCCAGCGGCCGATACCGACGATCAGGCCCATCGTCTTCCGCGTCTTCTCGGTCAACGCGTAGCAGCGGCGGCGCCCCGCCCCCTGCCACTCGCAGAGCAGGCCGGCGGTCTTGAACAGTCCTGCGCGGCGGTTGACCTGGTGGTAGCTGAGGCCGTGCGGCCCCCGGGCCAGTTCGGTCGGCGAGCGCGGATCGCAGGACAGGTCCTCGATCATCCCCGTCTCCCAGAGGTCGGCCAGCAGCCCCAGCGACGCCCAGGCGTGGGCGTCGATCCTGCCGTCCGGGAGCCGCGTCATCGAGGCGTCGGCGAAGCGGTTGACCAACTCGTAGAGCTCGGCGCCGCAGTCTTCGGTCAGGGTGTGGACGACCTTTGACGGCACCCCCGGCTCCTCTTCGCGCTCGACGACTTCGAGTTCCGCCAGCTTGCCCGCGTAGCGGTAGATCGTCCGCGGCGCATAGCCGGGGACCCGCTCGGTCAGTTCCTTCGTCCGCAGCGGCCCTTCGCCGAGGGCCATCAGGATCGCCCCCGTCGCCCCGGCGCTGAGCAGGCTGAGGACGTCCGCGGTGGAGGCCCCCGCCACACAGGCGTCATCCTCCTGCGCAGACTGCATCGGCACGTCCGAGAATCCAGTCGACATCCGTTCCAAGACCTCCAAGTGGGCACTGTTGACGCTGCTGACTTCGACTGGTGCGCTTTGGGTACCCGTTATGGCAGCGATCAACCGCTGCCGCCGCCGAGCGGCGGTCGATAAGGTCCTTCTTCCCAAGGTCGCGCCCACCTCGCAGCGTCGAGCTCCCCCGGTTTCGCGGCCTCGCTCCATGAATACGACTGAGACCGACAGAACCCGCTGGCTTGCCCTCTACGTCCTCTGCGCGGGGATGTTGATGATCGTCCTCGACGCGACGATCGTCAACGTCGCCCTGCCCTCGATCCAAGGCAGCCTCCACTTCTCCCAGGCCAACCTCGCCTGGGTCGTCAACGCCTACATGATCCCCTTCGGCGGCCTGCTGCTGCTCGCCGGGCGGATGGGCGACCTTCTCGGCCAGCGCCGCGTCTTCCTGATCGGGCTGGCGATCTTCACGGTCGCCTCCCTGGTCTGCGCCGCCTCGGTCTCCCAGGAGATGCTGGTCGCCGCCCGGTTCATCCAGGGGGTCGGGGGGGCGTTGGCTTCGGCGGTGATCCTGGGGATGATCGTGACGATGTTCCCGGAGCCGGGGGCGCAGGCGAAAGCGATCGGCGTCTACGGCTTCGTCGCCTCGGCCGGCGGCTCGATCGGACTCCTGCTCGGAGGCGTCCTCACCGACGCGATCAGCTGGCACTGGATCTTCCTGATCAACCTGCCGATCGGGATCGTCACCGCCTACCTGGCGACGCGCCTGGTCGCCAACCCGGAGGGGATCGGCCTCAGCGAGGGCGCCGACTTCCCCGGCGCCGCCTTGATCACCTCTTCCCTGATGCTCGGCGTCTTTACGATCCTGCGGATCGAAGCCTGGGGCTGGAACGACACCCGCATCTTCGTCCTCGGCGCGATCTCGCTGGCGCTGCTGGCGATCTTCCTCCGCCGCCAGGCGACGATCGCCCGGCCGCTGATGCCGCTGCGCCTCTTCCGCTCGCGCAACGTCGCCGGCTCGAATGCGCTGCAGGCGCTGCTGGTCGCCGGGATGTTCGGGATGTTCTTCCTCGGCGCGCTCTACCTCCAGAAGGTGCTCGGGTACAGCCCGCTCGAGGTCGGCTTCGCCTTCCTGCCGACGACGCTGGTGATGGGGACCCTCTCGCTCGGGTTCTCCGAAAAACTGATCATGCGCTTCGGGCCCCGCACGACCTTGATCCCCGGCGTCTGCCTGGTCGTCGTCGCGCTGCTCCTCTTCGCCCGCACGCCGGTCGACGCCAGCTACCTGACCGACCTGCTGCCGCCCTTCCTGCTGATCGGCATCGGCGTCGGCACCTCGTTCCCGGCGATCATGACGCTGGCGATGTCCGGCGCGACGCCGGAGGATGCCGGCCTCGCCTCCGGCCTCGTCAACACCAGCATGCAGGTCGGGGGAGCGATCGGGCTGGCGGTCCTGGCCACCCTCTCGGGCGAGCGCACCCAGGCGCTGCTCGACGACGGTGTGGGTCAGCTGCAGGCCCTTACCTCCGGCTACCACGTCGCCTACCTGGTGGGCGCGATCCTGGCGGCGATCGCTGTGGCGATCGCGGTCTTCGTGCTGCGGGCGCCCCGCCCGCAGGCGATGCCGGTGCCCCAGGAGGAGCGGGAGCCGGTCCTCTCCGAGGCGAGCTGAACCGGCTACTCGGCGGTACTTAAAGGTCCCCGGGCGGGGGCCGATGAGGAGATATGGCTCCGTCCGCCCCTCTTCCCGCGAGCACCATGCCGGCCTTCGCCGAGACCCCCGACGAGCGGGCGCGGATGGGGCGGATCTCGGGGGTCCTCTGGATCCTCGCCTCCTTCATCACCGTCGCCAGTTGCTATCTCCCGGGCGCCCAGCACGTGGCGATCGGCTGGGTCTACGCCCTCAGCGGGCTGTTCTTCCTCTACGGCCTCGCCTCCGCGCTCGGCTGGCTGCGCTGGGACAACGCCTCGATCGAGGTCCTGGGGATCGGGATGGTCTTGACGATCCCGGTGATCGGCCTCGGCATCTTCCTCACCGGCGGGGCGATGAGCTTCGTCCAGCCGATGCTGGTGACGACTCTCCTCTACGCCGCCTTCTTCTTCCCGACGCAGTGGGCCTGGCCGCTCTCGATCGAGCTGATCCTCGTCGCCGGCACCCCGATCGTCTACGACGGCAACGCGATCGAAGAGGCCTTCCTCCCCCACTACGTCGCCCTCGTCGCCGGCTTTCTCATGGCCACCTGGGTCCTCGTCGGACTGCGGAATCGGCTGCTCGCGGCTGAGCTCCACCAGCGCGACATCGCCCACCGCGACCCGCTGACCGGGGTCGCCAACCGCCGCCGATTCGACGCCGTCCTGCAGGGCGAGATCGCCGCCCGCACCCGCCCCCGCGGCGGCCGCCGCAAGAGCGACGAGACCCCGCTCGCCCTGCTGATCCTCGACCTCGACGACTTCAAGACGATCAACGACACCCACGGCCACCCGGTCGGCGACGCGATCCTGCGCCAGGTCGCCGAGCGCGCCCAGTCGATGCTGCGCGCCGGCGATACTCTCGCCCGCATCGGCGGCGACGAGTTCGCGATCGTCGCCCCCGGCGTCCACGGCGAGGCCGTCGGCAACCTCGCCGAATCGGTCTGCCACGCCGTCGCCTGCAGCTACTCCGACGCCGGAACCCCGTCGCCCTCGGCCTCGATCGGCTGGGCCGTCTTCCCCGACGACGGGCTCGACTTCGAGACCCTGATCAACGCCGCCGACGAGCGGATGCTGAGGAGCAAGGGTTTCTCCGAGCCCACGGCTGTCTGAGCCGGCGACCTCAGGCTTCGCCGAGCGCGGCCGACTCGAGCACGCCGAGGAGCTGGGTCACCCGGCAGACCAGCAGGCGCTCCTCGTCGACCTCGACCCAGACGCCGGCGGCCGAGGGGAAGACCACATGGTCGCCCGGCTGCACCGGCATCTCGACCCCGGCGCCGGCCCACCAATCGAGCCCCGGCCCGATCGCGAGGACGATCCCCTGCTCCGGCGGCGGCTCGTGCGTTCCCGGCGGCACCACCAGCCCGGACCGGCGCACCCGGTCCTGATCGAGCTCCTTGATCACCACCTGATCGAAGAGCGGCCGCAGCTTGTGGCGGACCGACTCGGTCG
Source organism: Solirubrobacterales bacterium (assembly GCA_035688825.1). Taxonomy (GTDB): domain Bacteria; phylum Actinomycetota; class Thermoleophilia; order Solirubrobacterales; family 70-9; genus VAYN01. The sequence continues at coordinate 15,887 of DASSMM010000027.1, read as the reverse complement.
GGTCGGGTCGTTGCGCAGTGCCCATGGCGTAAGTCTGCCTGATCCCGGGGAATAGGATGGACCGATGGCCCAGGAGAAGAAGCCGGTCAACTGGCGCGCCTGGCTCGTCGGCATCCTCAGCGCCCTCGTCCTCATCGTCGCCCTGCAGAACTCGCAGGAGGTCAGCTTCGAAGTCCTCTTCGCCAGCTTCAAGGCGCCGCTGATCGTGGTGATCCTGCTGGCGACGGCGATCGGCATGCTGATCGGCTACATCGCCCCGCTCGTCCGGCGCCACCGGCGCGAGGAGCGCCGCCAGCAGCACAACCCTTGATCTTTTAAGCTTCCCTGTGCAATGGGGAAGCTGCAAGGGAGAGGGAGATGACGGTTCTTCAGGACGAGATCCCGCAGGATTGGTACGAGACCGCGTTCACCGGGATGAGCGCGGAGATGGCGTGGACCGAGCGGACCGAGTCGGAAATCAAGCGGGCGCTGACGATGCTGCGTCCGCAGGGCGGCGAGCGGATCCTCGACCTCGCCTGCGGCACCGGCCGGCACTCGCTGGAGCTGGTGCGCCAGGGCTTCTCCGTCGTCGGCGTCGAGATCGGCGAGGAACTGGTCGAGATCGCCCGCAAGGACGCCGAGGAGCAGGGCCTGGAGGCCGAGTTCATCCAGGGCGACCTGCGCGAGCTCGACTTCGATGAGGAGTTCGACATCGTCCTCAACCTCAACGACGGCGCCGTCGGCTACTTCGAGTCAGACGGGGAGAATCACCGCACCTTCGAGGTGATCTCCCGCGCCCTCAAGCCCGGAGGCCGGAACCTGATCCAGGTCCCCAACGTCCTCTACGCCCGCGCCCACCTGCCGCAGCGCTCGTGGATCCCCAGCTCGACCATGGTCGAACTCGTCGAGCACCGCTGGAACAAGAAGGACCGCTACATGGAAGGCGCGATGATCCCGGTCAAGTTCGGCGAGGTCCTCGAGAACCTCGACAAGCGGATCGAATTCCGCCAGCGCCTCTACACCGTCGACGAGCTCCGCGAGATCTACGCCTCCGTGGGGATGACCCTCGAGCGCGTCTTCCATGGCAACGGCCGGCCCAAGGAACCGACCGACTCGCAGTTCGAGATCTTCGCCTCGGCGATCAAGTCCTGAGGCAGATACGCCCTCTGTCTAAAAATTCCTTGACTATTAGGAACTCTCCTGTTAGAAACTCCCGTGTCAGGAGCAGATAGGGGCTCCTGAGTGGGAGGAATCGAAGCAATTCCCCCTGCCCGTCAGGGAGCGATCCCTGGCGCCAGAAATGAACCCGGCGCTCAGGCGCCGGACAAAGGAGAAACAGATGAAGCACCTGAAGATTCTGGGGCTCGCCCTCGTTGCGGCAGCGGCTCTGATGGCATTCGTCGGGGCCGGCACGGCTTCGGCGACGAAGCTCTGCAAAGACTCGGCCTGCACCGAAGATTACGGCGCGGGCACCGAAATCAAATCGTCGCTCAGCGGCTCGGCGATCCTTGAGACCGTCGGCGGCGTCACGCTCGATACATGCAGCGGCGGCGAAGTGAACGGAACCACCTCCGCGACAGAAGGCACTCCGCTCTCAGGCAATATCAGCGCCCTGACCTGGGAAGGCTGCACCAGGACAACCGACACCACCGTCAAAGGCTCGCTGTCGATCGAAAAAACCAGTGGCGGCAACGGCAGCGTGACCGGCAGCGGCTCGAGCGTCACAGTCAACGGGATCTTCGGTACCTCCTGCGTCTACGGTACCGGGACCAACACGCCGCTCGGCACCCTGGTCGGCGGCAGCCCCGCGACCATCAGCATCAGCGCACTCGTGCCCCGCACGGTTGCCAACGCTCTCTGCCCCGCGGAAACCCGCTGGACAGCTAGCTACACCGTTACAAGCCCGAGCTCGCTGTTCGTCGGCTAGCTCTCGATCCTCTGGGATCTACCGTGGCCGCCTTCGGGCGGCCACGGCTGTTTCAAGGGTGCACATCAGCGTTCCTTGACAACTCCATCGCCTTTCCGTAATGTCGCACAGAGGCTAGGGAAGAGGAGAGATGATGATGCTGAGTAGGGGAGTCTCCGGCATTGCCGGGGATGCACGTACCAAGGTACTCGTAGGGTCTATCTGCGCGCTGCTGCTGCTGATCGCAGGCCAGGGCCGCGCCGCTGCTGCGGAAACCCATGTCTTCGACGCCGCCCTCTCGCTGACGGGGAACTGCAAAACCGGACCGACGGATGAAATCCCCGATCCCGGGTGCCCGGAAGGGGAACACCCTCCGGCGGGTCCCTTCTCCGATCCCAGGGGCGTCGCCATCGACGCCTACGGCAACATCTACGTCTCCAGCTACGGGCCCCTCGGCGGGGCATCGGGCCGGATCGACGTATTCGACCCCACCGGGGTCTTTATCACCGAGGTGTCGGACCCGTACGGCCCGAAGGACATAGCCGTCGATAGCGAAGGAAACCTGTACGTCTACAACAACGGCGGTACTCCGCCGCACGTGGAGGTGGTGCGCTTCACCCCCGTCACCTACAACGGGGCAACCGGCGAAATCGCCTACGGCAGCGCCGAATCCCCGATCATCAACCCACCTCAAGCCGAAGCGATCGCTGTTGCGATCAACCCCGAAAACGACCGCCTGTTCGTGAACCTGGGCACCCACATCAACGAATACGGTTCGGCTGCGAGCGGTGAAGAAAACAAACTCCTCGACGACGAAATCGGGAAGGGACAGCTGCAGAACGTCCATGGTGGCGGCTTGGCGATAGATGCAGCCCACCAACGGATCTACGCCAGCGACGCCTACGAACTCGACAGACGGTACGGCCGGATCAAGGTGTTCGACCTCGAATCCCCGCATTCGCTCCTGTTGACCATCGAAGGGTCCGACGTCCCGGGCGGAAAAGACTTCGAAAACAACCTCACGGTCACCGCTGACGAAGGAACTGGCCACTTCTTCATCTACGACGGGAAGAAGGTGTACGAGTTCGCTGAAGACGGGACGTTCCTGTCGGTCATCGAACACGAATTCCGGGCTGAACTCGCCGCGCTGGAAGTGGACAACGGCGCGAACAGCCCCAACGGGGCGGATAACCCTGACGGCAGGTACCTCTTCGTTCCGTCGCGGGATCCGAAAGCGACGGGCCCGGGTCACTCCTACGCCTTCGGGTCTGCGCCTCCAACCTGTCCGCCCGATGTCGAATCGGCGACTTTCGAAGAAGCGACCGAAACCGACGTCGAGCTCCACGGTCGGGTCAATCCGTGCAATCTCCCCACCTCCTACCGCTTCGAATACACCACCGCAAGCCGGTTCGAAACGGAAGGCTTCGCGGGAGCGGCCGTCGTCGGTGCCGGGAACCTGCCGGCCGGCGCCGCGGGGGCTGCCGTCTCCACCGCGATCACCGGGTTGGCGCCCGGCACCGCCTACCGCTTCCGGCTGGTCGCCGAAAACGATGAAGGGAAAGACGAAGAAGAAGGCGAATTCTCGACCTACGCGAGCCCCGTGGCCGGCCCGTCCTGCGGCAACGCCCTCCTCCGCACCGGCTTCTCGGCGTTCCTCCCGGACTGCCGCGCCTATGAGCTCGTCACTCCCCCGGATACGAATGCGCGTGCGCCGCTCGGCATCGGACACCTGGGAAGCACCTACTTCACCACCCGCGAGGCGTCTCCGGACGGGAACAAGGTCTCCTTCCAGATCGAAGGCGGCACGATCCCGGGCCTGGAAGGCACCGGGTCGATTGCCGGGGACCCGTTCCTGGTGACCAGGACCGATTCCGGATGGAGGACCACCGCCGCCGGGCCGACCGGCGTTGAAACCTCTGCGGTCCTGCCGGGGAGCACCTCGCCCGACCAGGGGTACTCCTTCTGGAGCACCGGCAGCAGCGAAGGGACCGCCGTAATCGGGAACTATGTTCGTTATCCCGACGGCCATTCGGCTTTGGTAGGGCGTGGCAGCATCGCCATGGATCCTCACGCAGCGGGGTTGTTGATCAGTGAAAACGGAGGCCACATCGTCTTTGGTAGTGGCATATCGGTGGGTCAAACCGCAGTCCAACTTGAGGAAGATGCTCCGCCGGACGGGACCGACGCCATCTACGACCGTACGTCCGATGAACACACTCACACGGTTTCTCTTCTTCCGGGCAATGTGACGCCGGAAGAAGGGGAAGATGCGATTTACCGCGGTGCTTCGCTCGATGGGCGCGGCATTGCCTTTGGGATCGGCACCACGCTCTACCTGCGGTTCGGCGGCGAAACCTATGAGATAGGTGAAAACGTGAAATTCGCCGGAGTGGCGGAAGGGGGAGGGCGGATCTTCTATGTCGAAGGCGGAGACCTCCTTGCCTTTGACGTCGCGACCCAGACCGTGCTCGAATTCGCTACCGGCGGCGATATCACCCCGGTCAACATTTCCGCTGATGGAAGCACCGCTTACTTCATCTCGCCGAGCGCGCTTCCGGTGGAACCGAATCCGCACGGAGACTTTCCGCAAGTCGGCGCCGAAAACCTCTACTACTCGAAGGAAGGGGCTATTGGGTTCGTCGGTACCGTTACCGTGCGAGACGTCGAAGGGGAAGCTGGCGAACAGCCTAGCGATGGCCTTGGTCTGTGGCTCGACGTAGTCGAAATCGGCCGGATCGGCGCCGTGCCCGCGCGGACTACCCCCAATGGCGGGGTCCTCCTCTTTGAGTCACGCGCCAACCTGACCGGCTATGACCCCGATGGTGACGCGCAGATTTATCGTTTCGATAGCTCAACTCAGGAACTTAAATGCCTCTCCTGCAACCCGACCGGTGCAGCCCCCAGCGGGAGCGCAAGTCTGGAGTCGGTCAGTCAGGTTCAGGAAGCACCCGAGCCCTTCAGCTCGTTCGTGCTCGTCCACAATCTCAGGAGCGACGGCCGTCGTGCCTTTTTCCAGTCGCCTGATCCACTTGTCCTCAGGGACAGCGATGGCCTTCAGGACATCTACGAGTGGGAGGAAGAGGGCGTAGGCGGCTGCATCCGGCCTGGCGGCTGTATCTATCTGATCTCCTCGGGTCAGAGTGAACGACCGGACTACCTCTACGCGGTCAGCGACAGTGGCGACGATGTCTTCTTCAGGACGAGTGACCTGCTCCTGCCTTCCGATAGCGATGAAACCCCCTCGATCTATGACGCTCGTGTCGGGGGCGGTTTTCCGGAAGGAGTTGAACAGCAATGTGAAGGCGAAGGATGCCGTCCAGGTCTTCAAGGATCGCCGGCCCTCGGGGCGCCAGCCACGCCCGCCCTTGGTGCTCAGGACAACGTTCAGCCGTCCAAGAAGGGCTGCCCGAAAGGGAAGCGCAAGGTGAAACGACACGGCAAGGTTCGGTGCGTGAAGAAGCATCGCCGTCATCACGGTCGTAGCAAGCATCAGGGGAAGCGACCTATCAGCTCGACCGGGAAGGGAGATCGGGCATGAGTTCGGCCTTCGGAAAGCTCGCGGCCGCCGTTTGTGCTGCCCTGTTCGCCCTGGCTGTGTCCTCCGCCAGCGCCGCCGAATTCGACAGATACGGATTGGAATCGGTAGGTGTCTCGCTCTCGAGCCCGCAGGCCGGTGAGCACGCCGATCTGACCACCAGCTTCGCTCTCAACCGGGAAGCAGGCATTCCCTTCGCCCGGACCAGGGACATCGAGGTTCACCTCCCTCCGGGGGTCATCGGCAACCCCCAGGCGATCGAAACCTGCTCCGTCGCCCAGCTCGGCAACACGACCGAAGAAAGCGCCTGCCCGACCGAATCCCAGGTCGGCGTTTCGGAAATCTCGCTGCCCGAACTTTCGGAAGAACCGTTCGCCGGAACGTTCATCGAGCCGATCTACAACATGAAGCCCCCCGCCGACAGCGACATCGTCGCCCGGCTCGGCCTCTTCGCCGGCGGATACCCCGCCTTCATCAACGTCCGGGTCGACCCTGTCGACTACAGCTTGGTTGCGGCGCTCGAAGGCTCCCCTTCGGCCGTGCGCCTGCTGGGGGCAACTACCACCCTGTGGGGAGTGCCGGGATCGCCCGTCCATGACGAACTCCGGCTGACGCCGCAGGAAGCCGTCGAACGGAAACTGCCGCCGGGGGGGGTGGAAGTAGACCAGGAAAAGCCCTTCCTCAGCAACCCGACCGATTGCAGCACGCAGCGGGAGATGACCATTACCGCCCGCAGCTATCAGCTCCCTGACGATCCGAAGTCCAAAACGACCACTTTCCCTCAGATCATCGGCTGCGGCAAAGTCGACTTCGGCCTCGAATTCAGCGCGCTGCCGACCAATACCGAAGCCGCGGCGCCCACCGGCATCGACGCCGAGCTCACGATCCCGCAGAACGAAGCTCCCGCCGGCCGTGCCACCTCGACGCTGAAGAGCGCCGTCGTGACCCTGCCCGAGGGCTTGACGATCAATCCGTCCGCCGGCGACGGCCTCGGGTCCTGCAGCCCCGAGCAGGTGGGCTACCAGCGCCCCGAAGCGTCCCACTGCCCGGACAACGCGAAGATCGGCTCGGCCGAGATCGAGGTCCCGGCGCTCGAACACGCGCTGCACGGCTCGGTCTACCAGCGCACCCCGGAACCGGGCCACCTGTTCCGCTTCTGGCTCGTCAGCGACGAACTCGGCGTGCACCTGAAGCTGCCCGCCGAAATCGAAGCCAACCCCCTGACGGGGCAGCTGACCACGGTGTTCGCCGGCATCCCCAGCCTCGGCGGCAACCCGCAGGTTCCGGTGAGCAATCTGAAGCTCCACGTCTTCGGCGGCCCGCGCGCTCCTCTGGCGACGCCGTCGAGCTGCGGGACGTATTCCACCCATTACTCGTTCACCCCCTGGTCCGGCGGACCCGCGGTGGTCGACGACACGCCGATGCAGATCACCTCCGGCTGCGGCAAGGGCGGGTTCAGCCCCGGCATCTCGGCCGGCACGCGAAGCCTGCGTGCCGGTTCCTTCTCGCCGCTCGTTTTCGACCTCACCCGCTCCGACGGCGAAGCGAACCCGCAGACCCTTGCCGTTCACCTGCCCCAGGGCCTGCTGGCGAAGCTCGCGGGCGTGCCCCTCTGCCCGGAGGGTTCGGCCGGCGACGGCTCCTGCCCCGCCTCGAGCAGGGTCGGCCGCCTGACCGCCGCCGCCGGCGTGGGAGGTGCACCCCTGTGGATTCCGCAGCCGGGGAAGGCGCCCACGGCCGTCTACCTGGCGGGCCCATACAGGGGGGCCCCCTACTCCGTCGTCTCCGTGGTTCCCGCCCAGGCGGGTCCCTTCGACCTCGGCACCGTCGTCAACCGCGCCGGCATCTACATCGATCCCGACACGGCCCTGGCGACGATCAAGACGGATCCGCTGCCGCAGATCCTCGAAGGCGTGCCGGTCTCCTACCGGACGATCCACGTGGAAGTCGACCGCCCGGACTTCACGCTCAACCCGACCAGCTGCGAGCCGAAGAAGATCACGGCGACCGTCGGCGCCGCGAACGGGGCCAAGGCCGAACCGAGCGCCCCCTTCCAGGCCACCAACTGCGCCAAGCTGGATTACAAGCCGAAGCTGAAGCTCGTCTTCAGGGGCTCGACCAAGCGGACGGGCAACCCGGCGATCAAGGCGGTCCTCACCCAGATGCCGCATGAGGCCAACACCAAGGCCGCGGTCGTCCTGCTGCCGAGCGGCGAGTTCATCGACAACGCCCACATCTCCACCCCCTGCACCCGGGTCCAGTTCAACGCCGGCAACTGCCCCAAGGGCTCGATCCTCGGCCACGCCAAGGCGGTCTCGCCGCTGCTGGACGAGCCGCTCCAGGGACCCGTCTACTTCCGCTCCAACGGCGGCGAACGGGAACTGCCCGACATCGTCGTCGACCTGCACGGCGCGATCCACATCACCCTGGTCGGCTTCATCGACTCGGCGAAGACGGGACCCGAATCGAGCCGGGTGCGGACCCGCTTCCTGAACGTCCCGGATGCACCGGTCTCCCGGTTCACGATGAGCCTGTTCGGCGGCAAGAAGGGGCTGGTCGAAAACTCCGAAAGCCTATGCAGCCGGAAGCGCCGGAGCACGATCAAGCTGAAGGCGCAGAACGGCCGCGCCCTGAACGCGAACCAGCCGATCCAGGTGAAGTGCGGGAAGCGGAAGAAGGGGAAGCGCTAGCCGACTGCTGCGGCGGCGCCCAGGAGGACCTCGCGGGAAGGTATCCCGATGACCTCGCCCCGGAACCGCTTCCTGGTCCCGTAGACCAGCCAGGTGGTGTCAATTTCCCCGATCTCGACCTCCAGCCGGAGCTCGTCGGGGTGCCGCTCGAGGTGCTCGAGGTGGGTGAGTCCCGCGTCATAGCGCCCGGCCAGCAACTCCTCGGCGACGATCGGCTTCGACTGGACGTCGACGATCTCCTCCCAGTCGCTCCGATCGATGTATCCGGCGGTGGCCGGAACCAGCCCGAGCGACCGCGGACGCTCCACCTCCCGTCGAGAGAGGACGGCGAGTGCCTTGGTCGGGTAGATGAAGGTGTCGACGACAAAGACCTCCCGCCAGTGGCGCTCGGTCACCTCGTGGACCTTCGGGTGGGCGCTGCACTGGACGAGGAACGCGTTCTCCCGCCCGCGGATCCGCTCCAAGCCGTCGAGAAAATCGCCGATGTACTCCACCTCGAAATCCTCGATTCCCTGGAAAGCCATGTACCTGCGCACCGCGCGCTCGTGGCAGGTCCCTTCCGGGCCCAGGGTGACGAGCTGGAGCGTGGTTCCAGAGTCCATGGAGGCAATGTAGAGGGACTACTCAGGAAAGACAAGGCGATGCCACCAGGCGAGTTCCTTGACATGCTTAGACACGTACTCTAATTTTGAGCGTGGCGCGCCAGGGACGCGCCGGACCTCAATGGGGGACCGGAGGGGACAAGGACGGGAGGAGCGAGCTGATGGCTCTGCGAACCACGGTCGATCCTTGCCGGTGCGCTCTACGCGCTGTCGTCCCGCGACCGACATGGTCGGCGCCAGCTTCGAAAATCGATTAGGAGGAGTAGTGAATGTTCTCTAGATTGCACGGAAAGCTCGGCACGGCCGGCTTGGTCGTCGGGGTCGTAGCGCTAGTCGTAGCGCTCGGCGGCGCCGCCTTCGCCGCCTCTGGCCTCAGTGGCCCCGAGAAGAAGGAAATCCAAAAACAGGCGAAGAAATTCTCGAAGAAGTTCTCCAAGCAGTTCGCCACTCCGGGACCGGCCGGTCCGCAGGGTCCGAAGGGCGACACCGGTGCGGCCGGTGCCGCGGGTAAGGACGGGACCAACGGCACGGACGGGTCCGACGGCACGAACGGAACCAACGGCGAAAGCGTAACCCTGGGAACCGCCGGGGGAGAATGCCCGGCTGGCGGCGTGACCGTCCAGGTCGGTACCAAAACGGCGACCAAAAAAGCGGTCTGCAACGGAGAAGATGGGGAAACCGGCTTCACGGAAACCCTCCCGACTGGGGCGACCGAGACGGGGAACTGGTCGATCCAGGAAGGCGGCCTGATGTCCCTCTCGTTCAACATCCCTCTTCCCGCGGCTCCCGAAGTTCACGTTCTCAAGGAAGGAGAAGGTGAAACTACGGACTGTCCCGGCAACGTAGAAGAACCCGAAGCGGCGGCAGGACAGCTCTGCCTCTACACCTTGCTCGAAGCTGAATTGGCTTGGGAACCGGAATGGCAGGTGTTCTTCCCCGGCTCGCTGAATGCGTACGGCGCGACGCTGCAGTTCGCCACGGGCACGGGTATGGGTACCTGGGCGGTAACCGCGAGCTAAAAGCTCCGCCCGCCAGACCCCGCCTTCGCGCGGACCTGGAAATTCATCAGCGCCGGGAGGCTGTTAGAGCCTCCCGGCGCATTTTCGTTCCGCGGCGCTCACCTAAAACCGCTAAGCTTCCCGACGTTTACTCAGGTAACTTTGGGAGGAATTGTGAGCAAGGGAGCGTTTGGCTTGGTTGCGGCAGCGGCTGTGGTGGCCCTACTGGTCGCAGGCTGCGGGGGAGGAGGCGACAGCGCCGACTTGACGAAGGCCGAATACGTCAAGAAGGGCAACACGATCTGCAAAAAGGCCGAAGAAGAACGCTTTGCGATCTTCGAAGAAGAGTCTCAGAAGCTGAGCCCGAAGGAAGAACGCGAACGGGAGAAGCAGGAAGAGGTTCTCCTGGCGGGTATGCGCAGCTACGAGAGGGCGATCGAAAAGCTCGATGAACTCGGCTTGCCGGCAGGGAGCGAGGAGAAGGCCGAATCGCTCCTCGGCTCGATGGAAGAAGCCTTCGAACGAGTCCAGCAGGATCCTGGAACGGTGTTGGTCAGCGATGCCCCGTTCAAGAAGGCGAACGAGGAAGCCGAAAGCCTCGGCCTCGATAACTGCGTCACCTGAGGCCGCTCCGAGCGGTCCTCAGAGGGCGGCGGGGTGACGGGGGACGAAACCCTGCGGATCTACACGGCCGCGATGCCAGCGCGGCCCTGAGATCCCGGCGGAGTTGCCGCGCGTGTCAAAGCGGAGGCCGGCAACCACCATGTAAACGTGCTCGCGGTTGGCGTAGACGGTGATCCAGCGGCCGGGCCCGCTTTCGCCCCAATAGGCGAGCTGCCCGGAGACCATCGTCTCTGCGAGCAGCCCGGCGCCGTGCAGCGCGAAGCCGACCGCTCCTGAGCAGTCGTAGCCCTGGCTGAGCCAGCTGCGGTGGCCGCCGCCCCAGAGGTAGGGACGGCGCCGGATCTCGTTGGCGGCGCGGATTACCTGCTTCACCACCGGTGGGGCGCTCGGAGGCGGGATCGCTTCGCCGTCCGCCAGGCTCGCACCGCAATTGGCCGCGGTTCTGGTCGCGCCTGCTGCCAAGGGGACGCAGCCGGCGCCCCAGGGGATGTCGGCGGCTGCCCCGCGGGGCCAGCACAGCAGCACCAGGGCAAAGAGAAGGGCGGCCAGATGGCCGCCCTTCTTCAGTCCTGCATGTCTCAAGGGGATTCCCTGGACAGCGCGTCCTTACTTGCCCTTGCAGGTCCGGACGATGCCGGCCGAGGCCTTGGTCCCGTCGGAGAAGACCGAGGTGGCGTGGGCCTGGAGCTTGCCGTCCGGGCATTTCGCCATCAGGACGCCCTTCTTGTTGATCGTCAGGTTGAAGTTCAGCACCGAACCGGCGCCGTTGGCGATCTTCGGGATCGAGGCGACCGATTTGAGGCCGTAGCGACCGTTGTGGACTTTCGAGATTTTCACGGTCGTGACGATCGCCCCGGTCACCGGCGCCGAGAAGTAGGCGTGGATGAAGAGGGTCGTCTTGCCGCCGGAGGTGCCGCCGTTGAGGACGAGCAGCTTCGAGGTGACGGGAACCGGATTCTGTTCGGGGAACTGGACCTCGACGGTCGTGTTGCCGGTGCCGATGATCGACTTCCCGCAGACTTTTTCAGCCGCCTTGGTGTCGCGCGCCTGGAGCTGACCGGACTTGCAGACCGGGATGCCCTTGGTGTTGATGGTGCCGTTCTTGTCGGTTTCGACGATCGCTTCCTTCAGCGCCGGCGGGTGGGTTCCGTCCAGGGTTGCGATCTTGCCCGAGGCCTGCAGCGAGATCGGAGCCAGCTTGTTCTTCGGCAGCGTGGTCGGACTGAAGCCGCCGTTGAAGGTGAATTTGAGGTTCCCCTGCTGCACCGTGACCGGCTTGTTGCCAGCGGAGGCGATGCTCGCCACGCTGACCGCGATCAGGGCCCCCAGGGCCATCGTCAACATCAGGTACTTGCGCATATCCTCTATGTCTCTCCTTTGCGGCCTGCCCGTCCCAGGGCCGATCCGTCGGAAGCGTGTGATTGCAACTTCTCTCCAGCCGGTCAAACTACCACCCGGACGTTCTTCGTAAACCCGCCGCTCCTCCCAAAGGAGCGGTGCGGCTCCTCAGGACGGCTGCATCGAGAGGCGCACCCGCTCGCGCTGCGCGGCGGCGCCCTCGGCCCCCAGGTAGGGCAGCGCGATCCAGAACATCAGGTCGGGGAGCCGGCTCGGCAGCCGCGAGACGGCGCCGTGGAGGATCTCGCTGTAGAGGAGCTCGTTGACGCCGCCGGCGACCGCGATCGAGGTGATTCCGGGGAGCTCGAAAGTGGTCTCCGAGCGCCCCGGCTCGAGGAAGCCGGTGAACTGGCGCAGGGCCGCGTCGCGCCGGGTCAGCGCTTTCGGCCCGGCGGCAAGGACCTCGACGATCGCGAAGCGCGCCTCGTCGGGATGCCTCGAGAGGTGCGTGAGCAGGGCCTCCAGGGCCGCGGCGACCCGCTCGGCCCAGGGTGACCCCGACCTCGATTCGAAGGCCTCGGTCGCCTCCCCGAGAAGGTTGTCCAGCAGCACGTCGTAGGCGGCGAGGAAGCAGTCCTCCTTGCTGTCGAACAGTTCGTAGAAGGTCTTGCGGGAGACCCCGGCGACGCCGATCACGTCGACCACGCGGGTCTCGGGGTAGCCGCGCTCGGAGACGACCTCGATCATCGCCTGGTGGATGCGGCTGCGCTGGGACTCGGTCACCGCCTCCCTCGGTAAGCCGTGCCTTCCCCGGGGCAGCCGCTCGTTCAACTTGGCAGAGCGTCTACTGGAAGCCACTCCCAGACTGTAGAGGAGCGGTGAATACACGGGGAGGTTTTGCGTAAACTTCTCCCATGGGAGAGATGGTGAAGGCCGGGTGCGTGGCCGCTCTGATAATCGCGATCTTCTTCACCGCCGGCTGTGGCAGCGGTGATTCCACGGTTGCGGAAACCGTGGGTAGCGACCGCCTCTACCCATGGCTGAAGGGGCCCGGCCGCGAGTTCCTGATCCGCGACGGCGACAACGCGGTCCAGACGTTCGGTCGGGAGGCGACGGAAGCGGAACGGGAACAAGCGTCGCGGGTGATCGAGGCGTGGATGAAGGCACGCGCCGCTCAGGACTGGAGGAAGGACTGCAGCTACTTCTCGCGGAGATACATCCACAATCTGGTGGACACAGATGCTCGCCGAGTGACGCACGGAAGGGTCAAGACCTGTCCGCAGGCGCTCGAGTATTTCGGACACGATGCCTCTGGGAGCTACAAGAACAACCTGACCGGGCCGATCGTCAGCCTCAGGGTCGGCGAAGGCCATGGCTACGCCCAGTACCACGGCAACGACGGCCACGACTGGGTGATCCCGGTCCAGCGGGAAGACGGAAGGTGGTTGATCAGCAATGCCAGCCCGATCGGTAGGAGCAGCTGAGCTTCTTCGGCTCAGCTCTCCAGCCAGATGACCTGCTCACGGTCCGGCCCGACCCCGACCAGCCGCACCGGCACACCGACGAAGTCGGCGATGAAGTCGAGGTAGTCGCGCGCCTCCTGCGGCAGGTCGGCGGCGCTGCGGCAGGAGGTGAGGTCGAGGTCGAAGCCCGGCAGCTCCTCGTACTCGGCGCTGGCCGAGTGGAGGATCGACTGGTGGTAGGGGAAGGTGTCGAGCTCGGCGCCTTCCCTGGAGCGGTAGCGGACCGCCACCCGCAGCGGGCCGATGCCGCTGAGGACGTCGAGCTTGGTGATCGCCAGCGCGTCCATGCTGTTGAGGCGGACGGCGTAGCGCAGCGCCACCAGGTCCATCCAGCCGCAGCGCCGCCGCCGGCCGGTGGTGGTGCCGAACTCGTGGCCGCGCTGCAGCATCTGCTCGCCGACCTCGTCGAAGAGCTCGGTCGGGAAGGGGCCGGCGCCGACCCGGGTCGCGTAGGCCTTGGCGATCCCCCAGACCTCGTCGATGTCCTTCGGCCCGACCCCGGCGCCGACGGTCGCCGCACCGGCGATCGGGTTGGACGAGGTGACGAAGGGATAGGTGCCGTGGTCGAGGTCGAGCAGCGTCGCCTGCGCGCCCTCGAAGATCACCGTCTCCTCGGCGTCGAGCGCCTCCCAGCAGAGCCGCGCCGTATCGGCGATGTGGGGCTCGAGCCGGTGGCCGAAGCTGACGTGTTCCTCGACCATCGTGTGCAGGTCGAGCCGCGGATCGGGTTCCTGCGCCCCTGCCTCGGCCGCCTTCGCCTCCTCACCGGCCTCCTTCAGCCGTTTGCGCCGCTGCACCGAGAGTTCGCGCAGCGCCTGCTGCTTGGGCTCCAGCGCGGCGCGGATCTTCGTCCGCAGGATCTTCTCGTCGAGCAGGTCCTGGACCCGGATCCCCAGCCGCAGCGCCTTGTCGGCGTAGCAGGGGCCGATCCCGCGCCGGGTGGTGCCGATCGAGAGCTTCCCCAGCTTCGTCTCGCCCGCCTGGTCGAGCAGCACGTGGTAGGGCATGATCAGGTGCGCGTTGGCGGAGATCCGCAGGTTGGCGACGCTGATGCCGGCCCGTTTGAGGTTGTCGATCTCCCCCAGCAGCACCCGCGGGTCGACGACGACCCCGTTGCCGATCACGCAGGTCTTCTGTTCGTGGAGGATCCCGGAGGGGATCAGGTGGAACTTGAACTCCTCGCCGCCGCGGACGATCGTGTGACCGGCGTTGTTGCCGCCCTGGAAGCGGACGATCGTCGATGCCCGCTCGGCGAGCAGGTCGACGACCTTGCCCTTCCCCTCGTCGCCCCACTGGGCTCCGACTATGACCACGCCAGGCATGCCGCGGAGGATTGTGACGAGTGACCGGGACCGATGCGGAGCGGATCAGGCCGAGGCGATCCGGTGCTGCGTTTTTTCGCGATGGTCGGCGCCGAACAGCGGCAGCGGGTCACCGCAGATCTCGACCAGGCGGGAGACGGTCCGCCGGCCGATCTGGTCCTCGAGCTGCTGCTGGCCCTTGTCAACGTCGCCCTGGGCGTTGCTCGTGACCAGCATCGGCCGCTGGTTCTCGTAGCGCTCGTTGACGACCGCGTAGAGCTGCTCGACGACCCAGTCGGTATGGCGCTCGGAGCCGAGGTCGTCGATGTAGAGGAGGTCGACCGAGGTCACCCGCTCGAAGAACTGCGCGTAGGCGTTCTCGGTCTCCGCTTCCTGGTAGGTCTGGCGGATCCGGGTCAGCAGCTTCGGCGTGAAGTAGACGCCGACCGACTTGCCCGCCTTCAACGCCTCGCTCGCGATCAGCATCCCCAGGGTCGTCTTGCCGGTGCCGGTGTCTCCCATGAACCAGACTCCGCGGCCTCCCGCGAGGTTGGCATCGAGGTTCTCGACGTAGTCGCGCGCCGCCTGGACCACGTGGCGGGTGGTCATGTCCCGCGCCATGTCGGAGACCGGCGGGCGGTCGAAGGAGACGCCGCGGTAGCGGGCGGGGATCGCCGAGGCGATCCCGCGGCTGCGCCCCTTGTTCAACCGCTCGGTTCGGCACTCGCACGGCCGGGCCACGTCTTCGGGGCCGAGGATCCAGCCGGAGCCGTCGCAGACGCCGAGCGGGCACGCCTGTTCGCGGAACGGCTCGGAGCGCGCGATCGCCGGCATCAGAAGTCAGGCCCCGCGGCCGCCGCGGCGTCGAAGGGGGGCTCTTCGCCCGCCGGCTGCTCGATCGGCGGCTCCTGGTGGGCGTGGTCGGCGAATTTCGGGAAGCGGTCGAGGAAGACAAGCTGCCTGGTCCCGATCGGGCCGTTCCTGTGCTTGGCGATGATCACGTCGGCAAGGCCGTCCGGCTCCTCGTCGGGGTCCCGGTAGTAGTCCTGGCGGTAGAGGAAGGCGACGAGGTCGGCGTCCTGCTCGATCTGCCCCGACTCGCGCAGGTCGGAGAGCTGCGGCTTGGGCGGCGTCCGCTGCTCGGGCGCCCGCGAGAGCTGGGAGATGGCGATCACCGGCACCTCGAGCTCGCGGGCGAGGATCTTCAGCCCGCGGCTGATCTGACCGACCTGCTCGACCCGGTTGGCGCGGTGGTCGTCGGAGCGCATCAGCTGCATGTAGTCGAGGATGATCAGGCCGAGGCCGCCGCGCTCCTGTTCCTGGGCGTGCAGCCGCCGCGCCTTCGCCCGCAGGTCGAGGATGCCGAGGTCGGAGGAGTCGTCGAACCAGAG